>CAYUPL010000019.1:0-55510 GCA_964446655.1 uncultured Desulfopila sp.
AAAAATCAGTCCCCTCAGTCTTTCCTAGAAAAATTTAATCTGTCTCCCGGATAAAAAGATCATGGCTGAGGATTATACGTAATCAGATTGAAAATAGTATTTATTTTTCAGAAGGGCAGGATTTTTATGATAAAAGAAATTCAGAAACTTGTTGAAGAAATGGCGCAGGAATTACCCCATATTTTAGCGGTGGCGGTCGTTACTGTGGATGATGGGATGTCCATTGCGGAAGCTACCCGGCGCGAGGGTATTGAGACCGCGGCAGCCTCGGCATATCTTGCCTCCATCGTCAAGTCAAACAGTAAAGCTATAAATCTTCTTGCCGACAGTGAGGTAATTGACGATATTCTGATAACCACTGATCAGTATCATTTTATCATCAGACACATGCCGGATCAGCCCTTCTTTATTTTTCTGATGACAAGCAAGAAAGAGTGGTTGGCCAAGGCGAGAATGCTCATTAAAAAATATGAACCGAGATTTATCGGCCTGCGCGAAGCACTGGAGCATCTCAGCTGAGCGAGCTGATGACAGAGGCGGGACGGCCTGCCGGCATTTGCGCATTCCGCATATGCCGGCAGGTTGTTTTCAGCTGGGTGGTTGATCGGTTTGGTGATGTTGGATGGTAAACACCCCATGTGATCCCGGGAGAGGGCTTGTGGGAGTACTTGCCATCAAACAGAAGCTACTTTTTCGATCTTGGCGGCATTCTTTTTAATTGCGATCCTGATCCAGCCGAGGTTGGTGTCTTTGTCGGCAACGATAACAAGAAAAGCCTCTTCTCCCACCGGGGCAAATAAAACAGGCCCTTCGGTGTATTCGAGCATTGTCATGCTCAGTGCACCCTGACCAAGCTGGTTTCCCATTGTTTCCGCCGAGCCGAAGCCTGAAGAGGCAATGGCGCCGATCATCTCGGCATCAATTCCTGTTCGGGCAAGGCTATCGAGCAGAAAACCATCCCGCCCGACCAGACATGCCGTATGCACACCATCAATGTTGGTAAACTCTGCTAAAATCTTTTGAATTTCTGTCATGTCGTCTTCCTCTGTGGGTTCTAACTCTTCTGAATTGGTAGTTGTGCTGTCTTCAATATCCTGGCCGGCCGGCACCTGGTTTTTCTGCGTTGGAGAAAAAGGAGATGACTCCTCGGTCTTAGAAGACAGGGCATCCATGCCGGAGGAGCGCTTTACTTCCTCCTCGTCTTTCATCACCGCAGCTTCGAGCATAAGCGATTCGACGGATTTTCCCATGCTGATAGTCGGGGGTTCAATGCCGCTGAGATTCTGCAGTTCGGCACCCTTGACTTCTAAAATTTTGAAAAACGCTGTTTCGCCGCTATATTCACCAAAGGAGGCGTGGACAACTTTTCCTTCACGAAAATATATCATGCCTTTTTGGTCATTAGCGGAAATTTTTAAGGCGGATGTTGATTTTGCCAAACCATTGAACTGAATAATATCGACTAGAGCAATACCGCCACGGGAGCTCTGCGGTACGACACCACCTTCCAGGGCATTTTCAACAATTGTACGCATGTCGTTGATGTCGAAGGGTTTTTCAACAAATTTAACGGCACCTTCTTTTTTGGCTTTATTGGCAAAAGCGTTGGATGGATAGGCGGTCATGATAATGACTTTGGTGCTTTTCCATCTGTTGCTTACCTCGGTAAGAAGCTCAAGCCCGCTCATGCCGGGCATATTGATGTCCGTAATGACCAGGTCGATATCGGTTTCCTCCAGGACGTCGAGGGCTTCGTTGCCGGATTGTGCCGCGAAGGTTTCGATATTTGGGATACCATTGTCCAGGTTTCGTTGTAACATCCAGAGCATGTCTTCTTCGTCATCAACTATCAAGACCTTTTTCATCGTCACTGCGGCTTCTCCTTTGATCAGATTGGGGACTCTTTTTTTCGTTCCGTTCGCGCCTCGCATTCACGGCAACCTCGGCTGGTGAGAAATCCGGATTAAAGGGCAGTTGTGGTACGTTGTTGTATGATTGGAGCAAAGAGTGTGCCAATGTCGTTGCCAATGTATTGTAAAGAAAAACAGCATGATAGGAAAAATTACGTTCGAGTTCAGTTGGTTGGGTGGTTAATAGTTGTCCATCTGGTTAGTTATTATCCATCTGCGATTTTTGAGCGGAGGGTGGTCCGGGTAATGCCGAGTATCCGGGCTGCCTGTGATTTATTGTTACCGGTTGCCTGAAGAACTTTTTGGATATGCAACCGTTCCATATCGCCCAGGCTGAGGAGGGGACAACCTGTGTCGTGGTCGACTGCCGCAGGAGTGTTTGTCGTGAGGGACAACCATTCCGATTTACAAAAGATCATTTCTCTTTCCAGCAGGTTTCGCAGTTCCCGGATATTGCCTGGCCAGTGGTGTGCCAGGAGCGAAGCCCGGGCCGAAGCAGTGAAGCCTCTGATATTCTTTTTCAGTTCCTTGTTAAAGAAGTGGAGATAGTAATCTGCCAGCAGGAGTATGTCATCCTGACGCAGGCGGAGCGGAGGAAGAACCATCGGGATGACGTTAAGCCTGTAATAGAGATCTTCGCGGAAGCGTCCTTTACGGATCTGTTCGCTGATGTTTATATTCGTGGCGGCAACGATGCGGACAGAAACCTGTATATCCCGTGTCCCTCCAACCCTGCGGAAGGTTGACTCCGCTATGAGGCGAAGGAGTTTTGGCTGCAGCGAAATGGGCAGGTTGCCGATTTCATCAAGGAACAGTGTGCCGCCGTCGGCAATCTCGACCAGCCCTTTTTTGCCGCTCGAAGCATCGGTAAAGGCCCCCTTTTCATGGCCGAACAGTTCAGACTCAATTAGATTTGCTGAAAGTGCGCCACAATCGACTTTGACAAAGACACCATTTTTGCCCTTCTGCCTGTTGTGGATGGCGTGAGCCGCCAGTTCTTTGCCGGTGCCTGTTTCCCCTGTGATGAGTACCGGAGCATTGACGCTTGCTGCGGCGCTGATGGCCTCCAGGATGGGCAGCATGGCTTTGGACTCGGCAATCATCAGCGGTTCGCCATCATGGTGCGAGCTGAGCATGACCTTCTTGCTGGTCAGGCGGGACTGCATCAACCGATTGAGAGTGGTGGTGAATTCAATCAAATCAAAAGGTTTTACTATATAATCAACCGCACCGGCCTTCAAAGACTCCACAGCCGTCTTGGCATCATTGTTGCCGGTAAGCATAACGATGTCGCTGTCTCCGGAAAATTCCAAAATGGTGGGAATAAGGTCGATACCGTTAATATCGGGCAGGCCGATATCAAGGAAAATCAGATCGACAATGTTGGTTTGCAAAGCGGAAAGTGCACTTTTACCTGTTGCTGCTGAGATATGAGCGTAGCCCTCACGCTTGACGATATTTCCAAGGGAGAAGGTGAGGTCGTCGGCATCATCAACGATCAGAACGGTGGCCATTATTTCACCGTTCTGAAATAGAGCGTGAAAGTCGAGCCCCTGTTCGGGGTGCTTTCGACTGTTATGGCGGCCTTGTTCTCACGCAAAGTACGATAAACAATAGAGAGACCTAGACCGGTTCCTGTCGATTTTGTGGTAAAAAACGGTTCGAAAACCTTTTCTGTTACATCAGGACTCATGCCGATACCGTTATCGGCTATAGAAACAAAAACATAGGCCGAAAGGGGAAGCAGACCCGGGTTTTTCTTACGGTGGCGTGATAATTCCGTACCTTTGATATGGGCGGTTTTGAGCTTGATAATACCGCCTTGCCGGATGGCGTCCATGGCATTGAGAAAAAGGTTGAGAAGCACCTGCTGCACCTGGTTGGGATCTGCAATGATCAGCGGTAGGTTGCTTTGTTGGTCTTCTTCGAAAATGATATGGTTTTTCAGCATCTTATTAGCTATGAGATGCTGTGTTTCCGATATGATGTCAAGCAGCGAGGTCGGTCGTATCTGAGGTTCGGCGGGACGGGCGTAGGAAAAAAATTCAGTGAGAAGCGAATTAAGCCTGTCAACCTGTCTGATAATGCGGGTGAGACACTCCGTCTGCTCCTCTTGGCTGACGGATTGGCCTTGGATGGACTGGGCCATGATTTTTATACCCGCCAGAGGATTACGTACCTCATGGGCCACGGCCGAGGCAATTTCCGCAACTGTCGCCAGCCTGTTCATTTTCTCCATTTCCTTACGAACATATTTCAACTCGGAAATGTCATTGATGGAGATGATCCGGCCAACTTGCTTTCCCATGGCGTCTTCGCGGGCAACAACTGAATAGCCGATTATTTTTTCGTCACCATGGTTGAAACTGACGGACAGCTCCTGCTCGAGGTGACGGTTGTTGCGGTGGTTGATGTCGAGCAACCGGGCGGCACCGTCCTGACCGACGACATCGATGAGATTTTGATCGGCAAGTGTCGTGGTAAAAGAACGCATTATCGTCTCGGCCATACCATTATATGTATGAATATTGCCTTCGAGGTCGGTGACGATAAGGCCGTGCGTTAATCCCTGAATGATTGATTCCGAGAACTTTTTTTCTTCTCGAATTTCATTGATGGAGTGGCGTAGGTCGTGAACGAGGCCTACCAGTTGAAGATCCATCTCTCTGCTTTCGACCATGCCGGCAATGATGTTGCAGATGGATGCAGTGAGATGCTCGTCATGTGGCTCAAAGTAATGTCCTGCGGTTGTGTAGAGACAGAGAATGCCGATGGTCTTTTCTTTCTTTTTTATGGGAAGACATAAATGACCATGGGGGATATCGAGTCCACAGGTTTCTCGGTTTTCGGCTGTGTTGCAGGAAGGGAGTCTGAATGTTTCGTACTGGGCTGACTGGCCGTATCGACAGACTCCCTGGACCATCTTTCGACAGGGCAGCCTGTGACGATTCGGAAAGCCTTGACATGACTTGATGGTGAAAATATCACTGTCATGTTCTGCGAGAAAAACAGCAGCCTGGGGCAGCAGATTCAATTGTGGTACTGTGAACAGATAACAGAGCAGCTGGTCGAGTTGTTGACTGAGAGAGATTGGTTTAAGAGAAATTCTGAGAATGTCGTCAAGCACGGTTTGCTGCTGAAAAGATGTATTGATTTTATCTAAAAAACGTTGCTGGCGACTGAGATTGCGGATCAGGACAATGATGGAGGCGGATTCCCGTACATCAAAAATTAGAAAATGCGCATCAAAAACCGAGCCCTTTTTGTGCTGAACCACTTGAGACAGACTGAACTGCTCGGTTGTTTCCTGCTGACCCGTGGAGATGATATCTGTCAGGGTCAGGCTGGGCATGGACTCTGGAGTGGGAGGAAGGAGCAGGTAGAAGATCTTCTGGCCCAGAGCTTCTCCTGCAGTCCAGCCAAATGTCTGTTCTGCACGTGTGTCCCAGCTGGTGATGATCTCCTCACGATTACAAACGATAATGGCGTGATCCGTGGCGGAGAGTTTCCTGTCATCAATGTGATTATCTAAGGCATCCATATTGAGCTGTACCAAAAACATCGGGTGGTGGTGGATGTGCCCTGTTGCAGAAGGAGCATTCGAGCCATACAGCCGGGTTCACGGATTGAGATGCATGCTATAGTGCCATAACCGGAATATATTTTCATATATTTTTGTTATGTTGTAACAAAAAGTCGGCTTTATAACGATATCCACCGGAAAATTCTTGTGGTTGGTGTCGATGGCAAAAGCACGAATATTGTAATTATGCTTGAATAAGGGGTGATGCTATTGTAGTTTAATGTCCAACTGTGAGAAATATTCTCACTTAAGAGGAGCGAAGGGCAGGGTCTTCGGCCGAGAAGTCTTCTGCGCTGCCGCCTTTTACCTGAAAATGCTAACAGAGGCTGGGACTGGATCTGAGAAATCCGGGCTGGGCAGGAGACACGGTGTTTCTCTTTCCTGCCGGGGTCTGCAGTGAAAACATATCATGCCGCAAGGAGGAGTTTTGAGGTGGACGAAATCCTAAAAAAACGACGTACTTTACAGGAAACAATGAATTTTATGGCAGCTCTTTCCGCCGGCATAGAACCTATTCTGGGGCGAGGCGCAAAGAGTATGACGATGTCGGCCGGCCGCAGTCTCGGCAGAAAATTTTCTGAAGGGGCCAAGCAGACCGACGATCTTCTTGAAGCCGTTGCCGAGGTACGCAGAATTTTAATGCAGAATAACTGTCTGTGGGGCTTTGAACCATTCAAGCCGACATCTCAAGCTGAAATGATAACGAAAAATGAGCAGGGACAGTCTCAGGTTCAGCTGGTCTTTCGGGACTGTATGATTCGTCAGGCGCTTTTTCGCTTTGGTCATCCGCAGGAGGGGTCTCTCTGTAATATGATGTATGGTTTTTTTGCCGGAGCACTGGAGAGCATTATGGGGAAGAAGGCTACCCTGGAAATCAAACATGCCGGTGAAAATGCCTGTTTAAAGGTTCTGACTGTTGACGGATGAGCTGTTAATATCCCGGAAGAGGAGTGTATCAAATGAGTGGTGAAAAAGTTCGCCTGAATACTGAGTGGCTCTGTGATTGTGGCGGGTGTCATGTCGCCCTTGTCGATCTCCATGAAAAAATTTTGAAAGTGTTTGAGGATATTGAGTTTTTGAAATGTCCGGTGCTTACCGACGTGAAAGGGTACCCCGAGGCTGATATCGGCATCGTGACGGGCTCGATCAGGACGGAACATGATCGTCATGCGGCCCTGGAGATGCGCCGTAACTGCAAGACCATCATAGCCTTCGGTACCTGCGCCGTCTACGGCGGGCTGCATGGCGCCGGGCTGGCCCATACCAGAGAAGAAATCATGGACTATGTCTATACGTCCACTCCGACAACCAGAACGACATTTATTCCGGACACTGACGTCACCGGTCTTGAACACACCGTTCTGCCGATTGATGAGGTCATTGATGTGGATCTCTATTTACCCGGCTGCCCACCCCATGCGCACTACATTTTTGAAAGCCTGGCCGCGCTGGTGGATGGCCGTGAGCCAAAGGCCGGTCAGGAGTCGGTCTGCGCGGGCTGCAACCGGGTTATGAAAAAGACCGATGTCACGGTTATTAAAGATACCCTCGATGAGGTGCCCGAGGATGATGTCTGTTTTCTCAGCCAGGGCTATATCTGTCTTGGCTCGGTGACCCTCGACAGGTGTCTGGCGCCGTGCCCCAACCATGGCATAATGTGTACCGGTTGTGCCGGTCCGACCATGCAGATCCTGGCTGAGCCGAATCATGATATCCGTACCGAGGTCAGCGACCGTATGTCGAGGCTTACCGCTATAAAGCCGGATACCATTGTAAATCATATCGAACGGTCAGCCAAGACGCATTATGCCTATGCCATGGCCACCCGAATGATCGGCAATAAACCGACCTTTTTGATCCACAAGTGGATTGCAGATGTGGAGGCAGGAAAATGAGCAAAACCATTAAAATAGATCCGGTTACCCGGATAGAGGGACATGCCCGGATTCTACTTGACTGTGATGACGGCGGAGCGGTAAGCAATGCGTCATTCTGTGTCAACGAGTTACGCGGCTTTGAACGGATTCTGGTGGGCATGGAAGCGGCTACCATGCCGCAGGTTACAGCGCGTATCTGCGGTGTCTGCCCGACGGCACATCATCTGGTGGCCGCCAAGGCTCTTGATGCCGCGGCTGGAGTGGAACCGCCTCCGGCGGCCAAACTGCTGCGCGAATTTATGTATATGGGCCATTTTATCCATTCCCATAGCCTTTCTCTTTTCGTGCTGGCCGGACCGGATCTTGTCTTCGGGCTGGCCGACACCGCTGCCACTCACAATATTGTCGGCATGGTTGATGCGGCCCCGGAGCTCACCAAAAAGGGACTGCGCCTCAGAAGTCTCGGTCAGAAAATAAATGAAACCATCGGCGGCAGGGGGATTCATCCGGTAACGGCGGTGGCGGGAGGGATTTCCTTTAAGTTAAGTGATGGTCAGTTCAAAAGATTGCAGGAGTTGACAGCTGAAGCCGTGCAGGTCGTTCATGAACTGGCGGGTGAGACCAAGGCACTGCTTTTCGGCCTATTGGACAAAAATCCCATTTTGCTGCAACAACTCAATTCACCCAGCTGGTATCTTGGGACCGTTCAGGGTGGCAAGCTCAATGTTTACGACGGGATGCTGCGTGCCATGGATTCGAGCGGAGGACTGCAGCCTGAGTTTGCCGCTACGTCTTACCATGAGATGATGAGTGAACGCGCCGTACAGAACTCCTATGCCAAGGAGGTCTATCTCAACATGAACGGTGCTGAGCAGATGTATCGAGTCGGTCCGCTGGCCCGCATCAATGTTGCCGATGCTCTGGAAACACCTTTGGCGCAAAAAGAGTTTGAGGTCTTCAAAGAGAAATTCGGTACTCCCTGCCATAATGCGGTTCTGCAGATGTATGCCAAACTCATAGAACTTGTCTATACCTGCGAAAAGGCCAATGAGATCATTAACAACCCCGCACTTCGCGGAGAGACTCGGGTTCCGGCAGATTTTCGAGGCGGTACCGGCATAGCCCATATCGAGGCTCCCAGGGGAACCTTGATTCACGAATATGACATCGATGAGCGCGGTATTGTGCGGGCCGCCAATATGATTATTGCCACCCAGCAGAATACAGCAGCAATAAACAACTCGCTCAAGGAAGGAGCCAACAATCTTCTCAAAGAGACCGGCGACGAGGCCATGCTCAACAGTCTGGAATTTATCGTGCGTTGTTATGACCCCTGTCTGGCCTGTTCGACACATGCAATCGGGCGAATGGCCCTTGATGTCGAAGTGTCTCACAAAGGAAAGGTCGTCCGTAAACTGAGGAGGAATACCGATGCTTGAAATGACCATTAAAGAAAAGGCCTGCCGCGGATGCAGGCTCTGTCTCGATGTATGTCCGACGGATTGTTTCTCTTTCAATCAAGAAACCATGAAGGCCGAGGTCAAGGTGTTGGAAAACTGTATAGCCTGTCTCAGTTGTGGTTATATTTGCCCCTCCGGAGCCATCGCACATAAAAATCACCATGTCGTCGCCAACTTTTACCGGAATATTCATTTCAGCCAGCGTATGGAGAAGTTCCTATGATAGAAACAGCAGAGCTGCAACTTACCGGAGAGGATCACGAAAAGGCCTTTATCGAGGTCTGTTTTCTCCTCGACATGTTTGTGGATACCATTGAAAAATTTGTCGGCAAGTCAACCCCCTCTCTGGCTGTAGCGGCCGGCCGGAAGATGGCGGCCAATATGCCTATCTACCTGAACGATCCTACGCCGGAAAATGCTTTGAGCGAACTTGTCCGCGTCTTTACCATACAGCAGATGGATATCGCCGGTGAGATGCAGGGCAATGAAGCGGTAATTACTCTGAACCGCTGTCCCATCGGAGCGGTATGTAAAGAGCGCAAGATGGAGCTCGATGGTTCGGCCTGCCAGATGTTTCACTATTATATCGCCGGTATTATGGCTGAATTTACCGGCCGACCGGCCAGACCTAAAACCGTCAGTGTCGGAGATACCTGCACCTTCAAACTGGCTTTCGCCGGAGCGCCGAAAAGCGCCTGAATCCGGGGAAGACCTGGGGAAGTCACGAGATAGTGTATGATACATACCGCACTCATTATTTGTATTGGTAATGATCTTGTTGCAGACGACGGGGTCGGCCATGCCGTTTATCACGGTCTTGCCTTACGGGAGTTGCCCGATTGTGTCCGTCTCAAGCTTGCCGGTCTGGGTGGTATGGCCTTGTTGGAAGAATTTGAGGGGGAAGATCTGCTGCTGGTAGTAGATGCGGTGCAGTTCGGCAGCCGGCCGGGAACAGTCCATCTGCTCTCTTGGGAGGACCTGCCTGAGAGCAGTTCGCATGTTTCCTGTCACGGCATAGGAATTCGTGAAGCCATCGAAGTTTCGCGAAGGCTATATCCGGGAAAAACCCCTGACAGGGTCTTTCTCGTCGGCATAGAGGGCCAATGTTTTGATCAGCTGGGCGAAGGGCTCAGTGCTGCGGTGGCGGCGAGCGTGGAGCCTGCAATTGAAAAAATAGTGGAGATGCTTCTACATCTCTGTCCGGGAAGAGGCGATTGTGGAGTCTCGGCTTACTGAAGGTCTTCATCTCCGTCAGGCAAAATGACGGCCTGGGAGGTTTTCCCATCAATTTTCAACAGATCCGCTTTTTCCAGTTCGATATAGCGTAGATACTCCGTCTCATGTGCAGCTCGTTGAGACTCCAGGTGTTGCAGGGAAATGGAGCTGGCGCCTTGCGGCGGAATACCCAGATAATTGATACCAAGTGATGTTATATTGTGGAAAAAATGGCTTCCCTGAGAAGGGTCGGCATGCAGTTTTTCCGAGGTGGTTTCTATAATGGTGTGGGCCTCCGTTATGCCGCTCCATTTCACTGGGATGCCGAGCCATCTGTCGGCAGTCCCCCACCTGCCCGGGCCAATCAGGACATATTTTTTCCCCAGCCCCTTTAATCTGCCGTTCATTTTCTCGATCTCTTTGGCGATCTCTCTGGTTTTTGCCGTATCGAAGCGATGGGGCTTTACATATACAACAGAGTGGACCGCGGTTGTGCGGCTCTGTCCCATGGCTTTGTCGGAATAACACCACGCCCTGCCGCGGTCTTCAGCTGTGATATCGACATCAATCCTGCTCTGCGCCACGGCCATAGGGCGTATCTGGAGGAGATAGAAATGCGGTTTTTTGCCTTCGTCAAGGTTTACCGCAAACTCGATTTCAACCGGACAGCCCATACCTTTTTCCCCAATCTGCAGGAGCGTGGTCAAAAGTTGTCCCAGAGGAAATTCGTTATATTTCAGGATGGCGGCAAAGGTGATAACCGGATATCCATCGCCTCCATAAAAATCTCGTATCTTTTCGTCTGCCGGAATATAGCTTGATGCCAGTTTTTTGACGGGATAATGGTTCTCTGCTTCGTCAATCTCGATTTTACTGACCATTTTTTTGAGGGGATTTCCCGCCTCGCTTTTCATGTTCAGAGCGTAAAAAAACCGCTGTGCGTTGCGGAGGATGTCGTCCACACTGGAGAACTGGGGCAGCAGTTGCGGGTACTTGGGGGAAAAGCGCAGGGAGACGCCGTCGTCCACTACAATTTTGCCAAGGCCCAGGGCAATATGGGCAACACCCTCGGCGGGCTTCATGCATGAGACCGGATAAAAATTATAGGAGTGGGCCACTCCGGAAACAGCAGGATAATAATAATCGTCATGCTGAGTACCGATGAGCTGCTGGATGATGACCGCCATTTTATCCTCTTCCTGGCGATATACTGAGTTTTTTGCCAGAATTCTCGGAGTTTCCTGGAAAATGGAAGAATAGATAAGTTTGACGGCCATGATGAGGTGTTCGAGTCTGACATTGAGGTCGGGATGGTTGTTCGGCAGCATATAGGTATTATACGCGCCGGCACTGGCGCGGTAATGTGCGTCTTCCAGTATAGCTGAAGATCTGACGGCCAGAGGGTAATATGTGTATTTGAGAAATATGCTGAGATCCTGACGTAATTCCTCCGGGAAATCGGTTTGGAGAAAGGCCTCTTCGATTTTTTCGTCATCCTCTATAGCGGTAAAGGAAGTGTAGATATTGTTGAGATGGGCGAAACGATCAAATCCTTCCGTAGTGATAACCAATGTTTTCGGCAAAGAGACAGTAACGGAATCAAATTGCCCGGCGAAATCCGCTTCATCTCGCAGCAGACTGGAGATAAAAGCAAGGCCCCTGGCTTTTCCACCAAGGGAGCCCTTGCCCACTTTGACAAAGTCATGGTCGGGGTCAAATTCATTCTGGACAAAATCGGAAACCAAGCCCTGCTGTCGTTTTTTCAGTTTATTGGTGATAATGGAAATGAGGTAGTGACGGGCCTGTTCCAGATCCGAAAAATCTTCGATTTTGACCGAGCGAACTTGCTGTGCTATTTCCATCTCGAATCTGGCCATCAGCCATCGGGAGAAATCGTTTCTTTTGGCATGATAGCGCAACGATTCGCTGGGCAAGCTCTTCAGAACATTTGCCATGGCACGCAGATTTTTCGCCTGTGCGGTGACCTCACCGTTTTCGAGGCGGAAAATAAAATCGCCAAAGCCAAGTGAGTGTTTAAAGAAATTGTCGAGATCACTGTGAAGATTCGGCGAGTTCTTGTCTGAAAACAGGGCTGGGATCTGCTTCGCCTTTTCTTTGTTTTCTAACTCGGAACTTAAAAGAAGCAAGGGCAGGTCCTCTTGTTCCGCATGGATTTTCTGCAGAAGAGTAATGCCGGCTCGGCTGTCTTCTCGTCCCATTTTCTCGAAGCGGACATCGGAGATGACGCAGTAAAGGTAGCTTTTATAACGGCAGTAGAGCTCCCAGGCCTCTTCGTAGTTTTCGGCCACAAGTATTTTCGGCCGGGTTCGCATGCGCAGCAACCTGTCTTTCTCGTTGAGAGAATCATCCATGACCGCCTGGGTCTGCAGGACCAGTTCGCGGTAGAGCACCGGCAGTAGAGAAGAGAGATAAAAGGGGGAATCTTCAACAAAGATGATGACTCTGATGTCGGCCAGCTGCGTGTCGTGTTCGACATTCATCTTGTCTTCCTGGTTCTTCACGATTGCGAGAAGTAAATCGGTATTGCCGGACCAGAGTAGTGTCCTGTCTATGATGGAACGGTCCCGATGTGTGTTTTTTGCCAGAATGTGGCCGGCATCGTAGGCAAGGTAATAGATGGGCAGATCACTGTGGATCTCTTTTATTCTGCTGCAGAGAGTAAAAGAGTCCATGTTTCCGATATGCGGCATAACGATGACAAGATCATACTGTCCCTGCTCTAAAGTGTGAAGGGCCTCATTACCATCGGAAATCCAGGTCAGCCGGGGAGGTCTGCTCAGGTTGAGGCCACGGTACTCATGGATAATCCGTTCGGCCAGCGGTCCGTCTTCCTGCATAATATAGGCATCATATGTGCTTGAGATAAGGAGTATCTCGGCAATACGGCGGGTCATCAGCTCGTGGAAGGACTTGAAGCGAAACCGCTCGGTGTCGGTTTTATGCGCTGTAGGATTCTGCATACGTACTCCTGTCGTTGATGTGCTGTTATCTGTTATTACAGTATCATATTTTTAAGGTACATGACACTCCCTGAGAGCATCACGAATGGAGCGAAACCGGAGAGTGCTCAGGCAGAGACAGCTGCTGGCGGGAACGACTATGATTTCGGTATAAAAGTTGCCTCCTGGAAAAGTAGCAGGTATGGTACAAAGAGCGGGGTGATATGGGCGGTTTCAGTTATAGCCGTTCCTGTCACAGCAGAAAAGCTATGCAGAAAGCGGGTTTTTATTGCTATGTAGTTTTTACGACTATGTATGAAATCGGATATCGGGAGAAAAAAATGGCAAAAAAAATTCTTGTGCCGGTTGCAGACGGCATCGAAATGATCGAGGCCCTCAGTATCGTGGATGTCTTCAGGAGAGCCGGCGCACATGTCGATGTGGCTTCGGTAGGTGATCTGGTTATCACCTCCTCACATAATGTCAGGATTTCGGCAGATAAATTGATTCACGACTGTATTGAAGAGGAATATGATCTGGTGGTTCTGCCTGGAGGAATTCCCGGAGCTGAAAACCTGAGAAATTCCGAGCCGCTTATCTCTTTGTTAAAAAAACAGGACGGGGCCGGCAAATATTTTGGTGCAATATGTGCGTCTCCTGGGCTGGTATTGGCGCATCATGGTCTGCTGGAGGGTAGAAAGGCCACTGGGCATCCCCTGTTTACTGCCGATATCCGTAACCGAGATGATTCGGGGGCCAAAGTGGTTGTGGACCGAAACTGTGTTACGTCCAGAGGTGCCGGGACTGCTGTGGATTTTTCCCTCGAATTGCTCGGTCTGCTGATGGGTGAAGAAAAAAAGAAAGAGGTTGCCCGCGGTATGGTGGTTGATCTTGAAAAAAGTGCATGCAGCATACAAGAATCATCTCCATCTCAACCTTCAATTTTCAACAATGTTGTCGGTCCGATAATGCGAGGACCAAGCAGCTCGCACACAGCAGCGTCGGTACGCATAGGCCTGCTGGGCAGGCGGCTTCTCCAGGAGGAGCCCGTGGAGGTGGTTGTCACCTTTGATCCGGAAGGCTCACTGGCAACAACCTACAGGGGACAGGGTTCGGCCATGGGGCTTGCCGCCGGTTTTCTGGGAATGCGTATCGATGATCCGGATCTGGTCGATGCCGAACAGATATGTCAGCAGCAGGGCATCCGACTCTCCTACCGGATAGAAAGATATGGAGCAGTGCATCCCAATACATATCGAATTGATATGACAGGACAAAGTGGCCGAAGGTTGGGTTTTGTGGCACTGTCCACAGGCGGTGGAATAATACGTTTGACGGAGATTGATGGTCAAAGGGTGCAGGATGATCAACACTACCTGGACGGTCTTTTCCCCATTACCGCCGAGAAGAACAGAACACTTCCCTTTGCAGACCTGGATCAGCTGGAACGGCTGTTGGGCGAGGATGGCGGAAAATTGTCAGAGCACGCCGTAGCCTACGAATCCGCCCTGGGCAATGTGGATGGCAAATACATTATGGAGTTAGCTCTACAACATCTCAGAGTAATGAAAAACGCGGTCAATACCGGAAGAGAGGGAACATCCTGGGACGATCGGATTTTGCCGAGGCAATCCCATTTGCTGGGGGAGGCGGAGAAACAGGGTATGGTGATCCCTGCCGTACTTACCAATGCGATTATCGCGGCGGTTACCGCTGTCATGGAAACGAAAAGTTCCATGGGGGTCATAGCAGCTGCACCAACGGCCGGCTCCTGCGGTACTCTTGCAGGTACCCTGACAGCTGTGGCGGCTGTCTGCAACAAATCTGAAGAGGAAATGGTGCGCGGCCTGCTGGCTGCCGGACTTATCGGGGTCTTTGTCGCTCAGCAGGGGGGATTTGCCGCAGAGGAGGGCGGCTGCCAGTATGAATGCGGTGTGGCCTCGGGCATGACGGCGGCGGCTCTTGTCGAATTGATGGGTGGAGACGGCAAAGCAGCGCTCCATGGCGCCTCCATGGCGTTGCAAAACACCATGGGACTTATCTGTGATCCTGTGGCTGACCGGGTAGAGGTTCCCTGTCTCGGTAAGAATATTATGGCTGCTCTCAATGGCGTTGCCGCGGCCAATATGATACTGGCAGGATTTGAGCATGTGATTCCACTGGGTCAGGTCATCATTGCCATGAAAGAGGTCGGGGAGGGCATGGATCATCGTTTTCGCTGTACCTGCAAGGGTGGTTTGTCAATTACCCCGGAGGCTCAAAAGATACAACGCCTTCTTGGCCGAAAGCAGAGCAAGGCTGTTTGATCGTATGCTGAGGGTGACAGTTCAGGACTATTTTTATATTGCTGTATCTCCATAATTCCATAGTGTTTCCCGGGAGACTCTTTCGATGGACTTTGCCATTGTAGCCCTGGCCTCCCTTCTGGTGGCCGCCTTAACGCTTTATTCCGGATTTGGTCTGGGTACGTTGCTCATGCCGGTTTTTGCCCTCTTTTTCCCGATTGAGGCAGCTGTTGCCGCCACAGCCGTGGTACATGGCGCCAATAATATATTCAAGATCGCAGTTGTCGGAAAATATGCTGACTGGGTACTGGTATTCAAGTTTGGTCTTCCTGCTGTTATTGCAGCATTTTTCGGAGCAGCCGCACTTGGCTATATGTCCTGTTTTGATGTCATCGCCGACTATTCCCTTGGATCGGTTTCGGCCGAGATTACACCGATCAAACTCCTTATGGGCATCCTGATGCTTATCTTTGCCCTGTTTGAACTTTTACCCCGTTTGCGAAACGTACAATTTGAGCGAAAGTACCTTTTCGTCGGTGGCCTTCTCTCCGGTTTTTTCGGTGGTCTCTCCGGACACCAGGGGGCTCTTCGTGCGGCATTCCTGACGAAGGTGAGTATCTCAACGGAGGCTTTCGTCGGCACAAATGCGATGATCGGCTTTCTGGTGGATTTGAGTCGTATTCTGATGTATGCGGTTTTCTTTTTCTTTGTGCAGGCAGGCACGCCGGTTGGTTTCGCCCGCTGGCCTCTGATTGTGACGGGGATTGTGGCCGCCTTCGTTGGAGTCATGGTCGGTAAACGTTTTCTGCATAAGCTTACCATGAAAACCGTGCAGACTCTGACCGGTATTCTTCTGCTGGGCATTGCCGTCTGTCTGGCGGCAGGATTGATTTAGTGCCTTACTCCGTAAAAGCTGCAATAAGAAACAAGAAAACGAGAAATGTATTTGGTAACTGTGCACCGACCCATCACATCCAAACCACTTATACCCCCTTGTGGGGTGTTAAGGGGTTATCCGGTACAGGACCGTCTCCGGTCACTTTGCTCTTTAGCGGTTTGCGGCAATATATTCATCAACCTTGAATTTGCGGCGGCACCCTCTTTCATTCATATATCGTATCTTGCCGAAAATCTGCCGTTCCGGCCAGGCCCTGTCGTGGACACCTCCGATTGACCAGGCCGTGCCTGCATAGCCATTAGGGTCAAAGCCATCGATTGAGTATTTGTCGTTGAGGGTGTTGGCATAGTGGAGAGCCTCTTCGGGGGTGGCACTCCATTCCAGTATTTTTTTGGCCCAGTACATGCGTAAAAACCCGTGGAGCTTGTTGCCTTCTATCAGGTTGCGCTGGCAACTGTTCCATAACTCTTCATGGGTTGCAGCATTTTGAAAACGCTCCAGGTCATAGAGGTAAGCGCGGCTGTCATTTCCATGCTGGTTGAGGGTTTTTTGCGCCCAGGGATGAAATCCGGTAACGGTGTCGTAGTCAGGTTCGTAGTAACAGAAATTGTCGGCCAGTTCCCGGCGGACGATGAGTTCCTCGAGAAAGGATTTTTGTGTTTCCGCCGCATGAGAAGAGTTTTTCACTGCCAAGGCAAGCCGCTGTGGAGAAAGCTGACCGAAATGGAGATAGGGTGACAGCTCTGATTGGCCTTTGAGGTTCGGGTTATTGCGGTTTTTGTCATAGTCCTGCAGCTTTTCGCGCACAAAAGCAGCCATCCGGGACAGGGCCGCATCACACCCAGGCTGGAAAAGGCTCTTGCGCCGGTGAGGCTGGGACTCCGAATCCGGTGAAATGGAGGGAAATTCCGTTGTATCAATATGCTCTGCTGTTTGAGGATGGAGAGTGAGGCAGGGAAACTCCGTGAGGTAGTCCTCCAGCAGACGATGTATCCTGGGGCGCAGAGTATAGGCTGCATACTCTTTTTTGGGGGAGGCAAGCCAGCAGGGAATGATATTATGCCCATCGACCTCAAGCAGCGGCACGCTGATGTTCGCGCCAACCCGATCGCATTGTTGTTTTTTGCGACGCAGTGGAGAAAAATCGGTTACCAGCAGATGACAGTTATATCGGTCGATGAAACGGGGCAGCAATGTCTCGGCGGGGCCTGCGAGGACGTCAAAAGCAATATTGAGCCGTTGAGCCTGTTGACGGAGCTGGAACAGCCCTTCCAGCAGGAATTGTTGTCCGCCTGATTCCGGTGCGGGGACGGTAGTGGAGTGAAAAAAAAGAATGTGGAGCGATGTGTGGCGAATCAGCGCTTCCTGTTGAGCAAAAAGCAGAGCCCAGTTGTCGTTAAGGCGTTGTTCCCGGTCCATCCAGTAGACGACGGGCCCCGGGCCTCTTCGCCCGGTGGAAAGCGTCCTGCTTCTTCTGATGATGTCTTTGTTTTTTTGTATCAATCAAGCTCCTAAGCTACCCCCCGTTCTTTGAGGAAAGGAACATACCGTTTGTCACTGCCGTTGATATGGCCTACCAGCCAGTCACTGAGAAAGGTGAGTACATTGAGGGTGAGATTCTGTTTGCCGGCCTTAAACTCATCTTCGAACTGGAAAAGCATATCTTCAAAATAATCGTGTTCCTGGAGATGCTCTTCCATATGAGGGTAACCGTGCAGCTCAAAAAAATGCTCCTCCCTGGCGAAATGAGACGCTGCAAACATGCCGATCTTATCAATGAGCTTGAGAAGAATCTGCCGATCCTTGCCACTTTCAAAAGCCTGGTGCAGCTCGTTGATAAGGTCGACCAGCAGGCGGTGCTGTTGGTCTATTATCGCAATATTGGTGTTGAATTCCGGCATCCAATAGATCAGGGCCATGGTATTACCTCAAAACATTACAGTCATAAACACAAAAAAGCCAAAAAGAGTATGGCTGAGAGTGTGGGGATCATGGCAGCAAACAGGCAGGCAGTCAAAAATGGATGACACCATCAACGAGAAGACGAATACGTTATCGCTAGCGGCGCTGTCAGCTGCTGAATAAACCGGAAACTATACCTCCAATACTGAGGAAATGCAAAAAAATCCACCGCCATTTCCTCAAAAAATGTGCCTGTCAGACGGACGATCTCTCATTCGGCGGAGAAAGAGGAATGGCATGACTATGAGGCGGAGAGTTGTTTCTCTGCTGAATGAGAGCCTGGTGCATGATCGACAAGGTATTGCAGGTAGCGGTTGTCCGTTCCGCAACAGCCCCCCAGAATTTTTTAGGAGCGATAAGACCACCTAAAATCAAAGGAGAGTTTTCATCGTGCTGCTCGGTCTGCAGTTGCCGCATAAACGTGACGGCATCTGTAAGCAGATTGTCGTTAAAGCCTGCTTCCTTCAGGCGAGGTTGGTCGAGTCGCCAGGTGGGGGCGCACAGCAGCAGAGGCAAACAGGCCTTTTGGGCGACACTGCGGTATTGCAGGTAGATGTCGCGCATTACAGCGGCCCCTTCGGTATCATAAATCAGGGGAGTGTTGAACAGGGTCGGATGGAGTTGAACTCCTTCATGATGGCGAAGCCGTTCAGCAATAGCGCATTCGGTTAAGATGAGACTATGGTGAGCGATGATGTTTTGCAGGTCGGTTTTCATGGTGTGAGACTATATCCTCTCTTGGCAAGATGCTTATAGTCAGAATATCGGTAATGGTATGACCGCCTCTCTTGTTCAACAGCAATATTATCATACCGTTTTATGGAAATGTACCCTTTCACTGCATTTTTGGCCAGGCTCTTTTTTGCAGGCGTGGCGATACCGGGGAATAGCAGCTGTGTCGTGGAACTCCAAGAGTACAGGAAGCACGAAATGCGACGAAAGCTCATCTCTACAGGAGAAAAATATGAAACTCATTTTTGTGTATAATGCAAACAGCGGCATGCTCAATACTGTAAAGGATATCAGTCAAAAACTTTTCAGCCCGCAAACCTATGACTGCTTTCTCTGCAGTTTGACCCACGGCGCGTTCCGGGAGAATCCGGAGTGGAAAAGTTTTCGGCGGAACAGTGCAGTTGCGATGGAGTTTCTCCATCGGGATGAATTTGAAAAACGGTACGATATCAAAATGGACTACCCGCTGGTGCTGCAACAATCCGATACTCTTGAGGTGGTTGTGTCGCGCGAGCAGCTGGCCGGCTTCTCCACGCTGAAAGATCTCATTGAGGCTGTACGTCGTCTCGAGGCCGGAGAATAACATGTCCGGAAATCTGTAGAAACGACCAGAGCGTTTTCCCGGAAAGATGGTGTGGTATCTTGCCTTTTTTCGCCCTGAATTATATGCTTGTTTACAGGAAATTGGTTTCCGGGCCGGAGAAACCATGCCCGTTGCAATGCCCCCGGTTGATGGCAAAAAAAACAGGAGAGAACGCGATGAATGATATCCAGGAAGTCCAGGAACCTTTATGGGAACGAACATTGCGAAGGATTCAGGAAATCTGGCCGCTCGGCGAAGTGGCTCTGTTGAAAAACAGATTTTCCCGCGATCTGCCGCAGAGCGACCTGCCCCGTTTGCGCAAAGCCATAAACGCCTGCCTGGAAGGCAGAGGTGGTGAAGTCTCCGCACGTGCTCGTGCGGCCGAACTCGGCAAGACATATTCGATTTTGGACCAAACCGGCAGAAGGCGATTTCTGGAGGTGCTTGCTACCGAATATGATGTTGATACTGAGCGGGTTGAAGAGGCTATAGGACGAAGACGAGACGCGGAAAACGATGCAGACCTGCAACGGGCTACCATCGATTTACGCAACCTGCTCGAGCCTCCGCGCATAAAACTGCTGCGACAGTTTAATGAACTGGAGGAGGGGGTTAAATTCCTGGTTGATCTTCGTGTCGAGCTTATTCGGTGGGCCAGGGAAAATCCCCGTTTACGGGCATTGGACCTTGATGTGTACCGCTTGCTGGCCTCCTGGTTTGATGTGGGCTTTCTTGATCTACAGCAGATAACATGGAAAACATCCGCAGCCTTGCTGGAAAAGCTTATTGAGTATGAAGCTGTGCATGAAATCGGCTCATGGCAGGATCTCAAGCACAGGCTGAAGGACGACAGGCTCTGCTACGCTTTTTTCCATCCGCGTATGCCCGATGAACCGTTGATTTTTGTGGAGGTGGCGCTGGTCAACGGCATCAGCGACAACGTCCAGGAGCTGTTGGATGTCCAGGCGCCCTCCTGTGACCCTTCCAAGGCTGACACGGCCATCTTTTATTCCATTTCAAATTGCCAGAAGGGGCTTGCCGGGGTCAGTTTCGGCAATTTTCTGATCAAAAGAGTAGTGGCTGATCTGGTCGGGAAAATGCCCAATCTTAAACGATTCTGCACACTTTCTCCCATCCCGGGCTTTCTGCAATGGCTTCGTCAACAGATCGAAAGAGATGGGTTGCAAGGGTATGATAACGCCTCACTGGATATTTTTATGGACGAGGGACTGGATCTGTCGACACTGACCGCGATTCTGAGTGGGGAAGCCGTTTTGCTCGACAGAGGGGCAAGCAAAGAGATGAAATCGGTCGTTTTGAGTCTCTGTGCCCACTACCTGCTTCATGGGAAGAGAGGTGAGCAGGCTTACGACAGGGTGGCAAATTTTCATTTGACCAACGGGGCCCGTATTGAACAAATCAACTGGGCTGCCGATCTCTCCCAAAAAGGGGTGGAACAGTCCCTTGGCCTTATGGTCAATTATCTCTATGATCTGTCCGATATTGAAAAAAATCATGAATTATACCGAAGTCATGGCGAGATTGCCGTGTCTGGTGCAGTGAAAAAGTTGATGAAATGATCTGTTTTTCTGCTGCAATCCGCCTAGTGTCAGCAGAGAATTTTTGTGAATCTTTTCTCACTTGGTGATAGAGGGATGTGAATGAAGAGATTGCTTTTAAATAATTCGAATTATAAGAAAAAAAGGATTTCTGCTATTTTTTGCCCAGGCAAAAAGTTGTGGCTTGGCATCTGCGTGGTAAAGTTGAGTGGAGAAATTTGCATTTAAAAAAGATGCGCGACACGGTAGAATAAAGAAAACTCCGAGCCAGAAAACCTACGTCTAGCGATACGGTTTGCGGCCGATAGGGTCTTGCTGGAAACAGTTAGGCCTCCCGACATTGGAAAGGAGAAAACATGTCACATACGTATTCAACCGCATCATCTTGCAATAACGATGGGGCTGAGGCACAAAGCCGCAGCCTGATCGACAATTACAACCGTAAAATAACCTATCTGCGACTCTCCGTTACAGATCGCTGTAATCTTCGTTGCTCTTACTGCTGTCCCGAGGAGGGGGTCGTGCTCGTTCCCCATGAGGAAATTCTCTCCTTCGAGGAACTCAATCGTCTCGTCCGTATTTTTGCCTCTCTTGGCGTGGAGAAGGTACGAATAACAGGGGGTGAACCTTTTGCCCGCCGTGAATTGGTCAAGTTTTTAGAAAACTTGAAAAATACCGCGAAGGGGCTGCGTACTCTCTTTGTAACAACCAACGGAGTGCAGACTTTTCATTACCTCGATGCCCTCAAGGCAGCAGGGGTGGATGGAATTAACCTCAGCCTCGACACTCTTGATAAACAGCGGTTTTTCGAAATCACCAGGAGGGACCGTCTTGATGATGTGATGCGCACCTTTCACGGCGCTCTGGCTCTCGCCATCCCGGTTAAGGTGAACAGTGTAGTGCTGGAAGATACCCAGGACAGCGAGCTTGTCAGTCTGGCCTCGTTGGCCAAAGAGCATTCGGTTACTGTGCGTTTCATCGAAAGAATGCCTTTTTCCGGTGCGGGAACGGTGGCGGTTCATGAGCGTGATCGACTGCTCGCGCGGCTTCGTCGCATATTTCCTGCCATGAAAGAGGAAAATCAGGTACAGCCCACTACGGCCAGGACATTCTCCCTGGCTGGGTACAGAGGTAAAATCGGTATCATAGAAGGAAACTCGCGGCATTTCTGCTCCTCCTGCAATAAGGTTCGCGTCACCGCAACGGGTGTGCTGAAAACCTGCCTGTATGATAATGGTGTTCTTGACCTCAAGAAGCTGCTGCGCACCAATTGTGATGATAGAAGTATTGCTGATGCGATTATCAGTTCCGTGCAGAAAAGCTCTGTTGACGGGCATGCCGCTGAAGCTGTTTCGCATAGAAAATCGGAACCTTCCATGGCAGTGATCGGAGGATGACCTTACTTCTCTACCCATCGGCAGACCATAACGGTGTTGCTATCCAATGTATACACAGAGCGAAATATGAGCAAAGACGACAGACCGCAAAGGCGCAGTAATGATATTCTCTCAATAATAGAAGCCTTGCAGATTATCAGGGATAATATCCCGGCGATTACGCCGATGGAATGTTCGCTGCAGCAGGGGGTCGGCAAATATCTGGCCGGTGATGTCATTGCCCCGGAACCATCACCTAGATATACCAGTTCCGCCATGGATGGCTATGCGGTGCGCTGGGAGGATGTTCGTTCGGTGAGCCGGGACTCTCCTGTTCGCCTCAAAATTGTTGGAGAAAGTCAAGCCGGTATGCAGTTCAGAGGCGCTGTTGGTTCCGGAGAGGCTATACGTATAAGTACCGGCGCTGTTCTGGCTGAAGGGTGTGATACCGTCGTTCGGGTTGAGGATACCTTGGAGCAGGAGAATACCGTTCATATCAGAGCGGTGCGAAGTCAGGGACAGGATGTTCGTCATAAGGGTGAGGAATTTAATAAGGGAGAATTGCTGCTGAGTAGAGGAACGCGAATCACTGCCGCGGCAGCTGCTTTACTGGCTGCCGTCGGTCTCGAAAAACTGTCGGTCTGTAAGCCCTGTGAAGTGGCCCTTCTGGTTACCGGGTCAGAACTTGTCTCGGTGGGGGAGGAGATAGGTGATGACCAGATCAGGGATTCCAATATGATCATGCTCCGTGCCGCCATTGAGGACTCGGGGGGCGAGGTCGTGCACGCTGTTCGAGTCAGCGATAGTGCCGAGGCAACACAGCGGGCTATTAATGAGACTTCAGCGGATATTGTCATCTGCAGTGGCGGTATTTCCGTCGGCCGTCATGATCATGTGAAGAAGGCTGCGGAAGACAACGGCTACAAACCGTTTTTCTGGCAGATCCGGCAAAAACCTGGGAAACCTCTCTATTTCGCCGGTAAGGGCGAGAGACTCCTGTTTGGTCTGCCGGGGAATCCGGTGTCGGCTTTTATGTGTTTTACCCATTATGTCAGACCTGTAATTACGGCACTCAACGGTCTGGCCTTCGGCTGGCCCATGGTGTCGGGAGAGGCTCAAGACGATATCACCAACACCGTCAAACGGCCCAATATGGTCAGAGTCAGACTGCAGTGGCGTCCCAACAGCGGCTATTTTATAACTCATGCCGCCAGGCAGGGTTCGCATATGCTGACCTCGCTGACTCAGGCAGACGGCTATATTATTCTTGAACCAGGCCAGACCTTGCAGGCCGGCGAACGAATAGATGTGTACAGGTATGATTTTTTACGGGAACCATGTTTGATGGCGTCATAAACACTACGCCGATGTCGTCCCGAAAAGGATGGTAAAACCGGCAACGTTATTGACACCATTTCGAAGGAGTATAGCAATGGCATATGTTGAGGCGGTCTGCATCAGTGCAAAAAAGGGCGTTGTTAAAAAAGAGCAGAACAAAGTCGTCCTCCGGGCGCACTATGGCATAGAAGCCGACGCGCATGCCGGCGACTGGCATCGGCAGGTCTCTCTGCTGGCCGGGGAGAGCATTGATGCGGTCAAAGAAGCCATGCCGACTTTGAAAAACGGCGCTTTTGCCGAAAACATCATAACCAGAGGGCTTGACCTTGGCGCGGTGGCTATCGGCGATCAGCTGGCCATAGGCGCCGATGTTATAGTGGAAATAACCCAGATCGGCAAGGAATGTCATAACAACGGTTGCGCCATCAAAAAGCTGACCGGCGACTGCATCATGCCACGCGAAGGGGTTTTTGCTAAAGTGCTTGTCGGTGGAGAAGTGAAACCCAAAGATAGTATAGCTTTGCAAAGCTGAAAAACTTCGCCTTGCAGGGATAGTTTTTTTACAGCAGTCCAGGCGATATTGCTCAATCATTGAGACTGTCTGCCGTCTAAAACGGTAGTCTTTTTGAATTGACATATTTGCATATGCGGATTATTTGTTTTTTCCTGTAAATGATTTTTGCAAGGCAACATCATGAATGAGACTCCCCTGCAGAGCGACGCCGAACTCTTTGATACCGCCCGGATGTATAAGGCTCTCGGTGATGTTACCCGGTTGCGTATCCTTGGATTACTGCGCCAAGGAGAGCTTTGTGTCTGCGATATTATGGACGTCCTGGGATTTCCTCAGTCGACGGTGTCGCGTCATCTGGCATATTTACGCAATACAGACTGGGTTACCGGCAGACGTAAGGGAAAATGGATGTATTATCAGATCCATCAGTCCGCTGTGCAAAAAGGTATTCGGAAAAAAATTTTGGCTAGTCTGGCTAAGCTCCCCGGATATGCGGATGATCAGGATGATCTGCAAAAACATTTGCTGAAAAAAGAGAGACAGGAGTGTTTCTAAGGGCAGCGAAGAATTTCATTCGATCAAAGGAAGAAGAAAATGGAATTACAACCTCATCCGAAAACGACCATCCTCTTTCTCTGCACCGGCAATTCCTGTCGAAGTCAAATGGCGGAAGGATGGGCTTCGCATCTGCAAAGTGAGACCATCGAAGCCTATTCAGCCGGGATTGAGACACATGGCCTCAATCCCCTTGCCGTCAAAGTGATGGCTGAGGCCGGAGTTGATATCGCACAACAGAAATCGAAAGTAATTGATGATCTTCCGCGGAAGAAATTTGACTGGATTATAACCCTGTGCGGTCATGCTGCCGAAACCTGCCCCAATGTGCCGGGACGAAAGATCCACAAAGGTTTTGACGATCCTCCCCGTTTGGCGGAAGAATTGGCCGAAAAAGGAGCCGCTGATCAGGAACAGCTCGAGTGCTATCGCAGGGTAAGAGACGAAATAAAGGCCTTTGTTGCAACGCTGTCCGAGGCATTGACGGAATAATATGCTCCTGCAGCTGCGATGGAGGTAAACAGAAGTTTGCAGAACAGTTTTAACATCAAAGGAGAGATCCATGAGTAACATGAATCATGATGCCGGCGACCGGAAAATGAAAAGTATTTTCGAGCGTTATCTGACGGTCTGGGTCGGTTTATGCATCGTTGGGGGAATTATCCTGGGCAAAGTGGCCCCTGATCTGGCTGCGACGCTGGACTCCATGTCCATCACCGTCAACGGTGCTCCGGTGGTATCCATCCCCATTGCCGTCTGCCTGTTTTTTATGATGTATCCCATCATGGTCAAGATAGACTTTGCCTCGGTTATCCAGGCGGGAAAAAGTGGTAAACCGGTTTTTCTGACCCTTTTTATCAACTGGTGCATCAAGCCGTTTACCATGTATGCCATCTCCATTTTCTTTCTCGGTTATCTCCTTAAAACCTTCATCGGCGTCGATGCCGTTGATCTGGTCAAAATGCCCTTTAGTCTTGATCTCCCCGTGGGAGCTCAGCACGGCGCCGGAGTGGTTGTCCTGCAGGAAGGTGTCAAAATGCTGGAGATCCCATTATGGCGCAGTTATTTTGCCGGCTGTATCCTTTTGGGGATAGCGCCCTGCACGGCCATGGTGCTGGTCTGGGGGTATCTCTCCCGCGGCAATGACGGGCTTACCCTTGTGATGGTTGCCATCAACTCCCTCACCATGCTGGTCCTCTATGGCGTTTTAGGCGGCTATCTGCTGGGAGTCGGTAAACTTCCCATTCCCTGGCAGGCGCTGGTCCTCTCCGTTGGCATTTATGTCGCCCTGCCTCTTGTGGCCGGCTATTTTTCCAGGAATTGGATTCTCAAAGCCAAGGGAGAAACCTGGTTCAAGGAAAAATTTCTCGGTGTTCTCACCCCGGTGACCATAACCGCATTACTCATTACCCTGGTGTTGCTCTTCAGCTTTAAAGGAGAGGTTATCACGGCAAATCCGTTGACCATCCTCTGGATTGCCATCCCGCTTTTTTTCCAGACGATACTGATATTTGCCCTGGGATACGGAGCAGCCTATTTCCTGAGGCTCAAATATGAAGATGCCGCGCCCGCGGCCATGATTGGCGCCTCGAATCATTTTGAGGTGGCTATCGCCACGGCCGTTATGCTTTTCGGACTTTCTTCCGGTGCGGCACTTGCCACGGTGGTGGGGGTATTGATCGAGGTGCCGCTTATGCTGCTGCTGGTTGGCTTCTGTAAGCGTACCCGTTCATGGTTTGACAGGTAGACAGCAAGCTCGCCCGTGGTTCTCTCGCCATTTTCTGTTATTCCGCGTGGAGAACCACGGCAAAGATCTTGACGCCGGTAACTCCTTCAGCTATGGTCACGAATGAAATAGTTTTCGTGTCTTTGGTTGCGGGCCATTTGTCTGACAACAAATGTTGCCTGACGGTAAGATGAGGGGAGTCATGTATTTTGAAACTGCCGGAATCCAAGTTGCTTGGTGGATCCCGCCGCTGGTTGCCTTTGTAATTTCCTTTTTCACCTCCATGGGCGGCGTGTCGGGAGCGTTTCTGCTGCTGCCATTTCAAATGTCGTTTCTCGGCTACAGTAATCCATCTGTCAGTGCCACCAATCAACTGTTCAATATTGTAGCCATCCCCAGCGGTGTTTATCGCTATTGGCGAGAGGGCCGGATGGTATGGCCTCTTACCTGGATTGTGATAGCAGGTACCCTGCCCGGCGTTTTCCTCGGTGCATATATCAGAATTGTGTATCTGCCGGACCCGCGTAATTTCAAACTCTTTGCCGCCGCCGTTTTGCTCTACATCGGTTTCCGCATGGCGAAAGACCTTCTCCGAAAAAAAACGGGAAGCACCGGCTCCGGGAGCGACAGCGAAAAGCGGTTTCAGCTCATGATGCAGAAGCGTCACGGCCAAAAAGCCGCATCAGACGTCAAAATGACCCATTTCACCTGGAAACGTTTGGGCTACACCTTTTACGACGAACATTTTGATGTGTCTTTCTGGGGCATTTTAATTCTCAGCCTCATCGTCGGGGTGGTGGGTGGCATTTACGGCATTGGCGGCGGCTCCATCATTGCCCCGTTTTTTATAACTTTCTTCGGGCTGCCGGTATATACCGTGGCCGGTGCCGCATTGATGGGAACCTTTGTCACCTCCATCGCCGGAGTGGTCTTCTATCAGATGCTGGCCCCGTTGTATCCTGATCTTGCCGTGGCACCGGACTGGCCCCTTGGTCTTCTCTTCGGCATTGGCGGTATGGCCGGGATGTATTGCGGTGCACGCCTGCAGAAATTTATTCCGGGTGCGACGATCAAATGGATGCTGGCTGCCATTATTGTCGGTACTGCAGTGAAGTATCTTTTTGATTTCTTCACTGTTTGAAAAATAGAGAGCGGCGCCTCAGCTGATATACTCCGTGATCAAATGGCTGAAGAGGGCAGGGTTTTGGAGGTGGGCGATCCTGTCTCATGTGTCAGCCGGTAATCCTTTGGCGGTTCAGTGAATACTTCTGGAAATATGGGAAAAAAAAAGATAGGTTATTTATAGTAGATAGAGCAGACGATATTCTCTGTTTTTGTCGGAGCTGGTTTTCGCGGGAACTCCATTGCAGGTAGCAGCGTCTGGAGTCCTGCTGTAGAGGGGCCGCCGGATGAGTTCTCCATGGGAGGAGTATGAAATATCGACACCGCTGCATTGAAGAAACACCCGGAACTCCAATGAGGCCGGGGACCTGAATGATCTTCTCTCGTCCTGCAGTATCGCTGCGTTCCCGTATCTTTGCCTCATTCCTGTTGGCATTGCTGCCTGTCTTGATCTTTATTGTTGCGGCAATAGAGATACTTCTTGTTCCCGCCATCGGTGCCGATGTCAGGCAGGACCTGGCTAATTCGACCCGACTTCTGAAAGAATCGATCCAGACCGGCGCTGCTGTAGCCGTCAGGAGTCATCTCAAGGCGATCGCCGAAAAGAATACAGAGATCGTCGCGTACCACTTTAATCGGGTGGTGCAGGGGCATCTTTCCCGGGAAGACGCCGTCAAACGAATCAGGGCTATTCTGCTGAGTCAGCGCATAGGCACGACGGGCTATATCTATTGCATCGATTCTCAAGGGATAGCTGTTATTCACCCAAGTGCCGGCGTGGAGAATACCGATAATACAGGATTTGCCTTCGTCCGTGAGCAGATACGGCGCAAACAGGGCTATATTGAATATTCCTGGCAAAACCCCGGTGAAAAAACAGCACGTTCCAAAGCGCTCTATATGACCTATTTCGAGCCTTTGGATTGGATAGTGTCCGCTTCCAGTTATCGGTCCGAATTTGACGAGCTGGTTAATATCGACGATTTTCGGGATATGGTACTGTCTCTTCGTTTCGGTAAGAGCGGCTACGCCTACGTTGTCAATCAAGAGGGTGATACTCTTATTCATCCGCAGTTGTCGGATTATAACGCGCTGCGACAGAGCGATCTGCCCGCCGATTTTCTGCAGACCATGATCGAGACCGGTTCCGGCAGTATCGAATATGATTGGCAGAATCCCGATGAGACCAAACCACGGAAAAAAATAGCCGTTTATGAAGCTATTCCGGAATATGGCTGGATAATGGTTTCTTCGTCGTATTTGGAAGAAGTTATGCATCCCGTGCTTCTGGCACAAAAAGTTGCCTATCTGGCGACATTTTTCCTCCTTATTGCCGCCGCTCTGGCAAGCTATTACCTCAGCGGCAGGATTACCAGGCCTGTTGAGGCGATGATACTCCAGCTTGACAACAATAAAAACAACGGCCACTTGAGCCATGATCCGCTAACGGTGACCACCGACGATGAACTGGGCCGGCTCGGTCGTGAATTTAACCGATTTCTTGCGGCCATCGCGGCCAAAAACGCCGAACTTCATCAGGAAAAAGAGCGCTATCTCAGTCTTTTTGAAACAAGCCCGGATGCGGTGTTTCTTCTGCGAGGCAGCACAATAATTGACTGCAACTCCACGACACTCTCTTTATTCGGTGATGAGGCCACTCGCTTAATCGGCAGTACTATTGTCGATATCTCGCCTCCTTTGCAGGCTGAGGGGCAATCTACGGCTGAGAGTGCCAAAGTCATCCTGAAGCAAATGAAAACGGAAAACCAGCAGACCTTTGAGTGGATTCATAAAAAGGCGGACGGCCGGCTTTTCGATGCTGAAGTACGGCTGAAGACCTTCGGCATGGAAGAGGGTGAACCTCTGCTGGTTGCGTTCGTGCGGGATATCACAGAGCGAAAGGAAGCCCTGGATGCTCTGCGGCAAAGCGAAATGAAGTATCGCCAGCTGGTGGAAAATGCCGGTGATGCCATCTTTATCGCCCGGGAAGAGCAAATCATTTTCAGTAACGGCAAGACATCGCTGCTGACGGAATACTCCCCGGAAGAATTGCAGAAGGTCCCTTTCACCGGTTTTATCAAGGAGAGCGAGCGACAGACCGTGCAAGAAAAATATGAGAAAAATTTTTCGACAAAGGCTCTCGAGCCGGTCACCTTCTCATTTACTCTGGTAAGTAAAACCGGTCTGGAGCGTATCGTGCAGCTGAGTTCGGTACCTATTGATTGGGACGGTAATCCGGCCACACTTAATTTCGTCAGGGATATCACCGAACAGAAAAAACTTGAGACAATCCTGCAGCAGGCCCAGAAAATGGAGGCTGTCGGTACCCTTGCCGGTGGTATTGCACATGACTTCAACAATATTCTGATGGGCATACAGGGCAGAGTGTCTCTTTTGATGACAGCAGAAAACCAGGAGGAGGCGGTATCGGCACATCTGCGGGCCATAAATGAGCATGTACTCAGTGCCGCCGATCTGACCGGTCGACTTTTAGGGTTTGCCCGGGGCGGGAAATATCATGTAACGCCCACCGATCTGGGCGAGCTGGTCAGCGCCAGTGTCGATATGTTCGGTCGCACCAAAAAAGAGATTGAAATTCAGGTAACTCCGGCGGATATCCAGCTGGTTGCCGATGTTGACAGGCGTCAGATCGAGCAGGTTCTGCTGAACATGTATGTCAATGCCTGGCAGGCCATGCCTGGCGGCGGCACCCTGTATCTCACCACCTCCATGGTCTGTCTCGATGAATTGTACTGCCGGCCATATAATGCTTTGCCGGGAGACTATGTCAGGATAGCAGTAACGGATACGGGCTCCGGTATGGACGAGTCGACCAGGCAGCGGATTTTTGATCCGTTTTTTACCACCAAGGAGCAGGGCCGGGGCACCGGCCTTGGTCTGGCTTCCGCCTATGGAATCATCAGAAATCACTCCGGTTTCATAACCGTTTACAGTGAAGTGGGGCATGGTACAACCTTCAATATCTATCTGCCGCTCTCTGCCGGGAAGCCGCAGCCGAGTGTGCCGAAGAAGACTGAAATCCATACAGGATCGGAGACGATTCTGCTGATCGACGATGAAACTATGATTGTCGAGGTGGGGCATGCCATGTTGGAAAAGCTCGGATATCGCGTTTTTACGGCAAATTCCGGCGAGCAGGCTCTTCGATATCTGCAAAAAGGAGAAGAGCCCTGTGATCTGGTTATTCTCGATCTGATAATGCCCGGTATGGACGGTGCGACAACCTTCGAGGAGATTCAAAAAGGATGGCCTTCTCTGCCGGTTATTCTCTCATCGGGTTATGCCATCAACGGGCAGGCCGATAAAGTGATGCAGAGAGGATGCCGCGCCTTTTTGCAAAAGCCTTTCAGTCTTGCTGAATTGTCGCAGACGTTGCGCGCGGTATTTGATGGTGCCACAGAAAAAGGGACAGAGAAAAGCTCCTGAGACTACAGGGACTTCAGGTGCCGGATTTACATCAGTTGCAGCGGGAAAGATCATGGAATTACAGAAAGAAAAAGAACTTCGAGATATTCCCGGTCTGCTGGGAATGCCCTTTGCTTATGGTGTCACATTGCTCTATGTGGTACTGGCCGGCCTTTGGATCTACTTTTCCGATCAACTGATGGTTCTGATAGCGAGGACACCGGAGCAACTATTGTTGCTTTCAACCGGCAAAGGCTGGCTTTTTGTAGCTTGCACGGCTCTGCTGCTCTTTTTTATCCTTTTGCGCTTTACCGCTCAGGTACGAGGTGAACAGCAACGGATACGTGTTGCCGCGGAGCGTTATCGTATTACCCTGAATGCCATCGGTGACGGTGTGATCGTGGCCGATTATCAAGGGAGAGTGCAGATGCTTAATCCGGTGGCTGAGGCTCTCACCGGTTGGCGGAACGAAGAGGCCAAGAACAGGCCGATGCAGGTGGTCTTTGACATTATCAACGAAGAGACGAGGCAGAAGGTGGAGGACCCCACCGTCAAGGTTCTGCGCCAGGGGGTTATCGTCGGGCTGGCCAACCATACCCTGCTTATTGCCAAAGATGGAACCGAGCGCCCTATAGCTGATTCAGGGGCGCCTATTCGAGACGAAGATGGCGCAATCATGGGAGTTGTTCTGGTCTTCCGTGATCAGACCGAAGAACGCCAAGCCAAGACCCTTATGCAGAACGCATATGAGCGGCTTCAGATTGTTATGGATAGTGTCGATGCCGCCATTTATATAGCCGATATGCAGACGCACGAGCTGCTCTTTGTCAACGAGTATGCCGGACGTGTATGGGGGAATGATGTTATTGGGAAAAAATGCTGGAAGGTGTTGCAGGGAGCTGACGGGCCCTGTTCTTTCTGCTCCAACGATAAACTTGTAGATGAGCAAGGACGACCCACGGGGATCTATCGGTGGGAATTTCAAAACAGGGTCAGCGGCAGATGGTACGATGTGCGTGATCGTGCCATTACATGGCTGGATGGTCACCTGGTGAGGCTGGAGGTAGCCGGTGATATTACCGAGAGAAAAGAGGCGGAAGAATCTCTACGCGAAAGGGAACGCGATCTGCAGCGAGCCCAGGCTCTGGCCCATATCGGCTCTTGGCGCATTGACCTGCATACCGGCAAGGTGAGTGCTTCGCAAGAAGCACACCGGATCTACGGCCTGGAAGAAGGAGATTTTACCATAAAGGACATCCAGGCCATCCCGTTGCCGCACTACCGCGAAATGCTCGATGGTGCCCTGCAGGACCTCGTTGAAAAAAATCAGCTCTACGATATTCAGTTCCAGATATGTCGGGTTTCCGATAATGTCGTTCGCGACATCCATTCCATTGCCGAATATGACGCGGAAAAAAATATCGTGATCGGCATCATTCATGATATCAGTAATCGGATGCACCTTGAGGAGCAGCTGCGTCAGGCTCAGAAAATGGAATCCGTCGGACGGCTTGCCGGCGGTGTGGCCCATGATTTTAACAACATGCTGGGGGTTATTCAGGGACATGCCGAATTGGCCATGGCGGATATTGCCGATGACGACCCACTTCGCCCCCATCTTGTGGAGATCCACGAGGCATCCAGACGTTCCAAGGAAATAACCAGGCAATTGCTGGCCTTTGCCCGTAAACAGACCATTGCGCCACAGATACTGGATTTTAATGAGACGGTTTCCAGCCTGCTGACAATGCTGCGCCGACTCATCGGCGAGGATATCGATTTGAGCTGGCGGTCGGCCCGGGGCGCATGCTGGGTAAAGATGGACCCGAGCCAGGTAGACCAGATACTGGCCAACCTCTGTGTCAATGCCCGGGACGCTATTGATGGGATCGGTAAAATAACCATTGAGACCAAAACGGTGCAGCTTACTGAGGAGTATTGTGTTGATCACGCCGATTCCGTACCTGGTGACTATGTTCTGTTGGCCGTCAGCGATGACGGCAGTGGTATGACCAGGGAGACAATGGGTCGGCTCTTTGAACCTTTTTTCACCACCAAGGATGTCGGCCGCGGTACCGGACTCGGCTTGGCGACGGTGTATGGCATAGTCAGGCAGAACGACGGTTTTATCAATGTATACAGTGAACCGGGTCAGGGTACGACCTTCAAGGTTTATCTGCCGCGTTATAACGGCATTGTGCCGGAGAGTCGTCCTGAGGCAGCTCTTGAAACACCCAGGGCACAAGGGGAAACCATCCTTATAGTAGAGGATGAAACCGCTATTCTTGATCTGGGTCGAACGCTGCTTGAAAGGCTTGATTATACGGTGCTGACGGCAGCTACACCTGGTCGGGCCAAGGAACTTGCTGCAACACACGCCGGCATAATTGATATGCTGGTAACCGATGTGGTGATGCCGGAAATGAACGGCAGAGACCTTGCTGAAGAGCTGACGGCGCATTATCCGCGCCTTAAAACGCTGTTTATGTCGGGCTATACCGCTGATGTGATTGCGCATCATGGTGTGCTGGAAGAAGGGGTTCATTTTCTCGAAAAACCGTTTTCGGCACAGGACCTTGCCGTCAAGGTGCGACAGGTGCTGGAGGAGAGTTGAGGCGGGGGTAAAGGAGCAGTGGCGGAGAAGTATTATGACAAACATGGAGAAATTTGTGGGGTGGTGGTGTGGCGCAAGCCGCAAGATAGGTTACTCGGCGCTGCTGGCCCTTCTTCTCCTGGTGGCGGCGGGGCAGAGCTATACCACCGAAAGACTGGTCAATGTTGGTGTCTATAACAATTCTCCCAAGGTGTTTCTGGATACTTCAGGCAAGCCCGCCGGATTTTTTATTGAACTGATTGAATATATAGCGGAAAAAGAGGGCTGGCAGCTGCAATATATCACCGGAACCTGGGGGGAGGGGTTGGATCGATTGCAGCGGGGTGAGATTGATCTGATGCCCGATGTGGCACACTCCACCGCCAGGGAAACGTTTTACGCCTTCCACCGGGAGCCGGTATTGTCCGACTGGTTTCAGGTATACGCCCGCAAAAACAGCGGCATCAAGTCGATAGTCGACCTGGCCGGCAAACGGGTGGCAGTTCTGGAACGTTCGGTGCAGCAGGCAAGTTTTGCCCGGTTAGTTGATGGTTTTAACCTGCAGGTGACTCCTCTGGCTCTGCCCGATTATTCAACCATCTTCAGCCGTGTCGCCGGAGGTGATGCCGATGCGGCCATTACCAACCGCTTCTATGGCCTTCAGCATGCCGCCCAGCATGGTCTGCAGGATACCGCCATTATCTTCAACCCGACGCGCCTCTTTTTTGCCGGACCCCACGGTATCGACCCCGAAATATTCCGGGCCATAGATGAGCATCTGGTGCTTTTGAAGCAAGAGCCGCAATCGCTCTATTTTACAAGTCTGCAACATTGGACTTCGGAAAAAATCCTCTTCAATCTGCCCGACTGGGTTAAGATAACAGGTATTGTCGGTGCAACCATGCTGCTCATGAGCCTTCTGGGCAGTGTTCTGTTGAAGCGTCAGGTCGACAGTCGTACCCGTACACTGAGTCAACTGAATCGGGACATGGAAGAGCGTATTGCCGCAAGGACGGCGGAGTTGGCTGCGGCCATGGGAAAGGCCCAGGCGGCCGATCATCTGAAATCGGCCTTTCTCGCCACCATGAGTCATGAGTTGCGCACGCCACTTAACTCGATTATCGGCTTTACCGGCATCCTCCTGCAGGAACTGGCCGGCAGTGTCAATGAGGAGCAGCGCAAACAGTTGGGTATGGTGCAGACCAGCGCCCGTCATCTCCTTGCCCTGATAAATGACATCCTCGATATTTCCAGGATAGAGGCGGGGCAGCTGTCGTTGGACTCCAGCTCCTTTGCAGTACGTTCCGCCATTGCAAAAGCGGTGGATTTGATGAAACCGGCGGCGGAGAAAAAAGGTCTTGCTCTGCATGTCGATATCGCCGACGATGTCACTGTGGTTACGGGAGATCAGCGCCGTCTTGAGCAAGTTGTTCTCAATCTGCTCAGCAACGCTGTCAAGTTTACGGAGAAGGGCAAGGTTCTGCTTACCTGCCGGGGCGACAATGACCACTATCAAATTGATGTCAGCGATACCGGTATCGGTATCGATCCGTCGAAGGTGTCGGAGTTGTTTCAGCCTTTTTATCAAATTGATAATGGTTTGGCCAGGCGGCACGAGGGAACCGGTCTGGGGCTTTCAATCTGTAAAAAACTGGTCGATATGATGGGTGGCACCATCACGGTGCGGAGCAGCCTGGATGCCGGCAGTACTTTTACCGTCCTGTTGCCGAAAAGACAGGAGATCAGCCATGAGTGATCTGTTGCTGATTATTGAAGATAACGAGCAAAACATGTATATGATGCGTTTTCTTCTGCAAAAGAATGGTTTTGCCGTCATCGGCGTCGGGAACGGTGTCGAGGGCATTGATGCGGCCCGGCAGTATCGCCCCAAAGCAATTCTGCTGGATATACAATTACCGGAAATGGATGGTTATGCCGTGGCTGCGGAGTTGAAAAGCGATGCTGTTTTATGCCATATTCCTATTATCGCGGTGACCTCCCATGCCATGGTGGGAGATCGCGAACGGATTCTGGCTGCCGGAGCTACCGGATATATTGAAAAACCCATCGATCCCGATACCTTTATCGCAGAAATCCGGCAGTATTTATAGGCTATGGTGAGTAAGCGCCATGCTTCTCTTCTTGCAGGAGGAGAAAAGGGGACGGAGGGAACTGCTTGCCGAGCGGAGCAGTTGCGTACGCGTCGGGCGTTATTACACCGGGAGAATGATATGAATGTGCTCATAGTCGATGACCAAAATGAAAACCGGTATCTGCTGCAGACCATTTTCGAGGCACAGGGATATCAGGTGCTGCAGGCGGTGAATGGCGCCGAGGCTTTCGAGATACTCAAGGTGGAAGGAATCGGCCTGATCATAAGTGATATCCTCATGCCGGTGATGGATGGCTTTCAGCTTTGCCGCAAGGTCAGAGCCGACCGGAAACTGTGTCGTATCCCGTTTATTTTCTACACCGCCACCTATACCGGCCCTCAGGACGAGGAATTTGCCCTGCAGATCGGGGCTGACCGGTTTATACGAAAACCATGTGAGCCGACCTCGCTCGTCGACATTGTGGAAGAGCTTTTGACTTCCTTGCCGCGCCATGATGTGCACGTCAACGCCGCGGAGGAGGAAGAGGAGACCTTGCAGCTCTACAACGAACGGCTGGTGCGAAAGCTTGAACAGAAAAGGGCGCAGCTGGAAGATGAAATCGAGGAGCGTCGCAAGGTGGAGCAGGCCTTGCGGCAAAGCGAGGGAAAATACCGCAGAATCTTTGAAAATATGGTTGTGGGTATATTTCAAAGTACACCGGAGGGGCGGTTTTTGACGGTCAATCCGGCCTTTGCCCGTATGCTTGGTTACGGTTCGCCGGAAGAATTATTACAGAGCATCACCGATATCACGACGCAGTATTATTTCGATGCCGAAGAGCGCAGACGCTATATGGAGATTCTGGCAAAGCAGACATATGTTGAGAACTTTGAGTTTGAGGTGCGGCGTAAGGATGGTACTTTCATGTGGGTTTCCAACAGTACCCGGGCATATTTCCGCGAGGATAACACTATTCTGTATTACGAGGGTATTGTAATTGATATCAACAGGCGTAAACAGGCGGAAAAAGAGCAGGACAAACTGCAGAACCGACTTATTCAGGCGCAGAAAATGGAATCGGTAGGACGGTTGGCCGGCGGAGTAGCCCACGATTTCAATAATATGCTCAATGTTATTTCCGGGTTCACCGAACTGGCCTTGGAGAAAGTCAGTCCCGATGATCCGATTCATGACGATCTTTTGGAGGTCTGCAATGCGGCCAGACGTTCCGCCGAGATCACCCGGCAGTTACTCGCCTTTGCCCGTAAGCAGACCATCAGGCCTCAGGTGCTTGATCTGAATGAGACACTGGAGAAGATGTTGAAGATGCTTCGTCGTCTTATCGGAGAAGATATCGAGTTGACCTGGTTTCCCGGTAAAGGAGTACTGCCGGTAAAGGTCGACCCGGCCCAGCTTGATCAGATTCTGGCTAATCTCTGTGTCAACTCCCGGGACGCCATTACCGACGTAGGTAAAATCACCATTAAAACATGTGCGTTACATCTCAACGAAGCCGATTGTGCCGGTTTTCCCGGATGCATGCCCGGTGACTATGTGCTCCTGGAGATCAGCGATAACGGCTGTGGGATGGACTGTGAAACCCTTGACAAGTTGTTCGAGCCTTTTTTCACCACCAAGGGAGTCGACAAAGGCACCGGCCTCGGTCTGGCTACGGTGTATGGTATCGTCAAGCAGAATGACGGCTTTATTGATGTCTCCAGCAGAGAGGGTGTGGGGTCGATCTTCAGGATCTATTTGCCGCGACTGACGGATCAGATTGAGGAGATCAACTCTTCCAGTGTCGTGCCGGTTCCAAAGGGGCAGGGTGAAACCGTACTGATCGTGGAGGACGAGACCTCGATTCTGCGGCTGGCACAGCGTATTCTCAACAATCTGGGATATACTGTGCTGACGGCGGCAAGCCCGGCTGAAGCCATTGCCCTGGCTGCGGCGCACGAGGGGGCGATTGATGTGCTGGTCACCGATGTGATCATGCCGGAGATGAACGGTCTCGATCTGGCGAAAAAACTGCAAGCCGACCGGCAGGGTATGGGAGTTCTCTATATTTCCGGGTATACCGCCGATACGATTGCCCGCCATGGGGTACTGGAAGAGGGCATTCATTTCCTCCAGAAACCTTTTACTACCTGGGAGATTGCCGTCAAGGTGCGACAGGTGCTTGCGCAGAGTTGATGAGGTTCTTTTAAAAAAGAAATAATGATGAAAAAGATGGCAGATATCGCAATGACAAAGAGCCGTACCAGAGTTTTTCCCGTGTGGATGATTGCTGCCCTGCTGGCGGCCGCCGGTCTCCTGATCGGCGGGGGAATGTGGTTTTATCGTGGTCAGGAGGAAGGAGTCTCTCGTGGAGCCGAAGAGCAGCTGCTTTCCATTGCCCGGCTCAAAGTCGACCGGATCACGGCCTGGCGGGCTGAACATCAAGCCGATGCCGCCGTATTGATGGAGGAACCTCTTCTGGCTCGTACCGCCTCCCGTTTCCTCAGCAGTTCCCTTGATGAAGAATCCCGCGAACTGCTCCTCTCCCGTTTCCGCAGTCTACAGCACCATTACCGGTATAGCGATGTTCTGTTGGTGGATGCGGCGGGCCGGGTGCGTTTGAGTTTGAACGGGGATGATAGTATGTCTGCTCATCTGAGCACGGCCGGTATAGCCGCTCAACAGCAGGGAAAACCGGTCTTTTCCGATGTATATCTCAACAATAAAGGTGGAACGCCGCGTATTGGTGTTGTTGCCCCCCTCATGCCCGACGCCGCATCGGAGGAACAGCCTTTCGGCGCGCTTGTAATGATTAGCGATGTTTCCCGTTTTCTTTATCCCCTGATCCGGTTCTGGCCGACGTCAAGCTCGACCGCGGAAACCTTGATGGTACGCCAGGATGGAGATGCGGCACTGTTTCTCAATGATCTGCGTCATCAAGACGATACGGCCCTGACATTGCGCGTTCCTTTAAGCCGCACCGAGGTGCCGGCGGTTATGGCAATCCAGGGCAGGCAAGGTGTGGTTCAGGGACGGGATTACCGTGGCGTTGAAGTGGTCTCGGTCCTCCTGCCCATTCCCGAATCTCCCTGGTTTCTGGTGACCAAGCAGGACGCGGATGAGGTCTATGCCGAATGGCGATCACGGGCCCGTTTGATTCTGGGGCTGCTGGCGGCGTTGAGCGCCGGCCTGGGCGCGGCGGTTTTGCTCGCCTGGCAGCGAAACGCCAAGGCGCATTATCGCAGCTTATATCGCATTCTGTACCAGCAGCGCCTCGAAGAAACGCGGCACAGCATCGTTCTCAAGGCTATTGGAGATGCCGTTATCGTGGTTGATACCGAGGGCCTGGTTGAGTTAATCAACCCCGTCGCCGAGCTTCTCACCGGCTGGCGCCAGGAAGAGGCACGCGGCATGTCTCTGGACAGGATCTTCCATATCATCAACACCCATACGCGTCAGCGGGTTGAGGCTCCGGTGCGGAAAGTATTGCGTGACGGACTCGTGGTCGGTCTGGCCAATCATACCATTTTGATCGACAGACAGGGCAGGGAGTATCAGATCACCGATTCCGCCGCTCCGGTGCGTGATACGGACGGCAGGATCACCGGGGTGGTGATGGTCTTTCGTGACATTACAGAACGATATCGTATGCGGCAGGAGTTGCGGGAGAGGGAGGCCAGGTATCGTCAGCTGGTTGAGTCAACCGCTGCCATCAGCTGGGAATATTCCCTGGAAAAAGACAGATGGACCTATGTCGCTCCGCAGGTAACAGCCATTCTGGGATGGCTTGCCGAGGAGTGGACCAACCTGCAGTTCTGGGTGGACAACCTGCATCCGGACGACAGAGAGTATGCCGTCAGCCACTGCATGGCCTGTTCAAAAATGGGAGAAGATCATCTTCTGGAATACCGTTTCCGCACCAAAGAGGGCGGCTATGTCTGGCTGCGTGATGTGGTGGTGGTGGAGATGGAGCAGGGAAAGCCGGTCAAACTGCGCGGTGTAATGCTCGATATCAACGACCGCAAAGAGGCCGAAGAGGCGCTGCGCAGGAGTGAGCACTATTACCGCGGTCTGATGAACAGTCTGCACGAAGATATTATTGTGATCGATCATGACTATCGCATCACCGACATCAACCGAAATGCCCTGCAGGCCTTGGGACGGCAACGCGACGAGGTTGTTGGAAAACGCTGTCATCAGCTACCCCATGCCCTTAATACGCCCTGTCACGAGCACAATGAAGCCTGCGGCCTGCCCAGTGTCTTTGCCACCGGCAAGCCATGCAATGTGCACCATGAGCATATCGGGGCAAACGGTGAAACGATACATATCGACTTGCTCTGCTCTCCTTTACTGGATGAGGAGGGCCGGGTGACCCATATGATAGAGGCGGCCCGCGATGTCAGCGATCTTTTTGCGGCGCAGCAGGCAGCAAGCTCAAGTGAGGCCAAGATGGAGAGTATCTTCCGGGCCTCTCCCATCGGTATCGGACTTGTTGTCAACCGGATTTTTGTCGAAGTGAACGACTGTTTCTGTCGCATGACGGGCTACTCTCGGGAAGAGATGATCGGCAATGATTCCGAGATGCTGTACCCAAGTCGAGCCGAATATGAGTTTGTCGGACAGGAAAAATATCGGCGCATTGCCGAACAGGGTACGGCAAGCGTCGAAACCCAATTTGTAACCAAGGACGGCAGGATTGTCGATGTTGTACTCAGCTCCACACCTCTTGACACTACCGATCTGTCCCGTGGAGTCACCTTTACAGCTCTGGATATTACTGAGCGCAAGCGCGGCGAGGCCGAACGGGAAAGATTGCTGGCCGCCATGGAACAGGCCGGCGAAGTCGTGGTTATCACCGATGTCGCCGGCCGTATCCAGTATGTCAATCCGGCCTTTGAACATGTTACGGGATTCAGTGCCGAAGAGGTTATCGGCCAAACACCCGCTATCGTCAAAAGCGGTAGGCAGGATGACTCCTTTTATGCGAAGATGTGGAGCACGATTTCTGCGGGCCGGACCTGGACCGGTCGCCTTGTCAACCGACGCAAGGACGGCAAACTCTATACCGAGGAGGCCACTATATCACCGGTGCTTGATGCGGCCGGCAACATTGTCAACTATGTTGCCGTCAAGCGCGATATCAGCGAACAGCTTCGTCTGGCGGCACAGTTTCAACAGGCGCAGAAGATGGAGTCGGTGGGACGATTGGCCGGTGGTGTGGCCCATGACTTCAACAATATGCTTGGCGTGATCATCGGTAATGCCGAAATGGCCCTTGATGAAACGGAACCGACGAATCCGGTGCATAACGATCTTGAGGAGATTCTTGTTGCCGCCAAACGTTCGGCCGATATCACCAAAAAGCTGCTGGCCTTCGCCCGTAAGCAGACCATATCCCCGAAAATTCTCGATTTGAATGGCACGGTTGAAGGCATGCTGAAGATGTTGCGCCGTCTTATCGGTGAGGATATCGACCTTTCCTGGCTGCCCGGCAGCGGATTGTGGCCTGTAAAGATGGATCCGGCGCAAATCGACCAGATTCTGGCCAACCTCTGTATTAATGCCAGGGACGCCATTCTCGGTGTCGGCAAAATCACCATTGAGACCGACATGGTGCAGTTTGATGAGGCCTATTGCCTTGATAATCCGGGATTTGTTCCGGGAGATTTCGTTCTGCTGGCCGTAAGCGACAACGGCTGTGGTATGGACAGGACCACCCTGGACAGGTTGTTCGAGCCTTTTTTCACCACCAAGGAGGTGGGGAAGGGCACTGGACTGGGTCTGGCCACGGTATACGGCATCGTCAAACAGAACAATGGTTTCATCAACGTCTATAGTGAGCTGGACAAGGGGACGACCTTTAAGATTTATCTGCCGCGCCATGAGGGTGAGGAGGCGGAGCAGATCATGATGGATGGTGGTGTTATTCCTCAGGCCCAGGGAGAAACGGTGCTGATTGTCGAGGATGAAATTTCCATCCTGAACCTTGGCGCATCCATGCTGGAAAAACTTGGTTATCGGGTCCTGACGGCAGCCACTCCCGGACAGGCCCTGCAGCAGGCTGCAGCTCATCCCGGCACCATTGATCTGCTCGTCACCGATGTCATTATGCCTGATATGAACGGCCGTGATCTGGCCGGCAGGTTAACCGCTCTTTATCCTGATGTCAGAACCCTGTTCATGTCCGGTTACACCGCCAATGTCATCGCCCATCATGGTGTATTGGACGAAGGAGTCCTGTTTTTACAGAAGCCCTTTTCCATAAAACAACTGGCCTTGCTGGTACGGCGAGCACTTGGTTGAACCGGGAATATCATCCGGTTTATGGAAAGCGATACAATTTTATGAGAAACCCCGGTTAGACGCCGCGCGGTGCAAACATGATAATACTCATTCCCGCCAGAGTTACGGTGACGCCGACGATATCCCAGAGATTCGGACGAATACCGTCCACCAGCCAGAGCCATACCAGGGCAACGGAGACATATACCCCACCATAGGCGGCGTAGACTCGTCCGGCAGCAGTAGGATGCAGGGAAAGCAGCCAGGCAAAAGCAGCCAGGCTGGCCGCAGCCGGCAACAGGAGCCAGGGTGAGCCTGATTTTTTCAGCCACAGATAGGGGAGATAGCAACCGATGATTTCAAACAGTGCTGTAATGATAAACAGCGAGAGTGTCGTTAGGATTGTCATGGCGGATTGATATAAGGGTGAAGGCGATGTCCTGTGTTGTACCGGTTTATTCCATGGTGAATTTGTTTGCCGTGCGCCAGGCGGCACTGAGGTGCTCTTCCAGTTGATCGTGCCGGGCTGTGATGAACAGTGCGGCAATTCCTGTCGCATCGGCAATTCCGGCCCCCTCCTCAACACCGAGGCAGAGCAGAGCGGTGGACCAGGCATCGGCTATGGTGGGATCGTTGTGTATCACCGTGACGGAAACAGTGTCATGTCGCACCGGTCTGCCGGTACGCGCATCGAGAATATGGCTGTACCGCCTGCCCTGTTCATCGAAATAGCGTCGATAGGTACCCGATGTCATGACGGATGTGGGCATTTCGCTTTTAATGGTCAGCACTTTATGGAGGGAGCGTTCTTCGGCAACCGGTCGCTCCAGACCAATGCGCCAGAAAGAACCGTCCGGTTTGTGACCGCGGCTCTGCAGCTCGCCGCCGATCTCGACGATATAATTGTCAATTCCCGCCTTTTCCACGATCATGGCAAGGCGGGACACGCTGTACCCTTGGGCGATGGAAGAAAGATCTACGCTGATGGTTTCTTCTTTTTTGCGCAGCCGGTCGGGAGGGAGCACTTCCAGCTTGGCAATCCCAGTTTTACGCATGGTTTCCGCAAGCTCTTGCTCGTTTGGCGGCGTAAGGTTTTTCCCTTTGAAACCCCATAATTCAAAAAGAGCTCTGATGGTGGGATCGTAGCTGCCGCGACTGTATTTGCTCACTTCCGCAGCAGTCTGCAGCAATGAGACGATTTCGGCGCCGACCTCCATGGGCTCCGTGGTCCGGGCACTGTTAAATTGCTCAATGACAGAGTCCTGGCGATAACCGGATAGTAGCTGGTCGATCCTGTTGAATTCAAGATCCACTGCCAGGCGCAGCATGTCCAGGTCAACCTGATTATCGTCCCAGATTGTGATATTCCAGACAGTTCCCTGGGCGAATCCGGTCATGGTTTGAATCTGGGGAGGTTTCCGGCAGCCGGTGTTAAGGAGCGTGAACAGCAGCATGATGGTGAGACAAAACAATCGGCGGTAAAGGCTGCTTTTCGGCAAAAGAGCTCCTCTCTCCCGGGTCTGGAGTTTTTTGGACGTCCTCATTTGATTCGACCGATAACGCTGAGAGAGAAAAACGGCTGCAGTGTACTGCTGGTCCGGATGGTGATATAATCAGCGTAGCTGCCGCTTTCGTTGCGGAGATTTTCGACGCGCAGAATACATTTTTTGCTTTCCGGGACGCACGGCTGCACTAATTCGGCCTGAATGAGATTTTTGTGACGCACCTGAACATCCGTTATGGTGAAGGAGGCGTCCTTATGCTGTAAGATTTCCACTTCAAGCGCAATTTTTTGTCCGGCGCTACCCTCCAGCACAACAGGGTTAGGAGAAAAAATCAGTGGTTTTGCAATGTTACCCTTTAGGGTCACTTTGATTTCGGGGCGGCTGTAGTCATTTGTTGCGATAATAACCGTTTCACGCTTTTCCTGGCCGCCATAGTTCAAAGTGTTGTACCTGACGGAAATGTTGCCCTCTCCACCGGGAGGGATCAGCCGCGAGCTTGTCGCGGCGGTGCAGCCCCCTCAGCCTGATTGTACCTGCTTGATTTGCAGAGGTTCATCACCATCGTTTATAATGGTAAAATCATGGGCTACCTCCGTTCCCTCAACCACCGTTCCAAAGTCAAAAACAGTTTCAGGAAGGATTGCTCGTGGGCCGGCTGCAGCCGGAGGAGTACTTATTACTCCTGAAAACAACAAGAGATGGAGGGTAATCACAGATAATAATAGCTGGTTCATGAATGGTCTCGAATTGAGGGTTTACCGGTATACAACGCTACTGCGATCAAAAAAGCTATCTCATCGGGTAGCGGCAACAGCGGCGTGGACGGCCCGCCGGCGAGAGGGATAATCGAGCCTCATTTCCCGGCGCCGTTGCAAGAGAGAAATCAACGTTACCAAAAAGTACAAAAGGTACTCCGCCGGGCCTGTCAGATCTACCAGCATACCACAGGCGCGCAACAAAGGAAAGAAGGGGCGTTCTTTTACCTCGATCATGTCGTCGCTTGCCGACGAACGGCAGCAGTGTAAGATCGTTGCCCTGCTGGAGGCCCGGTGAGATACTATCATGACAACAATGCCGATGAAGGCATGTTATCCCGCTCTCCAGGGACAGGAATGGCATATCCTTACCGGAGCCGACCCTAAAAACAGGCCGTGGTCGTATCACTTCCTCGACCAGCTATGACACCTTGTCATGCCTCCTGCATGCAGTATCACACCGGCTTCGAATACTGCATAAACCATGGCGTGACTCAGACGTGAAAGCCGGTTTTTTATCTCTTAGCTTTCAAGAAACATCTTTAAACCTTTCTCTTCGTATTCAGCGATAAAGGCCGTGATCTTTGCTTTAATGGCATCGCGCACTGTCCGGGTCTGCCGGAGAATTTCGTCGTGGGTGCCTGTAAAGGCCGACGGGTCGTCAAAGGGCCAGTGCAGGCGCAATACCCGACCGGGAAAAATAGGACACTTGGCCCCCGCTGTTGCGGAGCAGACTACAATGACAAAATCATAATGATTGCCGCTTTTGTAGAGATCGAAGACGCTGGTGGTGCTGTTGGAGGAGATATCTATACCGTCCTCCTTGAGGACCTCGACCACGTTGGGGTTAAGCGATCCCGGCTCAAGACCTCCACTTTCGGCCTGCAGTCTGCCGGCGGCGAAATGGTTCAGATAGGCTTCTGCCATCTGGCTTCTGGCGGAGTTGTGTTCACAGATAAAGAGTACACTTCTCATGGTCATAACCTTTGCTGTTGGAGTTATTGGGGGAATATTTCAATTATACCATTTACCAGCACAATATAAGGAAGAGATGAGAAGAAGATTAGGAAATGGTTAGCACTCAGTCCTCACCGGCCGAGGTTGCCGTGGATGCGAGACGCAGTGAGAGCAGTGATAACGAATGTGTTTATCTTTTGCTCTTTCCTTGAGGCGTTTCGAAGCTTTCAGCGATCGGTTTGGTCTGCGACGGAGCGATATCCGGAGGAAAGTGACAGAGCATTACGAGTGCAGAAGCTCAAACATAAACCGCAGCTGCTGCAGTCTGTGCCGGTGAACTGCACTGTTTTCGTGCCGCCGGATTTTTTCAGGCGCAGGGCGCCGGTCGGGCAGATGCCGGAGCAGCGAGGGCAGGGGATACAGTTGTCATTGATTGTCAGTTGCGGCGTAAATATTTCGGTAAGGGATGGAGCGATACCATTGCCGGCAAAGCATTGCTGCCGTAAAGAGATCCTGGCGGGGAGACGGCGTGCGGTGGCGGAAACAGGCTTCGGCGCAGCATCCAGTCGCACAGACGAGCGGGCGGCGTTGAAGGCCCCTTTTTTCAAGGCGGTAAGATAGGCTCTCCTGCTCGATGTTTGACGTTCCCTTGAGGGGGCGGTCTGTACCAGCAATACAGATGACAGATGGGGAGCTGCCTGTCTTTTCAGGCTATCCAGTTCTGCAGTGAATTGAAGATAGGCCGACTTATTGGTGCAGGTGGCGCAGGTGGAGGCGTTGAAATGGATCTCTTTTTTTGTCATGGTGCCGAGGAAAAGCAGAGCCTCCATGGAAAAAACAGCAAGACAGGGGACGACTGTTTCCTGATCGGCGAATTGTTGCTGACGGGGGCAGGAAAAAATAAGACGCTGCTTTTCGGTTCGGACTGTGTCGGCAAGTTCTCTGTGAAAATCGTAGGTTGCCGTGAAGGCATCGTTTGGGCAGACCGCTGTGCAGCGCAGACAGCCGCTGCATCTGCTGCTATCAAGCTCAAGCCTTTTGCCGTGATATTGTAAAGCTTCCGTCGGGCAGGCATCGATGCAAAGGTTGCAGCGGCAGGTGTTCAACCTGTTTCTCAGGCAGCGGCGGCTCTCAATTCCGACTTCAACACCGGAACCTTTGAAGATATCTGTTAAAAAAGAGAAGCCGACCATAGGTAGGTGGAAGATTAAGGGGTCTGGGCCATCTGCATTTCAGGCAGGCGTCGCCGCGTATTGCTGCTGGGAGGCCATAAAACCGGCAAGACAGTCGGCCAGCGAGAGATAGAAGCTGTTCCCGGTGCCGGAACGGATCGCCGCGCAAAAACTGTAGACCCAGGTGTTGAGACATGAGGTAAAAAACGTGCGCCGCATTTGACGAAACTTCTGTGCCGCATCCTCTTCCCGACGTGCCAGTGCCTGGATCTCTTCTCCACAGAGAAAGGACATAAACTCCAACTCTATGGCAATATGATCGGGGGGCTCCTTCTCTTCCACGCGCAGACCGGCATCCTGATAAAATTTCAGGACTGTCATGGTGGAATCACCCATGATGGTTTTGTTGTTATCGAGATAGATGGAGCCGTAAGGAGGGGCAGGCAGCTCAAAGGGGCCGATAAAAAGTGCGGCATAGTCAACAAGCAATTGCTCCTGTTCCAGGCGAAGAAGGCTTTTGGACATATCCCTGGCGGAGGTCGCGGCCTCCGGAGCCGGATTTTCCAGCAGCATGGCGAGATTGGAACAGACTTTCTGCTCCAGAAAAAGCGGTTTGTCGGGTTCATAAAAACAGGCTGCCAGCAGTCTGTAGCAATCGCCTGTCACGGTAAGCTGATAAGTATCAGGGGTATTCATAAAGGCTCTTTCAGTAAAAGAGGGCAACGATCCCGTTTATGGGAGCGCTGCCCTGTAAGGAGGTTGGTGGTTCAGGAAAACTTATGCCATTGAACGTTTACGAATATAGTAAACGTTCGGTTTCGTCCCTTCTTCCGGTTTCAGTACGATAGATTCATGTTTCCGCAGAAGTTTGGCAACGTCGCTATTGCCGTCACTCAGATCCCCGAAGGTACGTGCGCTGGACGGACAGGCCACGACACAGTACGGTAATTCACCATTTTGGACCCGATGATCACAGAAAATACATTTTTCCACGATACCAGGTCGACGCACTGCGTCATAGTCGGGGTGGCTGTACTCGGTTTTGTAAGGTGGAATTGCCCCTGCCGCGGCCGCCATTACAGCACCGGAGGCGGTGCCGGCGTACAGGCTTGTATCTTCAGTATAGCGGGCATGGGTCGGTTCATCTTCAAGATTGTGGCTGATGACACTGTACTGGGAGTTGCCGGCGTCCAGATCATCGTCGCTGTACGGACAGGCGTACTGGCAAGCAAGGCAGCCGATACAGCGCTCGTCATTGTGCATGGTAATGCCGTCTTTGGTCTTGAACATCGCCTTGGGTTCGACCGGACAGGCGTCAACACAGGGAGCATTGCTGCAGTGATTGCACAGCACCGGATGGTTTGTATAGGAAATCTTGGGAAATTTTCCTTCCACCTCGATCATATAGTCCGCCCAGTTGTGGCTCTGGCCGTTGGCCCGCTCTCCGGTATTGTTGCCTGTCTTGCAGGCGAGACCGCAGGCGCCGCAGCCGACGCATTTATGTAGATCTATTACCATTCCATATTTTGGCATCTTGGGTTACCTCCTTGCTAAATTTTTGCTATGCTGACACCGGTAAAGCCGCAGTTGCGCGCCGTAGAACCGGAGAGTCTGTCGTAATCATCGGGCATGATTTCATTAAAGTTGGCGCCGCGTGGCTCAAATTTCTTGAAATCTTTTGTTGCCACCCGGCCATAGGCCCAGTGTCCCTGGCCGAAGCATTTAGCCGCGCATCCCGGTCGGACACCTTCCCAGAGGCGGGCGCGGACGTTGAGACTGCCGAGTACCGATGTGACCTTAACCATATCCCCTTCCTTGATGCCGAGTTTGGCGGCATCCATGGGATTGATCTGGATGACGTCTTCGCCTCCCACGGGATCACCTGGATCACAGTGCTTGAAGGTATAGTACATCGGCAGATTGGCGCTTCGACCTTCCCGGTTGAAACGGGATTTCATATCGACCAGGTCAAAGGGGTAGGTGGCCCTGTCGCCGTGACGACGGGGGGATTCGTAATGGGGAACGAAGGCACGCTCTCCGGAAGCCTCATAATTGGTGACCCGCAGAACCTCGTCGACACTGACCTTATGCTTGTCGGCATGTTCGGTCAGCACTTTTTTCAGGGTTTCACTGTAGAATTCAAACTTCTTGGTTTTTGTCGGGAAGCCCTTTTCCCACAAGGTTCTTGGGGTATGCTTGGCAGAGTTGACCACACCTTTACTGCGGAAATCCTCCCAGCCGTTCAAACGGTCGCCCTTGTAGTCGCCATACTCTTTCGGATCCCAGGCCTTCCGGCTGCGGATCTTGGTGGCATAGAGGGCGAATTCCAGCGAGGTGGTGGGTTTTTTGCCGGTTTCCGGATCCTTGAATTCGTTGTGATAGTAGTCGTAGATGTTGGAAAACCCTTTTTCCTTGAGTTTTTCGGCCAGCAGCCAGACGAACTCGGTTTCCGGCGCCTTGGCCTCAAAGAGCGGCTCTACCAAGGGTTGCTGGATAGAGGTATGGCCATAGGTGTTGGCTGCGGCACGGACGATGGCCCACTGTTCGGAGTGATGTATGGTCGACGGCAGGACAATATCGGCGAACTGGGTCATTTCCGACAGCATGGTAACGATATGGACAAAAAACGGTACCTTGGTCATGGCCTTGTCCCATCGCTGCCCTTCGGTGCCGGCAAAATTGAAATTATTGTAATAAGCGATGGCTAGTTTTATATCATATGGATCTTCAGCCAGGATGCCATTGGCGGCATTGTTAGTTACAACACCACCGCCCGATTTTTTCTTCAGGGCTGGAAACGTAAGGGTGCCGCGCTGGTCGATTTTTTTATTTTTTGTGCCTGCCTTGGCTATTTCATCCTGGTAAGCATCGTATTTGGGAAAGCTGCTGGAGAGCGCGCTTTGATAGGTAATGACTCCGCCTTCATTGTCTACCGCGCCAACCAGGCCATTAAGGGCATGCATGGAGAATACGGCGTAGCTGCCGCGCGGCTGCATGGTCGGTCCATACCAGACGCCGCAGTTCGGTGCGGCGCCGGCGAAACCGGTGGCCACTTCAATAATGGTCTGTTCGTCAATACCGGTGATCTTGGCGGCCCAGGCCGGAGTTTTGTCCTTCAGTTCAATATTCCACCACTTGACCAGGCCGTTGCTGTGTTTTTCGGCAAAATCGTCTTCCGCCACGATATTGCCCGCTATGAACCGGTTTTGGCCGTCCTTGAAATCGCCGACAAAATCCTTGTACCAGCTACCGGTGGTGAGAATGACATGGGCCATGGCTACGGCCAGGGCGCTATCTTCCGCCGGTTTTATCGGCAGCCATTTATGCGCCTTGGCGGCGGTATTACTCATCCGCGGGTCGACGGCGACAACGGTGCCCTGGTCGAGGACTTTGCCCAGCTTCGTGATGGCGTTGGGAACCTGGCGGTTGGAGGAGATGGGATCGCAGCCCCAGACAATCAGGTATTTCATATTGTCCAGGTCGTAGTCGCGGTAGCCCCAGTATCCCTGGGTGTAGTAGGCGCCGAATTTTTCCACCTCGGCACAGATGGCGCTATGGGAGATGTTGTTGGGGGAGCCGATTAATTTGGTCAGGTAGTCGTAGAAGAGAGCGTTATGGTCGGAATAGCGGCCTCTCATAAGCATGTACTTATGGGTTTCGCTGTTTTTTCGAAGCTCCATGATCTTGTCGGCAATGGTATCGACGGCCTCATCCCAGCTTATCGGCACAAACATGGGATCAATGCCCCGCCCTTTTTTGGGATTGGTTCTCTTCATCGGAACCTTGATTCGATCCGGATCATAGAGTTGCTGCAGCACGAGATGACCACGCGGACAGCAGTAGCCGCTGTTGGCCTTGCTCAGCTGGTTGCCGCGTACCTTAACGGCGCGACCGTCCTGCACGAAGATTTCAATGGGGCACCAGGTGGTGCAGCCCTGACAGGTGGAGGGAACCCACTGTCCCGGTGCTTCTCCCATGGTACTGTCGCCTTTGGCCATGGCAAGCGCGTTCATGCCTGATTCTTTGCCGGTGCAACCGCTCAATGCTGCCGTGGCGCCGGCGACTGCCGTCAGTTTGAGAAAATCTCTTCTCTTTATTTTCATCAGTACCTCCGTGTTGCGTTGTTGAATTGGATAATCATCCACCCTTTTGTTCCTGTGTTCCTGGACGAATATATCTATAAAAACACCTTCAGGTTGCACAATCTGTGCCATGCCGATTTAGTGGTAAAGTGTTACCCGGGCGTAACGTTATTTTTATCGCCTGGAGAAAAAAAAGTGCTGTTTCAATAGGTTATCTTTTTTGTTTCAAGTAAGACAGGGGAAAAATAATACGCTGTGGTACGATATCTTGAAATGCAATGCAATATCAGCGAGTTAATGGAGTTGGTGGTTTTTTGTTGTTACACAAACGAAACACTTCCCTATTTTCGCTCTGCCGGAAAAAGCGGCGTCACGCCGAGATGTTGTGCAGGTTGATTTTCTCCCACAGGGTCTTCCTGCTGACGCCTAAAATTTCGGCGGCCTGGGTTCTGTTGCCCTTGGTGAGTCGCAGGATATCGATGATATGTTTTTTTTCCGCCGCCGCCGTGATATCCTGCAGCGAGGCAAGCACGGTCTTGCTTTTGCCGTTCTTGGCGATATGGGTCGGCAGGTCGTGGGGGCGAACAATGTTCTCTGCGGCCAGGGCGATGCAGCGTTCAACCACGTTGAGCAGCTCTCTGACATTCCCGGGAAAGGAGTAGGCCATCAATGCCTCGATTGCCTCGGCTGAAAAAGAAACCTCCTTGCCCATCTGATCGTTAAATCGTCTGGTGAAGACATCGACGAGCGGAATAATATCCTCTTTTCTGTTCCGCAAAACCGGAAGAATGACGGGAATGACATTGAGGCGATAATACAAATCTTCACGAAAATTACCATTGCGGACCTCTTTCTCCAGGTCTTTGTTGGTAGCAGCTATTATGCGGACATCGACGGATACCGACGAGGTGGCGCCAAGGCGCTCGAAGGAGCGTTCTTCCAGAACCCGAAGGATCTTGGTTTGGGTCAGCAGCGGCAGATCGCCGATTTCATCGAGAAAAAGAGTACCGCCGTCGGCCAGGTCAAAGCGACCGGGTTTCCTTGCCGCGGCCCCGGTAAAGGCGCCCTTTTCGTAGCCGAACAACTCGCTTTCGATGAGGTTTTCCGGCAGGGCGGCACAGTTGACCCGGATGATGGGATTGTCTTTTCGGTTGCTCTGAAAATGAATGGTCGAGGCAATGAGTTCTTTGCCGGTCCCGGATTCTCCGAGAATGAGGACGGTGGAGTCCGTTCGGCTTACTTTATCAAGCAAGGCGAAGATGGTCTGCATGGCCTTGCTTTCGCCGATGATGTTGGGTGCCCCGTAATAGCGTCGAATTTCCTGCTTCAGACGGATGTTTTCCTGGGTTATCGATTGAATATGCAGTGCCTTTTTCGATGTGGCGAGAAGTTCATCCAGATTGAAAGGCTTGGTTACATAGTCAAAGGCGCCGAGACGCATGGCTTCGACGGCATCACTGATGCTGCCGTAGCCGGTCACCATGATAACCGGGGTGGTGGGCTGTTCCTGCAGACTTTTTTTGAGAATGTCCATGCCGCTTGCTTGCGGGAGCCGGATATCGGTGATAACCAGGGAAAAACTGCCCTCCTGCAGGGCACGCAGGGCGGCCCTGCCGTCTTCCGCGGCATAGACGGTGTATCCTTCTGCTTTGAGGGCATCGGCAAGAGAGATCCGCAGGATTTTTTCATCCTCGACCAGCAAGATACTCTGCATTATTTTCCCTCCGGAATGATGAAAGACACCGTGGTTCCTTTTCCTTCACTGCTTTCCAGAAGTATATCACCTTTGTACTTCTGTGCAAGTTCATAGGCCATCCACATACCTACGCCCGTGCCCTCTCCCGGTTCTTTGGTGGAATAGAACAGATCAAAGACCTTCTCCAGGTTACTCTCGGCAATGCCGGAGCCGTTGTCCTCGATGCTGATATGTATTTTTCCGGCCCGGCGTGCCGCGGCAATATGGAGTTCGCCGCCGTCCTTCATGGCCTGGATGGCGTTGATAATGGTGTTGAGGAACATCTCCTCAAGATCATGAGGTGCCAGGGGGGCGCTGAGGTCCGGCTCTATGGTCTGACTATACGCTATTCCCTGGCGCTTCAATTTATAGTCGAGGAACTTCATGACATTGGCGAGCACCATGGCGACGTCACTGTGTAACTCCTTGTTTTTACCGCGACCGGCCGTCTGTAGAAGCTGGCCGACGGTATCTTTTATGCTCTCCAACCCTTCTTCGATCAGATCCAGATAATTGTTCCTGAATTCGGTTTCATGGCCCCTGCGGCGGAGCATGGCGACGCAGTTGAACAGACCGCCAAGAGGATTGTTTATGCGATGAGCAATGCTGGAGGACAACACTCCCAGGGTGGCAAGTTTTTCCGATTGGAGAAGTTTTTCGTGGGCCAGATTCATCTTTTCATTGGCCCGGCGGATGCGATCCACCATCTCATTGAAACTTCTGCTCAGATGAGACAGTTCGTCGTTGCCCTTTACCGGGATCGCCTTCTCGCTCATCTCCACCTCAACTTCGGCCATGGCCTGGGAAAGGTCGATGATGGGCTTGATAAAACGTCTGCTGAGAAAATAAATAAAGAGAAAAAGGATGACCAGGGCAAAAGTCGATATGATGGTAATCTGGACAATAATAGCGTTGATTTCCCGTTCAACGGCTTCAAGAGACAGGGAAAAATAGAGGAGACCCCAGTGTTTTCCCTCAATAGAGAGAGGGGTGGCGAATTCCAGGGAATTTTGTGCCGTAACGCCGGCCGGTATTCTTTGGACGGCCACTTCGGCGGATTCCTTGGCCTGCCTGATAAAATCACTGTCGTAGTGTTTTCCATACTCTCTGAAATCACTGTGGGAAATAACCTTGCCGGTGGTATCGAGTACAGCGACAAAATTGAGATCGAGTTCCTGATTTTCCAACAGCCCACGGACATAGTTGTCAATGAGACCCCCTTCTTCCACCAGGCCGAGCATTTCATATATCAGTTCATTGATAATCAGGGCGCTGACCGTCTGGGCCAGCATCTTCCCATGTTTTTCCGAGGCGCTGTACAGGGCATTCTTGGTTTTAATGGCGGCAATGAAGCCAATGGAGGCCGTCAGGGCCACAAGTGCGACAAAGGCTACAATGATAAATTTTTTCTGTAAAGAAAGCTGCATGGGGCTCCGGTTTCCTGATTTTCTAAAATGATACCCGAGGATGGCAGCTTTTGCCACAGGTCTGTGGCACATTGTTGATCATCCGGCGAATGTCTTGGTAGTCCATATCCGAGGCAGTCGTAAATCCGCCCTGCAGGTCGGGGTCGAGTTTAGCGAGGGTTTCTCTGCCTGCGGCGGTATCCGCCATACTCAGTAGGGCTTTTTGGAAATTCTGTAGTACCGCATAGGGGGTGTGAGGGGAAACCACCACCGGACCGGTCGGTATCGGATCTGAAGTGGCGATGATTTTCAGGCCATAGGGAAGATAGCGTTCCGCCGTGGAAAGCCGTATGGCTCCGGCGTCAAATTCATTGCTGATCACTTTTTTGGCCACGGTGTCATGATAATTATAGTGCTGATAGTCCCAGAGATTGCTGAGATGGATGTCGGACCAGGCGAGGAGGTAGCGGGGGATGAGGTTGCCCGATGTGGACCACAGTGCCGCAAAGGCAAAACTTTTATCAACCAGTTGGGCGACCTCGGTAATGTTCTTCTCCGAGTCGGTGACGATAACACTGCGGAAAAAACTCTCGCCTCTGGCGGTGATGCTTCTGGCAATGGGAGAGACCTGGAAACGTTTATGCGCGTCGAGGTATGTCAGTGGGCCAAGCAGAGCAAAACTGATCTTTCCTTTGCCAAGACTGTCGACAACCTCCTGGTAACTCTTTTCCAGGTGCAGTTCCGTTGGTACTCCGGTTGCTTTACTGAGATAATTCATCAGTGGTTGATAGCGCTCGTAGGCAATGATGGGATTGTCGCGCGGCAGGATGCCGAACCAGACGGTTTTGCTTGGCGGTATCTCCGTGGTTTGTCCCCTGGTGGGGTCCTGCTCCCGAGTGTTTTTTACAAAAGCCCGCATCATCCTGATGGCGTCGTAATCGGAATCGCGTCCTTCGACGAATCTCTCGATCCGCATTGCATCGAGGATTTTTTTACCGGCCTGATCCTCATGCATATGCAAAAATATCTGTCGGAGGGCCTCTTTAAGCAAGGGAGAGGTGGATGGGGGAACCACCACGGGAGGCATGCCGAAAGGTGGAGAACGATGGATTACCTTGGTTTGGGCGGTATAGGGAGAGGCTGAGGCAACCATGAAATCATAGACGATAGAGTCGACGGCCGCGGCGGCGGCATGATTTTTGGCGACGATTTCGACTGATTTGTTATGGCTGTAGCTGTACATATATGAACTGAAAAAATGTTCCGGAATCTCATCCATTCCGGCAAGCAGATAGGTCGGATAGAGCCTGCCGCTATTGCTCTTCGGGTCGACAAAGGCAAAGGATTTGCCGCGCAGCTCTTCCAGCGTTTCTATGTCGCTGTCTTTGTGAACGATGATATTGGAATGATACTGCGTTCGGCCTTTCACCTGAGGAATGACAAGCAGTTCCGCTCCGAATTCAGCGTTGTTGAAGACATAGGGCGAAGAGCAGATGAAGGCGACATCAAGCTTGCTGTTTTCCAGCATGACATCGATTTCATCATAGGTGGTGCGATGAATCATTTCCGCGGGTCTGCCGAGCTTTTCGCCTAAATACTCAATAACCTGCTGATAATATTTGACGGCGCTGACCGGGGTGATCATGCTGGCAACTCCGGCACGAAGAGTCTGGGCCCGGGCCGAGACCGGCTGCAGCAAGAAAAGAGCGATCAACAGAGCACTTGCGATATGACGGAGATAAAACATGGGAACCTCAGTGTTGTGGTAAGGCGGACAATTGGGCCTGTGGCTGCGAAAATCTGATTACGTATAATCCTCAGCCATGATCTCTTTATCCGGGAGACAGAT
>CAYUPL010000020.1:0-54144 GCA_964446655.1 uncultured Desulfopila sp.
AACAAGTTATTAGCTGTACGCTTCCGTCCAGCCAAGACGCATTTTTGTGGTATTATCGATAAAAGCAATAAGTGTGCCAGTCTATTTATCGTCATCATTTAACAGGTTAAAAAATCAGCATATACACCCTGTGCAAATCGGCAAGGTGTCTGCTTTCCGGGCTTGGATTTCTCGGAGTGAGAAGACAGGCCCATAATGAGTCTTCTGAAAATTCCCTGCGTCATCTCCTCACTTTTACGCTATATTTTTTGTGAAACCGAATAATCTCCGACAGCCTATCTTCTTTTTGCTGTCTTTTCAAGATATTTTCCGTTGTATACCATGCAGCCGGACAGGTTCAAGATTCGGGAGTGTTGCGCTGCTCTCTTGTAAGTGCAAAAGATAAATCGATTCGAATCACACCCCCCCTCGAACGATCCGGTAATTTCTTTTGCCATTTACTACGACAACTGGTAATATTTATTTCCACTTCACCGTTAACGTGAAAAAATTTATGGCCTGAGGTTTTCACCATGATGGACACACTCAAAGAGATAATCCTGGATTTTCAGGAAATAGACCTGTTGACGGGGGTGCCCAGAAGGGTTGCTGTTGCCCCTGTGCCTGGCAAAGCCACCGTTTGCATCGGTGTACGCCGCAGCGGCAAATCGACTTTCATGTTCCAGCTTATGAAGAAGCTGCAGAGCTCCGGCGTCTCCCGTGAGAACATCCTTTATCTGAACTTTTTCGATGAGCGTCTGCACAGCCTGCAACACGACAACCTGGGTGTGATTCCGGAAGCCTACTTCTCGCTCTATCCTGAAAAAAAGAATGCCGAGAAGGTGTATTGTTTTTTTGATGAGATCCAGGTCATATCCGGCTGGGAGCCTTTCATTGACCGATTGATGCGCATGGACAAATGCGAGGTATACATAACCGGGTCATCGGCTCAGATGCTCTCGCGAGAGATCGCGACCCAGATGCGCGGGCGAGCACTCTCCTGGGAAATGTTCCCGTTTTCATTCCGTGAGTTTCTCGACTACAAGGGGATCGAGAGCGACGGCCCACTCTCGACTAAAAAACGTCTAAGCATACAGAAGGCGTTCGAAGAGTTCTGGGAAAACGGCGGCTTCCCTGAGGTTGCCGGTCTGGACCGAATGCTGCGGATCAAGATCCACCAGGAATATTGGGGCGCAATGCTGTTCCGCGACCTTGTTGAACGCCATGATATCTCTCACCCAAAAGCTCTCACGGATCTTGCGCATTGGCTGGTGGACAATACGGGGGCCCTCTACTCCATCAACAATCTTACCGGCTATTTGAAATCTCTTGGTCACAAAGCGCCTAAATCTACCGTCTCCAACTATCTCGAATGGTTCGAAGACGCTTACATTCTGTTTACCGTGCGCATCTTCGATGCCTCGTTGTCCCGGGCCAACGTCAACCCCAAAAAGATATACTGCGTCGATCACGCGTTGGTGAGGTCAATCAGCTCCGGTATTCTCATCAACTCGGGCCATCTTCTGGAAAACCTGGTCTTCACGGCCTTGCGCCGTATCACGCCGGACATCTTTTATTACAAGACCAGAACAGGCCGGGAGGTTGATTTCATAACCGGACGACAGGGTCCGTCCCGCAGGCTTGTTCAGGTTTGTGAATCGATGGCCGACCGGCAAACCCGCAAGCGGGAAATCACGGCCCTTGCCGAAGCCATGACCGAACTTAAACTGACACAGGGCATTATCGTAACCCGTAATGAGGAGGAGCAGATACAGGTCGATTGCGGAAATATTGACGTGGTATCTGCCTGGTGGTTTCTACTGCATATAGCTGACAACATGGCAGGATAGCGTTTTTGGATGCGCTGTCGGCGCTGCTCCTTTGTCAGCTCAGCATGGTGCAGGGGCAGGCTTAACAATTGGGTGTTCAGTTGGTTCTCACCTGATCATGGCGCGAAAAAACGATTCCATTCTACCGGATCCTGCTATCATGTCCTTCTGCGTGGCAAGAACGGGTAAGAACGGGCAGGATATTTTCCATAGGGAACAGATCAGAATCGGCTGCTTTTTTCCGCCCTCCCGAACCTCCTTCTAACACTCTTCTAACTGCAACATAACCTTTCCAGGCTATTCTCTTTAGCATACAAGTCTCCTGCGGCGATCAACTGCGTCGAACATCCTTTTATTGCCAGGCAGGATCTTGACAGGAATCCACATCCCGACAACAACCTTTTTTGCATATCAACTTTCTCTCCCATTTAAACGATAATGGCACACAAGCATAAGCAGGCGCTCTTCGCCATCAGCTCCCTCGGCCTCGGCCATGCCACCCGTAGCCTGGCCATCATCCTGGACTTTCTGCAACAAGGGTGGTGTATCACCATTATTTCCAGCGGCAATGCCCTGCAGTTGCTGCAAGCGGAGTTAGGAGAGGAACCCCGTATCAATTTTGGCGAACTGCAAGATTACCCGCCATTGGAAAGGGGTACGGGTAGGCGCTTCTATCTCTATCTTCTGGTCGACCTCATCGCCACTTTCCGGCTGATCCGTAAAGAGCATAACTTCCTGCGGACCATTGAGGCCGATTATGACTTTATCTTCAGCGACGGCCGCTACGGTTTTCATAGCTGCAACACCCCCTGTGCCATACTTACCCACCAGGTCGCCTTTATGCCGCCAAAGTTCTTGCGTCATCTTTTCTGGTTAACCGCACGGCTCAACATCCTGGCGTTAAAACGTTTTACCATTATCCTCATCCCGGATTTTCCGGACCGGACCATCAACCTCAGCGGGCTGCTCTCACACTGCAGACACCTCGAAAATTGCCGACATCACTACATAGGTATTCTTTCCTCCTATAAACACCTCACCGTGAAACAGGATATTGACTATCTCTTTTTGATAAGTGGATATCTGCTGGAGCATAAGAGAAGTTTTATTGGAGATCTGCTCAAACGGGCCCGACATCTGCCCGGCAAAAAGGTTTTTGTTCTCGGGCAGCAAGGCAGTGCTGCTCAACATCAGGATTTGCCGGCATCAGAGAGCATACAACTCTTCGACATGGTCGATGGGGAAATGCGGCAACAGCTCTTCAATCGAGCCCAAAGAGTCATATCCCGAGCCGGATATACAACCATCATGGATCTGGTCGAACATAACAAAAAAGGTGTGCTTATCCCCACCCCAAACCAGACGGAACAGGAATATCTTGCCGATTTTCTCGGCGACAACAACTACTTTGCCACCACCGCACAAAACGGAAAAATCGGGCTGGCTGAGGCCATAGAGAAATGTGAAACAACCCTTTCCTTCAAAGCGCCCTGGCGGAGTGCCCAGTCTCTGCAAAAGGTTCGGGCAGCACTCACTCCGTTGCAGCACCAGCATTTTTTCTCCATCGTGGTTCCAGCCCACAATGAAGAAAAAAGCCTGCGGGACACTCTTGACTGTTTGCTGAACCAGGACTACGCCGCAGAGTGTTTTGAGATCATTGTAGTGGAAAATGGTTCAGATGACAGGACGCTCGAGGTGGCCCAACACTTCAGCAACAACAGCACAGGCAGGCCGAAAATCTCGGTAGGCGTCAGTCCCAAAGGAGTTTCAGTAGCTAAAAATAAAGGTATAGCAATGACGTCTGCGTCTTCGGATTGGATTATCTTTTGTGATGCGGATACACATCTCGGCCCCCGTTTCCTGCGTCAATTGAACCTTTTCCTCAACGCATCCGACAACCAATTCAGTGTAGGCACCTGCTCTATCGCGCCGCGACCGGCAGCAAGCGCCTTAGCCGGATTCTGGTTCCGACTCTACAACCATATCCACCGGTATACAGCTACCTCCTATTCTCTGCAGATCGCCAGAACTTCGGTTGCCGGAAAAGTAGGTTTCTCTGCCGAGCTGGAGATGTCCGAAGACCTTCTTTTCCTCAAAGAATGCCGGCGGTATGGAAAATTTTTCTTTCTTAAAAACAATCAGGTCAGCACGTCAACCCGCCGTTTTGAGAGCTTCGGTTACCTGCGCCTCGGTCTGCGCTGGAGCATTGAAGCCCTTCTCCCAATGCGCTGGAAAAAAAACCGGAGATATGATGTTATTCGCTGAGATGCAGAGCATCTCGGATTTACAGGCAATTCTCGATTGCCACCGTTCTCTGGCGTACCAGCTTCTCTTTTTTGGTGCTTTCTCGGAAACACTTCTTCCTTTCTCGCTGGTTATATACGGTGAAGTTTTTTTCATTGCCGGAGCAGTGCTTGCTGGTCTCGGCAGCCTGGACATCTGGGGAGTGGCCGCGGTTCTTTATGGCGGCGGGATTTTAGGAGACAATTGCAGTTACTGGCTTGGCCGCCACTACGGACCACAATTACTACATAAAATATCCAGGATCCCCGGAGGAAGGTATTTCCTTCGTCACGACTATGAAAAAAAGGGGCTCGCTTTTTTTGGTCGCCATGGCAATGCCGCCGTCTTCCTCGCTCGCCTCTGTGGCCCTCTCTCCTGGTTTATCCCCGCACTGGCAGGATCTTTCAGACTGCGATATTCCCGTTTTGTCTTCTACAATGCCCTGGGCGTTATCGTCGGCATTGGAGAATTTCTCATTATAGGGTATTTTCTCGGTGACAATCTGGAGACAATCTTTCTTTGGCTGAAAAGACTGGGGTATATCCCGGCAGGCATCGCTCTCATTCTTCTACTCATAGTTCTACAGCGCTGTCGCCGCAAGCAACGCAGAAACTCTTTAAAAAATGGTTTCAGAGAGACTGATATCGTGGTATAGCTCCGCCAATGGATTTGTAAACAAAAACGCCACACAACACACTCCGTCCCGGCAATAGAAACCGAATGATTCTTTCAGGTAAGGAAGCAGCAATACGGAGATAAGCAAACAGTCTCTTTCCCAGGTTGGGGAACATGAAAAAAACCATCGCCCTCCTGGCCCTGCTCGCCGCTTTTCCGCCTCTCTCGACCGATATGTACCTGGCAGCCATTCCTCTGCTGGTGCAGTCCTGGCAGCACCCCCTGGCCGTGGTCAATCTGACGCTCATCGTTTTCTTTGTCACCTATTGCGGCTGCCTGCTTATCTACGGCCCTCTGTCTGATCGCTATGGCCGCAGGCCTCCGCTGCTGGTCGGCCTTGCTCTCTATATTCTCTCCAGTTTACTTTGCGCCATGGCTACAGGAGTAGAGCACCTCATTATTGCCCGGACCCTGCAGGGTGCCGGAGCCGCGGCAGCATCTGCCATTGCCTTTGCCATCTGCAAAGATCTCTTTGCCGGAGCCCTGCGGCAGCGAATCTTTCTGCAGCTCGGCATTATTGTGGCTGCGGCTCCCATGATAGCCCCTGTGATTGGTGGATGGATCATTGAATCCTTTTCCTGGCGCTGGATTTTTATTCTGCAGGCGGCAATGGCACTTATCGCCGGCATTGGTGTCTTCAAAATGACCGAGTCACTGCAGGAAGAAGGTCGGGAGAACCTGGCGATGGTTTTCCGCGGCTACCTGCGGCTGACCCGCAACCGGCAGTTTTTCTCCCTCACACTGATTCTCGCCTGTCTCGGCATCCCTTTCTTTGCTTTTATCGCCATTTCATCCGATATCTATATTACCGATCTTGGCTTTTCGGAGAGGCAATACGGCTATTTTTTTGCTGCCAACGCTTCGGCTTTTCTTCTCGCCCCTCTTGTTTTCGGCAGACTGGCTCGCCGCTTCTCCCTTGTTACTTTATTGACCATCAGCTACTCAGGCGTACTGCTCTCTTCGCTGGTTATGGCGAGTGCTCTGCTCCCTCAACCCTACGGCCTGGCCGGGTCCATGTGGTTTCTCACCTTTTTCTTTGCCTTTGGCCGCCCTCCCGGCAACAATCTCATACTGGAACAGGTGGATAGGGATGCCGGGTCCGCCTCCTCTCTTATGGTCTTTACCTTCTTTATCACCGGAGCCTGCTCAATGTGGTTCATCTCTCTTGACTGGCAGAACCCTATCCGTCTTCTGGGACTGCTCGGTATTGCCTCTGCAGGCATAACCCTGCTCGGCTGGCTGGTAATAAACGCTCTTTTTAAATTAAAAATGCCGGAATAACAATGCGGCGGTGATGGTGACCATGCTCTCTAAACAGTTTTGCGGTCATGGTGTTCGGTCATGGTATTTTGGGCAGGTAGAGTAGTAGTAAGCCGTGCTTAAGAAGAAATGTCCAGATTGATACAAGCCGTAGGGCTGTTCTGCGCTGCCAACAGGAGAGTGCAGGTTGATGACTCTGCATTTACTTTTGCCGCTGCGCCATAGGCTATTTTCGGCAGGTTATTGGTCTCACTGATGTGGGCCAGCACAACATATCTGAGACGCTCGCTTTGCAATCTGCCAAGAAAAGCGGCGGCATCCTCATTGGCCAGGTGACCGTAGTTTGAACGGACCCGCTGCTGCAGAAGCAGAGGATAGGGCCCTCGTTTCAACATCTCCGGATCATGATTGAATTCAAGGATGAGGACATCACAGTGCATAAGCCGGGCGGCCATTAAATGTGTCACCTTGCCGGTGTCGGTACAATACCCCAGGCTGAATTTGCCATCACTGACGACATATCCAACCGGATCGTTGCAATCATGCAGGGTTTGAAAGGAACGGATTTCCAAATCCTGGAAAACAAACGTGTCACCGGTTGAAAATTCCTTTTGCAGGGAAATTTTTCCCAGTTTCTTCTCTCCACCCCTGAAAGTACCATCATTTCCCATGATTGGAATGGCGCAGCGCCTCGAAAGTATGCCCGCACCGCAAATATGATCATTATGCTCATGTGTCAGCAGTATTCCGTCTATTTTGTTAATTCCCTCGCCGGCAGCATGGAGTAATCTTTTCTGCAATTCCTTGCCGGAAAAACCGGCATCGAGAAGAACGGCTGTTTTTCCCGACTGGATATAGACCGAGTTTCCCTTGCTGCCACTCCCCAGGACGGAAAATTTCATCTCACACTCCGGTGTGGCCAAAACCGCCGCTGCCTCGCAGGGTTTTGTCAAGTTCTTCGGCCAAACGGATCTGGGCCTGTACCACGGGAGCAACAACCAGCTGCGCAATACGGTCGCCGCGCTGGACAACATAATCGCGCTCCCCCAGGTTAATCAGGGCGATTTTGATTTCTCCACGGTAGTCGGAATCAATGGTGCCGGGACTGTTCAAGACAGTTACTCCATGTTTGACAGCCAGGCCACTGCGAGGACGCACTTGAATTTCATAGCCGGGCGGTATGGCTACAGCCAGGCCGGTATTTACCAGAGTACGCTGACCGACGGACAGTGTTATTGAGGTTTCAGGAGCTGCACATATATCCATACCGGCAGCATAGGGTGTTTCATAGGAAGGCAGTGACAAGTCGGCACGGGCTCTGGGATCAAGCCAGCAAAAGGTGATTGTTCTTTTTTCCATAATTTCCGCAAAACCTGTGCGTGTCTGTACAACGAAAAAGCCGGGTCCAACAGGCCCGGCTTTTCAGGATTTAACGCTTATACCTTTACAACGCGGAGGAACCGACAAAGAGAAATCCATACTCAAAATCGCGATCCCCTCGTAACAACGGCAGGGAATTACAGCAGAGCCTTGCGGCTCAGACGAATCCTGCCGCGGTTATCGACATCAAGAACCTTGACCTCAACCGTGTCACCCTCGTTGAGGACATCGGTCACCTTGGCGACACGCTTGGTGTCCAGTTCAGAGATATGGACCAGACCATCTGTTCCGGGAAGAATTTCGACAAATGCGCCAAAATCCTTGATACTCTTCACTACGCCGGTGTAGGTTTTACCTATTTCCGCTTCGGCGGTTATCGCCTTGAGCCGCTCAATCAGTACTTCAGCTTTGGTACCGTCGGAAGTAAATATTTTGATGAGTCCGGTATCATCCACCTCGATTTTGGCGTCATACTCGGCGGAGAGCTCTTTGATGATTTTACCGCCGGGGCCGATAATATCCCGGATCTTGTCGGGATTGATCTTAAGAACCAGATATTTTGGAGCGTGCTCGGAGACCTCTTCACGTGCCTGAGAAATACCGCGTTTCATCTCGCCAAGGATATGAAGACGCCCAACCTTGGCTTGTTCCAGCGCATCACCCATTATCTGGCGGTCGACACCATCTATCTTGATATCCATCTGCAGGGAAGTGACTCCACCTTCCGTACCGACAACTTTAAAATCCATATCACCAAGATGGTCTTCGTCACCAAGAATGTCGGACAGGATGACGACTTTATCATCCTCTTTTATAAGTCCCATGGCAATGCCGGAGACGGATTCCTTGATCGGAATACCTGCGTCCATCATCGCCATACTGCCGCCGCAGACTGTTGCCATGGAAGACGATCCATTTGACTCCAGCACTTCGGATACCACCCGGATAGAGTAGGGGAAGTCTTCTTCTCCAGGAAGAACAGCGGATAAACCACGCATGGCAAGAGTGCCGTGGCCGACGTCTCTTCTGGATGGCCCGCGCAGCATTCTGGCTTCACCGACACAAAATGGCGGAAAGTTGTAATGCAGCATAAAACGGTTGTTTTCTTCACCACCGAGGGTTTCCACTCGCTGCTGATCACGCTCGCTGCCCAGGGTTGCGGTGACAAGGGCCTGGGTCTCCCCTCTGGTAAACAGTGCAGATCCGTGAGTTCTCGGTAAATAGCCGACTTCGCAGCTTATTGATCTCACCTGATCAAAAGATCGCCCGTCAAGACGGATATGATCTTTAACGATCATATTTCGCATATACGATTTATTATACGACCCCAGAAGATCGCTGATCTCACGAGCACGATCGCCATTTTCATCAAGCTCGGCAACGACCTGTTTTTTCAATTGATCATAAGCTCGGCCACGTTCCATTTTATCGGCTATGGCGGCAACTTTTTTCATACCCTCTTCTGCAATTTCCTTCACTTTTTCCAGAAGAGCCTCATCAACCTGCACCGGTTCAACAACCCGTTTTTCTTTACCGTTAGTGACACGCAGATCTTCCTGCAGATCAATCAGCGGCTGGACCTGATCGTGCACGTAAAAAATTGCCGACAATATTTCCGTTTCGCTGAGATTGTCGGCCTGTCCTTCAACCATGACAACGGCCTGTCGCGTACATGCCACAACCATATTCATGCTGGATTCTTTCAACTCATCCACTGTAGGATTGATAACATAATCTCCGTGAATATACCCTACACGAGCACCGGCTACGGGTCCGCCGAAAGGAATGTCTGAGAGTGTCAGAGCGCAGGAGGCGCCGGTCAAAGCGAGGACATCGGGGTCATTCTGGGCATCTGCGGAGAGAACGGTGGCGATAACCTGCGTTTCCGAGCAATAGCCTGCGGCAAACAACGGCCTGAGGGGCCGATCAATAATACGGCAGGTAAGCACCTCCCGGTCACTGGGACGCCCGATTTCCCTTCTGAAATAGTTCCCTGGGATCCGACCGACGGAGGCAAGTTTTTCCTGATACTCAATCGTCAGCGGTAAAAACCCAAGTTCGGGCTTGTTTTCTTTTCCAGCAACGGCAGTAACTAAAACAACGGTCTCACCTGACTGGATGACAATGGAACCGGAGGCCTGCTTGGCCAGTTTACCGGTTTCGATGGAAATTATTTTTCCATCTATTTGTGCTTCTACTTTTTTGTACATTTTAACTCCATAGTTATTGCATCAGGGAAATGCCCAGCGCCACTAATATGACTGGATTATCCACCAGCCCCGTATGCTCTTTTTTTCCGGAAATGCTTTCTGACTAAAAACAACAGACTCTTCCGGAGAATTCCGAAACAGTCTGTTTCTAATGGCACGAACGTAAACATGAAACGGGCTGTTGCCCTGAACAACACTATTTACGAATACCTAACTCCTGAATCAGTGTTCTATATTTGTTGATGTCCTTCTTTTTCAGATAATCAAGAAGACTTCTTCTATGACCGACCAGCTTCAAAAGGCCCTGTCGGGAATGATGATCCTTTTTATGCTCTTTGAAGTGCTCGGTAAGATAATGGATACGATTGGTCAAAAGAGCAATTTGTACCTCTGAAGAACCGGTATCCGATGGATGAATTTTGAATTTCTCGATTATTTCGTTTTTACTAACAGCTGTCTGTGCCACAACGATCCTCCTGAAACTGTCTATAAGACAAAATCTTAATTTTTTAGTAGTATATCAAACTTTAACATTTTGAAACAGCTCCACCTTGAAAAGATGAAGCAACAAAAGGTCTGGGCTATCGAGGAGCGAATTCGACAGCAATAATCAAGTCGACCTTGTCCGATGGCAAAATCCATTTACTCTTCTATTCCCGGCATTGGTGGCAAACACCCTATTCATTAATCAGGATTTTTGCAATAGATTACATACATCATTTACAGATAATGCTCCAGCCAAAAATTGCTCACGGGCGTTGTCTTCTCGAAAACCATGGCCGGGAAAACCGTCACTGACGGAAAAAACGCCACTTCCGGTGCGGCGCAACTCACGAAGATATGCCCCGCAGCCAAGTTTGGCGCCTATATCCGCGGCCAGAGTTCGAATATACGTCCCCTTACTGCAGACAACCCGAATTTTCAACTCAGAACCGCACCCGGCAAGAGAGGTAGTGTCTTCATCTACTCTTTCCAGCAGTTCTATTTCTATTTGCCGCGGCTCCTTTCTGATCTCTATCCCCTGCCGGGCGTAAAAATACAGCGGCTTCCCTTTATGCTTCAAAGCAGAAAATTGCGGCGGTATCTGATATTGCAGACCAACAAAGCTCTGCAGACAATCTGCTATTGTTTCAGCGGATAACGTCTCAAAATCGTTTTTTGCAACTATATCACCTTCCGGATCCTGTGTGGTGGTTTCTATCCCCAGAGCAATGGTAGCCAGGTATTCCTTTTTCCCTTCCATTAACAGCGATATCAGTTTGGTTGCCGATCTGCCGGCACAGATAACCAGGAGACCACTGGCAAAAGGATCGAGCGTTCCGGCGTGTCCAACTTTTTTGACCCCAATCAGGCGGCGAACCTGCCGGATCATGTCAAAAGAGGTGGGCCCCGCAGGTTTGTCCACCAAGAATACTGCCGCTTCGAAATCAGACATGAAAAGAAAGAGAAAAAGTCACAGGCTCTGATCAGACGACAGACTGCTGTTGAAGGGCGTGGGACAAGGCGTCGATAACTATTTGATGAACTTCGACTACGGTTTTCCCTGCACAGCGAAAACCGGAGGCATTGCGATGACCACCGCCACCGAAAGATTTGGCAATTGCAGCAACATCACACTCTCCCTTGGCTCTCAGGCTGACGGAAGTGACACCGTTGTTTCCTTCTTTGATAAAGGCTGCTACCTTGACACTGCTGATTGAACGGGGAAAATCAATAAATCCTTCAATATCTTCAGGCAGAGCGCCACTGTTTTGAAACATCTCCTGGGTAACTTGAATAGTGGCAAGCTGGTCCGAGACATGAAGATCAAGGGTTTGCAGGACCATTTCCATCAATCGGATTCGCTCAAGGGTATAGTTGTCGTGTATATGCTGCGAAACTTCTCCGGGGTATACCCCTTTGGCCACCAGATCCGCAGCTATTTGCAGTGTGCGCGACGAGGTGGAATCGTAACGAAACGATCCGGTATCCGTTGAAATAGCGACATAGAGGTTATATGCCCCTTGATAGCTGATTTCGGCCCCCAGACTCTGCGCCAGTTCGTACACCATTTCTCCTGTTGAGGAACTGCGCGGGTCAACCCAGCGGTGCTTGCCGAAGTCTTTATGAGAACGATGATGGTCTAAGGTGAGAAAGGTATCAATCTGGAGAAGATGTTCTCTGTTTTTTCCCAACCTGTCACAATCACCACAATCAAGAGAGATAGCTATGACATTTTCGTGGTCGGCAATAAATGCGGCGAGATCGGTGATGGAACAGTTGGCCCGCTCTCGACCGGGCAGAAAGGCATAGAGGTAAGGAACAGGTTCTTCAAAATAACAGAAAACCGACTTTTGCAAACCTTCCAGTATATCAGCAAGCCCCAGCAACGATCCCAAAGCATCACCATCGGGATGGATGTGCGTACATAAAACCACGCTGTCGGCATTTCGGATGCTTCTGAGTATCTCTTCAGGAATCTTCATTATCCTTGTTTTCCTGGGCTATCTCACGGAACAGTCTTTCTACCTCTTCCACCTTTTCTACGGTTTCGTCATAAAAAAACTGCAGGGCAGGCGTATAGCGAAGGTTCAGGGTTTTTGCCAGGTGGCTGCGCATAAACCCTTTTGCTCGCTCCAGTGCTTTACCGGCAAGTTGAGCAGCCTTGCCGGATTTCTGTACTGTATAATAAATTTTGGCATACTTCAAATCATCTGTTACCAGAACACGCGACAAAGCAACTCCCGCTAAATCGGGATCACGTACTTTCCGGATCAACAGTATCGAAAGCTCGTTTCTGATAACATCGGCTATACGAGCCGGTCTTTTTTTTTCTTTCTTCCCTATTCCGAGGGAGTCAATCGTACTTTTCGGATCCCAGCTATTCATTATTACTTTTTCTCGGAGCTCAAAGTCGCTTCGATCTGTTCCATGACAAAGGCTTCCAAGGTATCTCCAATTTTTATATCATTATAATTTTCAACACCAATACCGCACTCGAATCCAGACGCTACTTCCTTGACATCATCTTTAAAACGTCTGAGGGAGCCTATTTTGCCGGTATACACGACAACTCCATCACGAACAACCCGTACCTTGGCATTCCTTCTGATTTTTCCATTGGTCACAAAGGAACCGGCAATAACCCCGACCTTAGGAACACCAAAAGTTTCCCGTACCTCGGCGGTGCCGATGACATTCTCTTTAAAGGTCGGATCGAGCATACCGATCATGGCCTTGCGGATATCATCAAGAGCATGATAAATTACGTCATAAGCCCTGACATCTACACTTTCTTTCTGAGCCAGTTCTTTGACCTTTACGGTCGGCCTGACATTAAAACCAATTATAATTGCTTCTGATGCCGAGGCCAGCAGAATATCCGACTCGGTTATGGTTCCGGTTCCTTCATGAAGAACCCGTACCTTGATTTCAGTGGTGGACAGCTCCTGGGCTGCCTTGGCAAAAGCCTCCAGAGTCCCCTGGACGTCGGCCCGCAGAACAACACGCAATTCCTTGACATCACCCTCACTCATCTGTTCAAAGAGCTTGTCGAGTGAGATCTTCGAATGAGCACCGAGTTCACTTTCCCGTGCCTTGAGAGATCGCGAGGTACTGACGCTCTTGGCCATTTTCTCGTCGGTAACGACAATGAACTCATCACCAGCCGAAGGAACTCCCGACATGCCCTGCACCTCAACGGGGGTAGAGGGACCGGCGGTTTTAATCTTGCGCCCCTTATAGTCGGACATGGCCCGGACTTTACCGCTGTGGTGTCCGACCACGAAGTAATCTCCGGCTTTTAGTGTACCCTCCTGCACCATAACAGTCGCCACGGCGCCACGTCCCTTATCCAGCTTGGCTTCGACAACCCGCCCTTTCGCCTTCCGATTCGGATCAGCCTCCAGCTCAAGAATCTCAGCCATAAGCTGTATATTTTCAAGAAGGTTGTCGATGCCGATATTCTGCTTCGCCGAAGTCTCGCAATAAATTGTCTGACCGCCCCATTCTTCGGGAGAAAGATCCAACTCGGCAAGTTCTCTTTTAACCCGGTCCGGGTCGGCATTGTCCTTGTCGATCTTGTTAACAGCGACAATGATCGGTACACCGGCAGCCTGAGCATGATGGATTGCCTCACGTGTCTGGTCCATAACACCATCATCGGCCGCTACGACGAGAACGACAATATCGGTAACCTGCGCACCTCTTGCCCGCATTTCGGTAAACGCGGCGTGGCCCGGAGTATCGACAAAGGTAACGTCACCGGAAGCAGACTTAACATGATATGCACCGATATGCTGGGTAATGCCTCCGGCTTCTCCTTCGGCAACATCTGTCTTGCGGATGGCGTCAAGAATAGAGGTTTTGCCATGATCAACATGCCCCATAACAGTGACAACCGGTGCTCGCGGCTTTCTATCACCGCCTTCCTGCTCCTGGTCAAGCATCTGGATACCTATCTCCTCGGTTACTCCCTGCTCAACCTCATAGCCGAAATCGGTGGCAATCAACATGGCGGTCTCAACGTCAACCGATTGATTCATGGTGGCCATAACCCCGAGGCCCATCAGCTTGGCAATGACTTCACTTGCCTTAATACGCATCTTGGCCGCCAGATCACCGACTGAGATGAAATCATAAACTTTTATCCGCTTTTTGCTGGCCCTCATTTCAAGCTGGGGAGCAGATAAATGACCCTCTCTTCTCCCCTTGCCGCCCTTTTTGCCGCGTTTGCCGAGACTGCGCTGGTACTCAGCACCAAAATGGGTGTATTTGACGGATTTTTTGATACCCTTTTTCCCTTTCCGATTCAACTCATCATCCGACTCAACGGCAACAGCGCGGCGTCCCTTTTTCCTGGGCCGCCCATCATCTACCGGTCCGGTCTTGCCGGGCAGTTCAGCACTTTGATCGGGTGCAACAACTGTATCTGCCCTAGTACCTGCCTTAACAGGCTTTCTTTTTGGTCTGGCAGGAGTCGGTTTTTCTTCTTCTACCAGGATATCTATTGTACCGACGACACGGGCGAAATTTTTACGGGTGCCTTCAGTCTTGCCTTTCTTGAAAGGTTTTTTCTTTTCTTTGGCTTTCTTGGGTTGATCTTCAGACTCATCGGCTGCGGCGGGCTTCTGTTCAGCAGAATCGGTTTCGTCCGGTGCTGCTCTATCGGCGGAACTCTCGACTTCTTCCGCGGCAGAAGCGGACTCTGCAGCTGATTCTTCAACTTCAACCGCTGCCTGAGATTGATCAGCATTTTCCGCAGAAGGAGCGATATCGGCTGCATCACTGCCCTCTCCTTGCAGCTCTTCGGCCAGATCGGCGCCATCATCAGAATATTCGTCCTGATCGACATCGCCCTCTTCCGTTTCTGCTGCCTCTGCTGTTTCCACAGCAACATCATCACTCTGCGGGGTGCGGCTCTCACTTTCGGCAAGCTCGGTTTCGTCGGTGTCCTCAGCACCACTGTCCAAATCTTGATCAGTCTCATCGGGAGCAGCCTGGGCCTTCCGACGAATAATAGTGGATCTTCTGCGAATCACTGTCGATCCGGTAGAACCGCTGCTTATTCTCTTTTCGACAAGCTTTGTATCAGATTTCTGCAAAACCGTCTCACGAATCTTTTCAGCCGTTTCATCATCTACCGTTGAACTGTGGCCTTTGACATCATACCCCTGCCCCATGAGTTTTGTCGCCAAATCCTTGCTGCTCATTCCGGCCTCTTTCGCCAGCTCGTAAATCCTAACCCTACTCATCTTTTGCTCCCGTAATACCTCTCTACAGCAAAAACACTCACTATGAACTTTCTTCTCATCTCTATCGAGAGAAAGTTATGCCTGAGCATCATTAAAAAGTCAAACTACTTTCTAAATGTTTTTCGCCACTTTTGCTCTTGTGAAAGAAATTTCTGCAAACATTTTTTGCTCCTGCAACAGTATGCTCCTCGACCGCTCATCTGCTGCGACTCGTCAAGCACCGGCTGTTCACCATTCCAGACAAAACGGCGCAGCATTTTTTTTTCAGCCTTTACTCTGCACGACATGCATGTTCGAACAGGACCGCGCACAGATATTATTCTTTCTTATCTTCGCTGTTCTCAGTGTCTTCCGGATCAAGTTCAGCCTCTTTTTCCTGTTCCGGAGCGGAAGGCTGTTCTACCGCGGCCTCTTCCTCCAGGGACGGTAACGTTTTTTCACTTGCCTCGTTTTCCGCCGGAGGGGAAAAAACCCCTTCTTGTCTCGCTTCACGGGCCGCCGCAATTAATTTCTCGGCAAACTCTTCGTTTATTGCCCGAAGAACCGTAAGGGTTTCAACATCGGCTTCCGCCAGTTCGTTAACGGACAGCATGCCTTTAGCAAAAAGCTGATCGGCCAGAGGTTCCTCGACGCCCTGCAGAGCAAGCAGAGATAAATATCCGGGATTTTCAAGGTTTTCGTATCGCTGTTCGCTTTTGACATCAATCTTCCAGCCCATGAGCTTGGAGGCAAGCCTGACGTTCTGCCCCTGCCTGCCAATGGCTAGAGAAAGCTGATCATTGGGAACCACAACAAGAAGCGATCGGCTCTCTTCGTCTACCCGTACCATACTCACATGTGCCGGGGCAAGAGCGTTATAGACATATTTGGCCGGGTCGGGACTCCAGGTGACAATATCAATCCGTTCCCCTTGCAGTTCCTGAACGACATTCTGCACCCTGGAACCTTTCATGCCGACACAGGCGCCGACCGGATCAACATCACTTTCCGTTGAACTTACTGCAATTTTGGCGCGAAATCCCGGTTCTCTGCTGACTCCCATTATCTTAACAATACCTTCAGCTATTTCAGGTACTTCAAGTTGAAACAGCTTTTCCAGAAACTCATCACAGGTTCTCGAAAGAATCAGCTGTGAGTCTCTGCTGCTCTGCCGTACATCTTTAAGATACGCCCGTATTCTGTCACCTTGTTTGAAGGAGCGTTTCGGAATCTGCTGGTCTTTCGGCAGAACGGCATCAGTACGACCGAGATTGACAACCATATTGCCACGTTCAAATCGTTGCACAATACCACTGACAACATCACCGGTTCGCCCTTTGAACATTTCATAGATAATTTCTTTTTCGGCATCCTTCATTTTATGGATGATGACCTGTTTGGCCGACTGGGCCGCTATGCGCCCAAGGTCTTCGATCTTATCCATTTTTTCGCCGAGTTCGTCACCTAATTGTACCTCGGGGTCGAGTTGAACGGCTTCTTCAAAGGCTATCTCGGTCTGCTCGTCTTCCGCTACTTCGACAACACTGCGAAATTGAAATATTTCCACCTCGCCATATTCTTCATTATAACGAACTTCTATATCTCTTCGGCTACCGAATTTTTTCCGGGCGGCCGATGCAACCGCTTCCTCTATCGCCTCAATCAGAAGTCGTCTGTCAAAACCCCTGTCTCTGCTGATCTGGTCGATAATGCGTTTTAAATCTGACAGCATCCTGTTACTCCACCGTTTTTGCCCTGACTCATTAGAACGGACACTCTTTCGTTATTTGACAATGCAATATACTTTCTTAAATAGCAAGTCTCGCCACACTGACCATATCAAAGGTAAAATCTATTTTTTCTCCACCTTCCAGCTCCAGCACTATCAATGGTCCATCCACACTGGAAATTTCACCGATAAAAGTCTTGATTCCATCCAGCGGCTGATGCATTTTGATTTTTGCCTTACTGCCGCGAAAGCGTTCAAAATCCTGAAGACCGACAAGTTTTCGTTCCAGGCCGGGTGAGGACACCTCCAGATGATACTGGTGATTAATCATATCCTGCACATCAAGATAGTCTCCAAGCTCTCGACTGACCTTACTGCAATGATCCAGGGTAACACCTTCTTCGGTGTCAATAAAAACACGAAGAACCCAGCCATGCTGCTCTCTTCTGAACTGGACTTCCACAAGTTCAAGCCCCATGGACGGCAGTAACTCTTTAGCAAACTCAGCTACTTTATCTTCAACAAACTGACTCATTTTCGTTTGATAACACTACTCGGTTTTTATTTGCTTCATTCACTTTTGTATATCGTCCCAGGCAGTATATGCGTGGACAACAGACATAAAAAAAAGCGGGCATAGCCCACTTTCAAATGCCTGCTGATACACAGCAGGTATACCCCGAAACGTCGCGATTCCGCTCCAGTTAAATAACAGAGCCATAGAGAGCGGGAACCTCATGGAGCGGGCAACGAGGTTCGAACTCGCGACCTCAAGCTTGGGAAGCTTGCGCTCTGCCAACTGAGCTACACCCGCAACGGACTCGTCTTAAAGTAAGTAGTAAAACACTTTTGCCCAGGAATGTCAAGAGAGAAGGATTATATTCCTTGACAAACACCCAACTCCCCTTTACAACAACTGACTATTTTCGGGTGTTGTATCACTTCCGGGCCGGCTTGCCATGGTGCTGTTCAATGCCTGAGCCAAACAATTTTCCGACAGAATTGTCCAATGATATAATGTTGTTTTCACACGGCAAACATCAAAAAAACTTTAAAATCTCGTCTACTGTGCATATACATGTGATCAGAATCATCTCGCTATCCGGCATGTTTAACGTTTCTTCATAATCGAGACAATAGAGTAGAAAGATCCTAACCTCCAGCAGCAAAACAATGACTTCATGAGTGAAAAAATACTGATCATAGCAGAAAAACCCAGTGTCGCCGCAGATCTTGTAAAGATATTACCGGGAAAGTTCCAGAAGAGCAAAACGCATTATGAAAGTAACAGACACGTCGTCTCCTTTGCCATAGGCCACCTTGTTTCAATCTGTTATCCGGAAGAAATCGACAGCAAATATCAGAAATGGAACCTCCAGGATCTGCCCATCCTGCCGGAAAGCTTTCCTTTAAAAGGGCTTCCGGACACAAAAGGCCAGCTTAACGCCCTGCAAAAACTGATACGACGCAAGGACATCTCGACAATAATCAATGCGTGTGATGCCGGGCGGGAAGGTGAGCTTATTTTCAAAAATATTGTGCGGTTTGTCTGGAACAACTCCGTTGCCGGAAAAACATTTCAAAGGCTGTGGCTCCAGTCCATGACCAGTGACGCGATCAGCAAAGCTTTTGCAAATCTGCGTAACAATAAGGAGATGCTGACTCTGGAAGACACGGCACTGTGTCGCTCGGAATCGGACTGGCTCATTGGAATCAATGCAACCAGAGCACTGACGGGATTTAACTCACGCTACGGCGGATTCTTCCTTACACCCTGCGGCAGGGTGCAGACACCGACGCTTTCCATGCTGGTTTCCCGCGAAAAGATACGCAAGGAATTCAAAGCACGTCCCTATTGCAACTTGCTGGCAACTTTTATGCACGGCAACAGTTCCTATATCGGCAAATGGATCGATACCGGCTTTTCACCGAACCCCGAGGATCCGCACCTTAAGGCCGACAGGATATGGGATCAGCAAAAAGCAGAGGCCATAATAGAAAAATGCCAGGCGCAAAGCGCCAAGGTCTCCGAAAAAAGCAAACAGTCAAGCCAGAAGTCTCCGCAGCTTAACGATCTCACTTCTTTGCAGCGTGAGGCAAACTCCAGATTCGGCTTCTCGGCCAAAAACACCCTCGGTATTGCCCAGGCACTCTATGAGCGTCATAAGGTCCTCACCTATCCGAGAACCGACTCAAGATACCTGCCGGAAGACTATATCAAAACAGTACAGGCGACCATGGAGTGCCAGACGAAATGGCAGCTTGGCACCTTTGCCGCCGAGGCACTGCAGAAAAATTATGTCCGTAAGGATAAGCGAATTTTCAACAACAGTAAGGTATCCGACCATCATGCGATTATTCCGACGGCAATTCTGCCGAAAAAACTGACGGAACCCGAACAGAAAATTTACCTGATGGTCGTACAGCGCTTTCTTGCGGTTTTCTTTCCCGCAGCCCAGTTCTTACTGACTCGAAGGCTCTCCATAGTTACGGAAGAAACCTTTGTTACGGAAGGAAAAATACTAACGGAACCAGGCTGGAAAGCCATTTATGGTAAAACCGGAGATGACGCGGGCGATGTCATGCTTGAGCCCATTCCCAAGGAGGCCGAAGTACTTTGCGACAGCATTGAAAAAGAAGACAAGGAGACCAAACCGCCACCACGGTATAACGAAGCGACGCTTCTATCGGCTATGGAAAACTCCGGCAAACTTGTGGAAGACGAAGAGTTGGCCGAAGCCATGAAAGAGCGCGGGCTCGGCACACCGGCCACCAGAGCTTCCATTATAGAAAAGCTCATTAAGGAAAAATACGTCATCAGAAAGGGTAAGGAGCTTGCCCCCACCGGGAAGGCCTTTGAACTTTTAGCACTGCTTGATGCGATGAAAATTGAAGTTCTCGCGTCACCTGAAATGACCGGTGAGTGGGAATACAAGCTTAACCGGATCCTGAAAGGAGAGTTGAGCCGAGAGAGTTTCATGAAGGAGGTTCGTCAACTCACCAGCCATATTACTTCTCAAATCGTCACCTTCGAGGAGTCGGAAATCCGCCGGGAGGCCCCTTTCAGCCCGATGAACGGGATACGCTTTTTTTCATCGCCGACGGCCTATCATGCTGAAGACAACTCCATCACCGTTCGCAAGGTACTTGGCGGAAGGGTCATGACAGACGATGAGATAGTCGCTCTTCTTCGAGGGGAAATCATTGGCCCTTTTGATAATTTTATTTCGAAAAAAGGAAAGCCTTTCAGTGCTTCAGTGAAACTGACCAACAACAAAGTTGATTTTCTTTTTTCCAACTCCACCGAGGAGCTTGATATCGACAGCATCAAACAACAACCCCCTCTGGGCAGATCACCGATTGACAATACTCCTGTCTATGAAACCCCAACGGGATATATGTCCGGCTCCGCCCTGGACGGAGACGATAAAAACGGGCTGAAAATCAGCAAAATCATACTTTCGCACCCGATTTCTCCCGAAACCATATCTCAATTGCTCAACGACGGTAAGACCGAACTTATCGAAGGTTTTATTTCAAAAAAACGACGTCCTTTTGATGCCTATCTTCTTTTAGCGAAAAATGGTAAGATCAGCTTTGAATTTCCTCCACGTAAATCACGCCGGGAAAACTGAAGGGGCTTACAACTTAACTTTTCTGCATATTGCCGACATGAAAAAACTAAAAAAAGAACACAGCTCCAAAACAGGACTCGAGCTGGCTCAAGTCTGTGCCAAGGTCGCAGCCGATGCCAAAGCAGAAGACCTGCTCATTCTCGATGTCCAGGGCATATCATCCTTTACGGATTATTTTGTCATTATGAACGGCAGATCCACCAGACATGTGCAGGGAATCGCCGAATCCATCGAAGGAGCACTCCGCTCCAAAAGAATCAAAGCATCTCATGCCGAAGGACTGCAGGAGGGCATGTGGGTCATTCTCGATTTTGACGATGTCGTCGTCCATATCTTTTATTATGATCAACGAGAATTTTATAATCTTGAAGGACTCTGGCATGACGCCGCAAAAGTGGAGATAGAAGCAGAATAAAATTCTCAGGGAGAATTTTATGCTTCATAATTATTCCTAAAGGTACGAGATCAGCCATGCAATATCTCAGCACTCGGGGTGGACTCTCCCCCATTTCTTTCAGCCAGGCAGTCATGATGGGTCTGGCATCGGACGGTGGTTTGTTGCTTCCGCGGAACATTCCCCGGATAGGAGCGGAAACTTTCACATCCTGGAGCGACCTCACCTATGCCGAGCTGGCCTTTGAAATTATGTCGCGCTTTATTGATGACATTCCCTCGAGCAATCTACGCGACCTGATAAACAGATCCTACGCCGGCTTCAGCGCGGCAGAGATCACCCCCCTGGTCCATTATGGTTCACTGCACATACTGGAGCTTTTCCACGGGCCGACTCTGGCCTTCAAGGATATTGCACTGCAGTTTCTCGGCAACCTCTTTGAGTATCTGCTGGAAAAAGACAACAGCTACCTCAATATACTGGGTGCAACCTCTGGAGACACCGGCAGCGCTGCAATATACGGCGTGCGCGGTAAAAAGAGGATTAAAATTTTCATTCTTCACCCGCATAAGCGCATCAGCCCGGTCCAGGAACGGCAGATGACGACCGTAACAGACCATAATGTTTACAATATCGCTATTGACGGCACCTTTGATGACGGCCAGGCAATCGTCAAAGAGATTTTCACCAATATTGACTTCAAAACGACCTACCATCTCGGAGCCATAAATTCGATAAACTGGGCACGTGTTCTCGCTCAGGTTGTTTATTATGTATACAGCTGCCTTCATGTTATCAGGCACGAGAACGACAAAGCCATGGATTTTTCCGTACCGACAGGGAATTTTGGTGATATCTTCGCAGGATATATCGCCAAACAGCTTCTTCCGGAAGGAACAATCCGCAAACTCATCGTTGCCACCAACGCCAACGATATCTTGAGCAGGTTTGTCAACAAAGGCGACTACTCCAAGGCGGAAGTCCAAGGAACCACCAGTCCGTCCATGGATATTCAGGCAGCTTCAAATTTTGAACGGTATCTCTATTTTCTTCTCGACAAAAATGGAGACAGAACAGCAGAGGCCATGCTCGAATTCAGCCAAAAAGGGAAACTGGACCTAAGCGGCCAAAGCGACCAGATTCGTCGGGATTTCAGCGCGGCTTCCGCCTCTGAAGAAGAGGTTGAAGCCCTAATCCGTTCCTTTAAAAAGGATCACGGCTATCTGCTCGATCCTCATACCGCCGTCGGGGTTCACGCGGCACTAAAACTGCAGCAAAAAAACATTCCCATGATCTGTCTCGCCACCGCCCATCCGGCAAAGTTTGGTGAAATTGTCAAAAAGGCCACAGGTGTAGAGCCCGAACAACCTCAACCACTCCAAGGCTTGTTTGACATGGAAACGCGCTGCGAAATCATGGCGGCTGATCGAGATACCATCAAGGAATTCATTAAAAACCACACCCTGCTGGAAAACGATGCCTGATAAAGATTACAGAGCCAAAGTCGAGGCATGTCTTTCCTTTATGAAAGACACCCTTCCGTATATTCCGCAAACCATAATCGAGCTGGGCACCGGTTTAGGTGAATTTGTCGATAGCATCAATACCGACCTGGTTCTTCCTTATGAAGAGATCCCTTTTTTTCCTGAAGCTACCGTAACAGGACATAAGGGAAACCTCCATATCGGGACGATAAACAACCACAAGGTTGCCGTCCTGCAAGGCCGTTTTCATTACTATGAAGGATATTCGACCAGAGAGGTAGCCTTTCCCGTCCGTGTCTTTGCTCTGCTGGGTGCGGAAAATCTTCTGATTACCAATGCCGCGGGAGGACTCAATCCTTTATTTCAACCCGGCACGATAATGATCATCAGAGATCATCTGAATTTTCTGGGTGAGAATCCTCTACGGGGCCCGAATGTCGATGCCTGGGGTCCACGCTTTCCTGACTTGTCCGAGCCATACCATCCCAGCCTCATCAGAACGGCACTCGACTGCGCCGATATTTTAAAAATTGACAAGGTCATTACCGGGGTGTACGTCTGTATTCCGGGTCCAAGTCTGGAAACTCCGGCCGAAACCCGCTGGCTGAGACAATCAGGCGCCGATGCCGTGGGTATGTCCTCTATACCGGAAGTGCTGGTGGCACTGCACGGTGGGCTGAAGGTTCTCGGGTTGTCGGTTATTGCAAACGTCAACGACCCCGACAATTTCCAGCCGATCCTTCTTGAGGATATCATTGCGGCGGCCGCCGCAACAGAACCGCAGCTCAAAAACCTTATACTTCAAATTCTCGCCAAACTCTAGAGGCTGAATAGCCGATTTTCCTGCCATGACGCCACAACACCCCGATTATATCTACACCGGCCGCTATCTCCTGCCCTCGAACGCCCAGAAAAGTGTTATACCCAATGGTGGCATAGCGGTTCAAGGCGACACGATCATGGCGGTGGGCGAGGCAGCTGCCCTGGTTCGCTCTTATCCTGAAACCCCCGTTATCCACGAAGAACACGGCCTCATTATGCCCGGTTTGATCAACGGCCACACCCATGCGGCCATGTCATGTTTCCGAGGTCTTGCCGATGATCTCCCTCTGATGACCTGGCTGGAGAAACATATCTTTCCCATTGAGGCGCAGTTGACGGGAAAGATGGTCTACCAGGCCAGCCTGCTCTCAATAGCCGAAATGATCCGGTCGGGCACCACCAGTTTTTGTGATATGTACCTTTTTGCAGGCGATGTAGCCCGTGCCGCGGCCGACACTGGTATCCGGGCCTGGATTGGTGAAGTTCTCTACGATTTCCCCTCTCCTTGTTATGGAAAAGTGGAAAACGGTATTGCCTATGTCCTGGATCTTTATGCTGAATACCGGCATAACGCCCTGGTCACCATTACCACCGATCCCCATAGTGTTTATACCTGCTCTCCGCAACTCCTGACTCGTCTGGCCTCCCTGGCCGCCGACACCAACAGCCTCTATGTCATTCATCTCTCTGAAAACGAAGCGGAGGTGCAGGGCTGTCTCGAAAAATACGGGCTCCGACCTGTGCATCACCTTGACAACCTCGGTCTGCTCGGGCCCTCCACCCTGGCATGCCATTGTGTCAACATCGTTGGAGACGAGTTTGAGCTCTTGCACAAACATCAGGTTAAAGTCGTCCACTGTGTCGAATCAAATATGAAACTGGCTTCGGGAATCGCGCCGGTTGCCGGGATGCTGCACCACGGTATTACCGTCTGCCTTGGTACCGACGGCAGCGCCAGCAATAACAATGTTGATATGTTCGGCGAAATGAACAGCGCGGCCAAGTTGCAAAAGGTAGCCTGTATGGACCCGACCGTAATGTCCGCGGAACAGACCCTCCACGCAGCCACTTTGGGAGGTGCTGTTGCCCTGGGCGCCGGTCACCGCATCGGTTCACTTGAGGCCGGCAAGCAAGCGGACTTCATTGTTTTAGACCTGCATCAGCCTCATCTGACCCCCCTCTATAATATCCCTTCCCAGCTAACCTATGTTGCCGGCGGCGGAGATGTTATCCATTCATTTGTGGCAGGCCGGCAACTTATGCGAAACAGGGAACTGCTGACCATCGATATGGACGCCGTTATTACGGAAATGACAAGAATGTCGGAAAGAATTCTTCTCTTGAGAAATTAAAGGCAACTGGATACAGTAGAAACAGGAAGGCGTGGTAATGAAATACCGACCGGCTCTGATAAAAGCCGTAACAGAGTCTGACTTGACTTTATCAAAAGACTACTCTAAAGTCAGATTTCCACACTCTAAAACTTCAGTGTTGCGGCCCTTGCCGCAGACTCGGCGGACTAATCTTTTTTGAGGAAATATTATGTTTGGACTTGGCATGCCGGAACTCATCGTTATTCTGGTAATTATCGTTATTATCTTCGGTGCCGGCAAGCTTCCTGAAATAGGTTCCGGAATCGGCAAAGGTATCAAAAATTTCAAAGAAGCAACCAAACAGAAAGAAGAAGAAGCAGAGAAAAAAATCGAAGATGATGACAAAAATGATAAATCATCCACCTGATTTTTCCTTTCACTTTTCATTTGCAGACGGGAGGATAATATGTTCGGACTGGGAACACCAGAACTTGTAGTAATTCTGGCCATTGCCTTTCTTATTTTCGGAGGGAAAAAACTTCCTGAGATAGGATCAGGACTCGGCAAAGCCATCTCTTCCTTTAAAAGAGGCCTCGGAGAGGCAGAAGAGAGCGGCAAAAAAATCATCGACGATCTTCCCGGTGTCAAAGAAGCCGCAGAAGTCAAGGAAAACGTGGAAAAGGTCAAGAATTTCGGCAAAATGTTAAAATAGTCTTCCCCCTATTTTCCCAGGGTAAAGGGGTGGTACCGGACCGCCCCTTTCTCCTGCTTCGTCCTTTTTTGCACTGCTCTTCATCTGCTGCAACGAAGTGGAGCAGAAGTTCTACCAGCCACCAGGCATACTTCGTGTTCCGCAGGCCAGAAGTACCCCCCCGGTTAACATTCTGCCGCAATTACACTCTGCCCCCGGCAGTCTTTTCTTAACTTAATCAGGAGAAACCATGTGTCGTTTAGCTTTAAAATCAGCCAATGAACCGTTTTCACCATACTCGGTTCTGACAGCCATGGAGGCCATGCAGGAAGGCTATGACGGTTCCGGTCTGGGACTCCTCCTGCGCGGCTTGGAATTTGAAGATTTTAAATATAATCCGAGATTTCCCATCCTCTCCGGCATTGCGCATTCCAAAAAGGCGGAATACCGGCTGGATGAATATATGGATGCCAATGGGTACGAGCTTAAGTACGATCATCGTTTTGCCATGCAGCATGGTCTGATAGAAGCCAAGGATCGCTACCGCTATTTTCTCAGAGCCTACAGAATGCCCGAGACTTTCAAGGAAAAACCGCAGCTGGAACGGGAAGAGGAACTGCTGCGCACCCGCATTGCTCTTCGCAATATCGGGGAAGCCAACGGTGGCGACCTTACCGTTTTTTCCTTCTATCCCGATGTCGCCATGATCAAAGAAGTGGGCTGGCCCCTGCAGATAGGTGACGCCTTAAGACTCCATGACGGCCAGATCAAATCACGCATCTGCATGGCCCAGGGACGCCAAAACACCAATTACGGCATTAATCTCTATGCCTGCCACCCTTTTTTCATACAAGGTATTGCTACCATGACCAATGGTGAAAATACCGCCTTTGTACCTATCCGCGACTGGCTGCTCGGTCGAAATATGCCTGGTTATATGGGATATCAAAGCGACTCTGAAGTATTTGCCCACATTCTCCACTACACCATCAAGGAGCTGGGCCTGCCGCTCCAGGCTTATAAGCATATTATTACGCCATTGAGCAATCAGGAACTGGATGCCCATCCGCAGGGAGAGTTTCTGCGGGGGCTGCGCAATGTCTGTAAACGGTTAATCATAGACGGTCCCAATGCCGTCATAGGAACACTCCCGGATGAAACATGCCTGCTGGTCATGGACCAGAAAAAACTTCGCCCGGCTACCGTCGGCGGACGTCCTGGAGAATGGGCAATCGCCTCTGAAATGTGCGGCGTTGCTGCCATGGTGCCGGAGCGCGATCCCGCCCTCGATTTTCAGCCTATGCGCGAACATACAGTACTTATTCCACCCGATAGAAAGGAACTGACAACATGGTCTCAGCTCGATCCGTATCCGTTACCCCAAGCAGCTTAACCTACAGCGACCTCACCTGGATAATCCATCACCGTGAGGACCGATGTACTCTCTGTGGCCGCTGTACCGCGGTTTGCCCTAAAGATGCGATTTATCTGGCTCATCGCCGCCAGAGAATACCAAAACTGGACGTTTTCAGTACCAGACGGCACACCGAATACAGAACATTTACAGGAATTCGACAGAGAACCGACATGGCAAACAGTTGCATCGGTTGCGCCATGTGCGAAATGGTCTGTCCCAACGAGGCCATTTCTCCACTACTCAATACCAACGAAAACAGATCGCTCTTTTTTCATAATCAAAAGGGTGAACCAAATAAGCGTGGGGGCAGAAGGAACGTCAGCGGTTCCACTCTGCTTGATCGCATCATGTTCGACCGTATTTCCATGCTCACCGATCCGGCTCTCGATGCCGGACGTCATGAGTTCAACATCACTACATCGTTGGGCAGAGTCCTTCCACCGGAAGAATTCCTGGAAAAAACCATTAACGGCGGCTGGATTCCTCCGACACGGGAAATTTTTCCCTTTGTCATCGGCTCCATGTCCTTTGGCGCCCTATCCCCGAATATGTGGCTCGGGCTTCTTCAGGGTGTTGCCTATTGCAACGAGGTACTCGGTATCCCGGTGGTCATGTGCACCGGTGAAGGAGGCTGCCCCCCATGGGTGCTGCGCAGCCCCTACCTGAAATTTATTATTTTGCAGATCGCTTCCGGGTATTTCGGCTGGGATGAAATTATTCGCGCCATCCCCGAAATGCAATGTGACCCTGCCGCCATCGAAATCAAATACGGCCAGGGCGCCAAACCGGGAGACGGCGGTCTGCTCATGTGGTTTAAGGTCTCTAAACTGATAGCAAAGTTACGCGGGGTACCGGAAGGTGTTGACCTTCCTTCTCCGCCTGTGCATCAGACCCTCTACTCCATCGAAGAAAGCGTCATGAAAATGATCCAGACGCTGTCCACCGCCTTCAACCACAAGGTTCCGGTCTATCCCAAGATTTCCGCATCTACTTCGGCCAAATCGGTGCTCAACAACCTGGTCCGCAATCCCTACGCCGCCGGTTTGATGATCGACGGCATAGATGGAGGAACAGGCGCGGCATACGATGTTTCCATGAACGCCACGGGACACCCGATCGCCTCCAATGTGCGTGAATGTTATCTTGATCTGGTCAAACAAGGTAAACAGAACGAAATCCCCATCTTTGCCGCCGGCGGCATCGGCAAAAACGGCAATGTCACCCAAAACGGCATGGCGCTCATTATGCTGGGCGCCTCTGGAGTCCATATAGGGAAATACGTCATGCAGGCCGCCGCCGGTTGCCTCGGCAACGAAAAAAATCGGTGCAATGTCTGCAATGTCGGCATATGTCCCAAGGGTATTACCAGCCAGAACCCCAAACTTTATCGACGCCTTGACCCGGACCTGGTGGCGCAGCGCGTTGTGGACATGTTTATGTCGATTCGCACCGAAGCCAAAAAAATTATGGCACCTCTCGGCAGATCGCAGAGCCTGCCGGTCGGCATGTCCGATGCTCTTGGAATCAATGATAAAGCGGCAGCCGAAAGACTGCAGATAAAATATGTCTGCTGAAAAAAAGCAGACAATCCAGCACTATTGTGATGGGAAGCTCTTCTCCCTACCACCTGTTATAAGGAGTTACAAGTGACTGCTACCGTTGTTAAAGGCCTCAACGAAAAGGGACTGCGCATCAGTTCCATGCAATTTGAAAAACTTGTGCGACAGGCCGCTCAAGAAAGTGCTGACCTGCTTCTTGAAAGTTATGGCCAGCATAATATAGGTATTCGCCTGAAGAGAAAAGGTGGGCTGCATATCCGCCTGCGAGGACCGGCAGGACAACGCCTCGGCTGTATGGGTATGGCTGGTACCAGAATCGTTTGCGAAGGCGCTGCCTCGGACGATGTCGGCTACCTCAATATCGGGGCGGAAATCGTCGTCCAAGGAAACGCCACCAATGGTGTCTGCAACGCCATGGCTAATGGCAAGGTCTCTATCGCCGGATCGATCGGCGCCCGCGGTCTTACCATGACCAAGTGGAACCCCGATTATGATCGCCCCGAACTCTGGGTTTTGGGCTCGACCGGTGACTCTTTTGCTGAATTCAACTGCGGCGGAATCGCGGTTGTATGCGGCGTTGAGGCGAAAAATCCTCAAAACATCCTCGGCTATCGACCCTGTGTCGGTATGGTTGGCGGCACCATCTACTTCCGTGGCGCAATTGACGACTCTTACTCTAAAACCAATGCCAGACTACAGGCCCTGGACGACGATCAGTGGCAATGGCTGCGGGACAAGATGCCCGGTTTCCTCGGGCAGATCAACAGGTTGGAACTACTGGAGGATCTCACCAACCGGGAGGAATGGCAGGCACTTGTAGCCATATCCCCTCAGGAAAGGGCCCTGATGTTTTCCGGTCCCATGCCCATGGCCGAATTTCGCAACGGCTTCTGGAATAAAAGTTTCGGCGGCGGCGATCCCCTGCGTGACCTCTCCCCCGGACTTGACAGAAGTCCCATAGACGCCATCGTCACAGGAGAACTGCGCCGCTTTAAACCCTATTGGGCCAACAGTGAGCATGCCGCACCCTGTACCTACTATTGCCCCATTCATATTCCGACGGTGGACCGGCTTCGCCTTATCCGCGAAGGACGCATCGATGAAGCCTACGAGATGATTCTCAGCTACACCCCGCTGCCCGGTTCGGTCTGCGGTGCTATTTGTCCCAATCTCTGTATGGAAAACTGCTCCCGTCGAGGTGTAGACCAACCCATCGAGATGCAGGTGCTGGGCCGGGCTGTAAGCAGCCACAAGGCCCCGCCCACGGCCGATCCAACCGGTAAAAAGGTAGCCATCATAGGGGGCGGCCCCGGTGGCATAAACACCGCCTGGCAGCTTGCTCTACAGGGTGTCGAAGCCCATATCTTTGAAAAAGATGAAAAACTTGGCGGCAAACTGGCTCAGGTTGTCCCATGGGAACGTCTCTCCCAGGCCATCTGGGATGAGGAAATACACCGTTTTATGCAAACGCCGAATATCCATGTCAACCTTGGTGTTGATATGGACAAAAAAAGCTTCACTAAACTTTACCGCGAATTTGACTATATCGTCATCGCCGTGGGCACACATAAGCCTCGTCGACTGCAATTTCCCGGCAGTGAAAAGGTCATACCGGCCCTCGACTTTCTTAAATCAGCCAAAAGCGGTGTCGACCTCAGCATTGGTAAAGAAGTGGTTGTTATCGGCGCCGGCAATGTCGGCTGCGATGTCGCCTGCGAGGCCTACAGGCTCGGAGCTGAAAAGGTGACGCTGGTAGATATCCAGAAGCCCCTCGCTTTCGGGGCGGAGAAAGAGGCGGCCGAAAGTCATGGCGCTCAGTTCCGTTGGCCTGTTGTAACCAAAGAGGTCACCGATGCAGGAGTTGTGACCGATACAGGCACCCTGATACCTGCCCAGACCGTCATTATTTCCATAGGCGATGTGCCGGCACTGCCCTTTTTGCCAGGCTCTATTGAGACAGTCACCATCGGCGGAGCATCCTGGATCAAAACGGATAAGGCACATTTGACCAGTGATCCAAAGGTTCTTGCCATTGGCGATGTGGAACGTCCAGGCCTTGCCACCAACGCCCTTGGGGCGGGTAAGACCGCTGCCGAATTTATCCTGGCAAAATTGCAAAACAGACCCTGGCAACCCTTTGCCAAGGAAGTCATCCCGCAACAGGCTCTTACCATTACCCATTATGTTCCCGAAGACTCGGGGACGGCGGAACAAGATCAGGCCAACCGTTGCCTGTCCTGCGCTGCCTGCCGCGACTGCCACCTCTGCGAGACCATCTGTCCAACCGGCGCCATAAGCAGACGAGAGATCAAGCTGGAAGAAGTTGCGGGCTCACCTCTCAAGGCGGATTATGAATACATCTCAGATGATGGTAAATGCATTGCCTGTGGTTTCTGTGCCGACACGTGTCCCTGCGGCATATGGACGATGAACACCTATTAGAAAACCATACACGGCAAACCTTACATACACTACGCCCGGTCTGTTGTCCTGATCGTTACAGGAAAACAGACCGTTCTCCCGCACCTTCTGCTGAGCTTTTTCTTCTCTCAGCTGATATGAGCCTCACATGCGATAAAAACGCATGGAAACCCGATATCTTGCCTTGTCAATATCCTTGGGTAGCGTATCGGCGTCCGCCACCATCAAGGTCAATACACGCCCTTTAATGGGATCACGTGTCTTTCTGCCGCGCCTTTCGGCACCGGATGGCCCCGCTATCCCTTTACGCGGCGGTCGAACGTTCAACAGCTGTGCCTCAACAGTTCCTTTGGGCTGAACCGGCGCCTTCTCTCCCGAGGAGTCAAGCGGCGGCATTGATCCAATTATTATTTCCATTATGAAACCACTCCTGTAGAGTTAAAAACTATAACCGCTCAAACAGAGAGAGTTATACTTGCCGACTATTCCATCTGGAACAATTTTATGAGGAGTTGGCCGTGTTCCTCTTGCAAATCACAAATCACCTGAAGCTCCTCTTTCTTTATTATCATACCAAACACGCCGAACACACATTTACTGCAACACCTTGACTGCATTCAGTGGCTACATCGCCATGACCATGACTTAACTCTATGATAACACAGTATAACAATTTTTCAATAAGGACTTCATATATACAGGAGCATTGGTGTATAGTGCGGTATATAGCAAACGTTACCTGAACCGGAAGTCCATCTCAACTCCAAATATATTTTCATGGTCGGGTTCATCATTTCACTGGTGACGCTGTTCAAGGGGTTGAGCCATCTTTTTCTTTTTTTTACCTTGAAAGGTATTTTCGGCTAGATTTATTAGCGATTTATCGAAAACCTTTGGTCTTCTCCATATATTCAAACCAGATGGGAGCGGCTGTCCTGCCGCCGTTCTCACCACTCCCCAGGCTCTGGTTCCGGTCGTGGCCAACCCAGACCCCACCTAGAGTATCACGGTGAAACCCCACAAACCAGGCGTCCCTGTTGTCGTCCGAGGTACCGGTCTTCCCTCCGCTCGTCCCCGGCAGACCCGCAGCACGCCCCGCAGTTCCTTCAGTAATGACGCGGGAAAGCATATTTTTCATCTCGGCGGCAACCTGCGCCGACATCACTTTTCGTTTACTGGATTTTCCCTGATACAGCACCGTCCCGTCAGCACCTTCTATCTTCTTGATAAAAACGGGAGAAGAGTAGACGCCGTTACACACAAATGGTGCATAGGCAGCAGTGAGTTCGAGTACGGTCACATCGACGGATCCCAGCGCCAGGGAGAGATCTCCCGGCATCTCCGACGTGATTCCCATAGTACTGCTCAATGAATAAACCGGATTCAAACCAACCTTCTGTAAAAGGCGTACAGCGGCAGTATTGTGGGAATAAACCAGTGCATCACTCAAGGTGACTTCGCCGTGATATTTACCGGAATAATTTTGGGGCCGCCACACTCCCTGAGCCCCACCCGGTATGGCCAGCGGCGCATCCAGAATCATTGAGGTGCTCTGCCATCCTTTGCTCAGCGCTGCGCTGAAAAGGATGGGCTTGAACGCCGACCCGGCAGGCCTTCGGGCAATTGCAGCACGGTCATAGGGAGTTGCAGAAAAATCGGTACCGCCCAGCAGGGCGCGGACTTCAGCGCTGCATGCCGTCATACTGACCAGGGCACCCTGAGGAGCCTGGTTTTCGTTGCCCTGCAGACGAGCCTGTCGGCCAAAAGAGGCCATTGTGCCCGAGCGCAGTGCCTTGACGGCTTCTTCCTGCAGGTTGGGATCGAGATGGCTGTAAATCTTTACACCGGAAGAGAAGAACGAATCCTGCAGAACCCGCATTGCCCGTTTTTTCACTATTTCGTTGTAATATCCGGCTTCAAGCTGCCGGCTTTCGTTGACCGAACCGAGATGCAGCTTTTCTTCAAAGGCCTGGCGCGCGACACCGGCATCAATGTAGCCGTCCGCCGCCATTCTGTTGAGAACATAACGTTGCCGTTTAACGGCAGCTGCAAGATTTTTCAGAGGTGAGTATCTACTGGGAGCTTGCGGCAATCCGGCCAGAACGGCAATTTCAGCGAGGCTCAACTCATGTACATGCTTATTAAAATACACCTGCGAGGCGGCTTCCACACCGTAGGCTCCCTCGCCCAGATAAATCTGATTGAGGTAAATATACAGGATATCCTCTTTGCTTAAGAGCGAATCAATACGCCAGGCAAGAATAGCTTCTTTAAACTTGCGCAGATAGGTCTTTTCTCTGGAAAGCAGCAGGGAACGGGCCACCTGCTGGGTGATGGTGGAGCCGCCATGAGCCCGGCCGCCTCGTTTGATATTGACAAAGGCCGCCCGCACCACGGACATGAAGTCAAGTCCCGGATGTTCGAAAAACCGGCCATCTTCTGCTGCTACAAAAGCCTGAGGCAGCAACTCAGGCATGCGGGACAGCGAGACAAGCGTTCTGTTTTCTTTATAAATTCTTTCAAGAACGTTGCCGTGACGATCCAGGATATAGCTTGTCTGCAGAGGTTTATACTGAGAAACCGTACGGATATCAGGTATTCGAAGAGCCACCATTGCACTCAAAAGAGTGGCGAGAAAAACCGTGAGCACCATACAGACAGCAAAGAGAAACCCTATTATATGCCTCTCACCGTAGGGTTTCCTGCGCACGCTTTTTCTGGTAGTATTTACCCTTACCGGTTTTTTGCCGGTTGTCGGACTCTTTTGCGATGACACTGTTCAACAAATAATGGTAGATTCAGACAGGAAAAAGACAGCATCAATGAGCCCGGAAGATCTCTCATCTGCAGATAGATTCATCATAGACGCACTCATAAAAGATACGATCACAGTATGTTATCCTCTTTACATTACCACTACCGACGAAACAATCAATCACTCATTTATTCATGGCTAAAATACATATACTTCCAGACCAACTCGCCAACCGCATCGCCGCTGGAGAAGTTGTTGAACGACCGGCTTCCGTTGTCAAGGAACTCGTCGAAAACAGCCTTGATGCCGGAGCTGATCGCATAGAAATCGAAATAGAAGGCGGAGGTACCCGTCTCATCCGCGTTCTGGATAACGGTTCCGGTATGGATGAGGATGATGTCCTGCTCTGTTTTGAACGCCATGGAACCTCTAAAATACATGCTTCCCATGATCTTGTTGCCATCAACACACTAGGGTTTCGCGGCGAGGCTATTCCCTCCATTGCCTCGGTCTCCAAAACAACAATCATTTCGCGAACCGAAGACAGTAACCTGGGCACCAAGGTCGTTTTTGATCACGGCCTGCTCCAAACCGTGCACGAAACAGGGTGCAGCCGCGGCACCATTATCGAAGTGCGCAATCTATTCGGCCGGACGCCGGCACGCAAAAAATTCCTGCGTACCGTCCGTACGGAAATCGGCCATATCGATGAAATCGTCAAAAATTACGCTCTGGCGTGTCCCCAGACAGCATTCACCCTCAAAGTCAACGCCAAGGAGACCCTTCGCCTCGACAGCGGCATCAGCCTTGAACAGAGACTGAGGTCTATCCTGCACTACCGCGACTCGCTTATCCCTGTGGGAGAGCCGGATAGTCAAAGGGAAAATCGACAACTGCATGGATTTCTCATTCCGCCCGAGCGCAGCGGAGCGGCCTCGGCCCGTCTTCGTCTCTTTATTAACGGCAGAGCCATTCGGGACCGGCTTATGAGCCATGCTGTTTTTGAAGGATTACGAGGTTTTCTTCTTAAAGGACACTCACCGGCCGGTTATCTTCACCTCAGATTGCCGGCCGAGGAAATTGATGTCAACGTCCATCCTGCCAAACATGAAGTTCGGTTCCGCAATAGCGGCGATATACATCAATTTATCAAACAGAATATCATTACTGCAATGACCCGACACCAGCAATCCATTCAGTCAACCTATTTCAGCCGCAGAGACACGGAAACACCTCTTGAACACCAACCACATTCGAGCGGTACTCAAAACGACACTCCTTCTCTGTTTGAAACAGTTTTACCGCAACAAGGTTTTTCTGAATACCATTCAGAGGAGGATAATTCCAATTATGCTTCCAAAGCCTCTTCTGCGCAACGGGCAGCCGGTTCAGTCCCACTGCGGCAGACTCATGAACCAGCCCGGACCACCATATCCGTTGCACGGGAAGCGTTGCCGGAAAAGGAGCGGGATTTCGACACTCGACTTCGCAAACATGGTATTCGTGTCATCGGACAGTTTAAAAATCTCTATATCTTCTGTGAAGCAGGAGAAGAACTTCTTGTCATCGACCAGCATGCCGCCCATGAAAGAATCCTTTACGAACAATTCCGCCGACAGTATATCGACGGCAAAGTTTCCAGCCAGAACTTGCTCTTTCCAGAAACTGTCGAACTCAGCCCCCTGCAGACCCATCTGGTGGAAAGCAATGGCGCCGAACTGGAACGACTTGGCTTTACTCTTCGGGAATTCGGCGGCAATTCCTTTGTTATTGCTGCAGTTCCCGCCTTGGCGGGGCAGCGAAGCGGCAGCGCGATTTTTTTTGATGTTCTGGAGAGCTTCGGATCAGAGAACAGCAGAAAATCTCCCGGTGGGGTACTGGATAACATTCTTGCCACAATGGCCTGCAAGGCAGCCGTCCGATCAGGTGACATACTTTCGCCGACAGAGATCGATGCCCTTCTGACACGTATGGCAGAGGCCGATCTCTTCAGCCACTGCCCCCACGGCAGACCTGTATTGAAAAGCTTTACCAATACGGAAATTCAAAAATGGTTTTACAGAACATAGGAGAGTCATGACCCGAATAACACTCTATCGCTATATCGTTGGACTTTTTCTCGTAATAATAACACTCTCAACCAGTGGATGCGGCAAGAAACCCGTCACCCAGGTAATGACCGCCACCGCCTATTGCGGCTGCTCGTCCTGTTGCAGTTGGGAACGAGGAAATCCCCGCTATCTCTATCTCGATTTCTGGAACCGTTACGTCAGCGCAGGACCGGATAAAGGACGTGAATACACCGGTCTCACGGCAAGCGGCACATCCCCCAGAGAACCGCAGGAGGGGCTTTTTTCACTGGACAGCCTCAAACGACCCTATATGATCCCCATCAGAACCATTCTTTTCCCCTGGTATTTCCTACCGGAAAAAGGCACGATAGCAGCCGACACCAGATACTATCCTTTCGGCACAGAGATGTATGTCCCCGGGTATGGCTGGGGCATTGTCGAAGACAGAGGCGGCGCTATCAAAGGACCATCCCGCATAGACCTCTATTTCAGCTCCCATAGTGATGCTATGCAATGGGGCGTAAAAAAAGTGAACGTCGAGATATACAAACCTTAACGAAACAGCAGGACGACATGACATATTTACCTGAAATTACAGTTATAGGCGGCGGTCTCGCCGGTTGTGAAGCCGCCTGGCAGGCAGCCGGGGCGGGCTGCAGTGTGACGCTGTATGAAATGAAACCGACACGGTTCAGCCCGGCCCATGAGTCTGCTTTTCTAGGAGAACTGGTCTGCAGCAATTCTCTGCGTTCTGACGCTATCACCTCGGCCGTGGGCCTTCTCAAGGAAGAAATGAGGCTCCTCGGCTCTCTCATGCTGCAAATAGCCGCACGGACTGCCGTACCGGCAGGCAAGGCCCTGGCAGTGGACCGTCTCCTTTTTGCCGAGAAGATTACCGCCGCGTTGGAACACCATCCCGAAATTACACTGCACAGGCAGGAAATAACAGAACTGCCCACCTCGATCGACAAGCCATATATTCTGGCGACAGGACCATTGACCTCCGATGCCATGGCCGACAGCCTCAGCCGCCTCACAAATAAGAAGCGGCTCTCTTTCTATGACGCCATCGCGCCCATTGTTGAAGAAGAATCTCTTGACAGAAACATTGTCTACCAGAAGTCACGCTACGATGACGGCCCTGGTGACTATCTCAACTGTCCCATGAACAGAGAACAGTATCTTCATTTTATAAAAGAACTTCGCGAAGCGGAGCATGTTCCGCTGCACGATTTTGAAAAGGTAAAATATTTCGAAGGCTGTCTGCCGATTGAGGTGATGTGTGCAAGAGGGGATGATACTCTCCGTTTTGGACCCATGAAACCAGTCGGGCTTCCTGACCCGCGCACCGGCAAAGATCCCTATGCCGTGGTACAACTTCGCCGGGAAAATCTCAGCGGGACCCATTACAATATGGTTGGATTCCAGACCAAACTCAGCTATACGGCGCAACAGAGAATATTCCGATCTATTCCAGGCATGGAAAATGTTCGTTTTTCCCGCCTCGGCTCCATTCATCGCAACACCTTTATCCGCGCTCCGGAACTGCTGCTGCCGACCTTGCAAATGCGACAGAGCCCCAACCTCTTCATAGCCGGTCAGCTTTCCGGTGTCGAAGGTTATATCGAGTCAGCGGCCATGGGATTGCTGGCCGGAATTAATAGTGCCAGGACATCTTTTGGAAAAACAGCGGTCGTCCCTCCCGGAAACACCGCTCTCGGGGCTCTTGTCAATCACCTCACCACTCCTACCGCTAAAGATTTTCAGCCATCCAACGTCAACTTCAGCCTATTTCCTCCCCTGCAAGGCAAAATCCCTAAAAAGCTGCGCGGTAAAATTCGAGCTGATCTCTCTCTGCAAAGCTTGCAAAACTGGTGTATAAAGGAAGGTCTTTTGGAAAATACCTGAGGGGAACATAAAGCGTGATCAGGATCTCCATCCCGGCATGAGTTCAGTCGGCAGTTGAGGCGGATTCTTCTCGAAACCCCCAGAAAGGATAGTCCAGGACATACTGCCCCACAAGACCGGGACTATGCTCTCGACTTCCAACCAGCCAGAGGCGGTTCTTCCTCTCCAGCATTTCTTCCTCCATGTGATTCCATTGAGGCAGCAAGACCAGAGCATTATCAGCACTGTATTCAATATCGCCCGACCCCTTAAAAACCCCCATATGCGGCGTCTCATCATAGGAACCGCCGACTCCCCGGGACAGCTCCGAAACCACCAGAAAGGAGACATTCAGTTCATCCCGAATAGACTCCATCCGGCGTAACCATGCATCAATACCACTACGCATCATGGACAGGTCTTTGAAGGGAAGCTTATGGAGACTGTCCACCACGACAATGGTATATTCACTGCGCGTCTCGTGCCGGAGAAAGTCTATATGCCTGCGCATCAATTCGGGCGACACTTTCCTGTCATTCACCACTTTGAAATAGCGCAGCAGATTTTCAAATCTGCTGCTCACCTCTCGGTGACGTCTCTTTTCCTCGGCCGTTAAATCTGCAGCATGAAGCCTCTCCACCTCAATCCGGGACATTCTGGAAAAAGTACGCTGGTATACTCTCTGTCTACCGTTTTCAAAGTCATAATAGAGAACAGGAATCCTGCGCGCCGCCATCTCCGTCGCAATCTGAATCATGAAACACGATTTTCCAACCTTAGGTCCGCCGCCTAAAATGGTAATACCATGGATTCCGCCGATTCTGTCATCAAGCCGTCTAAAGCCCGACACCAGCTGACTGTATTCATCATCTGCCATGGCGGCCACATTGGTCAGGAAACGGTCGTATTCCTTCTGAGGAGTTGTGAACGGAGAAAAAGGCTTGGCGGAGCTGAACATCTCTCCGAATTTTTTGGCAAAAGATTTACCACTGTCTATGGCAAATTGCCGGAGAGTACAATCTTTGGGAACATCACGGCTCCAGCGCAATATCCGAACTTTGAAGCCTATTCTTGCCGCTACCGCACGAGCTGCATTTTCTGCTTCGATACTGTTCAGCGGTACAATGAAAAGAGTTTGTATGTCGTTAAAAATACGGACATCGAGTTTCTCCAGCAGCATTCTGTCAAAATAGGCCGCTCCGGGAAAGCCGAGCTGTTTAATAACCAGCAGGCTTTCTTCTCCTTCGCAGAGAAAAAGCGCCCCTCCGGCACAGCGTTGTAACTCGTTGACATTAAACAGTCCGCTTGCGCCTGCTTCGAAAGAGGTGTCTCCATACCAGAAAAAGTCATCATTTTTATCCGGATGGACGCATCGGGCCGAATAGACGTTGTCGTCCGGCTGGTAATAGGGATAGACCAGGTACCTGCCATTATAACCTATCTGCAGTTGTTGCAGAACAGATTCACCAATGCCGGCTTCTGCAAAACAGGAGAGCTGTTGCCGAGATCGTCTGAAACAAAAATCATCAATCTCTGCATTGATATTTTTCTGAGGATATACCTGATCCTGCAGGAAATAATCATCATCAAGCGGAAATGGCGCCGCACCACTATCAAGTCCTGCCAATACCGCAAACCAGTAAGGGAATCCTCCGGCAACACAGAGGTTTGAACAGCGAAAATAACCATAGAAAAAACTGTTTTTATTTAGAAAGACAAATATCTTACCCTTTTTTCCACCCTGCTCTTTTCGGCAGAAGGGGCATTCGGCCGTGAACATGTTATCGTGCACGACGCCATCGGGCAGGTATTTTTGATAAAACTGAGTGATTGCAGCTGTCATTGCGGTAAGTTGTATTTACTTTTTGAGAGACTATGGTTCCCCATCACGTCCCCCCGGTGAACTCTAGCAACTCTTGCGGAGTGAGCTGACTTACAAAGCGGACGTGTACCGAATACTCATTGCTGACGACATGATGGCTTCGAACCGCCACGATTATGCCGGTGCAATCTTTCTGCCTCCCTCCTCCACCCATGGGGATCTGTATTCTGATTTTATTGCCAAACAGCATTTCAGCATTTTTCTTTTTGGAAACATGCATAAAGAAGGAAACGCCACCGCGAGAGATATCAAACAGCTCTCCCTTGAACCTGACATCGGTTTGTCTGCCGTCTTTAGCGAGCAGATGAATAGCGGCACGACCGTTAATGGATTTACGTTCAAATTGCCTTCTGCTTTTATTGGTTTTATTGAAAAGCAGCTCAGGTGATGTAAACATAGCTGAAAAGTCTATCAACTTCGATTCAAGGGCTGGATGCTGTTCCTTGAGCAGTTCTAATTTTCGTCGTGGTAGCAGAAAAAGTTCGGTCCCCAAGCTACGGGCATCCACGGTCCAGACGGATGCTTCGAAAAAAGTGCTACCTCCCAGAACCTCTCCCGCCTCAACATTCTTTAGAAATATTTCTCTGCCGTTGACATGGGCCGTCACCTGCACCTGGCCGCTGTTGACAAAAACAAGCTGTGCCAGAAAGGTACCCCGCCGCACGATATTTTCGCCATTTTTGTAGTGTTTCAAGGTCATTGCATGGTAGAGCGCTGAAAACTCCTCCTGGGTAAGCAAATCCACCAGGGTGCGCCATGTCGCCAGATGATCCTTATGAATAGATGTTACTTTGGCTTCCTCAATGATCTCCGCCGCACGAATGATTTCAGTCAGCATCATTGAATCTATCTCAATCAGTTTATCACGGAGTTTTTCCGCCTTGTCAAACATTTTCTGCCTGGCCGCCGCCTCAATATAGCGCATGATGATCGCGGCAGCTTCCTGTTTTTTACCCTCCTGCACCAACTGTTTGATTCGCGACTCCTCCCCCGCGGTATTCTGTTGAGGCCGGTTCGCAGCTATTTTAACCGGGGGGGGGGGTTCTCCTTTGTCTGTTCCGGCCTGCCTTTTTAGACCAAAGCCTTTTTCGATACGCTCAAGCACTTCTTTCTCGGTGCGGGGCTGAGGTGCATTCTTCTCTCCAGCCACGTCAACTGCGCCGGCAGCCGACTCATTTTTCTCATTTTGTCGAGTACGGCCGGCTTCCTCATCGAGTTCCAATTGCTTAATCGAAACACGGGCTGCCTGAATGACAGCCGGATCGGCAGGCTTGTCTGCATCACGATAGCGACGGATAAACTTCTGCAAAGCAGGAATCGCCTGATGAGCGGAGCAGTCCCCGAGAATCCTGCAGACCAAAAGAAGTATACGCTCTCTCACTTCCTGATTGAGATCGGCATGTTGTTCCAGAAGAGGGAGAAGATGCTGTGCCACCTCCCCGTCGGCCAGGGCGGTTAATTGGTCCAGTATCCGCGGCTTGAAGATGTCGTCAGCATCAGCAAGCAGTTGCAGAAGAGCCTTTCTGCTACCTGACGGCTCTGCCGTTCTCAGCTGAACCGCCCCGCATATTGACCTGATCTTCTCAATTTCACCGACATCTTTTACGGAAACAATCAAACAGCCGATACTGGTCTGGAAGAGTAGGCACCGTCCACTGCTGAAAATAAACTCGGTAGCCTGGGGGTGCTCTAGAGATGTGATGATCCGGTTCCACAGGTCGGAACTTTTGCGGCCCACAGCGGAAGAAACATCTCCTTTGCCATAAAGCATTTCTCCCGTCAGGGAGAGGATCATTATGTCGGAGAGCGCATCCAGCTGCAATATATCGTTTAGCAAGGTAATCATCGGGATAGGTACGTTGCCGGAACACACAAATTCTGTGCTTGTTTAATCTCATGGAGGGACGAAGAGCGTTGCAACCGTCGACAGGATTCGCCCCGTCGACCTGTTATCATCTGCCGGCCTGACCTGCTTCTATAATACCTTGTAAGTCCTCATTTTGTAGAAGGTTTTTAAATCTGACATGCACAGAATAATCGTTGGTCATGGAATACAGTGAACGAACCGTCATCAACACTCCATCCACATTGAGCTGTTTGCTTCGTGCACTGCGACATGGTATTTGCAGCTGCACCTCTCGACCCAATAGAATTCTGGCATTTTTCTTACTGGATATTCGCACATGATAGGAAGCTCCACCTGCTGAAACATCAGCGAGTTCCCCTTTCATCTGCAGTCCGTCATCATGCCGGTCTTCTTCTACAACAACAGCTGTAACAGTTCCTTCAATCTGGTGACGTTTATGCTCTCTTCTGCTTTTTTTCAACTCCTCCAGACTGCCCTGAATCTGGCTATAGCTTTCAGCGAGACTCTGCAGTTTGGCGTGAAGAGCCGGATACTCTTCATGCCAGGTAGCCGTTCTGCTTAATGGCAGGACAGAAACCTCGGACCGGCGAAGCGCTGTTGCACTGACCGTCCAGACAGATGCGTCGAAGAAGGTCTCTGCTCCAAATATTTCACCCTGTCCGATGACCTTCAGAAGGATTTCAGCATTTTTCTGTTCAAAATACAGTTTAACTTTGCCCTGGTTTACAAAGAAAAGAGCGGATTGCATTTCGCCCTGTCTCACCAATAGCTCCTCTTCGGAAAAGGTTTTAGCTTCCAAGGAATAGTACAGAGCATTAAACTCTTCTGTGCTGAGATTATCGTATAGATGCGACCATGTCTCGAGAAAATCATTGCTTATTCCCTTATTTTTACCTTCTTCAATGATTTCGGCAGTGCGTATTATATCATTGAGCGAAGTGGGAGCAAACTCAATCAACCATTCTCGTAGCGCCATGGCATCAGTAAAACGTTGAACAGCAACAGCTCTTTCTATCAAGTCAACCAGAAGCTTTCGTGCCCTGTCAAGATCACCCTCTACTATTAAAGATTCGATGTGTCCCTCTTCGGGGTAATCCGTCCGCGTACCTGATGGTATGGTCTCCTGTGGCAATGATTCATCCTTTGTGCCGAAATCTTCCTCGCCCTGGGCCATATTTTGCCGTAACTGCTTCTTTCCCAATTCTCGCCGTACATTCCTGACCTGGCGAAGAGCCTGACCGGCGTGCTGTAAGACCGGCTCACCGATAACCCGGGCTTTCTCTTTAGCGTCAACTTTAAGAAACCGCTCGAGAGCCTCCTCCGCGCTTCTGCTGGATCGCTTGGCCAACAGATCAACCACCTGAATGAGCAGGGAATCGCGAACTTCATCGGCAAAATGTTTCCAGTCATCAAGCAGGCCGGCAACAGTTGTCACCACCTCCTCGTCTGCTAAAGGAGACAGTGCGCGAACGACCTGCTCTTTCATAGGACCGGTTGCAAGAGACAACACTTCGAGAAGATTATTTTTTTTATCCTCTCCGCTTAATTTATATATACAGGAGAACGCCTCCTTCTGTACTCGAATGTCCTCATGGTTGAGATAGTCAAAAATCAGGGTTGCTTCCTGTTCGGTTCCCGTTTCGGCCAAAAGCTGAATCACATTTCGTTTACCATGCCATGGCATAGGTTCCGCCAATTTTTCCAGAAGAAGCGGAGGCAACAGCGGTCCCATGCGACGCAGAAGTTCTAGAATTTTCAATCGTTCCGATGTGTTGTCCGAATCGAGCAGCGTATTCAATAAAAAACGAGCCACCAGAGGCCCCTGCATGATCAGCCGTCTATCAATGATTTCATTGTCTTCTTCTATACTTCGTTGCAGCAGGTCAGCCAGCGGAGCCTTTTCTACAGAAAGATCCTGCAGACGTCCGACTATGGCAACACTTTCTGCCGGTTTTTCAAGTTTACCGGTACGGATCGCAAAGAAAAGTCGAAGAAGCTTATCCGCCTTCTCCTCTTTGCCGTTTTTCCAGTAGTATCTTAAGGTCTTGAGAAGTATATCCACTATATTTTCATAGACATCATCCCCTTGGTCGGCATCTTTCACCCAGGCCATCATCGGTTTTTCCAGTTTTTCCAGCCAATCCCACTTCGAGGCATTAATAAGGCTGTCTCCGATCAGGCTGAGGGTTTCGCTCAACAGGGCGTGGCTGTCTTTATCACCTTTTACCAGTTCTGTGGTGATATTTGTTATAATAGCGGCAGCGGCCTTGTCTTTCCCCTTGGCAATAAGCGATTCGACCGTAGCGGGAAGGTGCTTGACAACTTCCTTATTTTTCAGGCTGTGGAGATCACCACGCAAAATAGAGCTGATTCCGGCTTGAATCCTTTTCATTTGCCGGTCCTTTTCACCCTCTTCAATGAGCTTCCTGGCCTTATCCCGTACCAGAAACTGTTTGCCTTTCTCTGTTGCAAAAAGACGTTCCACTCCGCCTTTGACATGTCTGTGCTGTGCAGATTCGGCGCCACTATTTTGCAAGACCGCAGCTTCCTCTTCTCGTATCAGCTCAACTATTGTATCAAATCTTTTCCCCAAGCCCTGCAGAAGGGCCTCATACAGACATACGCCAAAACCTCTGGAATAATTCTGCAGCAAGAGGATATGCAAGGCAAAGTCATCGAGCAGCTGCAGGCAGACTTCTGCCGTATAACCGGCAAACTGAAGCCTCTCGGCATCACTGGTAAATCTGTTTACATTACGAAGAGTTGCAGCAAATGCTGGAGGGAAGTCAATCTCGCCGATTCTGGTCCTTCCCCGGAATAAATCAGCAATACTTGTTACTATCAGGTCAACAAGTTTTTCCGGTTGCTTTTTTTGTAAAAAGAGAAAAGATATCTTTTTTTGACCAGTTACAGTCTCACTGTCGATTTCAGCGGATAATAAGCCTCTGTTTTCGGGTAGTCTGCCTTCCTCCCTGAACCGGTCTAAAACGGCCTTAAAAGTATCTTCCCTCTCATCGGGCAATTCGATGCAGTATTCCTGAGGAAAAAGATCATTCAAACCCAGATTGACGACAAAGGCCCGACCGCCGCCTTCTCTATTTACCAGGCGTGGTGAAGTGGTGAAAAAGGTAAGGAGTTGTTTAAATATCTTCTCGGACAATCCTTTTTCAAATACGACATGATGAAGCTGTAAAAGTCTGAGTTGCTGGTAAACATCTTCGCCATGCCTTTTCCCAAGAGTTTTTTTACTGACAGGTACGCCACACAATTTAGGTTCGTCTTCAACGAGGCTGAAACTCAGCGGTCCATATTGGTCGAGATAGCCGGTTATATCCAAAAAAGCCTTCTCAACAGCCGCAGTGACCTGCGGAAAGCGAGGAGGATACAACTTTGTCGTTGTGACAGCTGCATTGAAGCTTTTGAGTGCATCAAGAGCAACTTGCTGCTTATCTGCTTCTGCCATAGTTTGACTCCTGTAGGTACATGTCAGAGGTATAGAACTCCTTCAGAGAGAACAACAATCACAACAAAGTCTTACAACAGTGTCGCATTGTATATTTAAACATTTTTTTTTCGGAATAGAAAGCTTCTTTGTAAAGAAACAGGCTCATTTTGTTTTTACTATTCCGTATTTACTCAACACAGCCAGTATCTCACACAGAGGCAGCCCCACAACATTGGAATAGGACCCCTCGATTTCCTTGACCAGAAACGCTCCTCTTCCCTGTATTCCATATGCTCCGGCCTTATCCAAGGGCTCACCCGTGGCGACATATGCCCGAGCGGTTTCTTCGGAAAAATCCGTGAATCTCACCTGCGTCTCGACAATCTCCCGGTGGCATATATTCTTCTCCAGACAGCCGAGAATGAAAGCCGTTGCCACCCTGTGCCGTTTACCGCGAAGCGTGAGGAGAATGTGCAGGGCATCCTCCGGGTCGGCCGGTTTGCCGAATATTGCCGTATTCAGAAACACTATTGTATCGGCGCTGACAATCCATCGTCCGGAATTTTGTTTCGCTATTACTTCGAATTTACCACGGGCCATCCTGGCAACATACGCACAAGGCGGCTCATGTTGCAGAGGTGTCTCATCTATTCGTGCAACCGCAGTGTCAAAATCAATTCCCATTTCCTCGAGATAGACCCGTCTGCGAGGAGAAGCGGAGGCCAGCACAATTTTTTCATTGGTGACAAACATAGGTCCATGCTCAATTTACAAAAAATTCATCTCGCTCATCCTCGAATGGCATAGCCGCCATCCACCGTTATAACCTGCCCCTGAATCATGGTGGCATACTGACTGCAAAGGAAAAGAGCAACATCGGCCACGTCATCGGGGGTTGTCAGTCTTCCCATGGGGGTTCTCTGCAGGGCGGTCGTAAGTATCTCATCCCTGTTGGGAAATTTCTTCAGCGCATCGGTATCAACCGCACCGGCACTGACGGTGTTGACGTTTATGGCTCGTGGTCCAAGCTCTATGGCCAGATGCCTTACTAACGATTCAAGTGCAGCCTTGGAAGCGCCCACGGTTGTATAGTTTTCAATGGCACGAATGGCTCCGAGACTGGATACTGCAATAATTCGACCGCCGTCACCCATAAGAGATGCCCCATGTTGAACAAGGGTCAGCAAAGCTCTGGCGTTGATGTCCATTGCCCAGTTCCAGTGCCTCTCGGTCAATTCCATGATTGGTTTCAGCACCCCGGAAGCGGCATTGCTGACTAAAATGTCGATTTTACCAAAACGCTCTTTTATCAGGGCAAACATTGCAGAAACATCTTCCTCCCGTGCAACATTTGCTTTTACAAACATGCATTTACGGCCTAGATTTTCGATCTGCGCTGCTGTATCCTTAGCATCTTTGCCGTGGCGGACATAGTTAACGACAATATCAACACCATGCTGCGCCAGCCTTACGGCAATTGCCCGTCCAATGCCTCTCGACCCTCCTGTTACAAGAGCAACCTTGCCTTCCAACTCAAACATTTCAACTCCTCATTCTAGAGACAGCGTTTACATTACTTTTCCTTTATTCGAATAACAGTCCTTTTTACATTGTTCCACAAAAAGCGAAAAGGATTAAATCGTATAGGTGACAATTCCGACGGTGGATTGAAAGATATCCCATGAAATGCCTCAGGCCGAAGCAGGGGAAAAAACAGGTTATCCGGCACAGCACCTGGATATCCCCTTTTTTGCGCCTCACACCATAGAGGACTTTTCTCAGGTGCCAACCGAAGAGCCTGCAGGACGGCAGTATCCAATGCCACAGGGTCGTGAGAAAAAGCCATGCAGCCGAAATGAAGAGGTGAACCATGCATGGGCCCCTGATTATTCATGGCGACAATACCATCGAGAACGTTGAAATGCGGCGGCAAAAGATCGAGAAGATCCAGTATAATACCGGAGAAAAGAGAAGGTGTGCCGCCGTACTGCATATGCAGCATTGACTTGCGAACTCCCTGCACAATACCGAAAATATTTTTCACAGCCAGGGTAACGTACATCTGATTATGGGCTTTAAGCTTAGGGATATTTATAAAATAATCACATTGCAGTGGTTCCGCGGCAATCCCGATGTTTACTCCACAGTCAAGCTTTACCCGATGTATTGCAGAAAAATCCACTATGACAACAGCGCGTTTCTCCAGTTGAGCATCTATCTTCATGGCTCGCAGCACAGATGATGCTTTGCCGAATGCCGGAGAATCTCCCACGGCAACATGAGCTCCGTTCTCAACAAACCATTCCGCAAGAGCAAGCAAAAATTCCGGATGTGTACAAGCCCCCCCACCACCGGCAGACAAAAGATTCGGTTTGAGAAAGACTTTCGCCGAATGCAAGGACAAGCCGGATACTGTCCGGAAACATTCTTCAAATAAATCTTTCAAAATCATCCGGTTATAAGAATCACATTTCTGCAGGCAAACTCTAATTTTCTTAGGCATCATGGGAACGTTGTCAGAGAAAAATACTGATCAATACAGTGGAAGAAACAGAAAAGCCGACTCTGCGAATGCTGAGTCGGCTTTTCCTGGAGAAAGGAGAGAAGAGATAAAGCATAATATGATATGCACACATTGTGCCACTTAGTTCAAAAGAGCAGTTGTGCCCGAAAACCGGGCCGTTGTTGAGAGTGAATCTCATTCGCAGCCAAAACCTTCCCCCCGATAGTACAGTTTTTTGTACACTCACTGGGGTAACCAAAACAGAACCTTCCTGATATTAACACTCTACAAACAAAAGAGTGTGAAGTTTTTTTTACCATCGTACAAATTTTCAATACCTGTATCTCGTCATTTTGTCGAACTTACTTCAAAACAATGACCCTGGTCCTGATAATATTGTCGTTATCTTCTATCGCAGCGAGGAGTTCCGCAGGTGCAGGAGATTCAAGATCTATAATGTTGTAGCCAAGGACACCGTTTGATTCATTCAGATAACTGGCGATATTGATATTAAAGCGGCTTATGGCGTTGGAGGCAAAAGCTATCATGCCGGGAATATCCTTGTTGATGATGATGAGACGGCTATGAACTTTTGCTGAAGGGATAGATTCAACCGCTGGAAAATTGACGCTGTGTATGACATTACCGTATTCCAGATAGCTCGACAGCTCATTGACGGCCATAACGGCACAGTTTTCTTCCGACTCAGCCGTTGAAGCGCCAAGATGCGGCGTAGTAAGCACTTTGGGATGGCGAATGGATTTAACCGTCGGAAAATCGGTAATATACCCTTGCAAATGCCCCGAGTCAAGGGCTTCGAGGACCGCTGTTTCATTGACAACAGGACCACGGGCGTAATTTACCAGAAGAGCGCCTTTTTTCATCTTCGCTAAAAAGTCGCTATCCACCAGTCCTTCCGTAGTGGGACTCAGAGGAAGATGGAGACTGACCACGTCGGCATCAACCAGTGTTTGCGCCAGTGTTCTGGTAACCTTCACTTCAGGAAGGAGGAGATGGATGTTTTCCAGGGCCGGACGAGGATCAAAGCCTTTCACATTCATATGCCGATAGATGCCTCCATTGGCAAGTCGTACCCCTATCTGCCCCAAACCGACAACACCGAGATTCCGTCCGCCAATCTCCACTCCGCGAAAGGCCGCTTTTCTGCTCTCAACTTCCTGGTGAAACCGGGTCGGTTCAACAGCAGCCAGAGACTGACAAAAAGCTATGCCTTTGTTGATATTTCTCATCCACACAGCGATCATGGGGAAAACCAGATCGACAACAGCGTTGGCGTTGGCCCCCGGAGTGTTCAAAACACAAATCCCTTTTGCCGTGGCCTTGTCCACACTGATAGTATTGACACCGGAACCGGCCCTGGCCACGGCCAGCAGTCCAGGGTAATCGTCGGTATCAACCTTCGAGCTGCGCACCAGAATTCCATCCGGGTTCCGGGCATCCTGAGAAAGCAGATATTGATCACCGAGCAACTCCAGGCCCTCTTTCGCAATAGCATTCAGTATTTTGATAGTATAGTGCTTCATCTCAATCTCCTTATTCCATGGCAATAGATGCGCTACTCTTCTCTTGGCCGAGTCACAGCCAGGGGGAAAAGCGCTACACGACAAAAACGGTGCAAACCCGCCTCCTTTTCCGGCACAAAACCGAGAAAAAGACGGCCACTGCTCACCTGATAGCCTAATTCCTCAAGACATTGACGGGAAAATTCAACGAAAAATCCTTTTTTTAAAAAAAACAATTTCTCAGCGTCATTGACGCTCCCCACCGCATCGACCTGTTGCAGCCTGCGAAACAGCTTCTTTTTTATGCTCGCAGAGCTCTCTTCAGAAGCATAGGTGAGCCGCTCGGCCAGAAAACGATGCCCGCAGCGCAACCAATCATAACGGAGCAGTTCAAGAATTAATTTGCGATCATGTCTTTTTTCAACACACCCCAGAATCATGGCACAGAGAAGGTCCTGAGTAGGAGCTCGCCGGAAAAAGCTGTTGCGGTTACACACCTCCACCAGATCTTGAAAAAAGCCTCCGATATCAATATCAATTTTGCGGAAATACCACCAGAGCGAGACAAAATAACGGGTATTCAAGAACTTCTCGACACATTCACAGAACCAATACATCTCCCGCATACTGCGATGATCCAGCCAAGTGTTTGCCAGAACTGAATATGGCGGTGAAGAGCTGTAGCGATATCCATAATCATCGGCGAAATGACAGATATGGGTGTGAGGCAGTATTTTTAGAAGACCCATCTGGATATAATGTGGTTCCATGGCAAAAACATCTCGGAACGACGACAGGAACGTCGATTCCGTCTCAAAAGGCAGGCCGAGAATCAGATCAACATGCAAATGAATGTTTCCCATGCGGCTCAAACGGCGTATGGTCCGATGTGCTTCTTGCAGATCAACCTCTCTACGGATAGCTGCCAAGGTTTCTCTGTTGCTTGATTGTATGCCGATTTCAAATTGAAATCGGCCGGGCGGCAATTGCTCCAGCAAAACTAACATATCTTCGCTAAAACGATCAGGGCTCATTTCAAAATGAAAGGTGGTTTCACAGTGCTGTTCAGCAAGAAACCGCCAGATAGCCACCGTTTTCTCCTTGTCGGCATTAAAGGTTCGGTCGACAAAGCGTACCACGGCAGGATTCCACCGCAAAATCCGGGAAAGTTCTTCTTTGATGGTTGCAATATCCTTTTGATAAACTCCTTGTTGGGCTGAAGAAAGGCAGTATGTACAGGAAAAGGGGCATCCTCTTGATGTCTCGTAGTAAATATGTCTGTTTTGAAGATGATCATGAAAATCGGCATCGACGTAGGGAAAGGGAAAATCGCGACCCTGCCGCGTTGCCGCATATTTTTCCTTAAGGGATTTCCTTCCCAGGTCGTGGTAAAATTCCAAATCGATCCGTTCTATTGCTCCGCTGACAACAGCAAGGCGGCGCCGACCGACGGCCTTGCCGACGATCTCTGCCTGTGGCCCGCCGACAACGCAGCAAAGTGGGGCATCAATACGAAGCAGATCATCGATGAGGCGAACAATTAAATCGCTGTTCCAGATGGCGGCGGAAAAAAAATAGTAATCCGCCTGCAGAGTACTGAGCTGGAGCAGCAACTCATAGTATGGATCGTTAATGGTAAATTGTCGGATGGCTATCGTGCTGTCCCTGCTGTAACGCTCAAGCTCGTGGCGCACATAAAAAAGCGCCAGACATGAATGAGTGTACCGTGCATTGAGACCAATCAGGGCATATTTCATAATTACGGCTATGAGGAATTGATTGAATATAAATGCTTCTCCCTCTTATCCGGGTTAACGGATTAGCAACTTTAAACTTTAACACAAAGTATTATATTTATCTGCAGTGTCAAAGAAGAACACTCTATCCTTTCTCTCAAAAATCGTTAATTTTACGCCGTTCCTGGGATTTTTCCATGAAAAAAACAATTACAATAATGACATTATCGGCTGTACTATTGCCGTTGTTCACTCTTCACGCCGCCGCTTTCACCAAGGAATCACCGATTGTTCTCTATGAACTTGCGCTATCCTTTGACCTCGACAACAAACTGCTGACCGGTACGGCCCATATAGTCATTCCCCCGGGAGAAGGCCTCAGGATAAATCTTGACACTATTACCCCGACAGCAGCTCTGCTCCAAAAAGGCACCGCAACACCAGGGATCATTGCATTGACGGATACGCACAGCATCACTGTCCCGCCGGAGAAGATGCAGCAGGAACTCTACATTTCCTATGAAAAACATATTGTGAGACAAAAAGACAACTTCATCACGGAAAAGGGCATCACCCTGCTGCGAGACTGGTATCCCCAGCCTTCCGAAAAAGTTCGTTTTTCCTTAAGCGCATCACTTCCTCAAGGCTTTTCAGCTTTCTCAGCAAGTGATGCTATGCCGGTAATCGATGGAGATATCACCAGATTCTTCTTCTCGCATCCGGTGCGTTCTCTTCATTTCATTGCAGCCCCCTTCGTGATCGACAGTATCGAAGTGCGGCCGGATCTTCAGGTATACACCTATTTTCTCCCGGAAGACCGTGCCCTCGCCCCGGAGTATCTTCGGGCTGCCCGTGATTTTATCCTGCGCTATGAACAACTTATCGGCCCCTACCCTTACAACCATTTTGCCATAGTAACGAATTTACGACCCACTGGATATAGCATGCCGACATTCACCCTGCTGGGGCAAAGTGTACTGCGGTTACCGTTTATCAAAAACACCTCATTAGGCCATGAAATCCTGCACTCCTGGTTCGGCAACTCCATCGAAGTGCCCTCGTCTGCAGCCAACTGGAGCGAAGCCCTGACAACCTATCTGGCCGATTGGCTCTATCGGGAAGACCGGCAGGAAGGTGCCATTGCCAGAAAAGAGAACAGTATCAAATTCCATAGCTTTGTAACAAAAGGCAACGCTGTTCCCTTGCAATCGTTCGTATCGGCAAATCATGATCAACCCATGGCACAAACACTGCGCAGCATCGGATACACCAAAGGAGCCATGGTCTTTCATGAACTGAAAAACCTTGTCGGCGAGACTGTTTTTTATGAGGCAATCAAACGTTTTTACTCCCTCTACAGAGGCAAAGAGGCCGACTGGGACGATATCAGAGCGGTGTTTGAAGAACTCTCCGGCCGCCACCTGGCCGCCTTTTTTCGGGAACGGTTAACCAGGACGGATATCCCGGATATCAAAGTTGAAAATATCTCGGTAACACCTGCCGATGGTGGCTTTATGCTACAATTCACACTTCAACAGCAGACAGAGGCACCTTTTCATGTGGTGCTGCCGGGCAAAGTAAGGACACCTACCGGCCTGCAGGACTTCAGGATAGAGGTTTCTACCGGAGTAGAGCAGGTTGAGTTATTTCTTGACTCGATGCCATTCGAACTGCTACTCGATCCCGAATATGACCTGCTTCGCCAACTGAGCCCCGAAGAAATAGTGCCGGCCTGGTCTGTATTCCAGGGACCGACGGGTGCAACGGTAGTTATCAGCCGCGAAGACAGAGAGCTGTTCTCCTCCTTCCTCGAATCCTTTGCTGGAGAAGGAAAATGGAGGGTAGAGGATGAAGAAACATTCAGAACAGAGCAGGCAATCGATACCAACCTCATCCTTCCGGGAAGGCATAACCGTATCGGCAGATCGTTTTTTGGAGGGGTCGACCATCCCCTCCAAGGCCTGACCCTGGAGGGTCGATCCCACCCTCTCAGCAAAGGCAGATCGGTACTTCTTGTTTCAGGAAGTGACGTCGAAGAAGTGGCAAAAGGAGTTTCCAAACTGCCTCATTACGGCAAATACAACTTCCTTCACTTTCGCAACGGTACGGCAGTAAACACAAAATCCTCTCCCGGCATTATGGGACAACGTTTCCCTCTTGCCCTCGAACCCACTGCCGTTCCCAGTAATGCAATCCTCTCCCTCGATGCCGCAATTGAGCGGATGCGCACTGCAAGGGTTATCTATGTCGGAGAAACCCACACAGCCATGGCGGATCATACCCTTCAATACCTGATACTGGAGGGTACCTTCCGTCGTAATCCAAATATCGCCATCGGCCTGGAGATGTTCCCGAAGAGCAGCCAGAACGCTCTTGACCGATACACCCAGAGTGAAAACCCCATGGATGAAAAACGCTTCCTCAAACAATCCAGGTATTTCGAGGTCTGGGGCTATGACTACCGGTATTACAAGAACATCATCGATTTTGCCAAAAAACATCACCTGCCCCTGATTGGGCTGAATATTGACAAAAACATTGTCAGTAGCATAGCCAGACACGGTTCGACCGAGAAGTTGAGCGTCACGGAAAAACAGGATCTGCCGCCGGACAGAGACCTGAGCCTGCCCGGCTACGGAGAAAGACTCACAGCCATTTACAATGTGCACCAACAGGGCGGCCACGGCAAAGGCAGCCTAAGCGGCTTTATTCAGGCACAGGCGGCATGGGACGAAGCAATGGCTGCAAACATTGTTGCATACCTGCAGGACAATCCGGAAAAGCAGCTTGTCGTTCTTGCCGGGGTTCAGCATGTCAGAAAAGACAGCGGTATCCCGCCACGGGTTGAACGGCGGTACGATGTCAGCCAGAAAGTCGTGACCAACAATCAATTCTCCACCTCGACAACGGCTCCGGCAGATTACTCTTTCTCCACCGAAACACAATCCCTTCCACCTGCCGGCAGAATCGGTATTTCTCTTGAAGAAAAAGAAAATAGCGGTGATACTTATGTGGAACTTGTCAGTCTGAGTGCACAGAGCAAGGCATCCGCCTCGGGGCTGCAGCCAGGCGACAGACTTGTCTCTGTCAATGGATACGGCATAAAGGCCATGGAGGATGTAAAAATCGCCATGCTCGGCGCAGCTCCAGGGGAGATGGCCGATATCATAGTGAAGCGAATGGTAGATCAGGATCAGATGGAGCGCCTTGAGTATACGGTTGAGCTCTCTCCGCCTGCCAACCCGCACCAATAAGAGAAAAGAAGGAGAGCGGCATGGACTCACTGGCACGGATAGCTGAACAAAAAATTCTGGAAGCACTCAAGACACGGACATTTACCTCCGAGAAATGGAAAAACAAGCCTTTGCCGCTCAATGATGATCACAACATCCCCGACGATCTCAAAATGGCCTACAAGATATTAAAGAACAGCGGCTATCTGCCTCCGGAGGTAGAAGAGAGAAAAGAGGTGCATCGCCTGGAAGAACTCATCGCCGCCACGGAAGACGAACACGAACGGTTGCGGCAGATGAAAAAATTGAACGTACTGCTCATGAAAGTCGACGCTCGCAGGTCGCGACCCAGCTCCATAGCCCATCAAGATCAATATTATCAAAGTATTGTGGAGCGAATAAGTTTAAACAGCAAGCCGCCTCAGAAGAAATGACACGACGCATTCTAG
>CAYUPL010000021.1:0-1164 GCA_964446655.1 uncultured Desulfopila sp.
TAAAACAGTTGTTGTAGAAAATATCGGCAAAACTGGGTGCAATAATTGCTCTGAACCCATAATCAAGCAAGGCCCAGGGGGCATGCTCCCTGCTCGAGCCGCAGCCGAAATTCTCCCGAACCAGTAATACGGTGGCATCATAATATCGGGGACTGTTGAGGAAAAAATCATGGTTCAGCGGACGTTTATCGTTGTCCATGCCCGGCTGTCCTTCGTCTTGGTATCTGAGCTGGTCGAAAAGATTGGGCCCGAAGCCGGTTCGCTTGACCGATTTGAGAAACTGCTTTGGAATGATCAGATCGGTATCGATATTAGCCCTGTCAAAGGGGGCAACTTTTCCTTTATGATGTTTGAATGGTTTCATGCTTACCTCCACTGACGAATATCAACAAAATGCCCGGCAATTGCGGCTGCGGCAGCCATGGCCGGACTGACCAGATGGGTGCGTCCGCCATAGCCCTGTCGTCCTTCAAAATTTCGATTGGAGGTGGAGGCGCAATGCTCCCTGTCGCCGAGCTTGTCGTCGTTCATGGCCAGGCACATGGAGCAGCCCGGTTCCCTCCACTCAAAACCGGCTCTGCGGAAGATATCATCCAGTCCTTCACTCACCGCCTGATCGCGGACCAAGCCGGAACCGGGGACAACTAATGCCTGCCGCAGTGAAGACGCCACCTTTTTGCCCTGAACCATTTTTGCGGCAATGCGGAGATCCTCGATGCGGGAATTGGTACATGAACCGATAAAAACTCTGTGCAGTGGTATCTCGGTGACAGCCTGATTTTCGGTAAGACCCATATATTGCAGAGCCAGACGAAAAGATTCGCGGGAAACAGCATCGTTAAAGGCAGCAACCGTCGGTATAGAGCCATTGATACCAACCACCATTTCCGGTGAAGTGCCCCAGGTAACCTGTGGTTCGATCTCTTCCGCCTTGATGGTAACTTTTTTGTCAAAAAAACTCTTCTCATCTGAAACAAAGGATCGCCAGTATTGCACTGCCATATTCCAGTACCGGTCCTGGGGGCTATAGGGCCGGTTTTGCAGGTAGTCGATGGTGGTTTGGTCAACCGCGATCAAACCGGCGCGGGCGCCGGCCTCTATAGCCATATTACATACGGTCATACGTCCTTCCATGGAGAGCGCTTGTATGGCTGAGCCGCCAAA
>CAYUPL010000021.1:1264-53344 GCA_964446655.1 uncultured Desulfopila sp.
GGTACGTTATGATCCGGCGTTGCCAGGTTGGCGCCGGGGCGGCGAACCTTTCTGCCGGCCATCTTCAGGCCTTCGAAGGCTTGAGGGGAGGTGACTTCATGAAGAAGATGACGATCAATGTAAAGCAGTGAAGTTCCATCCGGTCTGTCCTCGACTACATGACTGTCCCAGATTTTGTCATAGAGCGTTTTAGTTGACATGGAGATGGTCTCCCTGGTAGTTGTTTGGTGGTGGCCGGTAGAGTTGCTGATTTTGGTCGGCCGCCTATGGAGTGTTGCAATATACAGTTTTATGCGACCATCAGGCAACCATAGGCACGAATAGAGAGAAAACAATCGAGCTTGGCGTAATTGGGTCGTAACAAGGTTTTTGAATGCCGTCGAAGGAGGCTATATGCGTTTTGATTTTCAAAGTAAAGCCGGGGAGACATTAGCAGGCCGGCTTGAGTTACCTGCAGGAACTCCGCGGGCATTTGCGCTGTTCGCGCATTGCTTCACCTGTTCCAAGGATGTTGTCGCAGCTCAGGTTATTTCCAGGGAGCTTGCTCAACGTGGGATTGCAGTCCTTCGTTTTGATTTTACCGGTCTGGGAAACAGCCAGGGAGACTTCTCCAATACAAACTTTTCCTCCAATGTGGATGATCTTGTCAGTGCCTGTTTGCACCTCGAGAAAGAGTTTCGTCCTGTTGAGGTACTTATCGGGCATAGCCTTGGCGGCGCGGCCGTGCTGCAGGCGGCGACGCAACTCAAAGCCGTAGCAGCGGTAGTAACCATAGGGGCACCAAGCGATCCAGGTCATATTGAGCAGGTACTGCAGAAAGATCTTGATACTATCCGGGAAGACGGCAAGGCTCAGGTAACTCTGGTCGGACGGAGCTTCACCATTAAAAAACAATTGCTGGACGATATCAGTGAAACCAAGTTGCTTCAAGGGGTGAAAACATTTCGCAAGGCACTGCTGGTGATGCATGCTCCGCTGGACAATATCGTCTCCATTGACCATGCGGCAACTCTTTTTCTGGCGGCCAAACACCCCAAAAGTTTTGTAACGCTGGACAATGCCGATCACCTTCTCACCAGAGAAAATGATGGTCGATATGCCGCTGCGGTAATAGCCGCCTGGGTGGATCGCTACATTTCTCGGTCTCTTCCCGCAAAGAAGGAAGGAGAAGAGGGAGTGGTAACGGTACGATCAAGAGCGGCAGCACGGTTCACCCAGGATATAATAACGGCGGATCATCACGTGGTGGCCGACGAACCTCTGTCTGCCAAGGGTGACAATCTGGGCATGAACCCCTATGAATATCTTCTGGCAGGCCTTGGTGCATGCACCTCAATGACCTTGAAAATGTATGCCGCTCACAAGGACATCCCTCTGCAAGGCGTTGAGGTTAAATTGAAGCACGAAAAGATTCATGCCGAACACTGTGAGCAATGCGAGAGCGGCAACGGCAAAATCGATACAATTTCAAAAACCATTACGCTCTATGGCTCTTTAACCGACCAACAGAAAAAGCGGCTTTATCAGATTGCCGAAAAATGCCCGGTGAACAGGACCCTGAAGTCCGATATCCATATGGAAACCATCCGGGAGGACGAACCGGTATCAGCAAAAAAATAAGGCCAATGCTGTGTTGCTTGCCGGAAATTCAGGCCTGAACAGCTATTTTGTCAGTGTTCTTTTGACGGCGTCCTTCCAGCCGCTGTATTTTCGTCTTTGTACCTCTTGAGAAAGATGGGGCAGAAACTGCTGATCCCGTTTCCAGGTTTTGGCAAATTCGTCGGGCTCTGCATAGATGCCAGCCCGCAGGCCGGCAAGATAGGCTGCTCCCACTGCAGTGGTTTCCAAAATGACGGGACGGTCCACCGGTGCATCGAGGATGTCGGCCAGAAACTGCATCAGCCAGTCGTTGGCCACCATGCCCCCGTCAACCCGGAGAACGGTGTTGTCGGCCATACTCCGCCAGTCCCCTTTCATCGCTTCAAGAAGGTCTTTGGTCTGGTAGCAGACCGATTCAAGCGCGGCTCGGGAAAGCTCCGCCGGAGTGGTGCCGCGGGTAATGCCGAAAATAGCGCCGCGCGCATCCGGGTCCCAGTGAGGGGCGCCGAGTCCTGTAAATGCAGGAACGAGATAGACATCCTGAGCCGGATCGGCCTTGGCAGCCAGCTCAGCCGTCATGGAGGCCTCTTCGATGACTCCAAGGGCATCACGCATCCACTGCACTGCGGCACCGGCAATAAAAATTGAACCTTCAAGGGCATAGGTCGTTTTACCATTAAGGCGATAGCCGATGGTGGTCAGTAGTCTGTTTTTTGAAATTACCGGTTTGGTACCGGTATTGAGTACGGCAAAACAGCCTGTTCCATAGGTGGACTTCATCATTCCAGGGGTAAAGCATGCCTGTCCCACCAGAGCAGCCTGCTGGTCGCCGGCGATACCGTTGATATTGATCGGAGCGTCAAAGACGCCTTGAGCGGTTGTGCCGAAATCATCGGATGAGTCCATTACTTCAGGCAGGAGCGAGAGAGGGATATTGAGAATATCGAGAATTGTACTGTCCCAGCAATTCTCATGGATATTGTAGAGAAGCGTTCGTGAGGCATTGGTCGCATCTGTTTTATGTACTTTCCCCCCGGTCAAACGCCAGAGAAGGAAACTGTCAACGGTGCCGAAGGCGAGTCTGCCGGCGTCGGCCTTTTGCCGTGCACCCTCGACATTATTGAGTAGCCAGTGAATTTTGGTGCCGGAAAAATAGGCATCGATCAGCAGCCCGGTCTTTTCGGCAAAAAGATCGGTATATCCTTTGTCTATGAGTTCGTTACAGAACCCGGCGGTCCGGCGGTCCTGCCAGACTATGGCGTTGTGAATCGCTTTACCGGTTTCACGGTCCCAGATGATGGCTGTTTCCCGCTGGTTGGTTATGCCGATGGTGGCTATATCTCCTGCACTCAGTCCGGCCTTTTGCAAAGCTTTATGACAGGTATTGAGACTGCTTTGCCAGATTTCTTCGGGATCATGTTCAACCCAGCCTGATTTGGGAAAAAACTGCTGAAACTCTTCCTGGGCTACACCAATAATCTCAAAGGTTGAATCAAATATTATGGCTCTGCTTGAGGTGGTTCCCTGATCAATGGCGAGAACATAGGGTGGCATCACTTTCTCCTTCAACTGAAAATGACTCTGTCAGGTTGCCCTGCAGGGTAGATATGGAGTAGTACGGCATACGGCATGTATTATAGTACAACCAGGTCGGCGACAGCCGACCTGGTTGTTTTCGTGAGGGTTTACCCTGATTTTTTCCATGAGAAATCAGGGTTGAAGAGAAAACTCCAGGGCAGTCGTTTTATTTCTTGGTGGCGGCCCAGCTTTTGATGAGTTCGTCGTAGTCGACGGTCATGCCTTGCGGTTTCTCGTTGGCAAGTTTCGGCTTGGGAGCGCCGGGCAGGTTGAGCCAGTATGATGCATCACGCGGTTCGTTCAACTTGGGACCGCATTCTCCCTGTATGCCGGCACGTTCCAGGCGGCTCATGACACTGTCCTGTTGGGTGGCAAGAGAGTCGAGAGCTTCCTGTGGGCTTTTCGAACCGGTTACGGCATCGGCCACGTTCTGCCACCAGAGCTGTGCCAGTTTCGGATAGTCGGGAACGTTGGTTCCGGTGGGAGTCCACTGGACGCGGGCCGGACTGCGGTAGAATTCAACCAGACCGCCAAGTTTGGGAGCACGCTCGGTGAAGGACTCATGCCAGATGTCGCTTTCTCTGATAGGGGTGAGTCCAACATGGGTCTTCTTCAGGCTGACACTTTTGGAAATAACAAACTGGGCATAAAGCCAAGCCGCTTTGCGGCGATCAACCGGGGTGGATTTCATCAGGGTCCAGGAGCCGGCATCCTGGTAGCCGAGTTTCATGCCCTCCGTCCAGTAAGGACCGCGAGGAGATGGGGCCATGCGCCATTTAGGATTGTCGTTTTCGTCAACAACGGGAGTGCCGGGGATTGCCATATCGGCTGTAAAGGCGGTATACCAGAAAATCTGCTGGGCGATGGCACCCTGGGCGGGGATAGGTCCGGCTTCCGAGAAGGTCATACCTGCTGCTTCCGGCGGGGCATATTTTTTCAGCCAGTCGATGTATTTCGTCAAGGCGTATACGGCAGCAGGGCCGTTGGTGGCACCGCCACGTTCAACGGAAGAACCAACCGGGCGACATCCGTCAACACGAATACCCCATTCATCAACGGGCAGCCCGTTGGGGATTCCTTCATCACCGGCTCCAGCCATGGAGAACCAGGCATCGGTGAAACGCCAGCCGAGAGAAGGATCCTTCTTACCGTAATCCATATGGCCGTAGACACGCTTACCGTCAATTTCCTGTACTTTTTCGCTAAAAAATTCGGCAATATCCTCGTAGGCCGACCAGTTTACCGGCACACCGAGATCGTAACCGTAGATTTCTTTAAATTTCTGCTGCAGGTCAGGGCGTTTGAACCAGTCGTAGCGAAACCAGTAGAGGTTGGCGAACTGCTGGTCGGGGATCTGGTAGATTTTGCCGTCCGGGCCTGTGGTGAAGGATATTCCCATAAAATCGTCAACATCCAGCATGGGATTGGTAACGTCTTTTCCCTCACCCGTCATCCAGTCGCTTAAGGGGACAACCTGCTGATAGCGGAAGTGGGTACCGATCAGATCGGAGTCATTGATATAGGCATCATAGATGTTTTTATTGGACTGCATCTGGGTCTGCAGTTTTTCGATAACATCTCCTTCACCGATGAGGTCGTGAGTAAGCTTGATACCGGTAATCTCGCTGAATGCCTTGGCAAGTGTTTTCGACTCGTATTCATGGGTTGTAATGGTTTCGGAGACAACATTGATTTCCATGCCTTTGAATGGCTCTGCTGCCTTGATGAACCATTCCATCTCCTTCATCTGTTCTTCTTTTGAGAGCGTGGAGGGTTGGAATTCACTGTCGATCCATTTTTGCGCTTCCGCGGTCCCTGCCTGCGAACTTACAGGTCCGGCCAGAAGTGCCAGTGTTGCGGCCACTGTAGCAAGTTGTTTCATCATTTTCCTTCTCCTCTGTTGTTCTTTGAATTTTTCCGCCTCTCCTCTCAAATGAGAGGTAGCGGAACAAAAATACCAACAACCAGGCCGTAGCCGGCTGAAACAATAGTAAAGGTTCTATCGTGTTTCAGCAGAAACCGCCTTTATACCCACTTAAATACGCAGACGGCGTATATCAGTGATACTACAAGGGCCCACCACAGGCTGAGACCGATAACTCCCAGCCAGAAGATGTGGATATAGGCCGATCCCAGCAGCGAAATAAAGAGACGATCGCCTCTGGTTGTTTCGATACCCAGGATACCATGGCGCGGTCCGCCTCCCGGTGCTTTCAGCTCCCATATGGTCATAGCGATCAGAAGACAGAGAATTATAATGAAAAATGCGGCCGTCGGTCCGGTCCAGGCCATCCAGTTCAAGTTCATCGTCATGGCGCTGCCTCCTTATACCCGGCCAAGGGCGAATCCCTTGGCGATGTGATTACGTACAAACCAGATAACCAAAGCTCCCGGAATAATGGTGAGTATGCCGGCGGCGGCAAGTACGCCCCAGTCAAGGCCGGAGGCCGATACGGTCCTGGTCATGATGGCCGAAATCGGTTTGGCACTGACTGCTGTGAGTGTCCGGGCCAGAAGGAGTTCAACCCAGGAGAACATAAAGCAGAAAAAGGCGGTTACACCGATTCCCGAGGCAATATTTGGAATAAAGATTTTGACGAAAAAGCGGGGCCAGGAATATCCATCTACAAAAGCCGTTTCATCGATTTCCTTGGGCACACCGGACATGAAGCCTTCAAGAATCCAGACGGCCAGGGGAAGGTTAAAGAGGCAGTGTGCCAGAGCGACGGCAATGTGGGTATCAAATAAGCCGATGGAAGAGTAGAGCTGGAAAAACGGCAGGGCAAAAACCGCCGGAGGAGCCATGCGGTTGGTGAGCAGCCAGAAAAAGAGATGCTTATCTCCCACAAAAGAGTAGCGCGAAAAGGCATACGCGGCAGGCAGGGCGAAGGTCACTGAAATAATTACGTTGATGGTTACGTAGATCATTGAGTTGATATAGCCTGAATACCAGGAGGCATCATTGAAGATCACCGCATAGTTGGCAAAGGTCAGATCCCTGGGCCACATGGTGAACACGGACAGGATCTCATCGTTGGTTTTCAGGCTCATATTGAGCAGCCAGTAAATGGGCAACAGCAGGAAAATTATATAAAAAAAGGGAATCAACCATTTCAGTTTCATTGACGGGTACCTCCTTTAGCGCTGCTTTCAACGCCGACATTGCTCATCACCGTATAGAAGACCCAGGACAGGAGCAGAATAACCAGAAAGTAGATCAGGGACATGGCCGCGGCAGGGCCGAGATCAAATTGTCCGATGGCCAGTTTGACAAGATCTATGGAGAGAAAGGTCGTTGAATTCCCGGGACCACCGCCGGTGACGACGAAGGGCTCGGTATAGATCATAAAAGAGTCCATGAAGCGCAGCAGAATAGCTATCAACAGAACGCGGTGCATTTTCGGCAGCTGAATATAGCGAAACACCGAAAAACGTGAAGCACCGTCTATTTTGGCCGCCTGGTAATAGGCATCGGGGATGGAACAAAGCCCGGCGTAACAGAGGAGAACGACCAGGCTTGTCCAGTGCCAGATATCCATGGCAATCACGGTGACCCAGGCGGCAAGCGGGTCCTGGGTATAGTTGTAATCGAAGCCGAGGGAGGCCAGGGTATGGCCCAGCAGGCCGATGTCGACCCGGGCGAAGATCTGCCAGATGGTACCGACGACGTTCCAGGGAATGAGGAGAGGCAGTGCCATGGTAACCAGGCAGACAGGCACACCCCAACCCTTTCTCGGCATGGCCAGCGCGATAATGATACCCAATGGTATTTCAATGGCGAGGATGATGCCCGAGAAAAGCAGTTGCCTGAGAAAGGCATCGTGGAAACGCTCGGAATGTAGAAGATCTTTAAACCAGTCCATCCCTGCCCAGAAGAACACATTATTGCCGAAGGTGTCCTGGACGGAATAGTTGACCACGGTCATCAGCGGTATCACGGCACTGAAGGCAACTATCAGGAAAACCGGCAGAACCATGAACCATGCTTTTTGATTTACCTGTTTTTCGATCACAGCATTTCTCCTGTTACAAGATTATCATCACCATAGATATTGATATGATCAAGATCGAAGCTGATTTTGCCTCTATCGCCGGTCATGACGACCTGTTCCGGTACAATTACGTTGAAAACCGAGTCCCGCAGGGCGACCCGCGCAATCTGATAAGGGCCGATGTCGTCAATCTTGAGAATACTGACCGGCACCCCCTCGCCATCGGGCGGGTGGAGACTGATATACTCAGGTCGTATGCCGAGCTCCACTTTCTTGAAATCGGCCATACCTGTATAGCTGTAATGAAGGGCGATGTCGTTTCCCTGGAGCAGCATGCGATTTCCCTGTACTTCACAGGGGATGATGTTCATGCCTGGAGAGCCGATAAAATAGCCGACAAAGGTGTGTTGCGGTCTTTCAAAAAGTTCCTCGGGAGTGCCCACCTGAACGATTTTTCCTTCAAGCATAACCACAACTTCATCGGCAAAGGTCAGGGCCTCGGTCTGGTCATGGGTGACGTAAATCATGGTGAAGCCGAACTGTTTATGCAGTCGCTTCAGTTGGGAACGCAGCGCCCATTTGAGATGAGGATCTATGACGGTTAGAGGTTCATCAAACAAAATGGCATTGACACTCTGGCGAATCAATCCTCTACCGAGAGAGATTTTCTGCTTGGCATCGGCAGTGAGATGTTGTGCCTTTTTGTAGAGATCTTTTTCCAGGCCCAGCATTCCGGCGAGTTTAATGACTCTTGGTTCAATCTCTTTACGGCCGCGGCCTCTGTTTTTTAGAGGAAAGGCGAGATTTTGAAAAACCGTCATGGTGTCGTAAATGACGGGAAACTGAAAAATCTGGGCAATATTACGTTGTTCCGTGGCCAGCCTGGTGACGATCCGGTCATCAAAAAGAACATCTCCCTCCGTCGGTACCAGCAGGCCGGAAATGATATTGAGCAGGGTCGTCTTGCCGCATCCGGATGGGCCGAGCAGGGCATAACAGTTGCCGTTTTTCCAGGTAAGATCGAGCCTTTTAAGAGCAAAATCATCTGGATTATCGGAGGGCCCGGAGTAGGAGTGGGCTATCTCTTTAAGTGTTATATTTGCCATCTTCTCTTTTTTTACCTCAAGTAGCCGTTATGTGTGCCGGCGTAGCGACAAGCTTTTCACCACTGTCAAACACATAAAATTTATCCGGGTCCAGAAACACCTCAATGGTTTCCTCCACATCAAAGGAATGGATGGAGTGCGCCAGGACAACCCAGCGCAACCCGGCAACATCAATATGTATATAGCTGTCCGAGCCTGTTATTTCGGTTACCACTACCTTTGCCTTAACGCCGATGGCTTTATCCGAAGGAGGTTTAAGGTAGAGATGGTTGGGGCGAAAGCCAATGGTATAGTCGGCATCGGGCAGCAGGGGCAGTTTGCCGAGTACGGGTACTTCCACATGGCTTTTAAAGAGCATGCGGTTGTTGAGCTTCGTTACCGGTAGAATGTTGAGTGGTGGGTCTGCAAAGGTTTGGGCGGTGGTAAGGTTGTCCGGCTTGTGAAAAACATCGATGGTCGGGCCAAACTGATAGACCCGGCCTTGATGAAGAGCTGCGGTATGCCCGCCGAGCAGCAGTGCTTCGGTTGGTTCGGTGGTGGCGTAGATAAAAATAGCACCGGTTGCTGAAAATATCTTCGGCAGCTCTTCACGCAGTTCTTCACGGAGTTTGTAGTCCAGGTTGGCCAGAGGCTCGTCTAACAGGACCAAATCCGCTCCTTTAACCAGAGCCCTGGCCAGGGCTGTTCTCTGCTGTTGCCCGCCGGACAGTTCCTGCGGCATGCGTTTCAGCATATCCGTGAGTTTGAGAAGAGAGGCAATCTCTCCGACCCTGGTGTCGATCTCCTTTTTGGCGACCCCGGCGATTTTCAGAGGAGAGGCGATGTTTTCATAGACCGTCAGGTTGGGATAGTTGATAAACTGCTGATAGACCATGGCGACATTACGCTTCTGCACAGCTACTCCGGTAACATCTTTACCGTCGACCAGGAGCTTTCCCGAGCTCGGTTTTTCCAGGCCTGCCATGAGGCGCATCAGAGTGGTTTTGCCTGAGAGGGTCGGGCCAAGAAGAATGTTCAATGACCCTGATTCAAAGGTCAGTGAGATGTCGGCGATATGCACCTCTTGGCCGACGATTTTTGCTATATTCTGAAGTTCAAGCTGCATCATGCCCTCGTTTGACCAGGTTTATGTGTTATGCTACGTTGTGGGAGCTATGATATCTCTATAACATGATAAATTTTCAGGAAGAAAGCAATGTAATCCTGACATGGTCGACATATATGTCATTTCCGCCCGCTGTCCATCCAGTCCTGAAGAGCAGCCTGTTCGTCTTCTTGAAGAAAAAGGCCGAGGTTGGAACGGCGCCATAAAACATCAGCAGCGGTGCAGGCCCATTCATGTTCCATTAAATAAGCAACTTCAGTCTCATAGAGATCGCTGCCGAAACAGAGACCAAGGTCGACTTTTTCTTTTATGTCCTTGGTGAAGTCAAAGGCTCTGGTACCGTACTGGCGCACCAGTCTTTCAGCATGTCGACGCTCAAGACAGGGGCAGGCAGACAGGAGTTTCTCGACCTGGTCGTCAAAGGCAAAGGGATCAAAATCTCCTCCGGGAAGCGTGGCATGTTCCGTCCAGCTCTCACCCATGGAAGGTAAGTATGGTTTCAATTTTTTCAGGACAGCTTCGCCGAGTTTACGGTAGGTGGTTATTTTCCCGCCGTAAATGGAGAGCAACGGTGCCTTGCCGTTATGGTCGTCAATGGTGAGCACATAATCACGGGTGGCCGCTTTGGCTTCGTTTTTGCCGTCATCAAAGAGCGGACGGATGCCGGAATAGGTGCTGACGACATCATCTGCCGTGATAGGTTGAGTGAAATATTCACTGGCGGCCCGGCAAAGGTAGGTGATTTCCTGCTGGTCGATGGCCACTGTGCCGGGGTCTCCCTTGAAATCGACATCGGTGGTGCCGATAAGGGTGAAATCATGTTCATAGGGGATTGCAAAGATAATACGTCCATCGGCGTTCTGAAAAATATAGCAGCGTTCGTGATCGAACAATTTTTTCACGATGATATGGCTGCCTTTCACCATTCTGATATGCTGATTGGTATCCTGGTGGGTGGTGTGTGTGAGAAAATCGTCCAGCCAAGGGCCGGTGGCGTTAACGACGGACAGGGCTTTGATGTCGCTCTGGGCGCCGGTGACACTGTTTTCCAGTTTGAGATGCCAGACATCATCACGACGAGTTGCTGACAGACAACGAGTGCGGCTTTGAATGTGCGCACCTTTGTCACGGGCATCCATGGCGTTCAGTATGACCAGACGGCTGTCCATTACCCAGCAGTCCGAATATTCAAAGGCCTTGGTGAACAGGTTATTTAAGGGTGTGCCGGCTTCATCGTGTTGAAGATCTACTGTGGAAGTGCCCGGAAGCAGTCGTCGTCCACCAAGGTTGTCGTACAGAAAAAGACCAAGGCGAATCAGCCAATACGGGCGAAGTCCTTTGTGGTGAGGCAGGATGAAACGAAGAGGCCAGATGATATGAGGGGCTGCCCGGAGAAGAACTTCTCGTTCTTGCAGGGCTTCTCGTACCAGGCGAAATTCATAATATTCCAGATAGCGCAGACCGCCATGAATGAGTTTGGTGCTGGCTGATGATGTGCCGCTTGCCAGGTCGTTCTGTTCACAGAGAAAGACGGACAGCCCCCTCCCTGCAGCATCGCGGGCAATACCACAACCATTTACACCACCTCCTATGATCGCCAGATCGTAAAGCGGAGTCTTCATCATGCCGGGGCTCCATGCTGCAATACTGCTCTTGAGTACAACGGATGGTTTCGGAAAGTGAAGAATGCGGTTTCACATGCATCCTAAAAAAAGACTAATCGAAATTAAATAGAGTTGCAAGTGAAAATTTGTCCTGGCGTTATAAAAATACAATGCAGTGCCAAATGAGTGGGAATGCGCCAGAGAAGAGAGTGGGAGCCGGTGAATAAAGTATATGAAAACAGTATACTATTTATGCATGGCATGTTTCGGGTCGGCCACTTCGATGACAACATCATGTTCCCGGCAGAGCTTGCAAAAGTTGCTCGACGGCATCTCGTCCATCACCAGGGTATCGATTTGTGAGATGTGACCGATACGAACCGGGGCATTGCGGTTCATTTTCATCATGTCGGCGACCATGATGACATGGCGGGAGTTGGCAATAATGGCCTGAGCTACCCGAACTTCGCTGAGATCGTAATCCAGCAGGAGGCCGTCTTCGTCAATGCCGGACACTCCGATAATGGCGTAATCGACTTTGAATTGATTGATGAAATCCACCGCGGCAACACCGACAATACCGCCATCGGAACGACGTACAAGACCTCCGGCGATAATCAGTTCGATTCCCGGGGAAGACCTGAGAATGTCGATTGCTTTGATATTATTGGTAATTGCCATAAGACCACGATGTGATTTCAACTCTTTGGCAACCTGCTCCGTGGTTGTGCCGATATTGATAAAAAGAGAGCAGTTGTTCGGAATAAGCTGTGCGGCTCGTATGCCGATGGCTCTTTTACTTTCCGGTGCCAGTAATTTACGCGCCTCATAGCTGACGTTTTCGATACTTGAGCCCACAATGGCTCCGCCATGGATCCGCTGCAGCAACTGCATGTTGCAAAGCTCGTTGAGATCCTTGCGGATGGTCTGGGGAGAAACACCGAAAAAGGCGGCCAGTTGATCTACAATGACCCTGCCTTTTTTTTTGGCCATGTTGAGGATATGTTTCTGCCTTTCGGAGAGTATTTCCATAAAGATACCGCTTTTAAAGGGAAGATTATCGCTACGCTGCTCAGTGCGGTATTATCCATTGATGTGTCAAACTTGTCAAATAAAAACAGTGGTTCGGTTTTTTCCTTATAAAATTTATAGCAATTATTTCAGAATATTATAAAAGATGATGGTACGAAAAAGTTTCTTTATGACAAAGTGGGCATGAATACTGTTTAGGGAGGATAGGATGATTGAGGGAAAATATACCGATATTCGGATTCGCTACCGGGACAGGGTCGCCATCATTACCGTCGATCGGCCGGAAAAACGTAACGCTATTCGCATCAAGACCTATAAAGAGCTGATCTCGGCTCTGCAGGAAGCAGACAACGATCCGGCATGCCATCTCATCGTACTGGAAGGAGAGGGTGGCCAGTTTACCGCAGGAAATGATCTCGCCGACCTCGTCGGTACAGACGAACAGGAGGTGATGGCAGGGGTGCAGGGTATCTTTGACTGTGTTGCTAATCTGCAAAAGGTCCTGCTGGCGGCTGTGGAAGGTGTGGCGGTGGGAATTGGGACGACATTGCTGCTTCACTGTGATATCGTTGTCGCGTCCAGCGCGGTTCGATTTCGTTTGCCTTTTGCCAATCTCGGCGTGTGTCCGGAAGGTGGATCAAGCATGCTGTTGCCTCGAGCCATAGGTGAGAAGATGGCCAGGGAAATACTGCTGACGGGCCGTTTTTTTTCCGCCGATGAAGCTCTGCGCTGGGGAATGATCAACACGGTTGCCGAACCGGGGAAGGCCATGGAGGCGGCTCAGGGCTACATCGACCTGCTCCTCAAACAGCCTCTTGCGTCACTTCTTGCCACAAAAAAACTCCTGCGGGCCTCTCAGGGAGATGTCAGTGCGGTGGTGTCGACAGAGTTGGGGCTTTTCAAAACGCTTTTACAGAGCGAAGCAACCCAAGGCCGTATTGCCGCTCTACTCCAGCAGAAATAGGGATATCGGCCTTGCCGGACTGTGCAATATGTATGTGCTGTAAACCGCGTTACGAGGTTCAATCCGGCAGCAGATCATAGAAGAAGGTGAGAATATCGGTACGGGTGAGAATTCCTATGATTTTGCCCTGATGTTCCACAGGGAGGTGGCCGATATTCTTGCGAATCATTAGCTGGGCGGCCTCTGCGGGATCGATGTCGGGAGGAATGGATGTCACATCGCGTGCCATAAAGGCTTTGACCGGACTTTGCCATTGGCGTTCCTGTCTGATCTTCTTAAAATCCCAGAGAACGATGATGCCTTCCAGGTATTCTTCGGTCCCCACCAGAACGCCGCGAATACCCCGCTCCTCCATTATTTCACGAACTTCTTTCATGGAGGTATGAGAGGCAACCATGGTGACGGGATAGGACATCAGATCAGCCACTGTTGCGGTGCTCACCTTACTTTCTCTGACGATAGCCATGATCTTCTGCTTGATCTGCTCCGGGCTGAACTGTTCTGTGCGGATACTGGCTGAAGCCGCTTGTGGGTGTCCTCCTCCGCCGAAACGGCTCATAATGGCGCCGGCATCGATGCGACTGCTGGTGCTGCGGGCAATGACCGTACAGGATACGTCACTGTTGATGAAGATGACGAAAACCGCATCGACATTGATAAGCTTGCGGTATGTATTGACGATGGTGGCCAGCATGGAGATTTTTTTGTCGAGCCTGACGATATTAATGCCGATGGTGGTTTTCCGGTGCGTGAATTTTTCGGTGTTTTCGATGAGATCAAAGAGAATGTCTTTCTGGATCTCTTCGTAGGGTGGATTGAGAAAAAAGGCGGCCACATTAAGATCGGCGCCGTTTTTCAGCAGATAGGCTGCTGCCGCGGCATCATCAGGCGTGGTTCCCGGGTAGGTAAGATGGCCGGTATCTTCATAGAGCCCGATGAGCATGATGGTCGAGTCGAGTGGCGACAAGGTGATTTTCCGGCGACGCAGTTCTCTGACCAGCAGGGTTACGGCTGCACCTGAGCCTTCGACACATTGCCAGCTTGGCACGATGTCACCCTTCTGCAGATGATGATCCCATAGATGGATGGTGAGGTCATCTCTTTTGCGCAGCTTGTCCATGCGGTCAAGCCGTTTCCAGCAGTTGGTGTCGACTACAATCAGGGTGTCTACTTTGTCAGGGTTGATTTCGTTGGGTAAAACGATGTTAAAGGCGGTCTTGTGTGTTGAGAGGAAACGCTCCACATTTTTATTGACCATCTTGGGCACCACGCCCGTGGCGCCCGGATAGAGAATGGTTGCGGCAATGACTGACGCCAGGGCATCGAAGTCGGTGTTTTTATGGGTGGTGATTATTTTCATTATGTCTTGCCGCTACGATTGAGTGCCGGCTTTAAAGCAGGTTTTGCAAAGCCCCGAGGAGACGGTCGACGTTTGCCGGGCGTGCCGTATGTCCCATCAGACCTATCCGCCAGATCTTGCCGGCAAGTGGTCCCAGACCCGCACCTATTTCGATATCATATTTTTGCAGAAGATCGCTCCTGATGCGGGCGTCCTCAACTCCTGCTGGAATAGTGACGGCGTTGAGCATGGGCAGTCGGCTTTCTTTGTCGACGGCCATGGCAAGACCGAGCTTTTCCAGACCGGACACAAGATAGTCATGGGACTCCTGGTGGCGGGCAAACACCTTTTCCAGACCTTCATCCAGAATGACACCCAAGGCGGCGTAGAGACCGTAGAGCATATTGATGGGGGCGGTATGGTGATAGGCCCGTGTGGCGCCGTCCCAATAGTTGATGATCATGGAGAGGTCGAGATACCAGTTCGGCACCTTGGTTTTTCGGGCCTGAAGAGTATCAACAGCCTTCTGAGAAAAGGAGATGGGGGCCAGGCCGGGAGGGCAGGAGAGGCATTTCTGGGTACCGCTGTAAAGAGCGTCGATGCCCCAGGCATCGGTGGTTACAGGTATTCCACCCAGACTGGTGACGCTGTCCACCAGGTAGAGGGCGGGACTGTCGCTGAGTAGAGCGCCGATTTCGGCCACGGGATTCATCACACCTGTTGAGGTTTCGGCATGGACAACGGCAACGATTTTATAGGGCTTCCGCTGGAGCTGATTTGCCACTTTTTCGAGCAGAACCGGGGTTCCCCATTCGAACTCCAATACATCCACGGCTGCACCCAGTCGAGTGGCCAGATCCTCCATGCGCATACCGAAAACGCCGTTTTTGAGAATGAGAACCGGATCTCCCTGTTCAACCAAATTAACGAAACAGGTTTCCATACCGGCGGAACCGGTACCTGAAACAGGAATAGTCAATCTGTTGCCGGTCTGCATCAGCTTCTGCAGTCTGAGTTTGATCTCATCCATAAGGGCGATGAAACGAGGGTCGAGATGACCTATGGTATATTGTGACAGTGCCCGGTATACCTGATCGGGCACGCATGAGGGTCCGGGGCCCATAAGCAGGGTCTGGGAAAGGCTGTCGAGGTGATTGGTCGGCATGGTCGTCCTCCTGTAATTTCTGTCAGGCCGTAAGTGGTTGAAACGGTCTGCACTGTCGTGGAACATGGCATTAAACTCCATGGACTGCTTTATCATAATTACGAGGAAGGTGCAAAAGAATTAGAGGAGGAAATATGGGGGGTGATTCGTCTATTGCAAGGATTTGTAGGCCAGACTGAAAGCCGGTACAACCGAAAATGAAGACTCGTTATGACTGTTGACGAAAATAAATTAAATATCTGATAAATAGTCTTTAAAGAGTATTATAAGACAGAATTACTGTTGACATATTGACAACAGTAAAGTTGTTTCTTGACAGAAACCGTCGTGCCGTTCAGCTGTTTTTTCGCAGTAGCAGGAGATGTATAGAAGGAGGGGCAGCAGACGGAGAGGATGCAGCAGAACCGCAACCTATCTGTATGGAGTAAGCGTTGCCGACTTTGGCCACAACTTTGATGCAGATTGAGTTACTGTGATCGGTAAAAGTTTCTCCGACTCGCCATATTGCACCCTCATCACCTGTTCTACCGTTGTTGTCAATATCAATGACATGCGCATCCCTGCCGTTGGCGCGCATTTCATCGACTTCATGGATAATGACGGCTTCTGCGGGAAGTTTGGTGTCGTAACCAACCCTGTGCCGTACCTCGATGGTGTAATACCTGCTATTGCTGTTGGAGATGGGTACCTTGGCAAGCCGGTAATGAGAGGTGGTCGGCAGAGTAAGGCGCTCCAGAGTAATGGTTCTGGTGGTGCCGTCAAAAGTGAAGACCTCTTCGTCCCTGAGCCAGCCGACCAGACGGCGATGATAGGCGATGGTGTGCTGGCCGAGGCAGCCGTAAACCGGGTCAGTGGCGGAGTTGCAGTTGGCCCAGGGGTCGCTCATAACGTCCCAGACATTATCATAGGTATTGCCGTAATTACCGGAGGAGTGAGGCATGCCGAAACCATGACCCATTTCATGCGCTATGACGGTCAGGGAAGAATACCCCCAAGGAGGTTCCCAGGTCATTCTGTATACATCTCGCCGGCCGTCTATATCAAGGAATTGTGATCCTCCCCAGGCATAACCGTCAAGATCGAAGTTAAACATCAGGTTTATTCCCATAAAAGCGGGAAAAAAGACGTCTGCGTCGGCCTGTCTGGTACAATCTTCGGCAATTCCGGCTAAGTTGAGGTTTCCTCCCTGGATATAATATGAGCGCGGTTGTGGAAGCACATACCATCCGAAGGCAGTGCTGCCGTCGAGATTGACTCTGTTGTACGAAGCCTGTTTCCAGTAATGATTAAGACCGGGATGAGCCGATGCGTACATGTCTTGGAAATATTGCAGATTTTTAGGTTCAGCGCTGATGTCTGGAAATTTACACATTATAGAAACCCACGGCTGGTTACCGGTGGCGGCAGCCCGGCTCATGGTCTTCCCGGTAAAGCTGAGCTTTTCCAGGTGCTGGACCAACAGCGGTGCATTGCTGCTGTTTCTTTGGGATGTGTTGCTTATGGCGGCTGTGGCTGTAACCGATACCATTTCGCCGTTAAGACGGCGCAGGCCTCCTGCGGCTTTGGCAACAGAAGGATCGATGATCAGTTCAGCGACATTTCCGGACCCGAAGGAGAGAAAGTGACGTTCTCTGGAAGAGGGCAGGTCTGTAAATGAGTCCCCCCATATTGTCGAAAACAGACCGTTGATGGTAACCTGATTTGAAGCCGATGCTGAGGCAGTGAGGCAGTAAAAACAGAAAAGACATAATGCGGTTACAAGGACGACAATTCCTCTGTGATGGAAAAGGGGCAGGAGTGAGTCGGGAGTCTTTCTGGAGGAAAGAAGTGATCTGTTGACATCTCGGCATTTTTCACGATTAAAAACAATTCCATATTTTTCATTTTTGTGCCGGACTCCAGTGAGCAAGATCCTAAAGAGTGGGAGAAGAATATGATCGGGCATAGAATATCAGTGTTGTCGTGCCGAATTGTCTTGGGTCGATTGTGTGTCAGATGATCTTTCGCCACCATGGAGAATAATTTTCATTTAGTATACGTGCGATGCAAGGGGAAGTCCACTTTTTATGATGGTTTTGTCGAGGAAAGCAATAGCCGTATAGAAAGTTTATGGTTTCACGGAAATATATCCCAGACCTTATAAATCGTACCATGATACACAGTTCGAGCAATTGATAAAAAATGGTCATGAGCATCGGGTGTTTGTCTACCGTCGCCATGAGGATAGCAGTTGTCTGTAAGATGTGCTCTGTCTGAAGCTAGATGATGGCGTAGCGGACTTTGGCGGAAACCCACTCGCTCACGACCACCGTGCCGAGGATGACGATGAATATAAGGCTGACCTGAGGCCAGGCGAGGGTGTTGAGGCTGTGGGACAGTTCCAGACCGATACCGCCGGCCCCGACCAGACCGAGAACCGTCGATTCACGGATATTGATATCCCAGCGGAAAACGGTAATTCCGGCAAAGGCGGGCATGATCTGGGGGCTGATACCGTAGTCGAGAATTTGTGCCGCGGAAGCACCGGTAGCGGTGACCGCCTCCACCTGGGTGGTATCAATTTCCTCGATGGCCTCGTAGAGGAGTTTTCCGATAAAGCCGATGGAGCGCAGAGCGATGGCGATAATTCCGGCCAGTAGACCGGGTCCGAGGATCGAGACCAGCAGCAGGGCCCATATCAGGGAATTGATGGAACGGGAGGACACAATAAGCAGCAGGGCGACGGGTCGGATATAGCGCAGACTGGGCGTTGTGTTGCGAGCCGCCAGAAAAGACACCGGCAGGGCCAGCACTACTCCTAGAAGGGTCCCCAGGGTGGCAATGTTGAGAGTATCCCACAGGGGTATCCACAGCTTTTCCATGTAGGACCAGCGCGGTGGCAACATTCGCCCACCGATGTCCATGGCCTGTTGCGGCGCATCCTGGACGAAGGTCCACAGAGTCTGCTGGTTCATGAGCTGCCAGCACCAGATAAATAGAGCCGTCAGCAACAGCCAGGCAAACCAGCTTGCCATTTGATGCGCCGTGGTTTGGCGCTGCCAGGACTTTTCCCCACCGATTTTCGTCACCACCATTATTGCACCCACTTACGAATAACGCCGGAACTATATTCCGATACCAGCACGATAGCGATGATAATGATCAGAATCGCCGCTGCCGAATCAAATTCATAGCGGTCAATGGCCGTGTTTAATGTTGCCCCGATACCTCCGGCTCCGACGATACCGATTACTGCTGATTCGCGAAAGTTGATATCAAGCCGGTATAGCGACAGACCGATCAGCCTGGGCATCACCTGAGGCTGAATGGCATAGTTGACCAATTGAAGCCACCCGGCCCCCGTGGCGCGGATTGCTTCGGCCTGGGCCTCCTGGATATCCTCGATATCTTCAGCCAGCAGCTTGGCGAGAAAACCGATAGTGGCAAAAGACAGGGTGAGAAAACCAGCCAATGGTCCGAAACCGACCATGGCGACAAAGAGGATGGCGATAATCACTTCCTGAAAGCTTCGTGACAGGGCGATGATTGATCGGCACACAGCGTAGACCGGCATGGGTACCAGGTTTCGCGCTGCTCCCACTCCTATGGGTATGGAGATCAAAATCCCGACAACCGTTGAGGTCAGGGTCATGGTCAGGCTCTCCAGGATGCCGGCGCGGATATCCCCTCCACGGGAGAAGAAATCCGGGGCAAGAAAGCCGTAGATAAAGTCCCAGCCGCGTGGTAATCCTTCCCATAGCCTCAACCAGTTGACTTCCAGCGCACCGATGCCGAAAAACAGATAGAGCAGGGCGCCGCAGACAAGTCCATAGCGGAGCCAGGCCCTCTTGATAAAAGGTGGCCTGCGCCAGTACCGGGGATAGCCATCAAGAGGCGCAATCTCTGCCGTGCCCCGGTTCACAGGGGCACCGTTGCAAGAGTGTTGGCGTCTTCTTCGGCGGCTTCATCCTCCATATCATTCTTGTCTAGCTTACCCACCGTGGCGCTCCAGTCCTCAACTCCGTAAATCTCGGTGAGGACTTCGGCGGTCAGCCCGTTCGGCGGGCCGTCATAGACCACTTCACCCTGCCGCAATCCTATGATCCGCTTGACGAAGAGCTGTGCCAGGGCAACATCGTGGATATTGATGATTGCGGCCAGGCCGTGCTCGGCGCAGACTTCAATGATTAAACGCATAATCTGCCTGGAGGTCTTCGGGTCGAGGCTGGCGGTGGGCTCGTCCACCAGCAGCAGATCCGGATTCTGCAGCAGGGCCCTGGCAATGCCGACTCGTTGCCGTTGACCGCCGGAGAGGGCGTCGGCACGTTTATCGACATGATCAGCCAGGCCGACCCGGTCAAGAGTGGCAAAGGCCTGGGCCACGGCTTCCGGGGGAAAGCGCCGCCTGAGCGAACTCCAGAAGCTCACATAACCTAGTTGTCCGGAGAGGACGTTTTCCATCACGGTGAGCCGTTCCACCAGGGCATATTCCTGAAAGATCATGCCCATCCGTCGTCTGGCTTTGCGGAGTTCGGTCCGCTTTAAGGTGGTCAACTCCAAGTCTTTGAGACGAACAGACCCGCTACTGGGCTCCACCAGGCGGTTGATGCAGCGGATCAGGGTCGATTTGCCGGAACCGGAAGGCCCGATTAAACCCATAACCTGGCCTTCCGGTATATTGAGACTGACGTCCTGCAGGGCCAAGTCGCCGGTTCGGTAGCGTTTGGTCAGTGCGGTGATGGTCAGCACGGCTCAGCGACACTCGTAGGTGACGCCCATGGCCTGGTCGATGGTCCGCACAACTTCCCAATGTTTCTGGAAGGTGATCGGCACAAACTTGGCTTCACCGGAATTTTTAAACTCTTCCAGCAAAGTCGAATCTTCCCAGGGGAAGGAAAAAAAGGCGTCTTTAACCTTGGCCTGCAGTTCTGGATGGAGATTGTATACGACGCCATAGCCGGTGGTGGGAAAGGTCTGTGACTTGTAAATGGTGACGATTTGTTCCTCCTTGACCACGCCGCGCGAGATCATCCTGTTCAATACTGAATTGGCTATTGCCGCGACCGGGTAATCCTGATTGGCAACCCCGAGGATGGAATTGTCATGTTTACCGGAGAACACAGGTTCATAATCTTTTTCGGCGATCAGGTTATACTCAGCGGCAAGAAGCGCAGAGGGAGCCTTGAAACCGGAGTTGGAGGTCTGTGAAGTAAAGGCCATTTTATTCCCGCGAATATCTTCAACTGTGTTGATTCCCGATCCGGGGTAGGTGATGATCTCCATTTCGTAGCCGAAACTGTCATCGGCCCGGGCCATCATGGCAAAGGGTCGGAAACCGGCACAGTTTACCGCCAAGGGGTTGGAGCCGGTGTTAAAGCCGGCGACATGTAGTCTACCCGCCCGCATGGCTTCAAGTTGGGCGGCGTTGGATTGCACCGGGAAAAACTGGACTTTTTTGCCGGTGGCCTTTTCCATATGGCGAATAAATCCATCCCAGACCTTGGCATAGACCGCCGGATCTTCCACCGGCGTATAGGCAAAAACCAGAGTTGCGGGATCGACCCAGTCTTTCGAATCGCTGGGGACATCGGCAATCATGTCGCCATCGGCATCGCTGTAGCGGGGGTCCATGGCCAGAGCCGAGCCGTTTATCAGAAACAGGGCGCAGAACAGCTGCAGGAGCAGTCTACAATTAAAATGGCGCAGGGATTTTTGGAAAACGAGAATGGGGAACATGTACATTTCTCCTCAGATGATAATGTCTTTTACTATAAGCCTGGAAGAGTTCCAGACCTCCTGAAAACAAGATCATGATACCGAACGACCGTGATGATCAGATTAGAAAGATATTATATTCAGATTAAGAGAAAGAGGAGGCCTTGTTTCGAATCCAGTCGATTCGTCTTCGGCAGGGTACTGCAAGGAAGAAATGGTATGGCAGGTTAACAGTGCCGTGAAAGAAAGACCTACTCCAGCAGGGTGAGCAGGTCGGCACCCAGATAGGTGCGTTCGTTTTCCCCCAGGATTCCAAGAGAGAGACAGATCAGCGTCCAGAAATGAATGACATGGTAGCCCCCCTGATAGTGATGTCCTATATCTTCAATCTGCGAGTGACAGTTGTGGCATGGAGTAAGAACATATTTCGCACCAGTGGCAGCGATCTGATCAAATTTTCTTCTGCCGTAAGCCCTTCTGTGCTCGGTCATGCCGGACTGGAGAAAACCGCCGCCGCCGCCGCAGCAGTAATTGGCACTTCTGTTGGGCTGCATGTCGATGAAGTTATCTTCACCCACCAGGGTTTTAGCGACAAAACGCATATCTTCGGCAATGGACTCACCATAGGCCTTTCTTACGATCTGGCAGGGATCCTGAACGGTAAAGGTGATATTGTTACGGTTCCACTCCGCGTTGACGGGCAGGCGACCTTCCCTGATCCACCGCGCATAATACGAGACCAGATTTTGCAGCTCGAAATCGGCCTTCAGGCCGAATCGATTGATAGCATTCCACATGGTAAAGTAGGAATGGCCGCATTCGGTGTTGAGCCAGACCTTACAACCCAGTTGGTTGACGGCATCAACTCGCTTCTGGATGACTTCGTACCATGCTTCTTCATCTCCTGAGAACATACAGAAGTTTTCCGCTGCCCAGGCCTTGGAAGAATAGGTCCAGTCGGCCCCGACGACAGCAAAGATCTTCCATAACGGAACCATCTCGTCCGGCTCACTCATGGGTTCGCGGGAGTTCTGATTGACGAAAAAATGGGCATTTTTTTTGTCCATGGGAGCCTGAAGATGGCTGAAACGCGGTTGATTACGACGTACTTCTTCAAGCACATCCTCGACCACAAAAACAAAGTCCTCGGGGGGTAAACCCATGGCGCTGGTGCTGTCGGTAGAACGAGCCAGCTCACAGGAACGGACAATACCGGCGGGCTTTTTGTCTTTGGCCCATAGGCCCCGGGCAAAATAGACCAGCTGGGCAATATCGATGCTCATTGGACAGACATGGCGGCAGCGTTTGCACTGCGTGCAGAGCCAGACCCAGGGCGTTTCGGCCAGTTCATGGTCCATACCGAGCATGGCCATGCGGATAAACTTTCTTGGGTCCATATTCTCAAGGCCCGAGGCGGGACATCCGGAAGAGCAGAGACCGCAGGTAAGGCAGGCGTCGAAACTCGCTCCTTCAGGGAGCAGCTCAAGGGCCTTTTCCTTGAAGATGGGAGTGGAAGCTTTTTTATCGGACATATTTTTCAGAAGGTGAAAGTATTAATTTTTGAGAAGTCTTACAATACCGTTGATTGCCGCAAATGCGGTGGCAATGGCTACTCCGGCACCGCAGCGCTGCCTGATCCAGTCCTGATGCGCCAGAACGATGCCGGCGGCAAAGACCCGCTTGTCATAAACATTGCCGCCCACTTTCAAGGGGCGAAACGAGGCATCGGTTGTAATGCCGGCAAGATGGATTTCGTGTCCACGACTGTCGAGATACTCCTCCTGGTACCAATTTTGGCGCGAAGACGGTTGATGAACGGGCAGATCAAGCAGTGGTTCGGTGATATGATCAAAGTGGGCCTCCAGCCCTCCGCTGAGAAACCTGCCGGTAGCCAGCAGGGCTGATTGAGCTGTAATCTCAATGGGGCCATAGTTATCGCCGAGGAAGAGGCGTATCCCCTTTGTCTGCATGTCGATCCGGTCTATTTTTTGTTGAGGGATCATGGTTACGCCTTTTGCCGGCAGGGTCTGTTCGATGATTTCACGCAGTCGTATGCCCGGTACGGACGGCGGCATAGTGGGTATTTCAAAAAGGGAAAAACCGGATAATTGCTCAAGATCGCTCTGCACCAGGTCGGGATTGTGCATTCCCAGTATGGCCGGAAGGCCAAGGTAACTGGAACTGCCCCCTTCTTTTTTCAAAATCTCAGCAAGAAGTATCCTGTTTTGGGGTACCTCAAGGGCGCGGGCCGCAACTTCCGCATAGAGTTCTCCGCCTGTATGACCTGGAAATTGCAGTGTTTTGGCCTCAATGTCCGGCCAGATGTTTTTCAGGTTTGCGCTAATCTGATGAGCGCTGAATCCCTTCAGGCCGTGAAAGCCGAAAACAGTACATGGGGCTTTGCGGCGCAGTGCATCTATGCCTTTTGCCATGGTCAGGGGGACGCAGAGTGTCGGTTTAAGCGTACCGGCCGGCGTTATCGCCTGAAGATTCTCGCGGCCGGGCCTGTTATAGCCGATACCGATTGCACTGATAAAGTCGGTGAATTCCGTGAATGCTTTTTCGATATGCAGGGGATCAAGGACTGTAAGAGGGTGCTTGGGCCAGGTTGATGCCAAATCTGCAAGACCTTTCCAGGGGTCAGTAAGAAAGCGTGAGTTGCTGAAACCTAAAAGATCAAGATACCCCGTAGTATACGCCAGAGCGCCGGTATTGCCGGTCAATGTGCAGGATATGCCACGGTTCAAGGCAAAGACGGCTGCGGCAATACCGGCCAGGCCTGTTCCTATGATAGCGAGTTCGGTATCGATCTGTCGAGTTTCCTGCTTCATTTTGTCTCATCCTTCTCTTTGGGGACCAGATTTTCCAGGCCCAGCAGGCCGCAATGAAGAGCCTCTGCCAGCTCCATTTGGGCCATCTGCTGCCCCCAGATAACCATGCGCATCCCCTTGAAGCGCTCGCTGAAAAAATCACGCATATGATACAGGCCTTTGTCGTCGGTATAATATTTCTGCTCATAAAGATGCGAGGCTATGCGTATGCCGCAAAAGGACCCCTGGCACGGACCTTTGCCGGCTCTGGTGCGCAGAGCAATACTTTCAAGGCTCATATTATCTTCACCACCAGGCGAATCAGCGATAATCTGTGTAATGGCCGATTGGGGAACCATCTCGCATTCGCACAGAATCATGTCATCAGAATTTTTGGAAACGTACCAATAGCGAGGAGATGCACCCGGTCGTGTCCATTTACAGCTGCTCGAGTCGGGTAATGGCGTGGTATGAGTAGTGCAGGGTGTTGTATTGCCAAGTCGGCCGGCAACCAGATCCGCTGTCTTCTCGGCCATAAGCCGGAAGGTGGTCAGTTTTCCACCGGTGATGGTGCAGAAGTTTTTGAGGTTGTCGGCGTGATCAAACAGTGAGAAGCTTCGAGCGACGTTGCGGTCGTCGGCCTGGTCGTCGGCCTGTACCAGGGGCCGGACCCTGGAAAATGCGCGGATAAATCTGGTTGTGGCAAGCAATGGAATCATAGCCATTCCTTCGCGTACATTTTTATTCACCTCTGCCACGGTGGGCCTGATGGTATCAATTTCCGTGGTTCTCACCGAGGTGGTGCCCAATATGGAAACGGTACCACCGGGAACCAGAATATCACCGTCAGAGGGTGGCCTCAACCGATTGATGACACGGTCCGTCAACCTGGCATGGCTGACCAGCAGTGTGCCCTTGGACCAAAGAAGGCGGACGTCGTCACAACCGGCCATTGTCGCGATATTCATGGCCCAGCCTCCCCCGGCATTGACGATTTGATCTGCTTCGATGCGAAAGATCCGACCGGTGCGCCGGTCGATGCATACGGCACAGGTCAATATGTCGTCTTTTCGCTCAAAACCCTGAATGAGGCAATGGGGCAGATACCGGCTACCGTTGTTCAGGCGGGCATGTTCAACGTTTTCAAGGGCAAGATGGAATGGATCGATGGTGGCATCGGGGATGAGATATGCTTTGTTCAGCCTGGCGGAAAGGCAGGGCTCCAGCAGGCGGGCTTCCTCTGCGCTGATTTCCTCACACATTATTTCTGCGGTTTTGCAGTATGAGGGAAACCGTATGCCGAATTGTTCGTCATCACCGCTTACGCTGACAAACAATCCACCGGTCTCTTCGATGCAGTGCGGGGCTATGTGTTTCAAAATCGTATTCTCGATGCGGCATTCAACGGCTGATTGGAGATCGTTGGAAACATAGCGTCCTCCAGAGTGGAGAAGGCCATGGTTTCCTCCGGATGCACCGGCGCAAAGATCATCTTTTTCGATGAGAATTGAATGGATCCCTCGCAGAGAGAGGTCTCGCATAATCCCGGTTCCGGTGACTCCCCCGCCAATAATGAGTACTTCGGTATGTAGATTTGACATAAGAGAAACCTCACCAATGATGAAGAAATTCTCCTTGCGAAGAGAAAAGTGAGCAGGCTGAGGCTCGTTAATTTCGAAAAAACCAAAAACAGGTTTCAAGTGACATCAAAAACAACAATATACGAAAATAAATTTAAGTGCAAGTGAAATATGCCGACGCAGGGTGGAGTTGTATCTGTCTGGGAATAGGCATTTATAATCATTATTGCATGGGAGCATCTTTTTGACGGTGTAGATGTCTTCCAGGCATCTGCAGCAGCAGAGCATGTTGATGTGAGGATTAAAAGGAGAAGACTGATCAAAAATAAATCCTTTCCTAAACTCTAAGGATATTGTATTTAAATTAGTAGTGTTATACGCGCTACAGTGGTAGTTTCAAGGGATGTTCACCAGTGTGCTGGTCCTGTTTCGGTCTCGATGAAACCGTTTCTACGAGCTCATCAAATTACAAACCAAAACTATTTTACATGACAGAAAATTTAACTTCACGTCTAGCCGGAGCCCATACAACATCAAAATATCTGCAGGCTGATAATGAGATTCTGAGAAGAGCAGTCGAGAAGGTGACTCTGACGGTCCATGCCTCGGCCAATCAGGCCATGATGGCAATCGAAAAAAACAGAGAAAGAATTTCCGATGCCACCGATCATCTTGATGGTGTATTTGTCAGCACCATCAAGATTTCTCAGGCTGCTGAGATTGTAGAAATTACCAAAATCGGCGAAGAACTCAGTGGTTATTTTGATAAAGCGGTACATCAGCGTGCCTTTAAGAATTTCAGTGATGAGCTGCGCAAACAAGTCAGAGAGATAGAAGAAAGAGAAAAAGATCTCAAAAGAAGAGAGGATAAGCTCGAAAAAACCATTGCGGCCCGTCTGGCAGCTGCCGAAGCAAAAATAATCAGGGAGAGCACCAGCTCCCGCGGGCTTTTGGAAAGTGCTCTGCAGAAAGCAGAGAAAGTTTTTGATCAGAACAAGATTACCAGATTTGCCTACTCGACAGTCTCACGATTCCAGAACGAATTTGAACGGGTTCACGATATCAGAGACGTTGAATATATCACCAAGCTTTTCCAGGAAACCATAGAACCTTTTCAAAAAACCAAAATGGTGGCGGATAAACACGGCAAATTGATAAAAATTGTTATCAATTCCTTTACCGAATCCTGCTATCAGGATCTATTTTTCTTTTTTTATAAATATTATAACGAACTGCTTGAAATATACGAAAAGGAAAAAGAAATTCCCTCAACCGCAGTTGAACTGGCCAGGATATTTAAAAGCAAACACAAAGATGCTGAGGATATCATAGCCAATATGCACAAAAGAAAATAAGCTTCTCTTTTTCCGATTTCCTGCCGGTATCTCTCCAGCAGTTCTCTGCCTTTTCTTGCCGGTACGTCTTCATGATGGTATTAACCTGTGTCTCCCTTTAACCCGGAAATTGCATGAAAAGATCAAATGATTTAGATGAAAAGATATACGTATCAATATGTTGTAATGGATTATCGCTGCAACTCCTCGGGTATAAAGGTAGCATATAAGAAGAAAAAAGGAATAATCCTGTGAAGATGGAAATAAAAAGACAGGCCGCCCAGACTGAATACTGGTTTCGGGAAGGGTGCTATATAATTGAGACGGCCAACGATTCCGGTGATACTGTCCTTTCCGCAGCAAGGGCCAGGGTTGCTCCGGGAGCTACCACTGCCTGGCATATGCTTGTCGGTATTGAGGAAAGATATCTTATTCTTTCCGGGTGCGCAATGGTAGAGCTAGGTGAGGACCTCTGCGAAGAGGTCGTTGCCGGTGACGTAGTCAGAATTCCAGCCGAGACCCGACAGAGAATTACCAATACCGGCAAAGAAGATCTGGTATTTTTTGCCGTTTGCACCCCTCCCTTCGTGCAGAGAGCCTATGTTGAGTTATAGGGAGTAATAGCGACAAAGATTAACAACGGAAAAGTGTAACGAGTAGCACTTTTATAAGGCAACAATGATTATTCTGCAAGAAAACAAGAGGTTATCAGGCTTGGCTGTAGTGTTACCTATGGTTCGTGTTTATCAATTTTATTCCTGGTTTTTCCTCGTGTTGTCTGCCTGCATTCATCCGAAAACTATGACATACGGCGAGGCCCGCTTGTCACAACGCAACAAAAAAATCTTCCACGGAGGATAACTCCAGATTTTTTCCTCATCACACTGCTCATAACTATCTATTATCATGCATATACTATGAATGCGCCCAAATACAAATCTCATTTGTGCGTTGCAACATTTTCTCCTTGACAATGACACCGGCTTCACTATATTTGTACAAACTGAGGCGCAGTATGACTATCAACACATCTGTAAAGCCAACCTGCATAACAGCAATGTAAAGAAACTAGAAAAGGAGAAAATTCATGGACTCTACGCAATTTGTAAAACAGACCCTCGGCTTCCAGAAAACCATTTTTGAAAACAGCTATAATGCGATGATCGTCATTCAGGACCAGACTGAAAAAATGATGAACAGCTATCTCGACCAACTTCCCTGGGTTACCGAGGAGAGCAAATCATCCATGAAGGCAACCGCTGATCTCGCCAAAAAGGCACGGGAGGATTTTAAAACCGCAGTGGATGATGGTTTTGCTAAATTCGAAGAAATGCTCGAAAAGAAATAGTGGACCGCCGGCATTCATGAAATTATAGTGTCGTCCAGGACCGTTGACGACACTATAATGAAACAATATCACTTGATCTTGGAACCTCCGGCAAGGCCTCTTCATGAACGATTATTTCACCATTCTCGATAGCTGGAACAAAGCAATGCTTGCCCAGCTTACCGCTTCGGCGTATTTTGCCGAAGGAGCGAAAAACTATCACTCCGACTTCCTCAAGCCCCTTCTCGCGGCAACACAAACTTTTCAGGGACTGGAAGCAACCAGAATCTATTCCAGGACCCCATTGAAAAACAAAGAGGCCTACGCCAAACTCGCACAATTCAACAACGAGCTGCTCAGCCGCTACACGGAGGGAAGCTTGAAGTTGTATGGCCATTATTTCAAGATAAACTTTGAACGCTACACCGATGCCCTGGCAGCGACACTTTTCGGGAAAGACGGCGAGAGACTCGATGACTTCTTTCTCGACCAGCAGAATACCCTCTACCGGGTTGTCGTGGAATATCCCCAGGCCATAAAAGATATTGAGGTTGAATTCGGTTTTCATTTTGAAAGAACACCGGAGAGCTGTTTCGCCGAAACCGAGCGTTTTTATCTGCATAAAGTAGCCCCCAGCGAACCCGGGGTAACAACGGACGAGAGCCTCAAACCCGTTATCATCATTCCGCCATTTGTGCTCGGGGCCAACATTCTTGCTTTTCTCCCCCGGGAAAAGAAGAGCTATGCCCACAGCTTTGCCAACCGTGCCATTCCTACGTATATCCGGATAATGAAGGATATCCAGCAAACACCGGCCGTGCAGACCATGACTCTGGAGGATGATCTGCGTGATACCGTATCATTTTGCAAAAAAGTGAAAAAGAAGCACGGTCAGATGGTCACCCTGAACGGCTATTGCCAGGGCGGCTTCTCGGCACTGGCCAACATTCTCACCGGTAAGCTTGATGGCCTGATCGATGCTTTCATAACCTGTGTCACCCCGATAGACGGTACCAGATCAGCCGGCCTTGGCCACTTCCTTTACAGCCTGCCGGAACAGTTCAACAATCTCGACTACGGCACGAAAACTCTGGCCAATGGCAACTTGATCGCCGACGGCAACCTGATGGGCTGGGTATATAAGCTTAAAAGCATCGAAGATTCGGGTCCGATGATAACCTTTCTCAGGGACATAATGATGCTTGGCAACAGCAACGGTAAGCTTCCGCAAATCAACAAGACCGTTGCCGCTCTGAACTACTGGCTGCAGAACGAACGTTCCGATCTTCCTCTGTCCGTTACCAAGATGAGCTTCAACTCCTACAATACCCCCATTACTGCAGACGGCACCTTGCCGGTAACCATTGGCGGCCGGAAGCTCAATCTCAATTCGCTTAAAGCAAGCAAAATCAAATGGCTTCTCTGCTATGGTGAAACCGATGATTTGGTGGAAAAAGAAGTCGCTCTGGCACCTCTGGACTGGCTCGACATCGAAGTCACGCCATTCCCCAAGGGCCATGTCGCCATCGCGACTTCCTGGTCGCACCCCGAATCTTCCTATGCCATTGATTCGTTATTTGCCGATGGCAAACGGCGAGGCCCGGTCCGCTTTCAACTTGATCTGATCGAACAGGCAGGAAGAAAAAACTGACGGAATTTAGTAACAATGCCACGACAAGCAGCTTGCTCACACCGTCTACAAAAAGCTTGACCTCGGGACCATTACAGGGCCAGGCGTCTGGGAAACCAATGACTCGGCCGCGCATGAGCACCTATAAGGTCTTCCCGGAACGAAGCAAATTCGGAATAACAATCCCCAAGGATCAACGAATGACCGCCCTCGCCTTTGGCTACTCCGGCGGCTTTAAATCTGGCTTCCACTTTCTTTTTTTAAGACGGTTTTGCAGGAGTAAGCGCCTAAAACCAGGCCCGATGCGCCCAGATTTCGTTTTCCAGGTCGTGTTTGTCTTTTTTCAACTCCAGAAAAAGAGAGGCATTCTGAATCGCCAGGCCGCATTGCCTGGCTATGGAGCTGACCAGAGCTATGTCCTCATCGGCGATAACCCGTTTGGTATCGCTGTAGAGCCCCATAATACCGATGACCGTACCTTTTATGGTTATGGGAAGATGGAGCATGGAGGCAATCCCCTCCTCCCGGCGCTCTTTCTTATAATCAATGTCATAGGTGGCGATGTCGTCAACGAATTCCATTTTGTTTTTAAACACCGTCTGGATCCTCTCTGCGCTTACCGGCCCTTTGTTGAGATACTTTTCGCTGAGGCCATGGCCGGCGACCAGCTTCAAATCTTTGGATTCACGGTCTCGCAGTCGGATGGTCACCCCGAAAAGATCGAAGGCCCGGGCAATTTCCGTCGTCATTTTCGACAACACCTCTTCAATCTCCAGAGAAGAATTGAGATGTTCACTCACCGAGGCAAGCAGCTCAAAATCCCTCTTTCTTCTATGCATTTGATGCGCTTTGAGAATGGCGATACCGCCCTGATCGGCAAGACCATCAAGAAAAACAATATCTTCATCGCTGAAATCCCTCTGTTCAGCGGTGTAGAGTGCTAAAATTCCGATGGGTTTCTTGTCCGCAACTACCGGGACAACCAGCATTGAGGCTATGCCTTCTTTCTTTTTCACCTCATGGTTTTCCATGCGCGGATCCGTTGTCGCATCCCAGACCTTGAGGTAGCCGCCTTTCTTGAGGATATCCTTTGTTATATCACGCCCTTTGGCGGGGCCGGCATGGACATAGTTTTCTGACAGTCCAACCTGAGCGGCCGGATAGAACAAGCCGTCCTGGTCTCTTCTGCTCCGGATCAGGAAGAGCGAACATGCTTTTGCCCCCATCACCTTGACAGCACTTTCCACAATCAACCTGAGAATTTCTTGCCGATCCGTAGAGCTCTGAATCGATTTTGCTACTTCACAAAAGGTTCTCAAGTACTCTTCACATTTGGACGACATTACCCGGCTCCGAATGAATGATAATAATTAGGCTTATTGCCACAATACTTTGCCGGCGTTTCCTTCAGCTATCGCGCTCCGCCAGCCAACTGGCGATTTTGGGCGCGAACTCCTGTTGATACTTCGAACTTACATATATGCCTATATGCCCTGTATTGAAACACACATCTTCCTTGTCCGCTGAGCCAATTGCCTCGGTAAAGGTTTCACACGCCTCGGGTGGCACCAGATGATCATATTTACCATAAAAATTTATAACCGGCATATCGATTTTCTTCAGCTCGACCAGTTGGCCGTCAATCTCAAGCTTAGACTGGATAAGCAGATTTTTCTTAAAACAGTCCACGATAAATTGTTTAAATGTGGCTGCAGGCACATCAGGACTGTCAAAAATCCATTTTTCCATGCGGATGAAATTTTCGACAAACTGCTTGTTATCGATGTTCTGCATGAACCCGACATACTTGTCGATCATCAAACGGGCCGGATTCATCAACAGAAAACCAAGATTCATGATATCCCCCGGCATATTGGCATAGGTATCACCCAACATCTCCGCATCGGTATTTTTCATCCAGATGTTGAGTAATCCCTTGTCCGTATCGAAGTTCGTGGGAGTAACCGTCGTCACCAGATTTTTAACTTTATGGGGATGCAGGGCACTGTAGATAATCGAAAACACTCCTCCCATACAAATACCCATGATATTGATCTTCTCAACCCCGCTCCTTTTACATATTTCTTCTACTATATTATGAATATACCCATTAACATGATCGCCAATGGTGAGAAATTGGTCTTTCCTGGTCGGGTAGCCCCAGTCTACCATGTAAACATCAACCCCCTTGCTTATCAGGGTTTCAACAACACTTCGGCCCGGCTGCAGGTCAAGCATGGTTTCCCTGTTGATGAGGGCATAGACGATCAGCAGCGGCGTTTTGACCTGAATATCGTCACAGTGATAATGTTTGACGGTCACCCTGTCTTCTTCATAAACAACGTCATAGGGAGTTTGGGAAATACCGGTGTCCAATTCTCCGGTCAGTACGCTGCCGGCTTTTTTCAGTTTGGTGGTGGTCTCTTTGCGGCTATCCTCAATATTTTTAAGGATAAGATCAACAGGAATTTTTATCTTATTCATTGCCTATCCCCCTTTTCTTAGCATTGCAGGAATGACCCCACACCTCTATGAGCCGAATTTCTCTTCCAGTTTTTCCAGCCTGCGGGTGAGTTCCTTCACCTTTTTCCTGGTGAGGTAGAGCTCTTTATACACTTCATCCATCTCTTTATTGGTGGGAACCTGCAACTCCTTCAAAAAAATGTTGTTCACATCATTCTTGACGGCTTTATATTCGGTAAGAGAGCGAATGAGAGCATTCAGCAGGTTGGTATATTCCGGGGATTTCATCAATTGCATGAAATTTCCTTCCAGAATTTTTATCCACTCACTATAGAGTTTGGCAGGGTCGTTTTCCACCTTCCCCTGTTCCAGCATAGCATTAACCTTTTGCTGGATAGAGTGGTTGCTCTTTTCAAAAGGCAGCGCAAAAAGATAGAACAGCTCAGCTATATAGGTATAAAAAATATTTGATTTATCAACAAGATCCGCCATCTGTTGATGTTGTTCCCGAGACAACCCGATCTTGGGAACATGCAGGTACTTTTGCCACTCGCTGGCATATAAATCGCGAAAAGACTGGAACGCGGAATGGTCAAGATTGTCAAAATTATAAGATTGGGTATGTTTCGAAGCTTTGGCGAAGCTTTCAATGAGGTTCCCCTGAAATTCAAGCAGGTTTTCAAATGAATCGCCTGCGGCCTGACTCAAGGCTTCCGCAAACGACGTTGAACTTTCTGCCATGGCCTGCTGGTTCTCGGGAGCAGAGAGAATTTTTAAGAAAGAGGTGAAGTTTTTAACCGAAGTTTCCCAGGAACGATACGTTCGGTATCTGTCGTCGTCGGTCTGGCTGTTCCTGAAACCGAAGTCCAGGTTGACATCTCCCCACTTCAAGGTTTCCTCACGACTGTTATCCACATCCTTCCAAAACGTGTTGGCCGTTTCCATCCAAGACTCTAACAGCTTGGCAAGCTCACTTCCTCGGTTGGAATCTGCCATACTCAACTCCTCCTCAGTGTTTCTGCGCTTAGCCCACCCGGTTGATTCAACATTCTGACGTTACTTTTTTTTACCGTACTGTTTAAATGCTTCTTTAAACATATTCATTGATTCAAAATCTTTTAATGTTTTTTCCGCTAAACTTGAAAAATCCATCCCCATATCCAGATAGGCACTCACCTGATCATCCATTGTTTTCCGATAGATAAGATAATTTTCCATGGTTTTCTCAAGATACTTTTCAAAAAACTCGTGCAAATGGCTCTCGCCATACTGAATGACCAGATGCAGGAGAGAAACCGGCAACAGTCCCTCATTCTTCTTGGCCTTTTCCATGACGATCTGGGTAAGTACCATTGCCGTCATGTCCTCACCGGTGGTAACGTCGGTGACTTGCACCTGATGCCCGGACTTGATCAGTTCGGCAACATCCTTAATGGTGATATAGGCACTTGTCTCGGTATTATACAGTCTTCTGTTTGGATACTTTTTGATATCTATTTTATTCCCCATCTCCTATCCCTCTGCCTTGATCGCAAAAGCATTGTTCATGCGGGTTATAAAACAGATTCGCCAACAGTAACCGACGAAAATTGCTCTTTGATCATGATTGCATTTAAAATTGATTATTTACCCGCATTATAATGGCACATTGCAACATAACAATAGCTGCCACCTCTACGACGATCTAGATTTAACAGAAATATAACTATAATTACATGAAAAAACAATTCTCTCCTTAAACAGCCCTCAAACAAGGTTTTTTTGCAACGCAACATTTCTAGGTTGACATTGTTACGTTTCATATTAAATAATAAAGGGTGCCCCGATTGGAAAGGATACTTTCCTCGGTTTTCCCAGGAAAATGCCAGAGAAGAGCTTACTATTCTGCCGGCTTACCGGCAGATCAGCAGCAGGAGGATCCAGCCATGTTACCGCGAACACTGCACGTTCAAAAAGAGGTATGCAACGTATCTTTCACCATTGCCACATCCGTCCAGGAAAACTGTGAAAACATACTCAAAGATACGCTAGAACTCTTCCCATGGATGCCTAAAGAGCAGAAAGGTCTCTGTCTATACTGTTCAGAGCAGTATCGGCTAAGTCTGAGCAGGTTGAAAAAGACTTCTCTGGCAAGCATAGATCTGTTTGAGAGATTCTCTTTGCCGCCTACGGCTATGTCGGAGAAAAAGCCGGAGAGAAGAAAAAAAGCTGCTCCAGCTGAGCCAAAGAAACCGGCTGCGAAGACCAGGACCGAAGCAAAAAGCAATGAAGCCGTGAAAAAGCAGCCAGACTCCACCCTTGCGGAGACGGCAGCTACTGCAGTACAACAGGAGTCTGCAGCCAAAATTGAACAAGCCGTAAAAGACAAGCCTGGCTCAGGTGCCGGCAACAAAAAGAACCAGGCACCAGACAGCACCGTAGCAACGGACAAGTCTTGAAAAAATAATGAGTTGCAGGGCTCTCTGTCTCAAAAGAACGGCAGCGTACGCAAAGACACTGATACCGAAAGCTCGCGATAGGGATTAGATGAACAGCAGAGAAAAAAGCCTGGCCATGTGGACCGATCCCGGATGGTTTACAACCGCCCTCGATTATTGGGTCGACAGCTGGCAAAGAAACATGCTTTTTGCCGATATCATGCGCAAACGCGGCAACATGTATCTCGAACATATCAGGTCCGGTCATCCACCGGTGCTCATCTTCGACTATGAAATGGTCCTGGACGGCCGTATCCTTGACAAACCGGTCAACTATTCACTCATCCGCATTCTTGAGCGGCGCGACCATGAGGCACCTGCCAAGCCGCCGGAGATGGCAAGCGATGAGGAACGACGCCACGCGACCAAAATCGAAAAACCCTCGCCGGCCGACAAGCACAAACGTCCGATCGTGGTCATCGACCCCCGGGCCGGGCATGGCCCCGGTATTGGAGGTTCAAAACTGGACTCGCAGATAGGCGTGGCCCTGAACGGTGGTCATCCTGTCTATTTCATCATGTTCTATCCGGACCCGGAGCCCGGCCAGACCCTGGCCGACATCCAGCAGGCCGAAATCCGCTTTCTCGAGGAAGTGATTCGCCGTCATCCCGATGCAGAACTGCCGGCCATCATCGGGAACTGTCAGGCAGGGTGGGCCACGGCACTCATTGGGGCCGACCGACCTGACGTCACGGGTCCCATGGTCTTTAACGGCTCGCCCCTCTCCTATTGGGGTGGCGTTGACGGGGCAAACCCCATGCGCTACCGCGGTGGATTATGCGGTGGTGCCTGGCTGACCTCGCTCTGGAGCGACATCGGTAACGGCCAGTTTGACGGAGCCCATCTGGTCGCCGGATTTGAGGACCTGAATCCGGCAAATACCTTCTGGACGAAATATTACCATCTTTATGCCAATATCGATACGGAGGAAAAACGCTACCTGAACTTTGAAAAATGGTGGGGCGGGTTTTTCAAAATGAACCGTGAGGAAATCCACTTCATCGTCAACTCTTTATTTGTCGGCAACGAGTTGGAACAGGGCATGCTGCAGTTGGAAGAGGGACGCTGGATAAACCTGAAAAACTTCAAGGATCCTATTGTCGTTTTCGCCTCGGCGGGTGACAACATCACGCCACCGCAACAGGCTTTGAACTGGATTTACAAAGTTTACGGCACGGTGGATGAAATCAGGCGCAACGGGCAGGTGATCGTCTACATTCTTCATCCCCGTATCGGTCATCTGGGGATCTTTGTCGGTTCGAAAATTGCCCAAAAGGAACATTCCGCCATCATCGGTACCGTCGACATGATCGACTATCTCGCTCCGGGACTCTACGAAATGGTCATCACCGAAGAGGCCGGCACCGAGTATGAGCAGACCAGACACGTTGCCTTCAAGGAAAGAGACATGAGCGACATCCTCAAACTCGATGACGGTCTCGACGATGAAAAAGCCTTCAGTCCGGTGGCGGCAATCTCTCGTTTCAACGACAAACTCTACCTCATGTTTATCAGTCCGTTGGTGCGGATGATGATATCCGAACCTCTGGCGGAGTTGATTCGCCAGCTTCATCCGCTGCGCACTCAGCGCTACTTCTTCTCCGACGGCAACCTCATGCTGCTGCCCCTCAAGTATTTCGCGCCATGGATCAAACACTACCGCCGTCCGGTCAACGAAGACAATCCTCTCCTGCATCTGGAAAAAACCATCGCCATGACCATTGCATCCTCGCTTGATCAATTTCGCCATTATCGCGACAAATATCAGGAACACTTTTTTAAACTTACCTATGACAATCCCTGGATGCGGGAATTGTTTCCCGAGGTCTTCAAAGAACACGACAACCAGGAAAAGATGCAGTTTCACTCAAAACAGAGTGAAATAGAAAAGAAACTTTGGCAGGAAACTATGACGCGCGGCGGGTTCGCTGCTGCAGTGATTCGCATAATACTCATGGTTGCCATGGCCGACAAAAGCATTGACATGCGCCAGTACATCTCCGCCCAGCAGCTGATCCTGTCACACGAGCAGCTCAAGCGCGTCCTGCCGGTCGACTTCAAACGCCACGTCAAAGAACAGGCGGCAATAGTCAACTACGACCCCGAGGCGGCTTTTTCCACTCTTCCCAAGCTGCTGAGAAAGAAACAGGATCGCCTTGAGGCGTATCAAATCGCCACCCAAATCGCCTCAGCTGATCTTCTTACCAACAGTAACGAACAGGCAATACTGCAAAAACTCAAGACCGTTCTGAGGATCTAGCCTGATTATTCTGCAAGAAAACAAGAGGTGATCAGGCTTGGCTGCAGGGTTACCTATGGTTCGTGTATATCGAAATCCAACCAAGGCGGGAAATTATGACCACTGCCGGAATTTTATGGAGATATGGTGTTACTTCGATACTCTTGCTGTTTTTCCTTTTCCTGTCATCCTGCGCCTCGTATAGGCAGACGGAATTTCCAAAGGAGTCGTCTGTTGTTTATGCCGCCCTGGATGATGATAAACTGTTGCACAGGCATGCCCCGGCGTTTGTGGTAGAAGAGCCGGACAAGGAATATAACAGAATTGGTACTCCGGTGGTACGAATGGACGGAGATAGAGAAATTGTCGAAGTTGATCCGGAGAAAGCGACGATCTACACAGCGGAGCAGCATTTTACCACTGGGGCTGGATCATATACCAACCTTCTGTATCGGGTGCACTTCCCGTATGTTCCTTTCAGTCTGGTGCCGTTTTATCTGGGGGCCGGTAATAATGTGGGAATGATTGTGGTGGTGACACTGGATAGAGAAGAGCGTCCTCTCCTCTATACCCTGGTACAAACCTGCGGATGTTATCTGGCCTTTATCCCCACATCCTATCTCCCCGAACAGAAATGGAAAGAGGGACTGGACCGAGGAAGACAGACGGTCTATGGCGAAAATCTGCCTGGTTTTCTCGAGTTTAACGAGCAGAGGAAAGAGAGACTCGCCCTACATATTCGTCCGGCAACACATAGGGTGCAAAATGTCCGGCTGGCCACCAACACAGAGCTTTCCCAATATAGTCTTGCTGCAACGCGTTTGCAGCCATTCCATTCACTGGAAAATCTGGAGCTGGAAAATGGCGCTGCCACTTCCTTTTATGAAGTTGACGGACCGCGACAAGGTTACGTCAGAGGAAGCCATAAAATATGGGAAAGGCTTTTGATCAGCTGGTGGGCCTTTGACTGGCGTGTTGGTGAAGACAAAAAGCTCGGCCTGCACAGCGATGACGGTAGAGTGTTTTATACAAGTTTAAAGCCATGGGCCAGAGAAGCTTCCGACCTGCGCGACTTTGTCGGCTTTCTCCGCTATTGGGGCTGGCGCTTGTAGAGTCGGTTTCATCAGCCCTCTGTTGTGATGGTAACCTCGCTTAACAGCAGCCTCTCTTACTTATTTCCTTCTTTTTTCCAAATTCAGCAGCTGTGCTGTTTTCTCAGCTGCTCCTCAAATGTTTTGTCTGAATTATTCCATCTTTCTTTAACTTTATGAAAAAAGACACAATGTTCATGAGAAATCCGGGTTAATGAAATCTTAATGAGAAGACCATAGTTTCCTAATGACAATGTTCTATTCTCAGGGTACCTGGCCAGAAGCCCCCATAGTTTTGCTGCGAATGGCAGAAAGGAAAGAGGCATACGCCAGGGAGGCAACTGTTCAAGAGAAGTAGTCAGGGTCAGAAAGAACTACGGTTCTAAATATAGACAAGAAAGTGAGGAAAATGAAAATAGTACCGATTTCTGGTCAAGATATCATCCCGGGAAAGGGAGATGTGCCGCCTTCCTGCACCGTTGCCAATAAAGTCGCTCTGCAGAATCTTATTCGAAGAAATAGTTTTGATGTTCATTTCCAGCCCATCATCTCCACCTCTGCCGAGAACATTTTCGCCTATGAGGGACTTTGCCGGGTAGTCGGCCTCAATCCTTTCGGGTCCATCGATCAGCTCTTCGAACAGGCGAGAGAATATGGTGAAATCTGCTCTCTTGATATGCTTTGCCGGGAGAACACACTCCGGCTGGCTGCCCGGCATAATTTTAATGGCAGCGGTACGCAGCTTTTTATTAATGTCTGCCCCACCAGTCTGCAGCAGAGAGAACATCATATCGGAGAAACCGAGAGAATGGTGCAGGCCTGGGGGCTGAAGAAAGAAGACGTTGTTCTGGAGATAACCGAACAGGAAGCGGTGTCGGATTATCCCTTTTTCCGTAAAGCGATCGATCATTACCGCAATAGCGGTTTCAGAATAGCCATTGATGATTTTGGTGCAGGCTATGGCGGCATGAAGATGTTGTCTTTGATAGCGCCGGATTTTGTCAAAATCGACAGCCACTTTTTCCGCGATATCGACAGCGCCCATATCAACTACAGTCTCATAGATGCCATTGCCACCATTTGTCATCGTATCGGCATAGATGTCATTGCCGAGGGAATAGAAACGGAAAACGATGTCAAGGTATGCCATGATTTTGATATCCAGCTGTTGCAGGGTTACTACTTTGCCAGGCCGGCTCCTGGACTTGTGACGAAGAACGATCTGCTGGTTTCCCCGGAAGAAAATATTAAACAGAAGACTCTTCGGGGGACCTATGATGAAGCGATCTGCATTGAAGAAATTGCCTCGGTGGCACAGACTGTCCATGCCGAAGAACGGGTTTTGAATGTTCTGGAGAAGTTTGGTGAAAATCCACAGCTTCGCTGTCTACCCGTTCTTGCTGGTGATAAGGTGTGTGGAATGGTCAATAGACACCGCTTTATGGAGAAGCATATGGTGGGTCGGCATGGTCATGGCATGAATTTGAACTATTACAAAAAAGTGGGTGACATCCTTGAGGGCGAGTTTCTTCAAGTCCCCAACTATATGCCAATTGAGGAAGTGGCCAAGAAGATAAATCTGCGTAAGAACATTTCCATGTACGATGATATTTGTGTTATCCGGAGCGGCAAATATATCGGTACCGTCGCCGTGGGCACCATTCTCAATGCCGTTACGGATAAAAGCATCCTGTATGCCAAGGGAGCCAATCCGTTGACGGGTTTACCCGGCAATGAATTTATCCAGCGTGAGATCATGAAAATGCTGTCCCAGTCGGTGCATTTCGACATCTGCTACATCGATATTGATAGCTTTAAGCCTTACAATGACAAGCATGGCTATGCCATGGGGGATGAGGTTATTAAGGAAGTCGGCTCGATAGCAGTGAAAGCCGCCAAGAAATTCAGGGTAAATGGTATCGGTTTTGCCGGACATATAGGTGGAGACGATTTTATTCTGATAACCCGTCCGAAACAGTCCATTCCCGCCAGTGGATATATCATCGATCGTTTCACCCGCCTGCTGCCGCGATTTCATACCCAGGAGTCGGTCGAGACTGGTTCCTACACCAGTCGCGACCGTCAGGGAAATATCCAGGAATTTCCCCTGCTGTCCTTATCCGTAGGTATTGTCAGTACCCAGGTTCATCACATTACCTCTGCCGCCGAAGTCTCCTCCATTGCCGGAGAGCTGAAGAAAAGAGCCAAGGAGATTCGGGGGTCCGCCATTGTCCGGGACAGGAGGGTGCAGTCCTGGTACGAGCCGCAGGGCAGGGGAACAGCCTTCTGACTGGATTGCAGGTCGCTGTCTGATGATACGCCGATATCTTTGCAGTTTTCCAGTGTACCTGACAAACTCGACACATCTGCCTTCAATGATTAACCGTATTATTGGAGTCAGGCAATCCGGCCTGCCCTGCAGAAGGTCTTTTTTAAGAAACGGGATAGAGGCATGGATATTAATGATTTAAAAAAACTGAATCGGTTTAAGGATATTGCCACAATTCTGACCAAATATGGTTTTGATGATATTGTGCGGCGCCTTGACGTGCCCGGTGCGGATCTGCTCAGGAAAATCCATCCCCGCAATGAGGAGATGAGCACATATGAGCGGTTGCGCGCCGCCATTGAGGAGCTCGGACCGACCTTTATCAAATTCGGCCAGATCATGAGTCTGCGTCCAGATCTGCTCTCCAGAGAAATTCTAGACGAGCTGGAGAAACTTCAGGATGATGTCCAGATAGTTGATTATGTCGAGATATCGGCTGCCATTGAAGAGCAGCTGGGCAGACCGATTAAGGAAATTTTCTCGATATTTGACGTGGATCCCATCGCTGCCGCATCGCTGTCACAGGCCTGATGTGCTGTGGCGTAATATGCGTAACTCCATGGCAAGTCTGTGGTTTTCTCAGCGGCAGCTGCCCCGTCAGATAGCTCAGGTAATCAACAAGCTGGAACATGGTAAGCTTGGTTTCTCTTTTCGTCTGGAGAAACTTACGCAACTTGTTGATACGCTGGAGAATGCCTCAAACCGGCTCACGGCAGGTATTATCACGGGTGCCATCATTATCGGCTCCTCCATGATCATTACCACCGGAGTGGGGCCGTTTATTTTCGGCTTTCCCGCGTTAGGGGTTATAGGGTATCCGCTGTCCGTTGTCCTCGGTTTATGGCTGGTTTTCACAACATTACGCAGCAAAAAGAAGTAGCAAACAAGGAGGTTACCATGACAGCAAAGGAAGAGTTCATTAAAAAATTACATGCCAAGATAGATGAATGGGATAGTGAAATCGACAGGCTGTCCGTCCAGGCCGCTCTTTTGGAGATGGAGTCACGAGCGGAGTTTTATGAGCAGATTGCCGACCTGAAAAGCAGGCGACATCAGATGGAGGAGAAACTGCGCAAGGTGCAGCAGTCGGGCGAAGATGCCTGGGAGGATTTTAAATCCGGCATCGACCTTGCTCTGGACTCAATGAGCGAAGCTCTTCGTTCTGCCGCATCACGCTTTAAATAGCGTAAAGTCCAGGCTTGCCCAATATTCCAGAAGCCATCCGAAGCAGTGGGAAAACTCTTTCCTGCTGCTTTGTGTACTGATTTTCCAGCAAAAGACTATCTGGAGACGTTTTTTCCACAATCCATGAAACACGGCTGTAGTCGGCGACGATTTGGGAGTTTGCAACTGCGTCTTCACCATGACAGAAATTACCCCTTTCCTGCAATATCAAGGCTTATTCGTTTTTCTCCAGCAAAAAATGTTGTGCAGAGTTAAAAAATTGCGCCTTCCGTTGAACCTTTTTCCGATCTCCGAGGACATAAAGATACAGTAGACAGTAGGAGCTTACCTTCCTGCTTTCCTGTGGGGGAGTCACTGAGGAGTCATTAATGAAACAGAAAGGAGAAAGGTCATGAACAAAAAAGTACAAGTTATCCTCGTCGTCGCAACTATTCTTGGTTGTTTTACCTGGAGCAACGCTTTTGCCAAAAGTGCCACGGGCCCTGTTGAAGCCAAGCAGCCGCCGGCAACCATCCAAGTGCAGCAAGAGTTAAAGCCCAACACCACCATCATGGCTCCGGAAAATCCTGTTCTTGCCTGTACCAGGCTCAGTCGGGAAATAAATGCCGACAAGGACCAACTCCGTTCAGTGTTGGGCTATATGGCATCAAATGACTGTTATAACGAGCCGGCGGCCTCGTCGACAACCTGTGTCACTCTGCGCAACAAACATGACGCTCTCCAGGCCCGGATCGAGGCGAATCAGCGTCGTGCCCGGGAAATGGGCTGTCGCTGAGTGGTTGGGCGATGCAGGGCAAAGAAGGGCTATGATGACGGATTGTCATTGTCTGGTAGCCTGGGGGCTGAAGAATGGCGCTCTGGGCTTCCATTTCGCTGAAAAAGGAGAGAAAATGAACAGGTTAAAGTATTATTCCATCAAACGAACGGTATTAGGTGTGGCGATTCTGGTTGTTGTTGCGATGGCGACATATCCATCGGAGGGTAGAAGTGCGGAGGCGCCGATAGCGCAGGTGGTCAACAACAGCGGTGCATTGTTCCATCAGGTCGGTGTCGGCGGCACAGGGTTCAGCGAAAACTTGAGCAGGTGTGCCGATGGATGTTCAACCCCATTCAAAAAGGTGCGCTCGGGCAGCAATGCCATAACAGTGCAGATCACCGCCGCAAGTTCCCCGGTCGCACTGGGAAACCTCGGCGCTTTTAAACCCGGGGTTAAATACGCAGTTAATATAGTCAGACGAGGTCCATCAATGTGTGCTGAACTCTATTCCTTGAAAAATACTGACATACAGTTTAACAACAACAAGAGTAAGCAGAGAATCGGAGACGTATGTCGGCAATCATTGGTTCCCTTGGTGCCGATGAAAAAGTAGAGCGTGTTTTGCGGGCAGCTTTTGTGAGGAGGCCGGAGGAGAAGAGCTGTCTGGGGGAGCAGTGGCCAAGCAACTTTTTGTCATTATCCCATCACAGGCCAGACGGCAAAATCCTGATTTTTTTTGTAGCCGACGCCGACTGCGCCTTTGTGCATATAGAGGACATAGGCCCAGTCGGGTTCAAAAAAACTGGTGCTGCCGGACCAATAGGCCTCCTGAACATTTCTGAATGGATGATGGCGCGGCAAAGCCGGTGCGTGGTATGAGGCGTCAACCAGGCTTTCTAATTCGTTGATGGTTGGCAGGCGCCATGGTTGCCCGGATTGGCGGGCGAGCGCCGCAGCTGCGGCAAGCGCTTCCCCCCAGGTGAGAGCAACGTTTGTGGATTGCATTTCATTCCACCAAATCAGCCCGGTGAGTTTGTCGTGGATGCCATGTTCGGTTTGTTCGAAACGAGGAATAGGCCAGGCAACACCATGCAGCAGATCTCCATCCTGAGCAGTTGTGTGGCAGGCTACCTTATGTCCCTTTTGGTCGTAGCAGGAGGTTTGCCCCGTTTGAGGCAGGATTCCGGTTGTGCCGCAGACAGGCCAGACGAGATAGGAGCTGTCCTTTTTACGAGTCCATTATCTATCACTCCGCGTCGTTGGCTCCGGTTTGGATGGTCATCATAATTTATGAAAATTGACAGAATGTTTATGAGAAATCCGGACTAATCCAGCAAAGGGCTGAGCATATAGAGAATATCACTCTCCCTTGAGGGGTAGGGCGACATGATGTTGTTCTGCCGCAGGATGTCAATCGGAGTCTGGTCGATCATTGCCTGTTTAAAGGTGTTGAGCAGTCCCGTGGTGTTATCGCCAAGAAAGTGAGCTCCCAGGACATGGTTCTGCTCGTCGACCAAGATCTTGTAGGCGGCATGTTTCATTCCTATGCGACGGTAGGTCGGCCAGCTCAGTTCGGTGGCGTGGCTTTTCCAGTACTTGATGTTGTCCTGCTGTAACTGTTCTTCCGTTTTGCCGATCATCCCCAGTTGCGGGTAGGTGAACAGCACGGCCGGAACGGAGCTGTAGTCGATGGCGGGCATCTCCTTGTCCTCATCCAGGGCCACAATAGCTTGAGCGGCGATATGGCCTTCCATGTCGGCAACCCGGGCCAGCATGATGCTTTGGGCGCAATCTCCCACCGCAAAAACGGCCGGATTGGATGTCCGCATGGCATGATCGACTGCAATCCCTTTATTCGTAGCCTCTATGCCGGCCTTGTCAAGTCGGAGAGAGGCGATGTCGGCAACGCGTCCGGTGCCGTTGACCACCAGGTCCACCTCCAGCATATCACCCGATTCAAAGTGAACGATAAAATTTTTCTCTCGCCGTTCCACGGAAGAAACAGCAACGTGGCTGTGAACGGATATACCGTCGGTCTGAGACGCAGCGACCAGCTGCAGGACCATATCTTTGTCAAACGGCCGGAGAGGCCGGTCGTTGGCTTCCAGAATGTGAATATTGTCCCGGTCACAGCCCAGGCGAGCGGCGAAATGAGCAAACTCAAAAGAGATGAAACCGCCACCGAGAAAGGCGATGCGCCGCGGCAGGGCCTGGAGATCGAGAAAGACATCGCTGGTGATGAGATGTTCAGCACCCTGAAAGGAGAGCTCCCTGGGCAGTGCGCCGCTGGCAATGATGATATAGCGTGCTGTATAAGATGTTTGGCCCACCTGGAGGGTGTTTGTGTCTGAAAATGCAGCCTGACCTTCAAGCAGGGCTATCTCGTTGCCGCGTAGATTGTCCCTGGTGCCTTGGGGGATTTTTGCGGTAAAGCTGTTTTTTTCTGCTGTTATCTGCTGCCAGCTGACACGTGGTGCTTCAAGCACACCTTTACCGAGCAGGTGTCGACTGCGGGCAACGGTCTCGGCGGCCTCATAAAACCATTTTTTGGCCTGGCAGCCGCGCAGGGCGCATACGCCGCCGGGTGTGGCGCTGTTTTCCGCCACGGCCACGCTGTATCCTGCCTCGGCCAGATCCGCGGCCGCGGTTTGTCCTGCTGTTCCTGTTCCGATTATAATGACATCAAAATGGTGCATAGTCTCTCCTTGATTAGATTTCCCAGCCGGTCATGCCGGTTCAGGAGTATGCTCCGGTCGAAGCTTTTCCACAGGTAGAAGCGGCAGAAAGACACGAAAAGTGCTGCCGTAATTACTGTTGCTCTCCACAGTAATTACGCCGTTATAAATCTTGACGATACCAAGAACCATGGCCAGCCCCATTCCTCTTCCCGTGAACTTTTCCGAGTAGAACGGGTCAAAAATCTTCTCCATATTGGCAGGATCAATACCGCAGCCACCATCACTGACGGTGAGACGGGCATAGTAGTCACTTTGAGGTTGCCACTCCATGGGAAAACGGTTGCGTTGCCCAATTTGCCCAGGCTTGACGGAATCGACTTTTACTGTGACCGTGCCGCCTTCCGTATTCATGGCTTCGACTGCATTGGCGAGAAAATTATGCAGCATTTTTTCTACCAGTTTCGGGTCTGCTGAGATAACAACAGGGGAGGGTGCAAGGTCCTTTCGTAATTTAACCCCATGCCATTTTTCATGAGCAAAACCGTCGAGACTTCCGGCGACCAGTTGAGTCAGATCGACCGGGCTTTGATCTTTGGTGGTATGCCCAAGATAAGTAAGCAGCATGGCCCCAATCTCCGCGCCATGTTCGGAAGCCTGCAGGGCGTCCTTGAGGTAATGATGAACCTTGTGGTATTGTTCGGGAAGATCGTCAGCTGCCAGCTCAATTCCACCCATTATTATGGTGAGAATATTGTTGTAATTGTGGGCAATTGCCCCGGCCATGCGGTTCAGGCTTTCCACCTTGTCCAGTTGTCGGTTTACCGCATCCAGCCTTTTCTGTAATTTTTCCTGCTGTATACCGTCGAGGAGAGACTGGAGGATAGGAGCCGTTTGTTTGGCCGTGCTCTGCAGTAGTTTGAGATCGGCCTCGGTAAAACCTGCTTTTTTGTTGGCCAGCACAAATTGGCCGATAATCTTGCCATGGTTAATAACCGGTACTGCAATGGCGTTACGCAAAACAATGTGCCCAGCGGATGCCTTAAGATTTTCGTTGGCGATGAGGGCCTTTCCTTCAATGAGTGACCGGCCCCACAGGCCGGCCCAATCCTGTCTCAAAAAAACTATATCCTCGTTTTCCAATGGGCATTCTTGCCAGATACCGTGGGTCATGGTGGGGCAGACCAAGTCACCGCTCTCGTTAATATATCCGACATAGCCGTATTCACAGAAGAAGGTGTCGAGAAGCAGATTGAGTACATCATCAAAAAGCGTATCTTCCTCTGAGGTCAAGAAGGTTGTGGCAATTTTATTGTAGAGAGAAAGGGCACGCTGCGATTCCAGTAGGTCTCTCTGGATTTTTTTTCGTTCACTTATCTCCTCCACAAAAGTGAGGAGATTATCTTCATCGATGCTGACAGTGGAAAGGGAGGCCCAGCCGATTTCGCCCATCACGTTGATGTAGCGCACTTCCTTCTGATGTTGCCCGTGGTTGAAGAAAGTATCGGCCGGCAGGTCGGGTAAGAAAATATCCGTTGTGTTCATATCCGGCAGTGCATCGGTCACCAGGCCGATCATAGCGAGGAAAGCAGGGTTTGCCTTGCGGAAAACACCATCTCTGTCAGTCACAAAAACACCATATGGTGAGTGTTCTATATAGCTGCGAAAGCGCTCTTCACTTCGCTGTAACGCATCTTCGGCCAGTTTGCGCGCGGTAATTACGCGAAAAAAGACACTTAATCCATCACCGTAAGGGTAGATGGAAACTTCAAACCATTCGTTGTGAGGAGTTTGGTCGAAATGCGTTTCAAAATGGAGCACTGCTCCGGTCTGTAAAGCTTTATGAAATCGTGTTTCAAGTTCGGACCCTTTGGCAACAGGGAAGGCGTCAATAAAATGGCAGCCAAGAACTTCCTGCCGTTTGACCTTAAGAAGTTGTTCGGCGGCATTGTTGAAATAATGGACCTTTAACTCCGTATCAAGGGAGATAAAGCCATCGGAAATGCTGGAGAGCATGTCTTCAAGTTCTCTGGTTTTCTCTTCCAGTGCGTACTGGTACCGGTATCTTTCACTGATATCCGTTACGGTTACCAGCAGTTCGTTGGAACTTCCGGAGATGGTAGATGGCAGTTCTTCATTAACAATGGCGCGCAGGCTGACATGGAACGGGTTGCCGCTACGTGCCAGTCGCACGTCTATTTGTTTTTCGATGGGATTCTTATAGAAGGCTTTCAGGCGTGCCCTGAATATGGCCTTGTCTTCGGTGATGAGAAAATCGGCAAAGGGCGTGCCAGCGATGTTCTCCGGTTCGGTATCAAGCATCTCGGCAAATGTCTTATTTACTTTTCGCGTAATTCCAGACTGATCGAGGACAATATAGCCAACGGGGGCATCGTGGTAGAGGCGCATATAGTCCGAGCGGCTTTTTTCCAGGGACTTATGGGCGTTCTGTAACTCTTCATTCTGAAGTTCAAGTTCAATCTGATGGACATGAAGCTCGTGGAGAACTTTACGGATGTCGGCATGTGTACTCCGTGACTCCAGAGAGGGCAGCTGCTGCAGAAGAGTCTCGGCCTTCTCTCTTAAGATATCACTGGTGCTTGTTTTTTTCTCTTCCATAACATATTCACGTTTGATTCGTTAGCCCGGGTTAGGTTTGCGTTGTCGCCTCGGAGGGGGGTGCGGCGCTCAGTACTCCGATAAACCGTGTCGGCCAGGACTGCTCGTCCCACCCTGATATCTCGCCGCGCTCCTGTACTGCATGACATGTCCCTCCTCTATCCTGCAGACGATACGAGATGGTATACTGATCATCTACTTCATGAATATATTTTTTCCTGGTAAAGAGGACCTCATCCAGATCATCCGGATGAATTGTTGCCGACCAGAAGTCGAAATTATCACATTCCTCTAGAGTGTCTCGGCCAACCAGCTGCGCCAGCGTCCTGCTTGGAACCACACTGTCTTCAGGGATGCGCCATTCCCACCAGAGAAGGTCGGTGGAGTGGAGAAGCGTGGGAAAACGTTCACTGCTTTTCTGCAGCCGTTTTTCATACTGATACTGTCGGGTATGATCTTCAAAACTTATGGCGTATTTATCGCCTGGAAGACGAAAGGCATGAATATGAAAGATTGCCTTATAAGACCCGTTGTGAAAAGGAACTTCGTCAAGGATGCAAACAGGTTCATCTCCGCTGTCGGCTATAAATTCCTGCAGGGCTTCCGTCTCGGCGACTTCCGGCCAGATCAGGTGCAGCGATTTTCCACCCCATTTTTTCATGGTGATGCCGGTGAGTTTTTCCGCTTCGGCATTGCAGTCGGTAAGAAGCAAGACGCCTCCGTTTTCTTTCTGATACACCAACAATCCCGCGGGGATATTCTCTTTGATATGCTGCGACGTTTTATCACTTATTTCCAGAGAGTGCCTGGCAAGAACAAGCTCGGAAATATCGATAAAGGTGAGCACCACGCCGGAATAGACTCTGGGGCCGATATGGTAGGGCAGTATCCTGGCCAGGTAGTTTTTACCGTCGCGGCTCTGCACTTTCTTTTCCACGCTCGTATTGGTCTGCTGGACTTTCCTCACCGTGGAAACGGGATCAAAATCCAGGAAAAGGTGGGAAATATGGGAAAATGGCCGGCCGATATCCTTTTCAAGGATATTGAAAATATGGCATATTTCGGGAGAATATTTGCGGATTTCAAGATTCTCATCAACAATGAGAGTCCCGATACGTGAGCTTGTCAGCAGGTTGTCAACATCATTGGTGAGTTCCGTCAATTCAATGATTTTGTTCTGATGTTCGGCGTTGACGGTGTAGAGTTCCTCGTTGGTTGACTGCAGTTCCTCGTTGGTTGATTGCAGTTCTTCGTTGCTGGAAAGCAGTTCCTCGTTGGTGGCCTGCAGCTCTTCGTTGGAGGTCTCCAGCTCTTCAATGGTGGCCTGCAAATTTTCCCTGGCAAATTGGAGTTCCTGCTCAAGATCGTCAATGCGCCGTCGTGTTTCCTGGTCAACATCGTAGATCGGCTCACTTTTTGAGGCGGATACCGGGGCTGTCGTCATTTCCTCGAGAAAGACAACCACCATATTTTCCATGCCTTTGTCAAGCGGCAGGGGACGTATATAGAGACGTATGGCTTTGTTGTGGTGACCGTTCTTCACATGAATATTGCTGTAGGTCACCTCTTCGCCGGTGCGAAAGACCTTCTGAATTCCCGTTGCCAGTGGAATGGCCAATTCGCGGACGGCGAGTTTGGAAATATTGTACGCCACAGGTCCGGAAGGGATGCGAAAATAACCGGAAGTGTCACCCTGAATCTGCTGGATGTCGAGATGCTCATCGACAATGACGGAAAGAGGGACATAACGCTCGGAAACCAGATGGAGAAAGGCCTTGATAATATTGGATTCCCGGTCTCCTTCCCGGCGGTTGGCCCGGCGCACGACAAAGGCCGGTTCGTTGGTGTCGCCGCTCTCTTTCTTGGAAATCTGTAAATTACCCGGGGTTGGATAATGCCTGCCGCGCGACTGATATATTCTGAACTGTTGGTGCAGCGGTTTGAAATAATCGCTCATCTCGCCGGTGGTTTCGCTTTTTCCCAGAAAAAGAATACCATGGGAGTTGAGGGAAAAATTAAACATGGCAAGTGCTTTGGACTGCAGGACGGGCTGCAAATATATCAGTAGATTTCTGCAGGATATCAGGTCAATATTCGTGAAAGGCGGGTCGTTGACCAGGTTGTGCTGGGCGAACACGACCATCTCGCGGATCATTCTGGTTATATGAAAGGAATCCCCTTTATGATAAAAATATTTACTGAGCAGTGGTTGAGGCAGGTCGGCGGCAATAGATTCCGGGTAAATGCCGCTGCCGGCCTTAATGATGGCCTCGCGGTCAATGTCGGTGGCAAATATTTTGATATCACGGCTGACTTTATGTTCTTCCATCAACTCCTTGAATATGATGGCCAGGGTATAGGGCTCTTCTCCGGTGGAGCAGCCGGCAACCCAGCACCGGATTTCCCGGTCCTGGACGCGTTTTAGAAGCATCGGGAGAATCGTTGTCCGCAGTTCCTCCATGGCCTCTTTATCGCGGAAAAAACTGGTAACGCCGATAAGCATCTCGCGATAGAGCGCCATTACCTCGCCTGGAAAGTTGCTGAGATAACGCACATATTCATCGAAGTCGCTAATCTGGTTGACCGTCATGCGCCTTTCTATCCGCCTGCTTATGGTGCTTGGCTTATAATGGGTAAAATCCGCCTTGGTCTTGGCTCGGACCGTGGCGAAAAGACGGGTTAAGGAGTCAACGTCGTCAAGCAGGGCCGCCGAAAGCTTTTTACCGGAGATGTAGGGGTGAGCGACATAGGAGAGGAGCTGGTCGGGCATTTTTTCCGGTGTCAGAATATAGTCGGCAGTACCTGTTGAAATGGCGGCCCTCGGCATACCGTCAAATTTGGCGCTGCTTTCATCCTGCACCATAACCATACCGTTATTTTCCTTGACGGCGCGCACCCCCCTGGTACCGTCACTGCCGGTCCCCGACAGAATGACGGCAATGGCCTTTTCTGCCTGGTCTTGGGCGAGTGACTGGAGGAAAATATCGATGGGCAGATTGATACCTTCCTGGGGAGACTTGTCTTTGAGGAGCAGTTTTCCGTGGAAGATCGTCAGATTCTTTTTGGGGGGGATGAGATAGATGTTGCCGGCACAGACCTCCATACCTTCTTCGGCACGATGAACAGGCATGTCGGTTTTTTTGGTCAGTAACTCCACCATCAGACTTTTATAGTCGGGAGAAAGATGCTGAACTATGATAACGGCGAGGCTGTTCTGCGAAGGCATATTGGTGATAAATTTTTCAATAGCCTCAAGACCTCCTGCAGAAGCGCCTATGCCGACATAATGGCTGGGACTTGCATTCTCAGATGACTGACTGTTCTTTTTCAAGGCCGTCCCCTCTGTTGTGAGAGTAGTGCCAGGCAAAACTCTCGATCAGTGACGATGGTATCTTTACTGCCCGGCTGGACAGTGTGTCTCTTCAATGTGTGGGATACTGTAATGCCCTATCTTCTATCATTTCAGCTGCCTGCAGTGTAAACACTTCATTTTTTCAAACGATAATGTTCTTTGGCGAGAGTGCAAATTTTCTTTGCTGTCCGAGGAAAAGGAGACAAGGTTATGCAGGAAATTTGGGGTAAAAGGTGATGCCGATGACCACATCTTCACCTTGCTTTGCGGCAAGGCGCTGCTTCTCACCATATTTATTATCAGGTGAAAAGCCTTGCAATTTTTGTCTATATTTAATACTTGCTCAACAGATATACACCTTGGTGAACAGCAATACACTTTCACTGAAAAACAGGAAAATGATTTCCAGGGCATGAATACCCGCCTCCAGAATGCGCGCGGCGCCATCCTTAAGGGAAAGTTGCGTCTCGGTATGGCGAAATCACTACAAAAAGGGAGACAAGTATGAGTGTACATGTGGTCGATCATCCACTGATAAATCATAAACTCGGCTTGATGCGGGAAAAAGATATCTCCACCAAGGATTTTCGGGATCTCTCCTCGGAGGTGGCACGGCTGCTGACCTATGAGGCGGCCAAGGATCTGCCCACAGAGAGAAAAATAATACAGGGATGGGCCGGTCCGGTGGAGGTCAGAAAGATTAAAGGAAAGAAAATAACTATTGTGCCTATCCTGCGTGCCGGACTGGGCATGATGAATGGTGTGATAGATCTTATTCCCTCGGCCAAGGTCAGTGTTGTCGGGTACTACAGAGATGAAGAGACCCTGCAGCCTGTGGAATACTATGTCAAGACGGCCAGCGAGATGGAAAAGCGGATTGCGCTTATTCTTGATCCCATGCTGGCAACGGGTGGCACCCTGCTGGCCACCATTGAAACCCTGAAAAAAGCAGGCTGTAAAAATATCAAAGGTCTTTTTCTTGTGGCAGCTCCGGAAGGGGCGCAGAGGATAATGGACGCCCATCCTGATGTTGA
>CAYUPL010000022.1:0-49795 GCA_964446655.1 uncultured Desulfopila sp.
AATAAAAAGGTTAGGGCAAAATGAAATTTGACGAAACAAATATTGCAATTATCCGACATCTTCGCGATGGCCGGGTCGCTTTTAAAAAGATAGCTGATGACCTGAATGTTTCCGAAGGGACAATCCGTTCCAGGGTGAAGAAACTGCAGGACGAGGGGGTGTTGGAAATTGCGGGTCTTATCAATCCCGATTCGTTGCCGGATAAGTATGTGATTCTGATCGGGGTCAAATTGAAGGACATGGATCTAGTCAAAAAAGCGGAAGAATTCAGCACTCTGCGAGGGGTTATCTCTGTCTGCGTGGTTACCGGTCGCTTCGATCTTATTGTGACGGTGATGCTGAAGAAGCAATTCGGCATGCTGGAGTTTTACACCCAGGAGGTTTCGGCAATTGAAAATGTGCGTTCCGTTGAAACATTTGTAGTTTACAAGAGCTTTAATCTGAAAGTACCACTGGTTCTCTGAGGCGGCACTCTTCCTCTGTCGGACTGTCGACCGGATTCATGGTGGTACTTTGCTTCTCATCAAGCGAGGGTGATTCCATGAAGAAAACACCACTGTATCAATGGCATATTGATAACGGCGCCAATATGGCTGAATTCGGTTCATACTCCATGCCTCTCTGGTATCCACAAGGGGCCAGAAGTGAGCATATCAGCGTGATCGAATATGCCGGTCTCTTCGATACCAGTCATATGGCAGTTGTTCTGGTACAGGGAGATGGTGCTCATCAGCTTTTGCAGCATGCCTTTTCAAAAGACCTTGACAGATGTCTCGGCGTAAAGAAAACTCCACTTGTTCAAGGCAGATCCGTTTATGGCGTCTTTCTTGACGAACGTGGCCATGTCATCGACGATGCTATTGTTACCAGGCAGGCCGATTCGCTGTATATGGTGGTAGTAAATGCCGGAATGGGCGAAAAAATTGTTGACCATCTGCAGCAGTTTCCCCTGGCCGCCGCGGTAGAAATTACCGATCTCTCCGATCAACTCGGTAAGATAGATATCCAGGGGCCTGCGTCAGCGAGGATTCTGGGGGGGCTTCTACAGGATCCAGCCGGGGTTTTTACGGCACTGCCCTATTTCTCTACCAAGGGATGGTTCGATCTGTCTCAGTCCAAAAGCGTTCTGCTGGCGGACAGCACTCCAATTCTACTCTCCAGAACCGGCTATACCGGTGAGTTCGGGTTTGAAATTTTTCTGGAACCCCGGCACCTTGAAAAGGTGTGGAGTGTACTGCTGCAGGAAGGCGGCGAAAGAATATGTGCCTGTGGACTGGCATCCCGGGACTCTCTTCGCGCGGGAGCGGTACTGCCGCTTTCGCATCAGGACATTGGTGACTGGCCGTTTCAGGCCAATCCATGGCAGTTTGCCCTTCCACTGGATGAACGGGGTACTTTTACGAAACGATTTATCGGAGCACAAGCTCTGCAGCAAATCGAGACAGCTGCATATACCTATCCATTTGCCGGTTTTGATCCGCGCAAGATCGTGCCCGGACCTGATACGGCAGTTCTCGACGGCAGTGACCGTACCGTCGGCAGAATTCTTACCTGTGCCACCGACATGGCCATAGGCCGTATAGATGATCGGATTGTGTCTATCGCCACCCCAACTGCAGCCGGCAGGCCGGAGGACTTCAAGGCAAGAGGATTATGCTGCGGTTTTGTTCTTGTTTCGCAACACTTCAACCCGGGCGATAAATTGTTTTTGACGGACGGCAAGAGGAAGATACCGATTGAAATTCGGCTGGATATCAGGCCTGACCGGACGGCCAGGCGCCCAATGAGAGAGATGGTTCACACGTAATGGAGGAGACGGAGTATGAAAGAGCTCGACGAAATAAAATTGCCGGATGATGTACTCTATACCAAAGATCATGAATGGGCCAAGTTGGATGGTGATGTAGTGCTGGTGGGGATCAGCGATTATGCCCAGGATCAATTGGGTGATATCGTTTTTGTGGAAATGCCTGAAGAGGGTGACAGTTTTGGTGCCGGTGAGGAGTTCGGTACCCTGGAATCGGTTAAGGCGGTATCGGAACTGTATATCCCGGTGAGTGGTGAAATTGTAGCGGTAAACGAAGATCTGGACGATGCCCCGGAGCAGATTAACAAAGATCCCTATGGCGCCTGGATTATTCAGATCAAGCCGGACGATCCGGAAGAACTCGAGGATCTTCTTGATCGTGATGCCTATTTTAAACTACTGGAGGGAGAATAGGCGGCTTTTCCCATTTAATACCCTGTGAACCGTAAAGTGGAGGCTCCATAATGCGTTATCTTCCCCATACAGAAGAAGACATTCAGACAATGATGGCTCGGATCGGAGTGAAGAACTTTGAAGAGTTATTTCCAACTGTTCCGCAAGACTGCAGGCATGATGCGGCCATGGCTCTGCCTCCTCCTCATACGGAATGGGAGCTTGACGCCCATATGGAAGAGATACGGTCCATGATGGCTGTCGGGCCGGAGTATGCTGTTCTTGTCGGTGCCGGCAGCTATCATCATAACATACCATCTATCATTGCCGGTCTGGCAGGTCGTTCTGAATTTCTGACGGCATACACGCCCTATCAGCCGGAGATGGCCCAGGGAACCCTACAGGGCGTTTTTGAGTATCAGACCCTGACAGCCAGGCTTCTTGGGGTGGATGTTGCCAATGCGTCCATGTATGACGGGGCCTCGGCGCTGGCGGAGGGGCTGCTCATGGCACTGCGCCTCAGCCGGAAAAAGACGAAAGTGGCGGTGTCGCGAGCGGTGCACCCGCATTATCGGGATGTGGTGGCCGCCTATTTTCGTCCAACCGGTTTCGAAGTGGTGGAGCTGCCGTATCTGGCGGATGGGCGCACTGATCTGAGTGGACTCGCTGATATTGACGATCTGGCTGGTGTGGCCATCCAGTCGCCAAATTTTTTTGGGGTGCTGGAGGATCTGCAGGGCGCCGCCGCCTTGATTCATGAGCAGGACGCGCTTCTGGTTGCCGGATTCACCGAACCACTGGCCTTTGGACTATTTAAGAATCCCGGTAGTCAGGGGGCTGATATTGTCTGCGGTGAGGGGCAGAGCTTTGGTATTACCCGTTCTTTTGGTGGCCCGGGCCTGGGGATGTTTGGCTGCAAAGAGCAGTTTGTTCGCAATATACCTGGTCGTCTGGTGGGCGAAACCGTTGATCGTGACGGCAAACGCGGCTTTGTCTTGACGCTTGCCACCAGAGAGCAGCATATACGCCGGGAAAAAGCCACCTCCAATATCTGTTCGAACCAGGGAATTAATACCATTACCGCGGCCATTTATATGGCCGCCCTCGGTGGAAGCGGCATTAAGAAACTGGCTCGCCTCAATTATGATAAGGCTGCCTATATGAAAGACCGGCTGGTGGAGGCAGGCGCTGAGCTGTTTGCCGCACCGACTTTTAATGAATTTGTGGTGCGGTTTCCCACCGATTTCAGTGACGCTCACCAGGCTCTGCTGCAGGAAAAAATTGTTGCAGGTCTCGAGCTCGGCAGGTATTACCCTGAACTGCAGGGAAGGTATTTGTTCTGTATTACGGAAACAACACCGAAGGCGATGATTGACCGAGTAGTAAAGGAGGTACGAAAATGAAAAACGCACCTGGCGCCAGTGGGTTGATCCTGCAGGAACCGCTTCTCTGGGAGAAGGGAAAGAAAGGCAGAAACGGCATGAGTATTCCGGAGAGCGATGTGCCGTCAGCGGCATTGCCGGATGAGCTTGTCGGAGATGGTCCGGATTTTCCCGATCTCAGTGAGATCGATGTCGTGCGGCATTATACCAGACTGTCGCAATGGAATTTTGGTGTGGATACCGGTATGTATCCTCTGGGATCATGCACCATGAAGTACAATCCCAAAACCAATGAGAAACAGGCGGCCGCCCCCGGTATCGGGGCAGCGCATCCCCTGCTGCCGGAAGAGCAGTGTCAGGGCATGCTGAAACTGATGCACGAGCTGCAACGTCATCTGGCCGCCATCACCGGTATGGACGCCGTGTCCCTGCAGCCTGCCGCCGGAGCCCATGGCGAGTTGGCCGGTATGCTGGTTTTTGCGGCCTATCATCGCAGCAAGGGCAGTGAAAGAACCAAGATCCTTATTCCCGACACGGCTCACGGCACCAATCCGGCCAGTGCGGCTTTGTGCGGTTACCGGCCGGTGAAGGTTGTCTCCGGCCGACGCGGCATTCTTGAGGCAGCTGATATCAAGGACCTGATGGACGAGGAAACTGCGGGTATCATGATAACCAACCCTAATACGCTGGGTCTCTTTGAGGAAAATATCCGGGAGATAGCCGCTCTGGTCCATGAAAAAGGTGGTCTGGTTTATTGTGATGGCGCCAATATGAATGCCATCATGGGGATTGTTGATTTGAAAAAATGTGGTGTCGATGTACTGCACCTTAATCTCCATAAGACCTTTTCCACACCACATGGTGGTGGCGGGCCGGGGGCCGGGCCGGTCTGTGTGACGGCGGAGCTGGAGAAATTTCTGCCGGTACCGCGGATTGCCTATGATGGTACTGCTTACTTGCTGGAGCATGACCGGCCGGACAGCATCGGCAGGATTCACGCCTTTTTCGGCAATTTCTGTGTCCTCGTCAGAGCCTATAGCTATATCCTGAGTATGGGGGCTGAGAATCTGAAAAAGGCCAGTCAATATGCCGTTTTAAATGCCTGCTATGTCAAGGAATGTCTTAAGGGCCATCTTCACCTGCCCTATAACAGGCCATGCATGCATGAAGTGGTTTTTACCGATAAACTGCAGCAGAGCAAAAAGGTCAGTACGCTCGACATGGCCAAGAGGCTGATGGACTGCGGTTACCATCCGCCAACCATCTATTTCCCGCTGGTGGTCAGTGGCGCCATCATGATTGAGCCGACGGAAACTGAATGCCTGGAGGATCTTGACCTTTTTGTCGAAGTGTTCAAGAATGTCGTCAAGGAAGCAGAAGAAAACCCAGACCTCCTCAGGGCTTCTCCCAGCCGGTTCAAGGTGAAACGTCTCGACGAAACCCAGGCCGCCAGAAACCCCTGCCTGCGCGGCTGAAATGATTGCCCGAATTGAAGACCTGGGGGTCATGGATTATATGGAGGTGCATGCCATGCAGTTGCGCTGTGTTGCCAATCAGCTGCACGGCAGTGGTGATGAATATGTGTACATGACGGAGCACCCTCCGGTTTACACTGTGGGAAAAAGCGGTACGCTCTCCTCTTTGTTGAAGAGCAGAGAGGAAATTGCCGATAATGGCATCGATATCATCGAATGTGAACGAGGCGGAAATATCACCTACCATGGTCCCGGTCAGGTGGTGGTGTATCCCGTGGTCAACCTGCGGCGTCGCAATCTGTCCGTGGCCGCTTTCGTAGAAACTCTTGAAGAGGTAATGATTCGCACTGCCTCTGATTTTAAAGTGACGGCAGTGCGTGATCAGCGCAACAGAGGGGTCTGGGTGGGAAACAACAAGCTGGGCAGCGTTGGTATACGTGTGCGCCATGGTATCAGTTTTCATGGATTGGCTCTGAATGTTAATCTTGCCATGGAGCCGTTTTCCTGGATTAAGCCCTGCGGGCTGACCGGGGTCGGCGTGACATCTCTTCAAATTGAAAAGAACGGAACAGTTGCAGTGGCAGAAGTTAAAAAAAGTATGCATGGTTACCTGAACCATTATTTTGGTGGTGTTATGGAGGAGGGGCAATGAAGCAGACAGAGCGGGAACACCCCATCAAGGTCGGTAAACCGCCATGGTTGAGACGAAAATTGCCCGTGGGACCACAATATGAAGAGATGCGCAAACAGTTGCGCCATGGCTGTCTGACAACAGTCTGTCAGGAAGCGCAATGCCCCAATCAGTTTGAATGTTATTCCAGGGGAACAGCCACCTTCATGATTCTTGGTGATAAATGTTCACGCAATTGTACCTTCTGTGCGGTCTCTCATGGCCCCGACAGACCGCCTGATCCGGATGAACCCGCCCGGGTAGGAGCAGCTGTTAAGGCTCTGCAGCTGCAATATAGTGTCGTCACTTCGGTAACCAGGGACGATCTTGACGATGGCGGCGCTTCGCATTTTGTTGCAACCATCAATGAAATTCGGCGCCGGTCTCCAGGCACACTGGTCGAGATTCTCATACCTGATCTCCAGGGAAACCGGGACGCTCTGCGGGAGATTATCGGGGCAAAACCCGATGTTCTCAATCATAATATTGAAACAGTTCCACGTCTTTACCCTACGGTGCGCCCGGAGGCGCTCTATCGCCGTTCCATAGATCTTCTCGCTGAAGTCAAAAAGATCGATCCCGATATGGTCAGTAAAAGCGGCATAATGCTTGGGCTGGGGGAGAGCAGGGCAGAGCTTCTTGCCGTGATGGACGATCTGCTGCAAGCCCGGTGTGATATTCTCACCATGGGCCAGTATCTCCAGCCATCAAAACATCATCTTGCCATTGTTGATTTTATTACGCCGCAGGTTTTTGATGAACTTGGTGCAATCGCACTTCAGCGAGGTTTTGCCGGTGTTGCCTCGGGGCCTTCGGTACGCAGCAGCTATGAGGCTGAAGTGCTTTATAACAGAGCAATTGCCGGGTTGTCGGCGTAGTGTCTAGCCTGCGTCTCTTCTTCTTGCTGGACATAACCCCTGTAACGAGGTAGCTTTGGATCGTTTTTGCGGTATGTCGTGCGTATTGCAAATGTCTTCTATCGATTCGCATGGGGGGAAAAGCGATTGTAATGGCCAGGTCATTTTCACAGAACGGTGTTACCGTTAATTTGGAAAAAGCGGGTGTGGCGCGATATACCAAGGCCAGCTATCCTCTTCGCTATGGCCGTTATAACGAAATAGTCACGGCACAGGCCATTTATCATTTCAATTCTGCCGGGGAGATACTCTTCGCCAGAGGCAAGGGACCTCGCTGGCCGGATCGGCAGGAATGGCTCAAAAGAAGTGTCGGCAACGATTGGATTTATTATTCCACCGGCGGATATACCGGGGTCTTTGAGGCTATCGGTGAATATTATCTGCCCAACCTGCAATACCCCACCAACGCCCTTATAGGGGGAACACCCTTCGCAACAGAACACGTCCGCTGGGTCATCAATGGATGGCATGAACGGCTTGTGCAACTGTACCGGTCGATGAGCGATGTTCCCGCTGAGGTGGCGGTGTTTTTGGAGAAGGTGGTGGCTAACGATCCCGCGGTGCTGGCGGAGAAAGCACGACGGCTTTTTCAGATTGGCGACGGCAGGGTGACGGTGCTGCCGCCGGATGCCAGGCATGTTGACTATGATGTCATTCCGTTGAGTATTTCCACCGGCTGCCTCTATAAATGCCGATTCTGCAAGGTGAAAAACAGCAAGGTTCTACGCCTGAGAGAGAAGCCGGAAATAGATTTTCAGCTCAGTCAGTTGCGGGAACTGTATGGTGCAAACCTGCCGAACTACAATTCCATTTTTCTCGGTGAACATGATGCCCTGTGCTGCAGTACGGCAATGCTGCTCTACAGTGTAGAATCCGCCTATGAGAAACTGGGCTTTGGCCGGTCCTATATGCATGGCGCTCATGTTTTTCTCTTTGGCAGTGTCGATTCATTTCTTGGCAGTGAAGAAGCTCTTTTCAGGGAGCTGCAGCGGTTGCCGGTATATGTCTACATCAACCTTGGCCTGGAGTCGGCCGACCAGCAGACCCTTGATCTTCTTGGCAAACCCGTTGCCGCCTCCAGGGTAGAAGAGGCCTTTCAGCGGATGCTTGATGTTAATGACAGGTACCACAATATCGAGATCAGTGGTAATTTCCTGATGGATGAATCTTTGCCGCCGCGGCACTATGCCCGCTTTCTCCATCTGAGCCGTGACTCCATTTCCCGTAACAGGGTCAAGGGAGCCCTCTACCTCTCTCCTCTACAGTTCGGTACACCGTCCCGTGAGCTTCTTTTTGCCTTTAACCGCTTGAAACTGCAGAGTCGTCTGCCGACATATTTGTATATCATACAGCGTTTATAGAAGGTAGGGGCGGCAGGTAAAATTTCCTGGAGCAGAGTTTGTCGGAGGAGCTGCGCTCCTGAGCAGCTGGCCTGCCGATTGGGTAATTCCTGCATAATTTCTTGCAATTAAGAGTCTGGTGTGAGAACATTATTATACTGAAGTATGTCTCTTTATGGCTCCGTCCCCAAAGGGATGGAACTGATATCGTTGTTCTGCCCAAACCTTAAAACAAGGGAGCTATTATGAAAAAAATGAGTCCGATAAAAAAGGTAGTAACCCCGATCGATTTTTCCGATAACGCCGGGTTGGTGGTTGAATCAGCAGCCTATGTTACCGGAACTTTTGGAGCCGAACTTCATGTAATCTTCATTGTGCAGAATTTTGAGGACTATTCCGGCTTCTTTGTTCCGCAAATGAATGTTCCTAATATTGAACACGAACTGTTCGTGGGCGCCGAGGAACAGATGGAGTCGTTTTGTCGCGACCACAGCAGCTATTTTGAGAAGGCCGGCATCAGCATTGTAAAGAAAGTTCTGGTCGGCGATGTCTCCGAGAAAATCGTTGAATATGCCGCGGAAGAAAAAGCGGATATGATTATCATGGGAACGCATGGCTACAAAGGATTGGAAAGAATCATGTTTGGCAGTGTTGCCGATAAGGTTGTCAAGTCGGCACCATGCCCTGTGTTGACTATCAATCCATATACCTGCTGCGATGAATGAAAAGTAATGAGATGCCTCTCCACTTTGTTTATACGTGAAGTATATGTTTAATATGTAATAAAATCAATCATTTAGGCATGTTTTTTCGTTAAGAAGGACTAAAAAGAATCATTCCCTATCAGGAATGATTCTTTTTATTGCATTTTTGATATGATCAGGTATATTCACAGCATTGTTGCATTATGGCCCAGAGGATATTCAAATAATCATACCACTATGGAGAATAAAAATGGCATCAACCACAGACAATCTGAAAGAAGCATTTGCAGGGGAAAGCCAGGCTAATCAGAAATACCGGGCATTTGCCAAGAAAGCAGAGAAAGAAGGCTTCAAGAACATCGCTAAGCTTTTCAAGACCACGGCTGAAGCGGAGCGCATTCATGCGGAAGGACATCTGAAAGCACTTGATATGATAGCTTCTACGGCGGACAATCTCCAGGCGGCAATTAACGGTGAAACGGATGAATTCACCAATATGTATCCACCAATGGCGGAGCAGGCTATAGCAGAGGACCACTCGGCCAAAATTATGTTTAAATTTGCTCTCGATGCCGAAGAGGTGCATGCCAACATCTATAGCAAGGCACTTGAGGCGGTCAAAAAAGGCGTTGATATGGATGTCACCGAATTTTATCTCTGCCCGATCTGCGGTTATATTGAGCTGGGTGCTCGTCCTGAGAAATGTCCGGTCTGCAATGCGCTTGGCAAAGTGTTTGTAACTGTCAACTAGGACTTTCCTTGCTCCCAATCGTCGGCATGCTTTTCCGGCTCTCCAGGCGGAAGGGCATGCCGGCTACCTCCATCCCTCCATGCCATTGCCGGTGTTACCATTTATGTGAAGGAATAACGGCCAGCAGCAGCGGCCCGGCGATGGATTCGGCGTCCTTGATGCCGGAAAACCGGGGAAGCGCTTTTTCAAAACGATAGAAAGAGGCCGACTTTCTGCCCATTTGAGTGGCAGGATAGTGGCCATCGAGTAATTTTTGCCATTCTGCAACGGCTTCCAGATAGTCCTGTTGCTCTCTGAGCCGAGTGGAACTGCTCTGTAGTGCGGCATAAAATGTATTGAGCTGCCGACGTCCTGCATATTGAAACGACTCAATTTCTTTTTCAATAGCATCATCAACAGCGCTAAGGCGGGCCGGCAGCAGGATGTCGGTTATATGCTCAGGCAATCGGTTGAATTGTTTTTCGTGGTTCTCAAAAAGAATATCGGCGACCTCTTCTCTGCTTGTGGACCAGACCGGGCAAGGCGGCAGGGCCGCGTCTTGTGTGAATCGAAACCAGGCTTTCAACCGTTTCCGGACGGACTCAACCCGGGGTCTGTCCAGTTTTGCTGTTATTCTGCCGAGATCATCTTTAAGTGAAGCAATCTCCGTATCGTCATCGCCTCCCTTCAAGCTGTTAAAAATATCCGTTTCACTGTCTTCCAAGAGGGTCAATTGGCGAGCCAAATCTTCTTCTTCACCATCAAGAATCTCGGCAATTGCAAGAACCAGTCTGGCCTGCCAGAGGGTCTTTCTTTTTTCTGAGTCGCTGTCAGTGTCGCGGCGCCCAAGCAGCGAAGAGAGTATCTGGTGGCCACTTTCATTTTTGTTGGTCGTGTGCTCCGACAGGGATGCCAGGGTTATGTTGCTGAGCTGTGCCGCATAATCATCCTTTCTATTTTTGATATCGTTTATTAAATAGAGAAAGCGCTCTTTGTCACTTGCCAGAGGATGAAGAGTAAGTCCTTGACAGAATTTACTATCCATGAAAGTATCCTGGAGTCGTCTTGAAGGTGCATCTTGCTTTTCCAGGAGCTGAGCGATGTTCACTCTGGAAAAAAAGAGAAAGAGAGGCAGCTGGCTGTCGGAAAAAATAGTTGTATCAGGAAAATACAGAGTTTCGAGTGTTTGCATATGAATCCCATAAAAGAAAAAATAACATTTTTTATAAGTGGTGTGCTCTATCTTGTGTTTAATCTTGGCAGGGGAGAGACCCTAACTGAAATTCTAAAAAACACATTCTTACATATGTTGCGGACTATGCCGCTTGTAATTGGTATTACAATCATAATCGTCGCATTTCTACAATATATGGCAAATGGCCGGAAAATGCCATGGGATAGAAGGCTGAGAATTTTTTTTGCCATTGGTATCATGACCGGGCTTTTATATGGTATTTATGAGCATGCCGGTGTCAGTATATCATGATCCTGTCGACCGTTAAAGCAGACAGCAAAACAGGAGAGAGAATTTTACGACGACATACGTCCGGCAGACCCGGGCAGTAAGGAGTGATCATGTTTTACCTCCACGCCTCAAACAGAACGGAAAATCTCTTGATGCATATGGCCAAGCTGATAGAGACCCTTCCTCCCGACTCAGTCTTTGAGAGGGAATATATCCTTATGCAGAGCCAGGGCATGGAGAGGATGATTTCGCAGTTCATGGCCATCCATTTTACGGCCTGGTGCAACTATCGTTTTCTCCTGCCTGTCACTTTCCTGCAGGATATAGCCGGCAGACTCGGTCTGGAGATTACGCCGGACGGCTATGAGCGGAGTACCCTGTGCTGGCGTCTGGAGAATGAGCTGCGTCAGATTGATACCGAAAACCGTCATCCTCTGCATCCATACCTTCAGGGGGAGCAGGCCGAGTTGAAACGGTTTCAGCTGGCCGGCCGGTTGGCCCATATTTTCGATCAGTACCAGTTGATGCGTCCTGACATGCTGCGGGCCTGGCAAGATGGACAGACGGTGACCAACAACAGTGCCGAAATCTGGCAAATGCAATTATGGAAACGTTTGACCTCTGCCGAATCGGTCGGCCGGCATAGAGGAGAACTGCTGCAGAAAGTAGCTGCTGTTTTACATGAGGCCGACCCCAAAAAGACCACTCTGTCCTCTTTGCCAAGACGTATTTCCGTCTTTGGCATTCATATTCTGCCGCCGTTTTTTCTTGACTGTCTCAGCGGACTGGCCCGCCATTGCGATGTTCATCTCTTTCTTCTCAGTCCCTGCCGCACCTATTGGGGTGACATGGATCGTCGGCAGGATTTAAGCGCCATGCCGCTGGAGATCACAGGACATCATCCCCTGCTCGCTTCTTTGGGAAAGCAGGGCAGGGATTTTCAGGAGCTGCTTCTTGAAAAAATGGTTATTGAAAAAGAGTTTGTAAGCTATGAAGATCCCATGGAAAGCGGGCAGGGCACCCTGCTGCAACAGTTGCAGGCCGGTCTGTTGAACGGTGGCCTCTCTGAGAGAGGCGGCGGGAGGGAAACCGCAACCGGTGCCGGCAAAACCGCTTCTGATGCTTCCCTGCGTTTTGTCTCCTGCCATTCAAAAAAACGTGAGCTTGATGTCCTCAGGGATCATATTCTCCATATGCTGGATTGCGACAATGAGCTGCAGTTGTGCGATATAGTGGTAATGGCTCCGGATATACAGCAGTATGCTCCCTACATTTCGGCGGTATTCGGCGATATCCGGCATTCCATTGCCGACCGAAGCTTATCGCGAAGAAACAGATATTTATCCGTCTTTGTAGAATTTTTGGAGATTTTTAGCGGTCGTTTCGGTTGGTCTGAGCTCCTTGATCTGCTGGAGAAGAAGGAGATCTCTTCGCAATTTGATATCTTTCCCAGTGATTTTGATCGGTTGCGTAATTGGGTGGTCGGTGCCGGCATCCGTTGGGGATTGTCGTCCGGCTCGAGAAAAACCGAAGGTCTCCGCTTTTCGGAAAACAGCTGGCAGGAAGGCCTCGAACGGCTGCTGATGGGCTGTGCCATAGATGTTGAAGAAGAGGTGGCAGGCGTTTTGCCTTACAGTGATATCGAAGGTGGTGCAGCCAACATTCTCGGCGGTCTGTGTGCTTTTATAGCCCTTCTGGAGGAGGCTCGCGACAGTTTCAGTAATGGGCGTCGGCTGGAACAGTGGTCTGTTCTACTACAGGATTTTGCCGGACGGCTTTTTGGTCATGGGGAAGATCGGACTCTGCAGGAATTTTATGAGATCCTGCGGCAGCCGGCTCAATACGGCGAGTTTCATGATGGTACTGTTTCGTTTGAGGTTGTACGCCAATGGCTGCAAAACTCTTCCAGGGAATCCCGGTCGGCAAGCGGCTTTCTCAAGGGCCGGCTCACTTTCTGCTCCATGCTGCCCATGCGCTCCATACCATTCAAGGCTATCTGTCTTATCGGTATGAATTACGGTGTTTTCCCGGCCGCCGATCCGATTACCACCTTTGATCTGTTGCGCAGCAAACCTCTGCCTGGTGACCGGTCACTGCGGACCGATGACCGCTATCAGTTTCTTGAGGTGCTGCTGTCGGCCCGGCAGTCGCTCTATATAAGCTATATAGGACAGTCTCTGCATAATAATGATGTTTTGCCGCCATCCGTGGTTGTGACAGAGCTGCTGGAAGTGGTGGAGAAGTATGATGGGGTCTCTGCTCGAGTCGAAAAACATCCCCTGCATAGCTTCAGTGCTCGATATTTTAACGGTAGCGACAAGCTGTACAGCTACAGTGAGCAGGACCTGTTGGTCGCCATGGCCCGGCGAAGAGAAGAGCAGGAGCACCAATGGTGGAGTGGACGCCTTGAGGCGGTCGACTGCCAGTCTATTGAAGTGGACGATCTTTTCCGGTTTTACAGACATCCGCAACTCTATTTCATTCAGCAGTGCCTGGAGGTTTCTTTAGAAGCAGACAGAGAAGATCCGGAGGAGAGCGAGGTCTTTCAATCGTCAGGATTGCAGAAATATGGTGTCAATCAGATGATATTCGCCAAAATGGACACAGCAAAAGAAGCCTTGCAGCTGCAAAAACGATTGCGATCCGATGGCCTCTGGCCGCTTGGAACTCCGGGTGAGCTGTTTTTTGAGGAGAAACGAAAAGAAATGGCTCGATTTGTCGCCCGAATTGAAGATGAACAGATGGGGGAGAGGCTGCCTGATGTAGTGGTGGATCTGAGAGTCGGCCCCTATCATCTGGGCGGTATGCTGGGTAATAGATATGAGGGCGGTTTCATGTCGGCACGTTATGGAGATCTACGCGGCAAAGACCTCCTCGGCGGCTGGCTCCGTCATCGTATTGGTGCCCTATGCGGCATTAATGCAACAAAGATCATCATGAAAGACAGGCGTGTTGCCTTTGGTCCTGAAGAGTTGCCGGGGCCCGGCTTGAGAGAAATGATAGAGGTGTATCTGCGGGGCAGGCAGGAACCGTGTAAACTTCTGCTCGAACCGGCAATGGTCTATTGCCGGCAACAGCGAAGCGGCCGTGCCAGGATATCTCCTCTACAGAAGGCCATGGATGCCTTCACAATCAGTATGGAAAACGGATATGAACCGGCATGGTCACTTCTGTATGGCAAGAGCGAAATACAAACGGTTCTCGATCAGAATTTTGTTGCCTTGAGCGAGCAGCTCCTCTGTCCTCTCTGGAGTGGTTTGTCATGAATACTGAAGTGCGGATTTTTGATGCGACTGCAAGCAGACTCCACCGGTCGGTCAATCTGATCGAAGCCAGTGCGGGTACAGGAAAAACCTATGCCATCGCCATGCTGGTCCTGCGGCTTGTTACCGAGTTTTCCCTGAAGATTGAGGATATTCTTCTGGTCACCTTCACCCGTGCTGCGACCGAAGAGCTGGCCGAACGAATCCGTCGGCGATTGACAGAGGCGCGCGACCTGCTTACCGGTTCGACCGGCTCCACGGATCAGACCCTGCAGCAGTGGGCGGATAGGGTAGTGGATTGCTCGGCAACGCTTCTTAAAATTGAAACGGCTCTGCTGGATATCGATCGTGCCTCGGTTTTCACCATTCATGGCTTTTGCCAGAGAATGTTGAAAGAACTGGCACTGGAGAGCGGGCAGCTTTTTGAGATGGAGCTGCAGCCCGATGTGGAGAGTCTTCGTCTTGAGGTGGCGCGAGACTTCTGGCGAAAAAATGTCTATTTTTTGTCGCAACGTCACTGTGGTGTGGTGTTGGACAGCTTTCCCACTCCTGACGATCTCTACTTGTCCGTGGCCCCTCTTGCCGGGAACTACAGCCGGATTGAACCGGAAGCAGGATCCGCAGCGCAGGTTTTTGCCGGATTCGACAGGGCCTTTACCACGATGGCTAGCTGGTGGCGGGAAAAGGGAGAGAGTCTGCTCCAGTCCCTTCAGGTGTTGATCGCGGAAGGAAAAGTAAAAAAAGAGTTTTCCGACAGTTTTGTCCAATGGAGTGCATCTCTGGCTGAATATTTTAAAGAGCAGAGCTTTCTGCCGCCTCCACATCTGCATTGGTTGGAGAGTACGGTTTTTCCCTCTCTTCTGAACGGCGCCAAGCTTCGCGGGGCCGCTAAAGAACAAGCTGTTACAGATCTGGCACTGCCGGGAGATGAGGCAGCGGCTTTATGTGAGGCAAGTGAGGCTCTGCTGCTGCATATCAGGCGCACTTTTGCCGATTATCTGCTTGATGAGACGGAAAAGCGGCTGCATGACCATAGTGCCATGTCCTATGACGATCTTATCGTTCGTCTGCATCGGGCCGTAACGGCGGGTGGTAGTCTGCTCCAGGTGATGCGGCAGCGCTATAGTGCCGCCTTGATAGATGAATTTCAGGATACCGACGGGCTGCAGTGGGGCATATTCAACACGGTTTTTGGTGGAGGCGATCATTTTCTCTATCTGATCGGCGATCCCAAACAGGCCATTTACGGTTTTCGGGGAGCAGATATTCATTCCTTTTTTCTGGCGAAGAAAAAGGCCGAGCATCATCTCACTCTCAGAAGAAATTATCGTTCTCATCCCGGTCTGGTAGAGGCGGTCAACCATCTTTTTCAATCGCGACCCAATCCTTTTTTCTTTGATTCGTCCATGCTGAATTTTCTTCCGGTTGAGGCGGCTTGCCGGGAAGAAGACGGTTATCTTGCCCAGGATGGCGAGGTCGGAGCCAATATGGTGTATTGCAGCCTGCCGCCGTGCCCCGACAGTTCCAGCGGGCAATGGAGTTCCGGTAAGGCCCAGACGGTGATCATGGAGGCCGTTTGTCGGGAAATTGTCTCTCTTCTGAACAACCGGGTAATGCTTCACCAGGGCTGTCCGGATCAGGCTCGACTTCTCCAACCTGGAGACATTGCCATTCTGGTGCGCAAGAACAGTCAGGCCGAAGAATTCCGGCGCAGCCTTGGCCGGGTAGGTCTGCCGGCTGTCATCTCAAGCAGGGTTTCTGTCTACAGTACCGAAGAATGTCTGCAACTCTACCAGATACTGCGGGCCGTTGCGGAACCGGGTGATATGGGTCTGCTCAAAAAGGCCATGACGGTATCGTGGCTTGGCTTGAGTGGAGACGAGCTCTACCGTATCCAGCAGGATGCCGCAGATTTTGACGCCTACCAGGCCAGATTCCAAAACTATGCCGAGATATGGTTGAGCAGGGGTGTGCTCGTCATGATGAAACACTTTCTCGAGCAGGAGGAGGTTTTTCGTGTTCTAGGGAGTAAAGAGAATGGTCAGCGGAAAATTGCCAACATTGAGCATCTGCTCGAGCTTCTTCGTGAAGAAGAGGCCGATACGTTCCACGGCCCGCTGCAATTGCTGCAATGGTTGCAGCGCAGGATGAAAAGCACTGCCAGGGAGGATGAACTCCGGCTGGAAAGTGATGAAGAGGCTGTCCGCATAGTGACTATGCATGGTTGTAAGGGGCTTGAATATCCTGTAGTTTTCTGTCCGTTTCTCTGGTACCGCCGCATAATGCCCCTGCAGGAGAAGTACCGCATACAGTGTCATGAAGGCGATGGCATTGTCCTTGATCTGGGATCGGCACAATTCGAACAACGGCGTCTGTTGGCCGTGAACGAGGAGATGGCCGAGGAGATGCGGCTTGTATATGTGGCCGTCACCAGAGCAAAATATAGATGCTATACGTACTGGTGCGACATTTCGGGACGCGGCAATGGCCCGGCCGATTCCTTTGATTCCGGTCTGGGGTACCTGCTCTTTCCGGATGGAAGGATCGATTTCCGGCAGCAGCAGACCAGGCTGATGGATTTTTGTGTTCAAGACGTTACTGCATATCTGCCGGTGAACATGGAAATATCGAAAGAAAAATATACCGGCCTGCACCGGCGTGAAAAAACGGAGCTTGCCTGCCGGAAGCTGACAAGAAAATCGTTCCACACCGACTGGCAGATGACCAGTTATTCGGCATTGGCGACAGGAAGTCAGCTGCTCTCTTCCCTGCACACAGGAGCCGTGGAACCGGAGCCTGCATGCGGCGGTATTGCATATGCCTCTCTTCCTTCCGGGGCAGGCTTCGGCAATGTCGTGCACGATATTTTTGAAGAATTGCCCTTTGCCGAGCTGCGCACTCCGCAACGCCACCGGCCGGTACTGGAGCGGATTTGTCGCAAGTATATGATTGAACTTAATATTGAGCTCCTTGAGGATATGCTCAAGACGGTGGTTACCACACCTTTACCACAAGGTGCGGCAGACGGTACGGCAGACAAGGACACCCCTTTTATGCTGGCCGAACTGGCGCAGAGCAGATGCCTCAAGGAAATGGCCTTTTATTTTCATCTGAAAAACGGCCATACGCAAGGCCTTAACGATATTCTCGCCGCCGACAAGACCGTAAAGCCTCTGGCCGAGCAGCGATTCAGCGGTTTTTTGACGGGTTTCATCGATCTTCTGTTTCAACACGGTGACTCCTTTTATATCATAGATTATAAAACCAACAACCTGGGAAATATGTTGGAAGAGTATCAAGGTGACAGGTTGGTCACGGCAATGGCTTCGCATAATTATGGCTTGCAGAAGTGGTTGTACTCCGTGGTATTACATCGTCATCTCCGCAATGTGGTACCGGATTATGATCATCAACGCCATTTTGGCGGCGTTTTCTATCTTTTTGTGCGCGGTATGCAGGATAGTTCGGCAGGTATCTATTTCCATAAACCGGATCTGCCGACCCTGGAGAACATCTGTGCATTGTTTGCTGAAACGTATGTATAGACTAACGCTACCTTATCCCTTTTGCTGAAGCGACAGAGTATTCTCCATGACTGATGTACAGGAAAACCTGCTTGGCGTTCATCTAGCCGCAATGCTGGTGCAAAAATCGGGTCTGCCGCAGCACGATAAAGGCCGATTGGCGGAGCTGATCCGGGCCCTGGTTGCCGCCATTGATGCCGGCAACAGTTGTCTTGCCGTGGGACTGGAAGATGAGCGGATTCTGGAACGTACTGCTCTGGTATCAGCAGGGCAAAAGACGCCGCTGGTTCTTTTTGCCGGGAATCTCTATCTGCACCGATACTACCACTATGAACATCGGCTGGCTCAAGCTATAATGGAGCTGGCCGGCAGGGAAGTTGGTCGGTTGCCATGCGGTCCAAGTCTCGAGCTGGCCTTTGGTCCCGTCGGCAAGGAGGATAATCTGCAGCGCAGAGGAGCGGAACTGGCTGCCAACAGCGCCTTGACGCTGCTTTCCGGTGGTCCCGGTACAGGGAAAACCACTACAGTTGTACGGATTCTTGCTATTCTGCTTAGCCTGCTGGGTTCACAAATACGAATTGCTCTGGCCGCTCCCACCGGCAAGGCCGCCATGCGACTGCGTCACTCGGTGGCCGGGGCCATCGATTCGCTGCCTTTTTCGGAAGAGATCCGCCAGGCCATTCCTGTCAATGCCACCACTCTGCACCGCCTGCTCGGTTTCCGGAGACACTCGGTACAGTTTCGGCATAACAGAGCCAATCCGTTGCCATATGATGTGGTGGTCGTTGATGAAGCTTCCATGATAGATCTTGCCTTGATGAGTAAGTTGGTTGACGCATTACCCGTAACAGCACGCCTGATTCTGCTTGGCGATAAAGACCAGTTGACTTCGGTGGAATCAGGGGCTGTTCTGGCCGATTTAATTGGGACTCTGCCGGACAATACGGTGGTTTTGCAAAAGAGCTACCGTTTTGATACTGGGATAAAAAAACTGGCGGAGGCGGTCAATGCCGGTGATGCGGTACGAGCCTGGTCGCTGCTGGAAGACGACCATTACGAGATGCTTGAACTTCACCAGCGGGAGCGGTTGGATATCTTTTATCGAGGCTATATGTCCTACCTTGCAAAAGCCGCATCCGCAGGAGCCGATGAGTACCTCAGCCTCTTTGCTGAATTTAACCGGTTTCGCATCTTATGCGCTCTTCGGGTCGGTAGGCTGGGAAGCGACAATATCAACGCCATGATAGAAGAATATTATCTCCACAAATATGGTTATCTTGAGGAGTGGTACCCAGGGAGACCGGTGCTGATACGTCGGAATGACTACAACCTGGAACTCTATAACGGTGATATAGGAATCTGTCTGGTCGATCCCGGTGACGGAGCCATGAAAATATGGTTTGAGAACGATACAGGAGGACTGAAGGCCTTTCTGCCGTTTCGTCTGCCGGAGTACCAGCTTGCCTATGCCATGACCATTCACAAAAGTCAGGGGTCTGAGTTTGAAGATATAGTCATTGTTCTGCCGGATCTTGACAATCCGGTGCTCTCCAGGGAACTGCTGTATACCGCCATAACACGCGGCGCCGAAAAGGTCGGGATTTTTGCGGAAAAAGAGGTATTCGGCAAAGCACTTTCGCGGAAAACCCGGCGCAACAGCGGGCTCGGTGTCATGCTGCGGGGCAGGTAAGGGTCTTGCTGTCCGTCCGGCTGCATATGTATGTACCGGAAGCAATTGATCCAATATGAAAAACATGATGTTTGCCTGGCAGAGACACAGGAGTAATCGGCATTGGATGAAGCAGCAGGGGTGATACAATAACGATAGAAAAAGGAGTGGAATGGACAGTGCGGGAAAAAAAGTGGTGATACTGCTGTCGGATATGGTGCAATATTCCAGATTGACACAATATATGCGTCCTGATGAAATACGCGATTTTATAATTTCCTATTACCGGGAACTTCAGGCCATTCTGCTGGTGGAAGAGTTTCAGCCCTTGAGCATTGATCCGTCAGCCGGTGACGGTGCTATTATCGTATTTGAAAAGCGGGAGGACTCTTCACTGGAGGAGTTGTGCACTCGCGCCCTTCAGGCTGCCGTCTGTTGCAACAGAGCAATAGATAGAGGGGCGGTGCCGGCGACGCGTATGGGGCTCTTTCTGGGCGATATCATTGAGGCGAAGCTGGGAGATCGGGTTCATAAATTTGGCTCCAGTTTTGCGGTGGCCAGCCGGCTGGAAGAGTTGTGCGGTTATTATGACACTCAGATCCTGATGGATAGGGAAGTTGCGCGAAACCAGCAAAAAGAGGAGGAGTATCTGGTGGCCATCGGCAAGGTAACGCCGAAGAATTTTACCAGTCCCTTTAACCTTTTTTCCATTATAAAGCCGGGTATAGGAAAATGCCCTGCAAATGTTGATCTGGAAAAACTTTTTGAGTTTATCAAGGTAAAAAACGAGGCAATGGATCTTTTCTGCGGTAATTTAATGACAGGTGCCCTGCCTGATTTCCCTAAGGTGCGGCACCAATTGATCACCGCGCAGCAGCTCTATTTCAGCATGATAGGTAAAAGAGATGTGGCGACAGATCGCATTCTTGAATATATCCGGGAAGTTCCTTTTCCGGAAAATGATTTTAAATATACCGGTATAAAAATCGGCGAAAAGAAGGGAAACCCTCTTGGCTCCCGTCTGTTTCATCTCTCCAAGCAGTTACTTCGTGCCATAGACGGTGATTTATACCAGGCTCTTGTGCTTGATACGGAATGGGAACGCTATTTCCAACTGGAATGGCGCCGCCAGGATGAGGTTATCGTCACCATTGGAGACCCGGCAGATGGAATTTACTATATCGACAGTGGTGTCGCTCATGCAATAGATGGTGCCGGCAATGTGGTCGCTATCTTTACCGAGGGGAGCATCTTTGGTGAGATGGCCTATTACAACAAAGAAAAAAAGCGCAGTGCCACGGTTATCGCCAAGACGGATGTGGTACTCCGCAAAGTTTCCAACACGGATTTTGAGAGGCTGCCGCTTATTAAAAAACTCTTTTACCGACTGGCCCAACGAAGACTGGATCATGAGCTGCCCTATTGATCGGTAAAAAGCCTCATGCAATTCCCAACAAATATAACGGAAAAAGAGGTGATGTCATGTGTCGGGAAGGAGTTGTATCGGCTCCTCCCCGGAAAGGTCATGATGTCAAACTCTAATATCTGTAACGACGGTCGTGATACCGGTCTCGTCGGTCGTGATGTCGGCCGCGATACCCTCTATCGTCGGAACAGACACGTTTGGTCGTATAATACCGTTTGCCGTGTTTGTAGGTGGTGTATTTGACGATATGGCAGTTCCGCTCTTTTGCAAAATGGCGATCATGGTAGCGATGTTTTTTGTGATAGCCTCTATATTTTGACTTGTATTCAGGAGGGTACATAAAATGCCTGGGATGGTAGCCGGGGTGTCCCTGTCTTTGAATATGTCCGACGCTTACTCCAAGCAATCCACCCAGCGCAGAGCCGATAATGACGGATTCGGTATTGCCGCCGATGGTGTGGCCTATAATGGCGCCGCTGCCGGCGCCGATCAGAGCACCATAGACCTCTCTTTCTCCGGCAAAAACCTGTGCTGACCAGAGAGTAAAAACCGCGGTGAGTAAAAGTGTAATTGCTGATCTTTTCATGACTGTTCCTCCAGGACTTTTGATTCGTCTGTAAACATACTATAATCTCAAAAATTACTGCTGCTGTTGTTTTGTAAAATACAGCTGCAGAGGAGAAAAAACAGGTGACATCGGCCGAAGTCCACTAGATCTAAAGCAATGTCTGGTAGATGTCTGGTTTTTATATGACTGTTATTGGTACGATTTTTGCTTCGCTTAGCAAGACAAGAATCATAGTTTTCCGGAAAAGGTAACGATGAACAACCGAATGCTCTTTAGTTTCTCTCTGTTATTTCTTTTGCTGGCAGAGGTTTCTTTTGCTGAAAAGGTCAAAAAAAACGTTCTTTACATAAACTCATACCACCATGGCTACCAGTGGTCTGATGAAATCCATGACGGTATTCGCGATGTCTTACGAAAAAGTGACTACAAGATCGATCTGCAGATAGAGTATATGGATACCAAAAAATATCTCTATGATCCGGTAAACAGCAGCCTTTTTAAACTGTACAGCGAAAAATTCGTTAATGAATCCTTTGATGTTATAATTGTTTCCGACAACCATGCCTATAATTTTGTCATAGAGCATCGCGAGGTACTGTTTAAGGATATACCTCTGGTGTTTTGCGGTATGAATAACTTTGAAGCTGCGGATGTTTCTTCCGGTAATCTCACCGGTATCGTGGAAACATTTGATTTGATCAGTACTCTTGATGTTGCCGGAAAACTGCATCCCGATAAAACCAAAATGGTGGTGGTCGGGGATCAATCGATTACGGGCAGGTCGATTGAACAGCAGGTGTACACCATGCTGCATCTCTATGATGAGCCGCTGGAGGTGGAGTTCTGGTTCAAACTCACCCTTGAGGAAACCAAGGCAAAGGTAGAAACATTAGCGGATGGGACGTTCCTGTTTTTCTCACCGTGGTACCAGACGGTTAAAGGGAGATTTTTTACGGCGGAAGAGGTTATGCAGGAAGTTTCTGCTCATTCTTCCGTGCCGATCTACACGGCATGGGAGTTTTTACTCGGACATGGCGCCGTCGGCGGCCGCCTTCTCTCCGGCAGACAGCATGGCGAAATCGCCGCCCAGCTCGCCCTGCGTATTCTCGGTGGTGAGCGTGCTGATACCATTCCCGTGCAAACTGAGCCTACCGGGCTTCATATGTTTGATTACCAGGTCATGCAAAAACTGAACATCAACCAGAAGCTGTTGCCGGAGGGTTCCATAATAATCAACAGTCCCAAGGCTTTTTATGAAATGCCCAAGGAGCTGCTGTGGACCATTGTTGCCAGTTTTCTGACGCTGTTTGTCGTTTTAATTTTCTTAGTGATCACCATGACCGAGAGGCGCAGAGTGCAGCGCAAGGTGCAGGAGCAGCTCTCTTTTCAAGAGACCCTCATGGATACCATACCACAGTTGGTGTCCTGGAAAGACACCTCAGGAAAATATCTGGGCGCCAATCAGACCTTCACCGAATTTTTCGGCATCGACACCCCAAGCGGTATGATTGCCAAAACGACCGAGGGAGTCATTAAGGATAGCGACTACGTCCAATGGTCTGTGGAAATGGACAGGGCTGTTGTGGAAGAAGAGCTGGAAATCCGCAAGTTCAGACGAAAGATCATCGACAGCAAAGGCTGTGTCAGCTGGCTGGAGATTAACAAAGTTCCTCTGCGGGATCAAGCTGGTCGTATAATCGGGGTATTGACGACAGCGGAAAATGTAACGAAGGAGCAGAACCTGGAAAAACAGCTGCTCCAGTCGCAGAAAATGGAAGCAATCGGCACTCTTGCAGGAGGTATTGCTCACGATTTCAATAATATTCTAACTTCAATACTGAATTCCACCGAGCTTGCTTTAGGCGATGTCGAAGAGGGTTCCCAGACGGCCAAGGACCTCAAACGGGTCCTGAAGGCTGCCGGAAGAGGCAGCAGTGTCGTCAAGCAGATCCTGTCTTTCAGTAAACCGTCTCAGGAGGGCTTTCGTCCTACCGATCTGGCCGTGGTCTGTCATGAAGTACTGAGTTTGATGGAGGCTTCTTTACCCTCCAATATCCATGTGCATTCTCGTATTTCCGCCGGCGGCATACTTGTCGATGCCGATCCTTCCCAGGTACATCAGGTTATTTTGAACCTGTGCACCAATGCTTTTCATGCCTTGCAAGAAAAAGGAGGTAATCTGCTCATTCAGGTTGAGGAGGCAGCAGTTGGCGATGATCTGGCCGATGTAATCAGTGTATCTCCCGGAAAATATATGAAAATTAACGTTGCCGATGACGGTATCGGCATCGACCCCGATATAGTTGACAATATCTTCGATCCGTTTTTTTCCACCAAGGATATAACAGAAGGTACCGGTCTAGGTCTTTCTGTTGTACATGGAATCGTCAAAGGGCATCGTGGCGGTATACGCGTGCAGAGCAGAATTGGAGAAGGGAGCCGTTTCGAGCTCTATCTGCCGCAGAGTCAAGCCACCAAAGTTGAGGAACAGGTAATCCTTGATACGGAACAGGCGGAAAGGTTTGCGATTCTCTTTGTTGAGGACGATGAGGATCAGCTCAATTCGGTGCCGAGAATTTTACAGAGTCTGGGACATAAGGTAACTGCAGTTGATGATCCCTTCGAGGCCATCGAAATGGTGCAGCAAAAAGGCAGACAATTTGATCTTATCATATCTGATTATGACATGCCTGTCATGCGCGGCACGGAACTTGCTGCAAAACTTCCGAAGCTGCCATGTATATTGGTTTCCGGCAGAAATGATGCTATTTCCGCCGCTGTGCCGTATGCCAATATTATCAAGGTTCTGATAAAACCCTACGACAAGCAGGACTTGAAGCGAGCCGTCGCTTTCGCGTTCCGCCGGGAGTAATCATGGAAAGAATGCTCATAATAGATGACGACATCGATGCCTGTGAAACAATACAGAGCTTGATATCCAGGCTGAGCTATACCTGTGATATGGCGCACTCCCTCCAGTCAGGGCGAATTTTGCTGCAGGAAAATGGTTACGATGTCGTCTTCCTCGATGTCGGCCTGCCCGATGGCAATGGCCTTGATCTGCTTCCGGAAATCATGGAGGTATCGGCTGCTCCCGAGGTTATCATCCTCACCGGCAAGGGAGATGCCGATGGGGCTGAGCTTGCCATTAAAGGAGGTGTCTGGGATTATCTTCTTAAACCTTCCAGTGTGCGTGAGATTACTCTTACCTTGAACAGAGCCCTGAAATACAGGGCTGAAAAAGAGATTAAAGACGAAAGGGAAAATCTTGTCTACCGGCCTGTGGTGGGAAACAGTCAGGGGATTGATGCAAGTCTGCGTCTTACCCAGAAGGCAGCCGGATCGGATATGAATGTGCTGATCACCGGAGAAACAGGAACAGGAAAAGAGCTGTTTGCCAGAACGATACATGAGAACAGTCGACGGGCCAAAAAGAAATTCGTCGTGGTCGACTGTGCCTCTTTGCCGGCATCTCTGGTCGAGTCGACTCTCTTCGGTCACGTCAGGGGCGCCTTCACCGGTGCACAAAAGGATGCACCGGGTCTTGTCAAAATAGCAGACGGCGGCACTCTCTTTCTCGATGAGATAGGCGAAATGCCGCTGTCTCTGCAGAAAGTATTTTTAAGGGTTCTGCAGGAACACTGCTTCAGGCCGGTGGGTGGTTCCCGGGAAGATAGCAGTGATTTTCGCCTGATCGCCGCCACCAACAGGGACCTTGATGCGATGGTGGATAAGGAGCGTTTTCGCAGCGATCTTTTTTTCAGGATCAAGACCATGCGCATTCGCCTGCCGGCCCTGCGCCATCGTCTTGAGGATATAGTCCCTCTGCTTAATGCCCGGATGACGCATCTCTGCGATCAGTATGGTCTGGAGGAAAAGGAGCTGGCGGAGGATTTTATTGCTACTCTGACAAGTTACTCGTGGCCAGGTAATGTGAGGGAATTATACAGTATTCTTGAACGCGCCATGGTGGACGCCGGTGATGAGAAGACTCTTTTTGCCGTGCATCTTTCCCGTGAATTGCGCATACAGGTGGCCAAAAATCAGATTGAGAAAATGACCGGCAGGGAAATACTGGCCGGTGATGATGATATGTTCGTCAATGAGGGTGTCCGAAAAATCGGACAAAAAATTTTCGAAGACATTTTCGATAGAGAACTTCCTCATCTCAAGGAATTTAAAAATACCGCAGAAAAAATTTATCTAAGCGAGCTTATGAGGCAATGCCGGGGTGAGTTGTCCGAGATACTGGAGAAATCCGGTCTGTCTCGCTCTCATTTTTATGCCCTTTTAAAAAAGTATGGCTTAAGCCTCTGATACGCCCATCAAGTGATACTGGTTGTTAAACGATCTATTCAAGGAAAATACGTGATTTCAGGAAGTTCGAGTGCAAAAGCACAAAAAAGCAGGGATGGAGGAATAGTGGCCGAACTGTATCATTACTGCTACTGTTGCGATGCTTGCTGAATCCGGTCATGATGTGACCACTATCTCTTTATATATTGTAAGTGTTTAAATATAAACAGAAAAAACATCATTCTTTGCGTTGAAACCACTTGTGTCTGCGGAGCCTCAGTGATCTCTTGCAGTAGAGTAGTCCTTGGCATTAAGGAACATTTTGAGATTAGACCACCCAGATAGTCCGAAATATGTATCAATACGTAGACATGTCTTTTTTTTGATACATTAAAATAACTTAATATGGTAGTGAAAAAGTGGCTGAGAACCGGATGCCCGGCGGTGTCGACGATAGTAAAGCCAATCCGGCTGTCCTAAAAAGCGGACGGGTGTGATTTTCTGTTGGGTGTCACAAACCCAGCGTGTTTTGGTTTATTGCCGATGCTGGGCTGAAGTGCTATGTCGGACTGTATCGGAGAAGCTGCATTGCTAAAGAAGGATATGGACCGCTTCTCGTTTTGTCCGGTTTTTAGGACAATAAATACGTCTCCCAGGCAATCTGCAATAAAGCGAAAACGACTCTTCAAGCTATAACTTTGAAATAGTAATATAAAATATAGGGGCTTATGTGGCACAATTACTGCAGAAGGCTTTCTGTTCTAAGGGGAGAACAGTTCCGTAAAAGAGCTGTTCTCCTTCATGGGAAAATGATATATTTTAGTATTCGAGTTCGTTGCCTAAGATGATGAGACAACTACGTAGAGGAAGGTTCTCTCACTGTCTTAGCTGTTATAACCGCACCTCTTCCCAAATTAATAATGTATCAAGCATGTTGCGCCAAGTGTATTGTAATGCACTATAAAAACGGTGACCGGATGTTCCGGTCGCAAAATCAACAACAAGCAAGGAGACAAAAATGCGAAGACTTGGAAAGTTCATAGGCCTAGCACTCATCGCCGGTTTGGTGGCGGCACCCGCTGCCTTTGCCAAGCGTGAGAAATTCGGCGCCGACAAGCGTCATCAGGAAATTCAAAAAGAGCTGCGAAGCATCAAACCATCCACCGAGACCTTCCGCTGGAAAATGGTTATGCCTTGGAGCAAAGGCTTGCTGTTCTATGATATGGCGCAGCATTTCGCGGATTCCGTTAAACTCGCCTCTGGCGGCCGTCTCGATATTAAATTGTTCTCCGCCGGTGAGCTGGTCGGCGCCATGGAGTCTTTTGATGCGGTAAGTAAAGGTTCAGCCGATATCGGTCATGACTGGCCGGGATACTGGATGGGCAAAGACCAGAACTTCAACTCTTTTGCTTCCGTTCCGTTTGGACTCGATTATGAAGGCTACAATATCTGGTTGTACGAACGTGGTGGTCTTGAGCAGATGCAAGAACTGTATGGACAGTACAACCTGTATGCCCTGCCCGGAGGAAACGGTGGTCAGGAAATGGGCTTCTTCTCCAATACAAAAGCCACCACCATGGCTGATTTTAAGGGCATGCGCGTTCGTACACCCGGCTGGTTCATGGATATTATGAATAATCTTGGCGCTTCCGTCACCCCACTGCCTGGCGGCGAAGTGTATCTTGCTCTTGAGCGTGGTGTTATTGATGCGGCTGAGTTCTCCTCTCCTGCCATGAACTACCCCATGGGATTTGATGAGATTACCAAGTATGTTATCGAGCCCGGCGTGCATCAGCCGTCCGTACAATGCGGCCTCTTTATTAACATGGACTCCTGGAACAAGCTGCCTGCCGACCTCCAGTGGATCGTAAAAATTGCTGCCAAGGAAACTCAGCTCTGGTCCAACGCCTGGCAGGAAAATCTGAATATCGAAGCCATCAAATTGTTCAAAGAGAGTGTTGAGTTCGTCAAAATGGATGATGAGTCCATTACCGAATTTGCCAAAGTTACCAAAGCATATCTTGATGAAGTCAAGGCAAAATATCCCAATGTAAAGAAAACTCTTGATTCTCAGGAAGAGTTCAAGCGTGACTTTGCTGAATGGCGTGAGATCCGCAGCGGCCTCACTCCCTGGCCGCTTGATGATTTTATCAACGGCAAACGCATGCAGTAATCCCTGATTCAACAGGTGGCGGGAATGCGACAGTATTTCCGCCGCCTCGTTTGTCCGCATCTTATTTTCAGCTCTAGATTTCGAGGTTTTTTATGCAACAGATTGCCCGCATTATTGACGCTGTCATCGAGTTTGTCGGGTTCTACTCTGCCTATCTGGTCTTGCCGCTGATTGGAATAGTCAGTTATGAAGTTTTTATGCGTTACGCTCTCGGCGCACCGACGTCCTGGGCATTTGAATTGACGGTATTCGTCTATGGCGTGCATTATATGCTCGCTTTGAGCTATGCCCATAAGCACGATGGTCATGTTTCCATCGACGTTTTTCAGGCGAGACTTCCTGAAAGAGCACGAAACTATGTCCGTATCATCGCCAATCTGGTTATGTTTCTGCCGACCATAGGCTTGCTGACCATCTGGTCCTTTATTTATGCGGCTACCTCCTGGGGAATGGCCGAGCGCGCTTCTTCTTCCTGGGGACCGGTAATTTATCCTTATAAGATGATCATGGCCATCGGTTTTCTTTTATTTTTCCTGCAGGGCGTAGCTAAACTGATTAATGATTTCCGCTCACTACGCAATTAGAGCCAGTCACTGTCCACTTCGGAGATGTTAACGATGACCCCCGAACTCATGACGTTTTTGATGTTTGCCACCTTGGTGGCAGCCATTATTGTCGGCCACCCTCTGGCGGTAACCCTTGCTGTGGTTGCCACGGTCTTCGGTCTGATCGATAATGGTTTTAATATCCCCGGTTTACTTGACCTTTTTGTCAATAACGCCTGGGGGATTTTTCTTAACTATACGCTGGTCGCCATTCCACTTTTTATATTTATGGCACAGATTCTTGATCGCTCCAAAGTGTCGGAAGGGCTTTTTGATGCCCTATATAAAGTATTGGGCGGCATGCGTGGCGGCCTTGGTCTGGCCGTTATCGTGGTGTCTACCGTCTTTGCCGCCACCACCGGAATTATCGGCGCCTCGGTCGTTGCCATGGGACTGATGGCTGGTCCTGCTCTTCTGCGACGAGGCTATCAACGGGGATTGGCCTCCGGTATCATCTGTTCTTCCGGTACACTCGGCATTCTTATTCCACCCAGTATCATGCTGGTGGTCTATGGCGGTCTGACAGGATTGAAGGAAACCTCGGTGGGCAACCTCTTTGCCGCCGCTATTTTCCCTGGTCTGCTTTTGTCCGGGCTTTATCTGAGCTATGTATTTCTGCGCTGTTCCATCAATCCCAAACTTGGACCGCCCATCCCGCGAGAAGACCGTACCGCCACCGTCCTGCAGAAAATAGTCATGACCGCCAAGAATTTTGTTCCTCCATTCGGACTGATTCTGGTGGTTATGGGAACCATTCTCGCCGGTATGGCTACGCCTACGGAAGCTGCAGCTCTTGGCGCCGTCGGTGCAATGATTCTTGCCATCATCTACCGTAAAATGAGCTGGGAAGTTATTACTCTGGCCGCCGGAGCAACCGCCCGTACCACCGCCATGATCATGGCACTCTTTATCGGTGGAAAACTATTCAGTGTGGTATTCCTCAGTATGGGTGGTGGCGATGTGGTCGCCGATTTGCTTCTCGGCATGGATGTCAGCCCCTATGTCGTTCTGGCAATAATGATGACGGTTGTTTTCTTTCTCGGCATGTTTATCGACTGGGCTGCAATTCTGCTGGTAGTCGTCCCTATATTTACGCCGATCGCCATGGATCTCTATTTTGATCCGCTCTGGTTCGCCATGCTGGTCTGTGTTATGCTGCAGACATCCTTCCTGACACCTCCGTTCGGCTATGCTCTCTTTTATTTTAAAGGAGTTGCCCCGGAAGAGTACACCATGGGAGATATTTATCGCGGTATCGTGCCCTTTGTATGTCTGCAGATTGTCGGCCTGGCGGTGATGATAGCCTTTCCGCCAATCATCACCTGGCTGCCTGATCTTTTCTTTGGCCGGTAGGTTTTGGCGATTGTTTAGCCCCGATTTTACCTCACCAGCCGAGGTTGCCGTGGATGCGAAATTCGCGCTAGAGCCTGCATACGGTCGTTGCTGAAATACCGCAACAAAGGCCCCGCCCCGATATGGCGGGGCCTTTTCTTCTTCCTGTGACGAGCTTGAGAGTGTCGGGGAAATTTTGTTTGACTGCCGCTGTGCGTGAATTTGTTTGTGTTGCCGCAGTTTTTTTACCAAACCAACTCGTTCATGGGACTTACCCCGGCTTACACCTCAAAAAGCCCTCCAGTAAAAACCATTTGGCCGGCATACCGAACTGCGATAGAATAAGAAGGGTATAAAAGGTTACTTTGTTACGAGACTTCTATGGAGAAAAATTATGAGTGAACCACAGGCATATTTACAACGATTCATGGAGGCTTCACGCCGGGTTGGCGCTGAAGTAATTGAACTGGAAAATCTGCAGAAGGCTGCGGAGTATGTGGCCTCCAAGATACATGGCAGAACCTTGATTCCGGATACAGTTCTCAGTGCAAAACATGATCTTAAAAAGCTTATGATAGAATCAGGCATAGATGTGTTTGCCGGAAAGTTTCGTGATGCCGGCCAGGTGCCGGCAGCTGGAGTAACTTTTTGTAATTTTGCCATGGCCGATACGGGAACCGTGGTTCTGGAAAGCACGGATGAGGATGTACGGCTGGCGACTACATTGCCCGAAGTGCATTTTGTCATAGTAGATCCGGAAAAAATACTGAAGGACAATCTTGCCGCGGCCCAACCGATGAGTGCGATGCATATCGGTTCAGAACCGCGCTTTATTGCCTATATTACCGGACCAAGCAGAACAGCCGACATAGAAAGAGTCCTGACCATAGGTTGTCACGGTCCCCGTGAACTTCACATACTGGTCGTTCCTTCTGTTTCCAGTGATATGATGGAAATGTAGTTCTAGAATACCGGTACCGATTGCAGGAAACGGTTGAGATTCAGGGTCTACTCCAGGTGACCTCTCTCAAGCGCTCATCAGAAAAGGAGACAAAAATGGCCGACGCTGCCCAGTATAAAAGAAGTATCGAAAAGGCGCTGAACAATACCAAACTCAGTGAAGCTCTGCACCTCTTTGGAGATGCCTATCTCATTGCCCGGGAAAATGCCTTCCGTGGTCTTGATTTTGAAGAGATGCGCACCGACCTTGCGGCGATCAAGGATGAGGTGCGAATCAGACGGAAAGAATTATTGGCTGATTTCATCAGAAATGCCGAAGCTGCCGGTTCACGCGTGTTCATTGCAAAAGATACCAAAGAAGCGAATGATTACGTTATCAATCTGGCCAAACAGAAAAAGGCCAAGTTGATTGCCAAGTCAAAATCCATGGTTTCCGAGGAAGCGCACCTCAATAAGGCCCTGGCGAAAGAAGGTATTCGCGCTTCGGAAACAGACCTGGGTGAATGGATCGTGCAGTTGGCAGGACAGCGACCCTCTCATATGGTTATGCCTGCCATTCATATGTTTAAGGAGGAGGTGGCGACGCTTTTCAGTAAGGAAACCGGCAAAAAGATTTCCCCGGAAATAAAAACACTGGTCAACGTTGCCCGTGAAGAGCTGCGCAAAGAATATTTCGATGCCGATATCGGTCTTACCGGGGCTAATTTTCTGATAGCGGATACCGGTGGAATCGGCTTGGTAACTAATGAGGGGAATGCCCGCCTCTGTGCGACCCTGCCCAAGGTCCATGTTGTTTTTGCCGGGATCCATAAGCTGGTCGGAAATATGGAAGACGCCATCAAGATAACGCGGCTGTTGCCCAGAAACGCCACCGGCCAGTTGCTCACCTCCTATATCACCTGGATACGGGGGACTGTCCCTTGCGCCGGAGAGCCCAAGGAGCAGCATATTGTCCTTATCGATGGCGGCCGCGAGGCGCTTTATGAATCCAAGGCGTGTCGCGACGCCCTGCGCTGCATCCAATGCGGTGCCTGCGCCAACGTCTGTCCCGTTTATCAGACGGTCGGCGGGCATGTATTCGGCAGTATCTACATCTCCGCCATCGGTATAATCCTGACGGCCTTTTACGAAGGTCTGGAAAAGGCCAGGGAGATAACGCGCGCCTGTATAGGCTGTAGATCCTGCACCGCTGTCTGTCCCTCGAAGATCGATCTTGAAGAAATCATCCTCCATCTGCGCAACCAGGTTACCAAAGAATATGGTATGGGCGTAGTCAAAAACATCGCTTTCAAGGCGGTTATGAAAAACCGCGGCCTTTTTCATAATATGGTCAGAGCAGCAGCAAAACTGCAGCGTCCCATAACTGAGAAGAAAGATGGTGGCAATACCAGGATCGTCAGACATCTTCCCATGCACTTTATGGCCAAGGATTTTACCGAGTGGCGCGATTTACCCTCCATTGCGCCAAAATCGTTTCGGGACCAATTTAAAAATATCAGGCAGCAGGTGGATGAACCGAAATACCGGGTCGGATTTTTTGTCGGCTGTGGAGCGGATTTCGTCTACCCTGAGGTGGGAGTAAGCCTTGTCAAGATTCTCAATAAAGTCGGTGTCGAGGTAGTCTTTCCCGAGGAACAGAATTGCTGCGGCATTCCGGCGCTGTATGCCGGCGATACCGAGACCGGCGTGTATCTCGCCAAGCAGAGTGTCAAGGCCTTCTCCGAGGTTGATGTCGATTATATCGTCAGTATCTGTCCGACTTGCACCATGGGAGTCAAGAGAGACTTCGTCGAACGATTGGTTGATGAACCGGAGTGGGCCGAACGGGCAGTGCGTGTTTCCGGGAAGACCATGGATGCCTCCGCCTTTTTAGAAAAGATATTGGAGGCTTCCACCCTGCTGCAAGGGAATGCCGGAAGTACTGTCACGTATCATGACTCCTGCCATCTGAAGCGTGGTAACAACGTCTGGAGTGAGCCTCGGGCGTTGCTGGAAGCAGCGGGATATCATCTTGAGGAAATGAAGAACAGTGACCGATGTTGCGGCTTTGGCGGAACGTACTCCTTTTTAAGTCATCCCCAGATAGCCAAACAGATTACCCATGACAAAGTTGAAACTATCAAAAACACCGGAACAAAAACCGTAGCCATGGATTGCCCCGGCTGCATGATCATGCTGAAGGGCAGTATAGGCAAGGCTGATTCGTCGATCCGGGCCTGTCATACCATTGAATTGCTGGCCGAGGCCATTGCGGATCGATAATATGTTGAGAAGAAGATGAGAATGAAAATGAAATACCGTGCGGTCACTCAGTGAGCCGCAACAAAGGAGCATGGAATGAGTGAGAGGTTGCCGATTGTTGATAATTTATGCACAAACCCGGAAAATCACAAAATGCACATGTGTGAGCTGAAAGCTGCCTCCAAAACCGCCGAGGTGGAAAAGTTCGGTAAAAATCCCACCTTTATATGCGGCAATTGCGGTAATATGGCAAATACTGCCGGCGCGCTGTGCGCACCAGGCCCCCTGCAGAACGACAATTGAGGGAGATCGCCGCAGAATTACCTGTCATTACGTTGTGTGTAGGGCGTAATGACAGGGGCGTCGGGCTTAGGGTTACGCAATGTTTATGAAGTTGCTTTACGTAAGATATCGACCGTATCCTGAGCAATCTGTAATTCTTCATTGGTCGGTATGACCCAAATCTGTACTCTGCTTGCTGCCGTGCTGATCAACTTCCGGGACGAAATTCGTCCTTCGTTGGCCTGAAGATCAAGTTCCAGCCCCAGTCCTTCCATATTTTCGCAGACGCCTCTTCTGACGATATCATCATTTTCACCGATGCCGGCTGTAAAAGCGATGGCGTCAACCGTACCCAAGGCGGCATAGTAGGCTCCGATGAATTTCTTGACCCGATAGGAAAACATATCAACAGCCAGTCCGGCGCGTTCATTGCCGGCGGCGGCGCTTTCGTGAATGTCACGCATGTCGTTCATGCCGCAGATGCCTTTCAGTCCGCTTTCTTTATTGAGAATGGCGTCTACTGCCTTGGAGCTGATATTTTTTGCTTCAGCAATATAGCCGATAATGGCGGGATCTATATCGCCGCAGCGCGAGCCCATCATGACACCGGCCAGCGGGGTCATTCCCATGGAGGTGTCGATACATTTGCCTCTGTGCACAGCGGTGATGGATCCGCCGTTGCCGAGATGAACCGTGATGACATTGATTTCATCCGTTTTTTTGCCCATGGCAGCGGCCGTATTTTTGGCAACATACTTATGCGAAGTGCCGTGAAAGCCGTACCTTCTGATCTTGAGTTCCTGGTAATATTCATATGGTAGAGCATAGAGATAGGCCTTAGCCGGCATGGTCTGATGAAATTCGGTGTCGAACACGGCCACGTTTGGAGTTTCCGGGAAAAGCTCTTCCGCTACACTGATTCCGATCAGGTTTGCCGGATTGTGCAGAGGTGCCAGCGGATTGTTCTCCTCAATGGCTGTTTTGACCGATTCATTGATCAGAGTGGCGCTGCTGAAGGATTCGCCGCCCTGTACAACACGGTGGCCGATGGCGCTTATTTCTGCCTTGCTGACAATAACCCCTGTTTGAGGAGAGGTGATCATATCAATGAGAAGATGCATGCCTTCTCTATGGTCCCTGATCTCCTTTTCGACCACGGTTTTCTCTTCTTTTTCGCCGGTAAATTTTTTGTGAGAGAGAACGCCGTTTTTTTCACCAATCCTCTCCACAATACCTGAAGCCATCAGCGTCTCATCCTTCATGTTGAGAAGCTGATATTTGATAGAGGAACTGCCTGCGTTGATAACCAGTATTTTCATGTGTTGTCCTTAAGAAGTTTTTTTGCGGCATAGGCCTGTATTGCAGTGATGGCAACCGTATTGACAATATCGTGAACCGTACAGCCACGACTGAGATCGTTAACAGGTTTCTTCAAACCCTGCAGGATAGGACCGATGGCCAGTGAATCGGTTGAGGCCCTCTGTACGGCTTTGTAGGTGTTGTTGCCGGTATTCAGGTCGGGAAAGATGAAGACCGTGGCTCGACCGGCGACTTTGCTGTCGGGCAATTTGGTCTGCGCTACTTCCGGGTCGATGGCGGCATCGTATTGGATAGGGCCTTCGAGGAGCAGATCGGGCCTCTTTGCATTTGCAAGTTCCGTCGCTTTTTTCACCTTTTCCACTTCAGCACCCTTACCGGAGGTGCCGGTTGAATAGGAAAGCATGGCGACTCGTGGACGGATGCCAAACAGTCTGGCGGTGTCCGCGGACACAATAGCTATTTCAGAAAGCTGCTCGGCGGTGGGATTGGGGTTAACGGCACAGTCGCCAAAAACCAGTACTCGGTCTTTCAGGCACATAAGGAAAACTGAAGAGACAATTGATGAGCCGGGAATAGTTTTAATGATCTGGAAGGCCGGTCTGATGGTATGGGCTGTTGTATTGATTGACCCGGAAACCATGCCGTCTGCGGCGCCTTTGTGGATCATCATGGTGCCCCAGTAGGTCTCATCGGCCATAAAGTCGCAGGCCATATCCATGGTGACACCCTTCTCCTGGCGCATTTCGTAAAACTCAAGGACGTATTCTTCAAAGTTCGGACTTCTTTCCGGGTTGATTATGTTGACACCATCCAGCTCCAGACCGAGTTTTGATATTTTCATGCCGATCTCTTCTTCTCGACCAAGCAAAGTGATATCACAGACATTTCTTCTCAGGAGAATGTCGGCGGCCTGAAGAATGCGATCACCCGATCCTTCCGGCAGGACAATATGCTGCTTGTTCTTTTTTGCCTCACGAATAAGCTTGAATTCAAACATGCGGGGGGTTACTCGTGTGGATTTCCTGGAGATAAGCTTTTGTTTAAGTTCAGGGGTATCGACGTTGGCCTCAAAGACACCCAGGGCGGTGGCGATTTTCTGGGGGTTGTCCGGGTCTATTGTTCCTTTAAGGTTATGCAGGGTATTGACCGTTGGAAAAGTTGAGTCCTGTACCAGCAGAATAGGAACCGGAAGTCCGGCCCATCCTTCGATAAGTCGCTTGATGCTTTCCGGAAGCGTCTGCCCCCCGGTGAGCAGGATGCCGGAAATATTTGGATAGGCCGAAGAAAGGCGTGAAGCAAGAGAGCCGAGAATAATATCGGAGCGGTCACTGGCCGTGACCACAAGATTGTCATCCTTAAGATAGTTGAGGAAGTTTTCTATGCGCATGGCGGCAATAACATAACCGTTGATCCTCTTGCCGAGGTCATTCTTGCCATACAGTACTTCGGCATTAAGCCATTTTTTGACATCGTTCATGGTGGGATTGGCAAGGGTCGGTTCCTCCGGCAGTACATAAAACAGGCCATCGGGGATGGCGATATTTTGACGCAGGGCGGCAAGAAGGGTTGCTTTGTCTTCAGCCTTTGCTTTGTTGACGATGACCCCCATGGTGTCGACGCCTTTTTCCTTGAGAGAGTCGATGGCTAGATGGGAGAGGCTGACGACTTCTTCAATGGTATTTTCAGAAGCATTACTCACGATGATGGCAGGACTGCCGAAGTTCGCCGCAATGGCTGCATCAATGTCAAAGTTAAAGGATTCATGTCCCGCCTTAAAGTCCGTCCCTTCGCACAAGACAAAATCACAGCTTTCTTCGAGCTGCTGATATTTGGTTAGTATAAGAGCCATAAGTTCATTTTCACGGCCGCTGTTGATATAATGCTTGGCCTCGTCAAGGGTGACGGCGTAGGTCTCACTGTATTGCAGGCCAAGGTAAAAGTGGGAGAGAATCAGGTTTATGTCATGATCTCTTTCGCCGTGGTTGGAGGGGTTGATTATCGGACGGAAAAAGCCGACCTTGCGTATATCCCGAAGCAGAAGTTCCATCACGCCCAAAGCGATGGCGGATTTACCACTTTCTGCATTAATTGATGTGATAAATAAATTCTTTGCCATGTAGTTTCCTTGTGTTACTGATAAAAAGATGGTTACGCCACATCAGGAGACCTGCCCGTGTGGGCGTACAATGATATATGGAGTTTATAGAACGGAGTATTTGTCGGCGATAGTGAGATGGAAACCTCAGTATACTTGCCTTATAATACCAGATAAGAGCCGATAAATAAAATTCTTCGTAATGAACCTGATGTTCAGTTAATCTTATAAAACGCTCAGAGAGTGGCTCGTGGAAACTCTTTTCCTGATTTTTTGTGATTTTCCCCGGAAAGGGAGGAAAGGCACCGATTGTTTTTATAGTGATAAATTGAATAGCTTTTACAGCGGCATATATATTAGTATATTTATTACGGTTTCAAAAGGCTTTTACGAGAGGCTGAGGGAAGTGCCGTACTTAGCCCGTATTTACAGAATTATCCCGTCAAGTAAGCGACAGTTATTCAGACGATAGATACCGAGGTTATCAATATGAGCGATTTGAAAATTAAGTTTGCGGAAAGGATGAATCAACTGCCTCCTTATCTGTTTGGCATGATCAATAAGATGAAGATGGAAAAGAGATGGGGTGGTCACGATGTCATCGATCTCGGTATGGGAAATCCGATAGACCCTGCTCCTGGTCCTGTTACGGAGAAGTTGATCGATGTTGCCAATGATCCGAAGAGTCATCGTTATCCAGTCGCCGGCGGGATGAAAAACCTCAAACGTGAAATAGCACTGTATTATAAAAGGAATTACGATGTTGATCTCGGCGGCGTTGATGATGTCATCTGCACAATCGGATCTAAGGAGGGGATCTCTCATATGTCTCTGGCGTTGCTTGGCCCTGGGGACTCTGTTCTGGTGCCGGCGCCCGCTTTCCCGATACATGTCTATGCCGCCGTTATCGCAGGAGCCTCCGTTATCCGCATTTCTTTATACAAAGAGGAATCATTTCTGCGGCAGGTGCAGAATATCTGCGAAGCGCTCTATCCGCGGCCGAAGCTGCTTATGCTGAATTATCCGCATAATCCCACGGGAACACTCGCATCAAAGGAGTTTTTTGAAGAAGTTGTCAGGCTTGCCAAAAAGTATAATTTCATGGTTATTAATGATTTCGCCTATTCACGAATCACCTATGACGGCTATGTTGCACCAAGTATTCTGGAGATTCCCGGAGCACAGGAGGTTGCGGTGGAGTTCGGGTCGTTTTCCAAGTCCTACAATATGGCCGGCTGGCGTTTAGGCTACTGTGTCGGTAATCCGCAAATAATCGAAGGATTGGCCAAGATTAAGGGATATTATGATTACGGCATTTTCTCGGCAATACAGGTTGCGGGCATTGTGGCCATGCGTGATTGTGAAGACAGTATCAAAGAGCAGGTTGAGCTCTATCAGAATCGAAGGGATGTCCTGTGCGAAGGGCTTGAAAGGATGGGGTGGCAGGTAGATGTCCCCAAGGCTGGTATGTTTCTCTGGGTTAAGGTTCCCGAGCCCTATGTCCGGATGGGGTCTGTCCGTTTTGCCGTTGAAATGATGAACAGAGCGAATGTTGCGGTGGCCCCGGGGGCAGGGTTTGGCGAAGAGGGTAACGACTATCTTCGCCTGGCACTGGTAGAAAATGAAAATCGTATACGCCAGGCACTTAAACAGATGAAGAGGGCCCTAACTGAAATCGATCAGGAAATTGCAGAGGGCACTTTTCAGCTGACAGAATAAAACTGAGGTGCCCGATTGGTACGCAGCCAGGCATGATGATATGGGAGAAATGCGGGCTAGTTTTTGTTGCCGTGCCTGAGGAGGAGTTTTTCAAGCATGGTTACAAAGCCTGATCCCAGTGAATTGATGGAATTCAAATCCAGATACTCTTCTGCCGTTGCATCAAAGAAGAGATTCAGGTCCGATTCGAGCTCGTTTTCCGGGTGCCAATAGCAGATAAGCATGGGCAGTTTCGGCAGTGGGTGGAGCACTACCGAAACATCGGACTGATAGTGATTTTGACCTTGGCGGCCATTAAATAAACGCACCATATCCTCAAAGAGGTCCGGGTAGTGGTCGGCAATCTTTTTTAAAGGCTTTTCACAGCGCTGCCCAAAGAGGCGAAACCAGTCCTGACCACTGGGTAATTCACGCAGCGGGACCCAACGTCCGGAGAGGTTACTGCTACCTCCCCGGAGAATGTAATTATAGACCGGCAATGTTACCCATGGGATGACATGAATATCGGTTTGGATATCGCCGTTGTCGGCAACGGAGTAGTTTTTACCGAGAACCTTAAGTGTCAGTTTGCCATTGTTGTATGTACCGCCGATTTGCTCGGCAATGCTTTGCTGGTCGATTTTGGCTACAGCCGTTTTCAACTCCTCGATGGCTTTCTTGGTATTTTCCGCAATAGCATGGCCACCGCCCTCGGCTTCCCCATATTGCTGTAGGGTCTCGGCGGAAAGATGAGGGCAGTCCCGCAGTTGGCGACTGCCGGTGTATACGGCGCCCGCAAATGCCATGCAGGTTGGCAGGTGGCATTCCCTGCAGTTGGATTTGTTGAGAAGAGTGAAAATCTGCAGAGCGTTATCAAATGATTTTTTGGTCATATCGTCCAGTGTATTCCAGTGTGAAATCGTTTTATGTTCCGTGTCGGCAATCTGTTCTCTCGTGACACTGTAAGAAAATTTCTGGAAAAAAAAAGAGAAAAAAAGGAGAATACGGTTAAGCGGTCGGACAGCTTCGGCCTGATATTCCAACACGGCTGCAGAGTATTTTTTTGATCAGACCCCAAAGGTGCTATTGTTTTTGGAGAATCCTATGAAATATCGAATTGAAAAAGACACCATGGGTGAGGTTGAAGTGCCGGACACTTGTCTGTGGGGTGCGCAGACCCAGCGCTCGCTCCTCAACTTCCCCATTGGACCGAAAGGTTCCATGCCGATTGAAATCATTCGCGCCTTTGCCTATCTGAAAAAGGCTGCTGCATTGACCAATCGCGATCTGGGGGTTTTGTCCAAGGAGAAAACAGACTATATCGTGCGCGTTTGCAATGAGATCCAGGCCGGCGAACTTGATGAGCATTTTCCACTTGTTATCTGGCAGACCGGCTCAGGTACGCACACCAATATGAATATCAATGAAGTTATTTCAAACAGAATTCATATTCTGCAAGGCAAACAACTCGGTTATGGGCAAAGAGCCGTACATCCCAATGATGATGTCAACCGGTCGCAGTCGTCCAACGATACCTTTCCCACAGCCATGCATATTGCCGCGATAATGGTTCTGCAGGACAAAACCCTGCCTGCCATGGAAGTGCTGCGCCAGGCCCTGGCCAATAAAGTTAAACAGTTTCAAGGAATAGCAAAAATCGGCCGGACGCATCTGATGGATGCGACGCCATTGACACTTGGCCAGGAGTTTAGTGGGTACCATGCTCTGCTGGAACAAGGTATTGCTACCCTGATGCGGTCCATGGACCGGGTTCGTGAACTCGCGCTTGGCGGTACCGCTGTTGGTACGGGATTGAATTGTCCGGCGAAATATCCTGAAAAGGTTGCCGAGTATATTTCTCGCTTTACCGGAACGACCTTTCGCACCGCACCAAATAAATTTGAGGCCCTTTCGGCGCATGATGCTTTACTTGGTGCTCACGGAGCTTTAAAGCAGCTCGCCGTGAGTCTGCATAAGATTGCTCATGACATCCGTCAGCTTGCCTCCGGACCCCGCTGTGGCCTGCAGGAAATCCGTATTCCCGCCAATGAACCCGGCTCATCAATAATGCCCGGGAAAGTTAATCCAAGCCAGATTGAAGCGCTGACCATGGTTTGCGCTCAGGTGATGGGCAACGATGTTGCCCTGGGCTTTGGTGCAATCAACGGCCATTTTGAATTGAACGTCTACAAACCTCTCATTATCGGCAATTTCCTGCAATCGGCCAACCTGTTGGGTGATGCTGTGCAATCCTTTCATGACAACTGTGTTGTCGGGATAGAGCCCGACAGAGAAACCCTTGAAAGAAATTTGAATCAATCGCTCATGCTGGTCACCGCTCTTACTCCTCATATAGGGTACGACAAAGCCGCCGAGATTGCCAAGGCAGCCCATCGTAACAGAACTACCTTGAAGGAAGAAGCTCTGAAGATAGTAGATATTTCTGAAGACACCCTGTCCGGTTGGCTGAATGTCGAAAAAATGATAGGAAAAAAATAGCTGAAGATAGCGGATTCGGATGTACTCCCCATCAGATGCCTCACCCGGATTTCCAGGTCGGCCGGAGAAAAGATAAAAGGGTCTTTCTCCTTGAATTATGTTTTTTGGTCTGCTATTCCTCTCAGAGAGGATATGAGAAATCCGGGCGTAAAGTCAGACCGGCCTGTTGTACTACGCAAGAGGTTGGTGCTGTTTTAGCAATGAGTAAAAATATAATAACAAAGGAGGATGTAGAGTGAAAAAGTATGTATGTGATATTTGTGATTATGTCTATGATCCTGCCGGAGGTGATCCTGACAATGGTGTGGCTCCGGGAACCGCCTTTGCCGATCTACCGGAAGATTGGGTCTGTCCTTTATGCGGGGCTTCTCAGGATGATTTTTCCGAACTAGACTGACATTCCGCACTTCCAGCCGGTGTTGTTTCGCCGGCTGGATTCCTGCTCCATCCTTTTCTGCCGCACAAGCAGCAGCCAAAATCCTCTCCCCTTACCAACATCAGACAGAAGGTGTTGCCTTGTCCTGTTCCTGCAATATCCGGGTCTGCTGTGCGCAAACCTGTGGTGCTCTTGTATTTCAGCTCTGTTTTTGATACATTTTTGCCATAGGAGTTTTTTTCTTTTTATTATATGCAGGGAGGGCACGATGGAATCAGAATTGCCCGTAAGGAAAACGCAACATGGCGATATTTCGCTTGATCTTTACGAAGGGATTTCCTGTTTTTCTCATAATTTGAGTCAGTCCGGTATGTTGTGTCATTCTTCAAGACAGATCAACGAAATGACTCTGCTGGATATCAGATTCCAGTTGCCTGCCGATAAAGAGTATTCCGGTCCCGCTTTATGGGTCGAATGTGTGGGGGTCGTGATCCGTTGTGAAAAAAAAGCGACCGACGGCGGTGAGCAGCCATACGAAGTGGAAATATTTTTTGATAAGATGTCCCAAAAACATCGTGACCTTCTCAACGGTTTTTTCACAGCAAAAGTTGCAGGCAGCAGGAAAAGATTCTCAAGGGATGTGGCTGATAAGGCCGAAAGCAGTGCTGTCCTCTAACAACCTGTCTTGGGAGTATGTTCTTCTTCCGCCAGATAGTCGCGGCAGATATTTGCCGCAGCCAGAGTCAGAGCCACGACGGAAGGACCGATGATCAGTCCCCAGAAGCCGAGTGTCGCTATTCCCGCCAGGATGGAGAGCAGTATTAGAATCTCGTTCATGGTATATTCAAAACGGAATATCTTTTTGAGAGAGCTGATAAAAAAGAGGCGGAGGATGTTATCAATGAAAAACCCCATAACGGCCCAGGCAAACACAAGGACGATAATGGCGTCTAGGTAGTTGCCGGCAAACAATTCCAAGGCGATGACGGGAATATAAACCAGTGCGGATCCTATGAGAGGTATGATGGAGCAGAAACCGGCCAGAACGCCGAGATAGAGACTGTCATACCCACCGACAAAGACCATAAGAAGTCCAAAGGCCAGGCCCTGGGCGGCCATATTAAAAAGTGTACCGTAAAAAACAACGGCAACGGTACCGGTGCATTCCTTGTAGAGATAATTCTCATGTTTCCTCGATGTGGGCAGCAAGGTCGCCAGAAAATGGAGAATTTTATCACCGTAGATATTAAAGAGGAAATAGAAGGTCAGAATCCAGGCTATCTGAAAAAGAAGGCCGCTCACTCCGGAGATCATGTTTTCCCCACCTTTAATAACAGCTTCAATGGAGGAGCTGTTGATCATGGTAGCGCCCTCGGCTTGAAGGCGCTGCAAGGTATCTTCCAGAACAGGGACCTTGCTCATTATGGTGATGAAACGTGACCACATATCAAGAGCAGTGCTCTTGACATCGTTTATATTGAGGCCTGCTATTTGATCATAGGTGACAGAGAGAAAATAGAGCAACGGCAGAAAGATCATCAGCAGAAAAAAAGAAGTAAACAGTAAGGCAACCAGAGCCCGGCTTGATTTGCGGATCCAGGTCGGTACTTTAGTGTTGCTCTGCATGATGTTCAGGGCGGCATTGTAGGCATGACTTGTCGAGAGAGCGAGCACCGCGGCAACCAGAATGTACTTGAGAAATGGAGAGAAGATGTAAAGTGAAGCTATTATGAAGCCTACGGTGAGCAGAGCGACAGACAGAGCATTACGACTTTGGGTGTTGTCAGACATACGAACCTCATAGCAGGAAGAAAAATGATCCTGCTATAATACCTTTGCTATCGTCTGCGGCAAAGAAGAATCTGATTACAGATGAAACCCAGTTGCTCTTTCCGCCATTTCCCCGTAGGTGGCCACCCATTCATCAGGCGAGTAAATGGGTCTCCGCCTGGGCGGAGATAACGTTCGTACTTTAACTCTTTGTTTTTTTAAGTTGTCGGTCACCGCAGACGCCAGGTTAAGTGAGCGTCTGCAGTGATCAAGGCAAAAGCAGAGCAGGTCAGGATGGGAAACAGATTTTTTTAACGTCATGAAAGGATTTAACGAAGAAAGGCTCTATTCCTTCCTTGATATGATCCGGTAACAGTTCGAAATCATCCGTGTTTTCAAAAGGCAGTATAACCTGCTTGACCTTGGCGCGTTTGGCGGCGATTATTTTTTCTTTTACCCCGCCAATGGGCATGACCAGCCCGCTTAAGGTAAGCTCGCCGGTCATTGCCGTGGAAGCGATAATAGGTTTTTCCAGTGCCAGGGAATAGAGAGAACAGGCCATGGTAATGCCTGCCGATGGTCCATCTTTGGGCGTGGCTCCTGCCGGTACATGGAGATGAATAAAATTGTTTTTGAAAAAATCGACGGCCTTTTTATTATTTTTCAAAAGTGAACGAACATAACTGTAGGCAATCTCAGTAGATTCAATCATGACTTTGCCGAGTTGGCCGGTCTGTTTGAATCCCGGTTGTCCTGAAGGTATGGGGATAGATTCGATATAGAGCGTCGTTCCGCCCATGGTGGTGTACGCCAGTCCCGTTATGACACCGACGCGTGGTTTTTTGAAGGCCTGGTCTTCGGAGAAGTTCTTTTTACCGAGGAGATCCTGCAGATCGTTTATGGTGACACGAATCTTTTTCTCAGGATTTTCGACAAGATCCTTGGCGGATTTCCGCAATATTTTCTTGATGCAGTTCTCCAGGTTTCGAACGCCTGCTTCCCGGGCATATCCATCTATTATGGCTCGGAGAACAGCCTTGGTAAAAACCACCTGGCTGGCTTTGATGCCATGGAGCTTTCGTTGTTTCGGCAGGAGGTGTTTGGTGGCGATTTCCACCTTCTCCTCCATAATATAGCCGGGCAGGCGAATCACTTCCATCCTGTCGATCAAAGGTTGCGGGATGGTTTCAAGCTGGTTGGCCGTACAGATAAAAAGTACCTTGGAGAGATCAAAACGGACATCGAGATAGTGATCGAGGAAGTTCTGATTTTGCTCCGGGTCAAGAACTTCCAGCAGGGCCGAAGCGGGGTCTCCGCGAAAGCTTGCGCCGATTTTGTCCACTTCATCAAGCATGATCAGTGGGTTGGCGGTTTTGCATGTCTTTATCGCCTGGATAAATTTGCCGGGCAGCGCCCCGATATAGGTCCGACGGTGTCCTTTTATTTCCGCTTCGTCGCGCATTCCCCCGACTGAAAAGCGGTAATATTTACGGTTGAGAGCTTTAGCGATAGATTGACCTATGGAGGTCTTTCCTACTCCTGGAGGACCGACCAGGAGAATAATTGAACCGGATAGATCGCCTTTAATGATACCCACCGAGATAAGCTCGAGGATGCGATCCTTGACATCATCCAGGCCATGGTGATCGTCGTGTAACGTCTGGGCCGCCTTCTTTATATCGTAATTGTCTTCGGTGTGAACCCCCCAGGGAAGAATCGTCAACCAGTCAAGATAGGCCCGGGTGACATTAAACTCGGCGGAGGAAGGCCCCAGCAGTTTCAGTTTCTCTATTTCCTCGGTAATCCGCTCGGAGGCTTCTTCGGATAAAGTCAGCGATTTTAAGCGTTTTTCAAACTTTTCCACCTCGGTCTGGGTATCATCTTTGGCAATACCCAGTTCCTTTTTGATTTCCTGGAGTTGCTGTTTGAGAAAGAATTCACGCTGCTGTTTTGAGAGCTGTTCCTCGATACGTTTGGAAATTTGAGCCTTGAGTTTGGAAACTTCCAATTCGTTTTTGAGGAGAACGAGTACTTTTTCAATGCGTTCGCGAATAACGAGAGTTTCAAGAATTTTCTGCAGTTCGGGGCCCGATGAGGTTGTCATCGACGCGGCAAAGTCTGCCAGTGCACTGGGATCACTCACATTGATACGTTCGATGATAAGAGAGAGTCCTTCTTTGAACAGGGGGTTCAGCGTCACCAGTTCTTTGATGCAGTCTACAATGGCTACCGAGTAGGCCTTGATTTCCTCGGTTACGGAAATTCGCTCATCGTAAAAATATTCTGCATCCGCATAGGGTACCCCATCCTTGAAGACAATCTTCTTTGCTTCAAAGCGTTCCAGGGCCTGGACGACAAGTTGCAATGGTTCTCCCTGGCGATAGGGCGAAATGTTCTGCACCCTGACGACCACTCCCATGGAAAAAAAATCATCCTGTTCTTTGGGACGGTGCTGAAGATTGTCATCGCTGGGTTTTACGAGCAGAAGCCCAAAATACATCGGTTGTGATTTTTCTCCAAACTCGATGATGACCTTTTGGTAGTCTTTGTCGTCGACAATCACCGGCCCCATCATCTTGGGAAACATGGGGCGATCATGCAACGGAAAGAGCATGAGTCGTTCAGGGAAAATATCTTTTGCCAGTACCAGTGATTTTGGTTCAGTTTCGTTGTTTTCCTCGTCAGCATCTATCACATCGTCCGGTGTAACATAAGCATCTTCATCTGCCATAGAGTGTTCTCCTTTCTCTTGTATTTAGATGTGGAATGAGATTTCCATATCCCACCAATCTGTCGCTTCATCTCTTTGTTCTTTTAACTTATATATCTTTTCAGGAAAAATTCAAAGGAGAGAGGAGTGGAAAAATGGAAGACCTTTGCGGAAGGCCTGGGTAAAGCTTCATCAAATAAAGGAAAAACATTGACAGCAGAGCAGACTTTGTTCTAAGCTCCGCATATGTTATGGGCATATGCCCACAGGGTGGGACTGAGAGATTACTTTTTTGAAGGGTGATACGGTATGAGTACAGCGCGGGAACAATTGAAGAGTTTTGTGGAGCAATGGCAGGAGGGAAAAGAACAGGGCAAAAAAACCTTTTTAACCTTTATAAAAGTGTTGGAATCCCGGCAATCGGTTCTTCTCGAATTTGTTCCCCGGGAGGGCATAACGTACTCGCTGCGGGCAAAGCATGTCAACCAGCAGAACAAGCCTCTTTTTGTGATGGTGGATGTTATAGAGGGAGAACCCCGCTGGCTGTCCGTCTGTTTTTATGCGGAAATGATAACGGATCCCGATGAACGAGGTGATTTTGTTCCGCAGGGCCTGCTGGGTGAGGATGCTCTTTGTTTTGATGTTGAGGAGTACAGCGAAGAAATATGCAGGTATATTGAAGAGCGAATTGATGAAGCGTATAGAGGAGCTGCAGCGTAGAGGAAATCTTTTGTGGGAAAGTGTAACAATTGAGCTTTTAATACAATTGCCAACAGCCATAAGCGGAGAGGTGAGACATGGCCAATTTTTTATTTGTTTTATCAGGAAATGATAACGAAAAAGCTACCAGATGTTTTCAGTTTGCCAAAATTGCCCATACCAAAGGACATCAGGTGAACATCTTTCTCATTGATAGTGGAGTTGACTGGGCAGTACAGGGCAGAGACGGCAGTCAAAAAACCGTAACCGGTGATTGTCCTGATGATTATCTGCCCTATCTGGTGGAAAATGAGGTTGAAACCGGTGTCTGTACACCGTGCGCCAAGAACAGAAATCTTGATGAAGCCTCTTTTCATTCGAATATGGCCCTGGACGGCGGTCCTCATCTTATTGATATGGCAGCAGAAGCCAAAGTCTTTAATTTTTAACCTGGGTTTCTTACCTTAATAAAGCGAGGATTTTCGTTTTTTTGATCTGGCACTTACCATACCGACAACGCACCCGAAAACCAGGGTGCCACCGCCTGCAAGAAACCATTTGATGTTTCGGCTAGCCTTGAGGCGCTCATTTTCCGCCGTCACGGCGCCGAGTTCCTGCTGCAGATCGGTAATGACCAGCCTGCTCTGTTCAAGGCTGTTTTTTATGGTAATGACATCGGAGGTGTCCTCCACAAGCAGTTGATATTCCGACATGGTGGAATTCAACTCAGTCTTATTGTTTTCCAGTGTGTCTTCCAAGGCAGTGTTCAGGGCCTGCAATTTTTCGTTTTCGGATTGCAGCAGGGCAACTTCTTCCTCAAGTTGAATATTTTGTTGCTCCATCTGCTGGAATCTCTCTTCCAGGGGCGGCTCGTCGGTGAGGTATCTTTTCAGAATCCAACCCTCTTTACCGTCAGTGGTAGTTACTTTTGCCCATGAGTCAATTTCTTCCGAGATGGTTACCGGGGTACCATTGGCCACGATAGCCAGTATTTTATAATCACTGCCCTGTCCTCTTCTTAAAGGGATTTCCGCGGTTGGCTTTATGTACCATGTCTGTGCCGGAGCTGAGTCAACAACGGCAAAAAAAGTCAGCAGGATGCAACTTGACAACATAATAACGACTCTACGGCAAGAAGAAGGATGATGGGACGGGGCTTTCTTCATTATTGGAACCTCCTTGTGTGTGCTGCGCGTAAATATTCTTCTCTGCAATGCCGACAATCTATCCCATCTATATAAATATTACTAACGATTTTCACAAAGAGCATTTACAGATGTAAGTTACTACACTATTTACTTCGAAGATGTTATGCTGATACCAATATAAAGTGAGGAAGGAGTTTATTGCTACTCTGTCGCTGAGGACGCGACGTAGGCAGAGCTACACTTCGGTGCTTTTTACAGTAACCAGTTGTGCGGACCAGAGATTAAGGAGAAAGTGAATGGCAAGCGTTAAATACTGGGCGGATGCGTATGTAGAAAAAAAATGCAGTGCGGAAACGGCCATCCTGAAAATACGTCAGGGGCAACGAGTGTTTATCGGTTCGGCTTGTGGTGAGCCGCAGAAGCTGGTGCAATGCCTGGCCGAAAACGCGGTTCGATTTTCCGGTCTCGAGATAGTCAGGATGATGAGTATGGAATCAGCTCCTTTGACGGAGATTGCCAACAGAACGCGCGATTCCTCTCTCAATATTCGTAATATATATCTGGGCTCCGCCTCAAGCGGGATTCTGGCTGAAAATAAAAGATTCATCACACCGATGAATATGTCTGATGTGCCCATGCTCTTCAAAAGTAGAAAAATGCCGATCAACGTCGCACTCATCCAGGTTTCCCCGCCTGACGATTTTGGTTGGATGAGCCTGGGGGTATCCGTTGATGTAACCATGGCAGCCGCCTATTCCGCCGACTATGTTATTGCTCAGGTTAATCCGCGAATGCCGAGAATAATGGGGCACAGCTTTATCCATGTCAATGACGTCGATACCATTGTCGAGCATGAGGAGGAGCTGCTCTCCATTCAATTGCCGCAACAGTCGGATGTGGCCGCTCAGATCGGCAAAAACATCTCCCGTCTCATTGAAGACGGATCGACACTTCAGGTTGGACTCGATGCAGCCTCACAGGCAACTGTCCTGGCTCTGCGGGATAAAAACGATTTGGGCCTCCATTCCCAGTATCTCACGGTTGATGTCATGCATCTGTATGCCAAGGGTGTCATAACCAACCGGAAGAAAGGATTCAATGACGGCAAGCTGGTGGCATCCGCGGCGGTAGGCAATGATAATCTCTACGAATTCCTGCATGATAATCCCGGTATTGAATTTTATCCCTCCGATTATGTCAACGATCCCTTTATCATCGCGCAACACAATAAGATGGTTGCCATGAATGTGGCCAGATCCATCGATCTTATGGGACAGGTTACCGCCGAGGCTTCGGCCCAGACGCTCTATGCCGGTGTCAGCGGTATTCCTGACTTTGTCAGGGGCGCGAGGCGATCGAAAGGAGGCCGGTCCATTATTTTTCTGCCCTCCACCACACCGGATGGTAAACAAAGCACCATAATTCCCATCACCGAAGGTGTTCCGGTAGTCGTTCCCCGCGGTGACGTGCACTGGGTGGCCACAGAATACGGAGTCGCCAACCTTTTTGGGAAAAGCATGCAGGAACGTGTCATGGCCATGATCACCATTGCTCATCCTGATTTCCGTGATGAGCTGCTCCATGCCGCTAAGGATATGGGTATAATAGGACAGGAGAGAAACCTTGGAGAGGCTGTCCGTGCGGTCTATCCGGTCGGCCTGGAGGATATGATTATCAGGGATGAGAAAAAAATCATGATCCGCCCGGCCAAGCCGCTTGATGAGCGCAGGATACAGGAACATTACTATAAACTGCAGAAGAAGGATGTCTTCTCCCGCTTTTTTCATGATAAAAAGAGTTTCAACCGTTCCGATCTCGAAATGAAGTCGCATATCGATTATATCAAAGATCTTACTCTAATCGGGGTTGTCGGCGAAGCAGGTTTTGATGAAGTGATTGGTGTTGCCGAATATCTTCTGATCGTTGAAGAAAATATGGCGGAAGTCGCCTTCTCCATCAATACTGAATATCAGGGAAAAGGGTTGGGGAAAATCTTTATGAAAAAGCTGGCCGAGGCAGCCAGGAGCAATGGAATATCCGGACTGGTTGCCTACACCGTGCCCGGAAACAAGGCCATGATAAATCTATTCAAGACTCTGCCCTATAAAGTAAAAACAATGGTGGAAGATGATGCTCTGGTGTTGAGATGCAAGTTTAATGTGTTACATGAAGACCTGGCTTGATCTTGTAAAAAAACCAGGGTGTGAGCTGAGCGGTCATCACCCTGGTTTGCTTCGCCGGTAAACTATTTGACTAGT
>CAYUPL010000023.1:0-19234 GCA_964446655.1 uncultured Desulfopila sp.
TCGTCAGACACAGGTCACCCCTGCTCATATCTGCTTATTGCGCTTTTTGCACTAGCCGTAATCATGGAAATATCAGTCTTAGCCGCCAGTGAAGTTAATCTTATCAAACCACTATGGGAATTATTAAACAAAACCCATCATAGCAACTCGACTGGTTGGAAGCATCATTTTGCCAATCTGACATTTGAGAAAAGATTACAAACGATATTAAAATCTGAAGACTATCAAATTCTGGTGTCAATAATAAATGATGAAATTGTTGGATATTGCATTGCTTCCATAAAAAAGGCATAACGAACCATTCCTACTACGGACCCACCACCCACCCAGATCCACCCTCACGATGTCTGTCTTCCCGTTAAACCGGTATCAATTGGAATAAAAGAAATCCGGTCTAAAAGGAAAGACGGGCGATATTCGAGTCCATATATGCCCTGATCCCTTTGGTGAGATTGTTGACGACCGCATCGAGAAATTTATTATCTTTTAATTTAGAAGCGTCATCACGGTTGCTAATAAAGGCAACTTCCATCAATATGGCCGGCATTTCTGCTCCGATAAGAACATAGAATGGTGCTTGTTTGACCCCAAGGTCCTTTAAAGCAAGCTTGTTTTCCTGCAGGCCGCTGATGAGCGTTGCATGAATATTCCGGGCCAGACGCGAGGATTCCTTAACTTTTGAGTTTTTCATAATATCTGCCAGCACATCCTGCAAGTCGCTCATCTGCAGCTCTGAGGTGGCATTTTCAAGGGCTGCAACCCGCATGGCATCCTTGTCACTCGCAAGATTGAGAAAATAGGTCTCAAGGCCGTGTACGGTAGACTTTGGGTGAGCATTGATATGAAGAGAGATGAAAAGATCGGCATTGTTGCCGTTCGCTATAGCGGTTCTCTCTTCGAGGGAGAGGTAGACATCGCTGTCGCGCGTCAGTATAACTTCACAGCCGATTACTGCCTCTAGATCTTTTTTTATTTTCCTGGCAAGGTTGAGGACAATATCTTTTTCCTTCAAACCATTGGCGATGGCCCCGGGGTCTTTGCCGCCGTGTCCGGGATCGATAACAATCCGCTTTACGCCAAGACCGAGTTGTTGAGCAAGTGAAAAATCCTGCTCATCGTCTGCCTGCTCATCGCTTTTCTGCTGTGGTGTATGCTGTTTTACTTTTGCCCGCTTTTTCTGTTCCTGTAGTACGATGACTTGTCCATCCCGTATTGATGGTTTGGGCAAGGCGGTGATAGACTTGCTGGTCAGCTGATTTTGTTGTTGCGACTTTATGCCGCGAATATCGACTACGACGCGAAAAGGGTCGGGAAGGCTGAAAATTTTATAGGATGAAATAGATTCAATATCGAGCACGACTCTGACGGTTTCCTGGCTGTTCTGGCCGGTACGGATCTGCTTGAGGAGCCCATCGGAGATAGGAACAGGAGATCTGTATCGTGGCTCTATATAACTGTTCTGGAAATCGATATAGAGCCGGCGTGGTTGGTTGCGGCTCTTCTCAAGCAACTGGGCAGAGTAGGCGACGGGCCCGGATGCCTTGATTATTACCCGGCTGTAATCATTGGAAGACCAATATTTAATTGGCAGCACATTAGTGAGCTTTTTATGGTTGGAGTCGCCGATCATGGTATCAGGCAAAGCAATATTGTATTTACTGGAGAGAGTTTTCAGACGTGCTGCAGCCTGTGGGTGCATATCGCCATGGGAATATCTGGTGACAACGTTGCTGAAAAAGTTGGCGGCGGCCTCATATTGAGAGAGATGGTCAAGGTATATTTCCCCTAGAGCGTATAGAGCATCATCAGCAAGACGGTGATGAGGGAAAAGAGAAGCACAGTCACGATAATATCCGATGGATTCGTTGAGGTCACTTTGCTGTTGAAATCTGTCATACATGCGAAGGTAAATCTTACCGAGCATGAAAAGAGAGGCGGGGGCAAGTTCGGATTTAGGGTTGCTGAGGTAAACCTTTCTGAAATTACTGGCACTTTTGAGCCAGAGAGGCCGCTGCGCTCCAAGCTTGGTGTCTGTTTCCAGCTGTTTATAAAAGAATTTAGATTTTTGGTAGCGGTCCTGAAGGGTTGTTGCTATATCTGCGTTGTCGTCGGCGGAGAGAACCACACAAGGCATAAGCAGGGCCTTGAAGATGAAAAGAAGTACTATCCAGTATCGAGTCATTGAGCAGTTGTGCAATAAGAAGCTATGAAAATAGAGGCAATACGCTGCATTTCAGCAAAACTCAGAGCACTTCCGGTTTCTACTCTTCTGGTTCGGCTCTTCTGTTCCAGCAGAAAAGGAACAGCTCCATCATGCAGTTTCATGGTAACTTTGGTGTAAAGTAAATGGTTAGTCCAAAAATTACAAATAGAAACGAATATTATCCGAAATACAAAGGAGATTAAGATGAGCCTTACCAGAGATATGACCGACTATATGGGACTTCAGGATCTGTTGACCGACGAGGAAAAACTGGTTCGTCAAACAGCTCGGGATTTTGTAAATGAAAAAGTTATGCCCATCATTGATGGTTATGCCCAACGGGAAGAATTCCCCATGGAACTGGTGAGCCAAATGGGCGCATTGGGTTTTCTCGGTCCTACCCTGCCGGAAGAATACGGCTGTGCCGGTCTCTCTAACGTGGCATATGGTCTGCTTATGTATGAACTTGAGCGGGGCGATTCCGGTATGCGCAGTTTTGCTTCAGTGCAGGGCTCACTGGTCATGTATCCCATTTTTGCTTTCGGCTCTGAGGAGCAGAAAAAACAGTGGTTGCCGCGAATGGCCGCGGGAGAGGCAATAGGCTGCTTTGGTCTGACGGAGCCGGATTTCGGTTCTAATCCTTCCGGAATGAAGACCAGGGCTGTACGTCAAGCCGATGGTACCTGGGTTTTGAATGGGGCCAAGATGTGGATTACCAACGGCAGTATTGCCGATGTCGCCGTGGTCTGGGCGCAGACGGAAGAAGGCGTGCGCGGTTTTCTGGTAGAGAAGGGTACAGAAGGGTTTCAGGCGCCGCGGATGAAGGGGAAATGGAGTCTGCGGGCTTCCGTAACCTCGGAGCTGGTGTTTGATAATGTGGTGGTCGACGAAGAGAAAAGCCTTCTGCCCAAGGTAACCGGTCTGAAAGGGCCACTCAGCTGTCTGACCCAGGCTCGATACGGAATCGCCTGGGGAGCTCTGGGGGCGGCGGATAACTGTTATCAGACTGCCTTGCAGTATGCCGGGTCGAGAATACAGTTTGATAAGCCCATTGCTTCGTTTCAACTGCAACAGCAAAAACTTGCGGAAATGGTGACGGAGTTGACCAAAGGCCAGCTGCTTGTTCTGCAGTTGGGCCGCTTGAAAGATACTGGAAAATATACTCCGGCTCAAGTCTCGATGGCAAAGATGAACAATGTCAATATCGCCCTGTTCATTGCCAGGACAGCCCGCACTATGCTGGGTGCCAATGGGATCATGGGAGAATATCCCATTATGCGGCATATGAACAATCTGGAGTCGGTCTACACCTACGAGGGAACACACGATATGCATACACTCATCATCGGTCAGGAAGTCACCGGGATTGCGGCGTATCGTTAAGGGCACAGTTGTAGTGCCCCTGGAGAAAAGACTTTTTCGCAGATCGAAACCAGGAACCTGCAAGAGAGAAAAAGGGGTTCGATCCGGTTGTTTATGTCGATGCGATCTTGTCGAGTTCGTAGAGGATATCCAGGGCCTGGCGTGGCGTCAGGTCATCAATCGTCAGTTTCTCCAGGTATTTTCGGAGTGGATCGGTTGGCGGCTGGAAGAGGGATAACTGACTGGGGTTGTTTTTCTTTTGAGCATTCTTTTTTGCCGGGAAGAGAGCATCCGCTCCGGCAAGACTGCCGCTTTCGATTTTGCGGAGAATCTCTTTGGCGCGGTTGACGACCTGGTCGGGTACGCCGGCAAGGCCTGCCACCTGGATTCCATAGCTCCTGTTGGTCCCGCCACGCACCAGTTTATGCAGGAAAATAATGGTGTCGTTCCACTCTTTGACGGCAATGGAATAGTTCCGCACCCGCTCTTCTTTGGCGGCAAGGGCGGTGAGTTCGTGGTAATGGGTGGCAAACAGGGTTTTGATACCGCGATCGTCCTTCCTGACCAGATGTTCAGCCACTGCCCAGGCGATGGCAAGTCCGTCAAAGGTGGAAGTCCCTCGGCCGATTTCATCGAGTATGACAAGGCTTCTCGTGGTAGCGTTATTTAAAATATTGGCCGTTTCATTCATTTCTACCATGAAAGTCGATTGACCACGGCGTAGATCATCCATGGCGCCGACCCGGGTAAATATTTTGTCGACCACCCCGATTGTAGCTGCATCTGCGGGAACGAAACCACCCATCTGCGCCATCAGAACGATAAGTGCCGTTTGTCGGAGTACTGTTGACTTTCCGGCCATGTTCGGTCCGGTGATGATGATCACCTCTTCACGGTGCTGGTTGAGCGAAATATCATTGGGCACAAACTTTCCTGCCGACAGGGATTGTTCAATAACGGGATGCCTGCCCTCGGTGATGATGATTTCGTCACCATCATTGACCACGGGTCGCCTATAGTTATGGAGGTGGGCGATTTCTGCAAGTGAGGCGAAATAATCCACCTGTGCCAGCAAGTTGGCGGTTTTGAGCAGCCTGGAGCTTTGTCCGGCCAATGTTGAGCGAATCCCCACAAAAAGTCTGTATTCAAGGTCGAGACGACGGTCCTGGGCGCTGGTTACCTTGTTTTCAAATTCTTTCAGCTCGGGAGTGATAAATCTCTCTGCATTGACCAGCGTTTGTTTGCGGATATAATGTTCCGGGATGTTTTCTGCCTGGGCTTTGCTGACTTCGAGATAATAGCCGAAAACCCTGTTGTAGCCGATCTTCAGCTTTGCAATACCTGTAGCGATGCGTTCCTGGGCTTCCAGTTCCAATATGAGCTGTTTCCCATCACGGAGCAGGTGGATTAATTCGTCCAGCTCCTCATGGTATCCTTCTTTAATAAGGTTGCCGTCACGCAGTGTTACGGGAGGTTCCTCATGGATAGAGTGATCGAGAAGCTCATATAACTCCGCTAGAGTCTCGAACTGTTCTCCAATCTGTTGAAACAGGCCGGTTTGGCATTGACTGATAAGCTCTTGCAGCAGGGGAAGCCCGGCAAGAGAGTGTTTCATGGCCAGCATGTCACGACCGTTGGCGCTGCCAAGCACTATTCTGCTGTTGAGGCGTTCCATGTCGTAAATAGAGTTCAGCGCCTGGCGAATATCGTGTCGTATTTGATTGTGTTTATGGAGAAAGGCGACGGCGTCAAGTCTGGCGTTGATCTGGGTGACGTCCTGCAGAGGGAAAAGGAGGTTGTCCTTAAACAGTCGGGCTCCCATGGGAGTTGCGGTTCTGTCTATCACCGAAAGCAGGGATCCCTCCCGGGTACTGCCTACCAGTGTCTGGGTCAGCTCCAGATTTCGCCGTGATGAATCATCGATCAGCAGGATCGATTCCAACTCTATGGGAGCAAGACGTTCCACATGGTCGATTGCCGTTCTCTCCATCTCCCGGACATATTCGAGTAAAACGCCTGCTGCAGTAATACCGCAACTCATGGAGTCGCAGCCGAAGCCGGAGAGGTTGATAACGTTAAAATGTTCAAGCAGCGTGTGACGGCAGGTTTCCAGGTGGAAAAAATCCCGGTCCCGTTCAGTAATGCAGAGTCCCGGTAAAAAAGCGGTGACTTCTGCCAGCAGCGGGCTGAGAGAGTCTCTGTCTTCTTCGTTGATGAGAAGTTCTGCCGGCGTCATCCGGGTAAGCTGTTCAATTATCTGCTCAAATTTGTCGGCTGCATCCTTGAATTCGCCGGCAAGAAATTTACCCGTGCTCAGATCGAGAAAACTCACGCCGTACAAGCTGCTGTCCCCTGAAGTTTTCCATTCCAGGGCAGCTACGTAGTTGTTGGACCTGTCATCGAGGAGCTGATCATCCGTGACAACCCCGGGGGATATCGTGCGGATGACTTCGCGGTGCACAATTCCTTTGGCCTGTGCCGGATCTTCCACCTGTTCACAGATGGCGACTCTGTGACCGGCTTTGACGAGCTTGGCAATATAGCCCTGTGCCGCATGAAAGGGGATGCCGCACATTGGCACTCTGGCTGCATCCCCTTTGTTGTTCCGTGATGTTAAGGTGATACCCAGTATTTTGGAAGCAACTTCAGCATCATCAAAGAACATTTCGTAGAAATCGCCCATACGGTAGAACAGAATGGAGTCGCGATTGTTTTCCTTAATTTCCAGATACTGCTGCAGCATGGGGGTAAGCTTTACTGATTGAGTCATCGTGAGTAGGTCGAAGTTTGATTGACATGTTTAAAACTGGGCAGCAGTTGGTCAAAGGTCTGTGCAATATGCTGCGGGATTGTCCTGATATCGGCAAGCACGGTCATGAAATTGTGATCCCCGGACCAGCGGGGCACCAGGTGGAAATGAAGATGATCGGCAATGCCTGCTCCGGCAACCTCTCCAATATTGCAGCCGATATTGATACCTTCGCAGTGGAAGTGCTTTTTAAGAATTGCGGTGCAAATCTGCAACATGGAGGTAACCGCAAAGGCTTCGTCCGGCTGCAGTGCCGTAAGGCAGTCGACGTGTCGTATGGGGGCGACCAGAAGATGGCCATTGGCGTAGGGGAAGCGGTTCAGCAGAACTATGGTCATTGCATCGCGGTGCAGCATGAGATGCTCTTTACTGTGTCTGGCCATACCGGGCGGTTCAAAAAGACAGCCTGCGGCAGTGCCGGCTTTGCCGAGTACATGGTCCATTCGCCAGGGAGTCCAGAGTGTTTTCATCCGAGAGTGCGTAGAGAGTGAAAGCTTGCGGAAATACCGCTGTCATCTATGGTGAGAAGCGCATAGGATGCCGGTGTACCGTGAGGTGTGGTCACCTGAAAGCTGCCGGGATTAATAAAGAGGACGCCGCCCTTTTTCCGACAGACAGGCTCATGGGTATGACCGTAGATGATGCAGTCGACCTCGGGGAAAAGCGACCAGAGCCTCTCTTCTATATTATGACGGGGGCCTGCACCGTGGCATAGCCCAATCCGGAATCCTTCCAGGGTGATAATTCTGCTTTCCGGCAGCAAGCGGCGGATCGCTGCTCCGCACATATTGCCATGGACGCCATAAACGGTTTTGTCGCCGAAGGCTTCAAGAACTCCCGGTGCTGTGACATCTCCGGCATGGATAATGATGTCGCAATTACTGAATGCCCGGCGCACCAAGTTCTTAAATGGTTCTGTAACATTTGTTATGTGTGTATCTGAGAGAATTCCTGCCTGTATCATGTATCTCCTTTAGGTCCTGTTACGATGCCATTATACATATCATGAAATGGGGAAGCATTGAAAAAAAATATATTGGCGGAAAAAGACCACTGTCGGATAGTGATTTTCACCTTGACTGCTGCATACTGTTCGTGTCCGCTGGGCGGATTAATCATTGCAGAAAAGTTGTTGACAAAGGTATATTGTCACTCTGCAAGAGTCAATTCCAGGCGTTTTTCGCCGGAATTGCTCAAAAGCCTACTATAATAATAAAATCCGGCAACACCGGAATACATGGAGAGAGGTATGTATAGCGCTTCAGATTTACGCAAGGGGTTGAAAATTCAAATTGATGGTGATCCTTATATAGTAACCGAGTTTGAATTTTCCAAACCGGGAAAGGGGCAGGCTCTCTACCGGTGCAAAATGCGCAACATGATCAGCGGCAACCAGTTTTCCCAGACCTATCGCTCCAACGATAAGTTCGAGAAGGCGGCCCTGGAAGAGAGAAAAATGCAATATCTCTATAACCAGGGCGATGAGTACCATTTTATGGACAATGAATCCTTTGATCAGATTTTCATAACCAGAGAACACCTCGGTAGCAACATCAATTTCATGATGGATAATATGGAGGTCCAGGTGCTCTTTTTTGACGGCAAGCCGATCGATGTGAGTCTGCCGATCTTTGTCAATCTCGAGGTGATCAGGGCCGACCCGTGGGCCAAGGGCGACACCTCGGGGACCGACACCAAACCGGTGACGGTGCAGACGGGCTATGAGCTGCAGGTGCCTCCTTTTGTCGAAGAAGGTGATAAAATTCAGATAGATACCAGGACAGGCCAGTATGTAACGCGAGTTAAAGAGTAATACAATGTTATCATATAAAGAGCTGCAGAGCCGTGCAGCTCTTTTTCGCACGGTTCGCAGCTTTTTCCTGCAACAGCATTTTCTCGAAGTAGACACTCCCATCCGTCAGCCGGTTCTTATCCCCGAGGCCAATATCTCTCCTCTTGAGACAGAAGGCATGTTTTTGCAGACCTCGCCGGAGTTGTGCATGAAACGATTGCTGACCGCCGGCTGCACTAGAATTTTCCAGATCTGTCCCTGCTTCCGTCGAGAAGAGCGGGGCAGGCGCCATCTCGAAGAATTTACCATGCTGGAGTGGTATCGCAGTGGCGCCGACTACTTCGATCTGATGGATGACTGTGAAGCGCTGATGAGCTATTGCCTAATGGAAATGGGCGTGTATTGGCGCGACATGGAACCGGATAATCCTGTTCTCCATTCCCTGCCGGACGAGTGGCGCCTCTCCAGGCCCTGGCAGAAAATGACGGTAAAAGAGGCCTTTGCCCGCTGGAGTGCTATCCCGCTGGAACAGGCTCTGGCCGATTCCCTGTTTGATGAAATATTAGTGGAAGATATCGAGCCGCATCTTGGCCGGGAGGCTCCGGTTTTCTTGTATGACTATCCACTTTGTATGGCATCGCTGGCCAAAAGGAAAGCCGATAATGCCGATGTTGCTGAACGATTTGAACTGTATTTTAAGGGCATTGAGCTTGCAAATGGTTTTTCCGAACTCACCGATCCTGTCGAACAGCGACAGCGGTTTATCGGCGAACTTGATCGTATCGCGGCAGATGGTGGCAGGGTAGCGGTTCTGCCGGAGAAATTTTTGAACGATCTGGAAAAGCTGCACACCTGTGCCGGTATTGCCTTTGGACTGGATCGATTCTGCATGCTGCTCCTTGGCAAAAGCGACATCCATGATGCAGTACCCTTTTCTCCGGAAGATCTTTAATCCGGCACTCTCACCAGCCGGTCTCACCGCCTCTGGCATCCAGGGCAACCTCGGCTGAAGAAATCCCCCTTCGGCCGGCTTTATCTTTTACGCTTGTTAATGTTTTTACGGGGATTGTTTTTATGGAAAGCCGCTTCCAGAATGGCCCGCTGGCGTGACTTGTCGGAGGAAGATGGATTGGTGATCTTTTTCTTATTACGATCCAGGCCACTGACGAGCATTGCTGTAGACAAGGTTCCGGGAGTAGGCGTGAAGTCCTGGAATTGACGTACAGTGAGGCGCAGTTTCTTCATTTTGGCTGTCAGCAGGGCGGCACTTTTTTCATCGCTTCCGGGATGACCGGTGATGACATAAGGCGTCAGATGTACAGCTTTTTTGATTTTTTTACCGATTTTTTCGCATTGAGTTACAAAATCAAGGAGAACAACATGTTCCTCCTTGTGCATGAGCTGGAGAATGTTTGCTTCGGTATGTTCCGGTGCGATTTTGAGAGATCCCGGGGTGTGAGAGGTTAGCAGTTTTTCCAGAAGCCGGGGAGTCTTCAGAAGAAGTTCCATGCGCAGGCCGGAAGAAATAAAGACATGTTTGACTTTTGGCAGATTGGCAACTTCTTCCAGAAGATCGATCAGTTTACTCTCTTCCGGTTCAAGATGCTTACATACTTTGGGGAAGAGGCAATCATGTTTCCGGCATCCATCACGATTGCAACGGCTGCCGTACAGGTTTGCCGTAGGGCCGCCAAGGTCGCTTATGGTTCCGGAAAAGTCCTTCATCTCACAGATACGCCGTACTTCGGCAATAATGGAGTTCTTGCTGCGACTGGTGATGGCCGGGCCCTGGTGCCTGGTGATGGCGCAGAAGGAACAGTTTCCCGAACATCCCCGAACAATCGTGACGGAGTGGCGAATCATACGGTAGGCCGGGATATCACCTGCAGCGGGATGTGGTGTGCGCTGGAAAGGAAGATTGTAGATATCGTCGAGCTCGTCGGCTTCCAGCGTCGGTGCAGCTGGATGCTGCACAACCCAACCGTTTTGCTGTTGCTGTACCAGTATCTTTGCTGATTTGTGGCGGGCATGCCGGTCAATGAGCAGCTCTGCTTCCATGAAAATTTTTTTTTCTTTCTGCAGGTCGTTCCAGGAGGGCAGATAGGTGAGGTTTTCCGGGGAAAATTTTACCTCAAACTCCTTGAATTCTCTTTCTGTAAGGCGCTCACAGCTGCCTGCAACCCCTGTTGGACGAATACCCTGCTGCAGCGCTTTAGCCACAGAGACGACTGTCTTCTCCCCCATGCCGTAGAGAAGCAAATCGGCCTTTCCGTCAGTCAAGACCGAGTTGCGCAGCTTGTGCTGTTTGTAGTCGAAATGGATAAAACGACGCAGAGACGCCTCTATTCCTCCTAAAACGATGGGGACATCATTATAGGCGAACCGGGCTAAATTGGCATAGAGGATAGTGGCCCGGTCAGGCCTTTTCCGGTTAGCCCTGGATTGCTCCTTGCCCCACCAGGGATTGCCGTCCTGGGAATAGGCATCGAAGTCGCGGACTTTACCGTTGCTGGAGTAGTTCGCTACAATGGAATCGAGATTGCCGGCGGTAATACCGAAAAAAAGACGGGGTTTACCGAAGCGTTGGAAATCGTCGGGAGTGTCGTGCCGGGGTTGAGCCAGAACGGCAACCCGATAGCCTTCATTTTCCAAAACCCTGCCGATCAGAGCTAAGCCGAAAGAGGGGTGGTCAACATAGGCATCACCGCTGACAAGGACAATGTCTATGTGATCCCAGCCGAGCCGGCGGCATTCTTCCGCCGTGACCGGCAGATGGAGGTGAGATGATCTGGTCATTGAGAGTGTAGTGTTTCCTGTAAAAAGTTCGGACAGTCTCCTCGCCAGAGAAGAAGATATGAGTACCGTCGCTATATGATGGAATGCTGGGCTAAGCCGTCTGAATATGTTTTACACCACTGGGTTAGTATAGCCATGAGCAGGCGCTTTTTCAAGAAAACGACAACGCTTCTTTCTAAGCGCGGCAGCACTGCTGGTAGGTTGTGCTCTAAAATTCGATGGCCGAGTGAAATGTACGATCGGTGAAATGTGTATTGGGGGAGGACCGATATTGACAAGATAACGGAGAAGGGGTGGAAAAAAATCAGTAATAGGGGTAAATAGCAGGATGAACGTTGCGCGATAGTGGAAGAAGTAACAGGAGGGAAAGCTGTGCCATGGATGTACCTGTAGAAAAATGCACCATTTTGCTGGCCGATGATCATGTTCTTATCCGGCATGGTATAAAAAATATCATCAAACAGGATGAAACTCTACACGTTATTGGAGAGGTCGGCAATGGTGAAGAGCTCATGGAGTTTTTAAGGCGAAAGATTCCCGATCTGGTCATTCTGGATATATCAATGCCGCGGCTGACAGGGACGGAGGCTGTTGCTCTGCTGAAAAAAAAATATCCGCAGATCAAGGTGTTGATGCTCACCATGCATAAAAATAAACAGTATTTTTATCATTCGATGTCCTGCGGTGCTGACGGCTATTTGATGAAAGATGACTCCGATGAAGAACTGCTTTTGGCCATAAACAAGATCCAGCAGGGCAAGACCTATATTTCTCCTATTTTGTCGGATGATTTTACGCAGGATGTCATACGCGCGCATCGTAATCACCAGGTAACTCCTTTTAGTGGATTGACCAAAAGAGAGTACGAGGTATTGCAGCTGGTGGTTGAGGGATATACCAGTAAGGATGTCGCCGAGCGTCTCTGCCTCAGCCCACGCACTGTTGATCATCACCGGGCAAAGCTGTTGAAAAAATTTAATCTGCGCAATAGTGCCGACCTGGTCAGTTATGCTGTTCGAAACGGGTTTGTCAGGCCGGAGTAGCAGGAAACAGCAGTTGCTGCCGAGAAGAAAGAAAAAGGCAGAGGGGGGAAGCCTCTGCCTTTTTTGCATCTGCTATCCTGTTGCGTGTCAGGAAACCATCTTTTGAATTTCTTCCACGATCTCAGGATTTGCCAGTGTCATGACGTTGCCCACGTCACCTTTGTTTGAAATTGCGCCGAGAACCCTTCTCATGATCTTACCGGATCGGGTCTTTGGCATGTCGGGAACAATCCAGACGTTTTTACATCTAGCTATTTTGCCTATTTGCGTGGTTATCGCGTCGGCAATCTTTTTAACCAGCTCATCGGAGGCTTCATAACCTGGTTTGAGAGAGACATACAACTCCGGTTCTTTACCCTTGATTTCATGATTCACAGGAACAACGGCGGCTTCGGCAACTTCCGGAACGGTAAGTGCTGCAGATTCAATCTCCTTGGTGCCGAGGCGATGACCTGAAACATTGATAACATCGTCTATCCGGCCAAGGATGCGGAAGTAACCGTCGGGGGCTTCGACGGCCGCATCTCCGGTGAGATACGGCCAGTCTCGCCAGTCTTTACTGTTGGGGTCTTTGTTGTACATGCTGAAATAGGTTTTGACAAATCGATCTCTGTCGCCCCAGATGGTCTGGAAACATCCAGGCCAGGGATTCTGAATGCAGATATTGCCTGCTTTGCCGGAGCCGGGAGGGATGACCTGTCCTTCGTCGTCGTAGATTATCGGGTGGATGCCGGGTACGCCTGGACCGGCGCTGCCTGGTTTCATCGGAGTCAGCCCGGGAACGGAACTGCAGAGAAAACCGCCGGTTTCCGTCTGCCAGTAGGTATCAACAATGACCGCCTTGCCTTTGCCGACTTCTTTTTGATACCACTTCCAGACCTCAGGCTCAATGGGCTCGCCGACCGTGGTCATATGTTTGAAGAAATAGGTGTATTTGGCAGGTTCGTCGGGGCCGACTTTCCGCAGAGCCCGTATTGCCGTTGGTGCGGTGTGAAAAATGTTGACATCGAGGTCCTGGGCGATGCGCCATGATCGGCCGGCGTCGGGATAGGTGGGAACACCCTCGTAGATGACCGAAGAAGCGCACAGCGCCAGCGGACCGTACACAATGAAGGAATGGCCGGTGATCCAGCCGATATCGGCCATACACCAGTACACGTCTTCCGGATGGATGTCCTGGATGTATTTTGACATGGCTGTTACATAGGCGAGATATCCGCCGGTTCCATGCTGGCATCCTTTAGGTTTACCGGTGGTCCCGCTGGTGTACATCAGGAAAAGGGGCTCCTCTGACAACATTTGTTCCGGCTCGACCCGCGCGCCATAAAAGTTTCGCAGCTCTTCATTGACGATGCAATCACGACCCTTGTGGAGCGGTGTGTCGGAGGACATTTTGCCGGGATATCGCTGCCAGACAAGCAGTTTGTCGATCTTTTGGCCTGCCTCTTCCGCCAGTTTGCAGGCTTCGTCGTCGACGGATTTATGGTCGAGAAGTTTACCGGCCCGGTAGTAGGCATCCATGGTAATCAGAACCCTGGAGTTGGAGTCAACGACCCTGTCGGCACAGGCGCTGGCGGAAAAACCACCGAATACCACGGAATGGATGACACCGAGACGGGCACAGGCCAGCATGGTGATGGGCAGTTCGGCCGACATCGGCATATGAATAGTAACACGGTCCCCTCGTTTTAATCCGGCATAGTCACGCAGCAGAGCGGCGAATTCATTCACCCGGACATAGAGTTCCTGGTACGTTATATGTTGGACCCGCTCTTCCTCCAGTTCAGGCACGAAGTGAATTGCCGTTTTGTTCTTGTTCTCCTTAAGGTGTCGGTCTATGCAGTTGTAACTTGCATTGATTTTTCCTCCTCTAAACCATTTCCAGCAAGGTGCGTCACTGGTATCGAGTACTTCATCCCAGTATTTGTACCAGGTCAGCAGTTCGGCAAACTCGGTGTAGCAGTCTGGGAAATTTTCCAGGCTGAAGCGCTCAAAGATTGACTCATCGGTTAAGTTGGCCTGTCCGATAAAGCCCGGTGAGGGGTAAAAATAGTTTTCTTCCTGCCAGTGTACCGCAATTTCAGCCTCAGATGTTTCCATCACTTTTCTTTCATCGCTCATATTGATTGCTCCTCCGAAGTACCTGGTTGATGGATGGACCCCGCTTTGATTCTCAAAGTTCCGCCTAGTGTCCCCTTATCTCTGTCGCACATGAACAGATATGTTGTGAAAATAGCAAAATGCAGGGGGCCAGGTGAAAAGATAAAAATGTTCCAGAAAAACATTAATAATTTACTGGCTACCATAAATAGAATTCTAATGCAATTACTTTTAAAACTCTCTTCAGGGGAATTGATATATGTTCGTTTGTAAATGGAGTTGTTTTTATGGTAGTGATAGTAATTTTTTATTGGTATTATCACATCTGCTGCGGCAGAATGGACAGACAAACAGCCAGGGGGCTCCCTGCCACTGTGCGACCACTAACCAAATTGAGTGGTAGTGAGGGAGTCGGCCTTGTACTATCCAACCCTGCTTCCGTCTCTTATGCGGGGTGTAAAGACCTCTACGGACTGAACAGAGTGAACATCAGGGAAACACTATGAAAAAAACCGGATTTGTTTATGATGAAAGGTATTTGGCACACACAACGTTTAATGGGCACCCGGAGTGTTCCTACAGGCTGACCGCAATTATTGAAGGGTTGCGGGAAGCCGGTCTGCTCGAAAAACTTTTACCGATACAGGCAGAACCGGCAAAGCAGAGATGGATTGAAGCGGTTCATAATATAAAATATATAGTACGCTTCGAAGAAGCCTGCCTCATGGGACTGCCGGATTTTGATCATCCTGATAATTCCATATGCCGTGACACATATGATATTGCCCTGCTCGCGGCCGGAGGGGTATTGAAGGCCATTGATGCAATGATGGAGGGCACGATCGACAATGCTTTCTGTGCCGTTCGTCCTCCCGGTCATCACGCTGAAACACACCAGGCAATGGGATTCTGTTATTTTAATAATGTGGCGGTAGGTGCCAGGTATCTGCAGCAGCAGTGGGGAGTGAAAAAAGTCGGTATTATCGATTTTGACGTGCATCATGGTAATGGTACCCAGCAGATTTTTGAAAATGATGATACGGTCTTTTATTATTCTATCCACGAACACCCTTCATTTGCCTATCCTGGAACCGGGCGGGAGTTTGAAACAGGCTCCACAAAGGGAGTGGGTTTTACCTTGAACACCCCGATCCTGCCGGGCAGGGGAGATATGGATTACCGTAAAAAACTGACGACGGATATGGTTCCTGCCATCAAGAAATTTGAACCTGAGGTTGTTCTTCTTTCAGCTGGATTTGATGCTCATTCCGCCGACCTGATGTCAGGCATTAACCTCACCACGGAGGGATATAAGTTCGTCAGTGAAACGATTTTAAATCTTGTTAATAAATATGCGGACGGCCGTGTAATATCTGTGCTTGAAGGGGGGTATAATCTCGATGTGCTTCCCGTTCTTGTTGCCGATCATGTTAGAATGCTGGCAGAGTTATACTAGAAGGCTGTCCGAAAATGCCTATTCTCGGACAGCAATCTCTAGCAGAAAGCTGTCGTCGATTGAAGAAAAGGGGGACCTATGTTTGTAAGTGAAAGAATGGCAACCGATTTGATAACCGTGGCACCGGAGACAACCTTGGCGGATGCAAAGGCGTTGATGGATAAGGCGAAAATACGGCATCTTCCGGTGGTGGATAACAAGGGGAAGCTGGTCGGTATTGTCTCAGACCGGGACATGCGGGATGCGCAGCCTTCATCTCTTCTTGATAAAGAAGAGTATGCCCGTGTTTTTGCAAAGGTTATGCGTCATCAGGTGGCAGATATAATGACCAGAGAGCCGCTTACTATTTCCGTGTATTACACACTCCAGGATACTCTTCTGGTCATGAGGCAAAAAAAAGTCGGTGCCCTGCCGGTTATCGATGAAGATGGTTGTTTGAAAGGGATAATGTCTACCCGGGATCTTCTTAATGCGTTTGTGAACGTTATGGGTATCGGTGAGCCGGGAGCACTGCTGTGTATTCTGGTTAAAGAGCAGCCTGGTCAAATGAAGAAAATCATCGATATTATCACGGAAGAAAATGTTTCTTTGGGCAGTGTAATGGTTGCCAGATATTGGGAGAAGGGCAAGCGCGCGGTTTTTCCCTATCTGATGACAAATAACGTCGTTCGGATCAAAGAAAGACTGGTGCAGCAGGGTTTTGAGTTGATCGACCCGATGACCTGGTATTTAAAGCAACTGCCTCAGAAAAAATAGCGGCAGGCAGTAGAGCCGTTTGCCGGGTGTCTGCCTACTTCAGGCTCTTCAGCGCCAGTGTTGGATTTTCCTGAACCGCCAGAGTAGGAACCCGGCAGCTATCAAGATGATGCTCAGTATCTGCCCCATGGTCAGGGGGCCGACAAGATACCCTAGTTGTGGGTCCGGCTCTCTGGCAAATTCAACGATGAAGCGAAAGAAACCATAGCAGCCCAAAAAGAGTGCCAGCAAGGTACCGTGAGGCCGGAGAGCACTGCCGCTCCTGGTTATGTTTCGCATACTCCAGAGGATGACGAAGAGGACAAAGCCCTCGAAAAATGCTTCGTAGAGTTGCGAAGGATGACGCGGCCAGGGGCCGCCTTCGGGAAAGACCACTCCCCAGGGCAGGTCGGTTACCCGGCCGAACAGTTCTCCGTTGATGTAGTTGCCGATTCTGCCAAGTCCAAGGCCGATGGGGATGGTGACCACATAGGTATCGGCACTTCTCCAGAAATTAAGCCTGTTGACGCGGCAGAAAACCCAGCCTGCCGCTATAAGGGCAAAACAGGCACCGTGAAACGACATGCCGCCCTGCCATGTGGCGAGAATTTCGAGAGGATGGTGCAGATAGTAGGAAAAGTTATAGAAAAGAACATAGCCCAGTCTGCCGCCCAGGATTACACTGAGTATCAAGACAAAATTGAGATTTTCAAAGTGCTTGGCCAGGGCTGTGTCGCCGTTGTCGTTGATCTGTTTTTTAACGAGAAAATAGCATGCCGCAAAGCCAAGCACATACATGAGCCCATACCAGCGGATATGCAGGGGGCCGAGGCTGAAAAGTACCGGGTCAATGGCAGGAAAGGTCATGGTCTGATTATCGTTTTCGCAGGTGTACCTGGAGAATGGAAATTGCGGCCGGCGTTATCCCCGATATCCTTGATGCCTGGCCGAGCGAGAGAGGGCGAACATTTGTCAGCTTTTCCACGACCTCGGCGGAGAGTCCGGACATTGTCTTGTAGTCCAGATCCTCCGGCAGAGTCAGAGCCTCCATTTTTTTGAACCTGTCGACTTGTTCCTGCTGCCGGTCGATATATCCCTTGAATTTTATCTGCAGCTGAACTTCCTCTCCGGCTTCCGAATCGATGATGTTCTTCAATCCGTTCTTGAGCTCCGCTTCGAGCGGCAATTGCAGGAGATGGGTAAGGGTCAGCTCGGGTCTTCTGAGAATATCGGACAGGGAGCATTTCTGCTTCAGTGGTGCGCTTCCCAGGGCTTCAAGAGAATCACTGACGTTTTGAGAAGGTCGTATAGAGATGGTATCGAGAAACTTGACGCCATGGTCAAGGCTGTTCTGTTTGCGGAGAAAATCATGGTATTTCTCGTCGCTGAGCAGGCAGATATCATGACCTGTAGGACAGAGTCTGGTGTCGGCATTATCCTCTCTGAGAAGAAGACGGTATTCGGCCCTCGAGGTAAAAAGCCTGTAGGGTTCCTTGGTTCCTCTGGTGACCAGGTCGTCAATCAGAACACCGATGTAGGCCTGGGAACGATCGAGAATGAGCGGCTCCTGGCTGCGAATATAGCGAACGCTGTTGATACCTGCCATGATGCCCTGTGCCGCGGCTTCCTCATACCCGGAAGTACCGTTGATCTGGCCGGCGAGAAAGAGTCCCCGACAGCGTTTGGTGGCCAGAGAGGGATGCAGCTCCAATGGATCGACGTAGTCGTATTCTATGGCATACCCCGGGCGGATGATGCGTACGTTTTCCAGTCCTTTTATGCTCTGCAGCATAGCCATCTGGGTATGGAGAGGCAGTGAGGTGGGCAGACCGTTTGGATATACTTCCACCGTGTCCAGTCCTTCAGGTTCGAGAAAGATTTGATGCCGCTCTTTCTCCGGAAATCGCATCACTTTATCTTCAATGGAGGGACAGTATCTGGCTCCTATTCCTTCGATGATGCCTGAATACATCGGTGACTGGTCAATACCCTGCCTGATTATCTCATGGGTCCGGTCGTTGGTGTAGGTGATGTGACAAGGCCGCTGGGCGAGGGTATAGCCTCCTTTGGAGGAAAATGAAAAATGGGCTGGTGGGTCATCGCTGTATTGTGACTCGAGGTCGGAATAGTCAATAGTGTTGGCATCTATTCTGGGCACGGTCCCTGTTTTCATGCGGCCCATGGCAAAACCGGCCTGGCGGAACCACTGGGCCAGTTTAAGCGAGGGCGCATCTCCCATGCGGCCGGCGGGAAAGTTTTTCAGGCCGATATGGATGAGTCCGTTCAAAAACGTGCCGGTGGCTACTATGACGGCTTCGGCCTTTATTTTCTGGTCAAGGGAAGTGGTGATACCGACAACCTTGCCGTCCTCGGTGAGGATGGAATCCGCCACAGTCTGGCTGATGGTCAGGTTTTTCTGGTTCTCCAGCACCGATTTCATACGGAGACGGTAGAGCAGGCGGTCGGCTTGTGCTCGGGAGGAGCGCACCGCGGGGCCTTTGCTGGTGTTCAATCTGCGGAACTGGATGGAAGTCGCATCGATATTTTGCGCCATTTCTCCACCGAGGGCGTCGATTTCCCGCACAAGATGCCCTTTGGCAAGACCACCTATGGCAGGATTGCAGGACATGGCACCGATGGTGTCGACATTTATTACAGTGAGAAGTGTCCGGCAGCCCATCCTGGCAGCGGCCAGGGCAGCTTCGCAGCCGGCATGGCCGGCGCCGATTACGATGATATCGTAGTGATTCATGAAGGTTGGTGGTGAAAAAACACGTAGTTTCTCTTCCCCTTGAGAACAATATATTTAAGTCGGCGACAAGGGTTGGGGGTTACCTGTCTGTTACATAGATTGGCGTAGAAATTGTCGGCGATGTCTGTTTACGGGCCCACTATACGGAAAAAGTCTGCTTAAAGCAATCGCAGTTACGGCTCGACC
>CAYUPL010000023.1:19334-49583 GCA_964446655.1 uncultured Desulfopila sp.
CCTGATTCAAACCGGCGACCGATGGCTGCAAAGGCTTCAGGATCAAACGGGCTTGGGGCGATACGGTCGGTTATGAAAACGTATTTTTCGGCATAGGCGTTAAGTTTGTCTATGGCCATGGCAAGGTTGGCGACGTTCATCGATCTGGAGGCTATAGCGATATCTGCCGGCAGTATGCCGTGTGTGTTCCAGTCATCTTCCCAGGCACAGTGTATAGGTTTGATGTTGGAGATATTGGTTTGCAGAGCCTGTTCGGCAAGAAGGTTGAGCATGGCCTGGGAATAATCCACGGCAGTAACTTCCCGCACCTGTCGGGCCAGCGGGAGAGCCAGTGTGCCGGGTCCGCAACCGATGTCGAGAACGGTATACTCCGGGGCAAGCGGCAGTCTTGAGAGAAAGAGGGCAACATAGGGGCTTTGCCGGTTTCTCTGGGCGAAGGAAGGGGCTTTTTGATCCCAGTCCTTGGCGCCTTTACTGTGCCAGGATTTGCGCTTTCTGCTGTTTTGCCAGAGGGTCAGCCAGTCGATATCATCGTAGGTGGTAATGGTTGGATTCTGCATAGATATGAATGTGTTTTATTTGTCCAAAGGCGGGCTCGCTCGGCAAGCCCCTCTCCTGCCGGCTCTGCATATGACCTTCCTGCCGGACATCTTCCGGTATGTGGTGTTTCTATACAGGTATCCAATAGAGCAGGTTTTCTAAAAAAAAACGATCTTTCATTTCGAGTTGGTAGTACCGCAAGTGATTTATGGATCAGAGCAAGTGGGATTTTCTCGGATTGGGGCAGTCGAGAGAACCGGGGTACTGCCGGACTACCGGCCATGGGAGTGGTGTTGTCTGCTTTGCTTGCGAAATTGTTTGACACCGGATGGCATGTGTGGTTAGTATTGCTGTTTTGTTGTTTGTGGGTTCCGTCCAGCTGTGCGGGACGTGACAGGGTCGAAACGGGAATACACATTTCACGCCGCCGTTTCTGATGAAAATATGAGAAATTATCCATCTTTCAGTGGATTACGACCAAGGTGTAACACATGAGTAAGCGTACTTTTCAACCAAGCAACCTTAAACGTAAACGTGCTCATGGTTTTAGAGCTCGAATGAAAACCCGTGCAGGACGTGCAATTTTAAGCGCTCGAAGAGCAAAGGGTCGCAGAAGACTGTCAGCCTGATTCCTTTGAAGAAATACGGGCTTTCGAAAGCATGCCTGTTGCGTAAAAACAGGGAGTTTGAGCGGGTTTACAAGCAAGGAAAACGTTTGCATGGTGACGGCTTTACCCTCATCTATTCCAGTAACGACCTCGGCTGTAATCGGTTAGGGATCAGTGTTCATCGGCAGATAAAGGGTGCTGTTAAGAGGAACAGGGTCAAGCGTATTATCAGAGAGTCGTTTCGCTTGGCGCGGCAGGAGTATCCAGCCGATGCGGATATCGTTTTTGCCGTGAGACCCGCGTTTTCAGTCAATTCACCTGAGGCGGTAGTTGATGCTGTGAGTCTTCTTACTCACAAGGGTGGCGTATCAGATGGCAAATAGAGTAAACATGCTGCGTTGGCCCCGGTATACAGTTCTCGGGCTTATCAGATTGTATCGATACATTATTTCCCCTTTACTGCCTCCAAGTTGTCGGTTCACCCCTACTTGTTCGCGCTATGCTCTAGAAGCCATTGAGCGTTACGGTATTTTCAAAGGTTTGTTTTTCAGTGTCAAGCGCATAGTAAGATGTCATCCTTTTTGCCGTGGTGGTTATGACCCTCTTCCCTAGGAGCATGGTTGCCGGGTTTGACATAAGAACAAAAAAAAACAGGGACTTCCCTAAAGCAAAATTATCTCATGGATACCTACAGAGCTTTTCTGGCCATACTTCTTTCTTTTGTTATATTGATAGGTTATCAATATTTTTTTGTTGGATTCCAAACCGAGCAACCATCGGTCGATACTCAGCAGGAACAAGCGCGCCGCCCGGTTGAGCAGATAGCCCCGACAATACAGAGCGGGAGCATACCGGAACAAATTGCTCCTACCGCCGTGCCTCAACCACCAGTCGACGGCCGGGAGGCGAAAAAGATCACTGTTGATACGGAACTGTATACGGCGGTGTTTTCGGAAGCGGGCGGAGTCATCGATAGTTTTGTCCTGAAAGAGCACAAAGAGACCAGTGCTCCGGATTCTCCCGGGAAACAACTGATCGAGAATTCAAGACAACAGGGCTATCCCCTTAAATTTTCCTGGGGCAGTGTCATTCCCCAGGACTTGCAGTATACGATACAAGACGAGGCCGTCTCTTTCAGTAATGGAAAAGCGCAGTTACGCCTGTCTGCCATGGCTCCGAGTGGTCTTGAAGTCGAAAAGATCTTTGTCTTTACAGAAGGCAATTATCTTATCGATCTTCAGATCAAAGTTTTGAACCCCACTGCGCAGTCTCTGCAGGGTATTCCTGAGATTTATCAGGTGAATGTCCCCTTCGAGGAGAAAAGTACCTTTAATACATTCCTTTTTACCGGACCAGCTGCGCATAAAAATGGCGAGTTATCGGAGTTTAAGGCCAAGGAGTTTAAGGAGGGACCGCACTCGGTTCAGGGTGTCTTCGACTGGGTTGCTTATGAAGGAACATATTTTATGTGTGCTGTTGTTCCTGATGCACGAGAGCAGTCAACTTTTTTAATGCAGGGGAATGAAGATCTTGTCTATTCCAGACTGTCCGGAGAACTTGATACCCTCAGTCCAGGTCAGGAAAAAACCTACTCGTATCGCATTTTTTATGGCCCGAAGAAGCTGTCTTTACTGAAGGAAATAGGCGATAATTTAGACAAGTCCATAGATTTTGGCTGGTTTGATATTATTGCCAAACCAACACTGGCCCTGCTGAACTTTTTTCATGCCTACTTTAAAAATTACGGGATCGCCATTATTCTGGTTACTATCATCTTCAAGATAATATTCTGGCCTATTACCCAGAAAGGCTTGAAGTCAATGAAGAACATGCAAAAACTTCAGCCGAAGATGGTGAAAATTAAAGAAAAGTACAAGGATGACCCGCAGGCCATGAACCGTGAGGTCATGAATATGTACAAGACCTACAAGGTGAATCCCCTCGGTGGGTGTCTACCCATGCTTTTACAGATACCGGTCTTTTTTGCTCTCTATAAAGTCCTGCTGCTCTGCATCGAGTTGCGCCATGCTCCTTTTATGCTCTGGATCAACGATTTATCAGCTCCAGACCGGTTGTGGCTTGGATTTGAGATCCCGTGGCTGGGTGGTCTGCCCGTTCTGACTCTTTTGATGGGCGCCTCGATGTTTGTCCAGCAGAAACTGACCCCGACAACTGCTGATCCGATGCAGGCCAGGATCATGATGATGTTACCTGTTGTTTTTACATTTATGTTTATTAATTTTGCCTCCGGTCTTGTTTTGTACTGGTTTATCAACAACCTTCTTTCGATACTGCAACAGCAGCTGATAAATCGAGGAGCCGCGAAAAAGGCGTAAAAAGACCTTTATCAATTGTCATTATGCGAGGCGGCTTGCGCAATTATTCTTTTAGGGAGTGTCAATGACTTCAAAAAAACAGGATTTCTATGGAAAAGAAGTTGCCGATGCCATAAAATCGGCTTGTGATAAGCTGCAGGTTCCCCAGGAACAGCTAGATATCGAAGTAATAGAAACAGGGACAACCGGAATTTTTGGTCTCATTCGCAAAAAGGCTCACATTCGCGCAGTGATCAAAAAGAAAGCAGTAGTGTCTCCTTCACCTCTTGCGAAAAAAGACAGTGGAGAAGCTGTAATTCCGGCACAGGAAAAGCACGTACAGGCGCAGCCGGTAACGGTGGAAACAGCAGAAGAGAAGGGTGCTCCCGAACCCACCTCGCCGGCTGTTGGAGCTGCTGCGGTTGTTACCGGCAAAAATGATGGTGCAGAAACCGAAGATGACCCTGATGATGACGATGATGATAATGAAGATAATGAAGATGCCGACGATAACGGTGTTGAACTTCCCGAAACTGTTTTAAAGGTTGTTGAGGAGGAACTGTCCATCATCCTTAACTTGATGGGATACCCGTCCGCACTTAAAGTTAGTGCCAAAGGAAACTCTGTGTTGTGTCATGTCGATCAGGAGCACGAGGAAATACTTACCGGCCAGGACGGCAAAACTCTTGACTCGCTGCAATATTTATTGCGCAAAATAGTCGCACGAAAAGTGCCGGGCAGACTGCGTCTGACGGTTGACGTCGGCAATTATCGGGAAAGACGGCTGGCCGACTTGAAGGTGCAGGCCGCAGAACTGGCTGAAAAAGTGAAAGAAGATGGGAAAACCCAGGTGATAGCGGCGCTCAGCCCTTCGGAAAGACGGGTTATCCACATGAGTTTGCAAGACGATAAAGAGATTCGTAGTCGTAGTGTGGGTGATGGTTTATTCAAAAAAATTCTCATCTACAAACCGGGCAAAGGTGGTAAAAACAGTGGGCGCAAACGGAGCAGCTCGCGTGGACGCAGGGGACAGAACAACCGCAAAAAAAACATGGATGAGACATAGGCCTTTCTTTATGCTGGTACCGGCTGAAACTCTAACAGGTTGTGATGGCTGAACATACGGTTGAAACTACAACCATTGCCGCAATTTCAACACCACCAGGTTCCGGAGGTATCGGGATTATCCGTATCAGTGGGTCCTCCGCACTTGCAGTACTCAAAACTCTTTTCTCCCCTCATCATTCAGGCTGTGATTTTCGCAGTCACCAGCTGTACTACGGGAACATCGTCGAGCCGTTAGACGGGCGTATTATCGACGAAGTACTGGTGGTTTTTATGGTGTCTCCGAAGACATATACCCGGGAGGATGTCGTTGAAATACATTGTCATAGTAGTTTTCTGGTGTTGCAGTCCATTCTCGAGCTTATCTTTCAGCAAGGTGTTGAGCCGGCCCAGCCGGGTGAATTTACCAAACGTGCTTTTCTCAATGGCCGGATTGATCTGACTAGAGCCGAAGCCGTGATCGACATTTTGGCTGCAAAAACTCGCAAAGGCATTGATATTGCGCAGGAGCAGCTGGCTGGTGCGCTATACGGTCGTGTCGATATGATTCGGAAAGCCCTGCGTGAGATGCGGGCGCTGGTCGAGGTTTCCATTGATTTTCCCGACGAGGACGTTGAGATCATTAACAGAGACAGTCTGTCCCGACAGATGAGAAAGAAGGTGGCCGATCCCATCGACTATCTGTTGCGCTGTGCCGATCAGGGAAAAATATATCGCGAAGGTGTTTCCGTTGTTATTGTCGGACGTCCCAATGTCGGCAAGTCAAGTCTTTTAAATGCGCTTCTTCAGGAGGATCGAGCTCTTGTTACCGCTGTTCCCGGGACTACGCGAGACAGTATTGAAGAACATATCGACGTGATGGGGATGCCTGTTCGAATTGTGGATACGGCAGGAATCCGTGATGGTGCCGACGAGGTGGAAGAGCTGGGGATTCAGCGAGCCAAAAGGCTGGTCAACCAGGCCGATGTCATCCTCTTTATGATAGATGGTGCAGCAGCTGTGAGTAAAGAGGACCATCGGTTGTTGGAGACCATTTCCCATAAGACCGTCATTATGGTGTTGAACAAGATTGATCTGGTTGGTGCAGAACTCCTCGCAGCTCCAAGCAGCTTTGCCGAGAATTTACCACACGTTCGGATTTCGGCCAAAATGAACAGCGGTATCGATGAATTGAAACAGCTGCTTTTTTCCACGGTGAGCGGTGGGAGAGTGCAATGGGAGGAGGAGGCCTGTGCTCCCAATATACGCCATCGGCAAAGTCTGCAAAAGGCTCGGACGGCATGCGATAGAGTGTTGCAGGGCTTGCAGATGGATCTCACCAATGATCTTTTGGCCATTGATCTTCAGGATTGTCTTGATCATCTGGGAGACATTGTGGGAGAAACGACAACGGAAGATATCCTTGATGTGATCTTCGAGCAGTTCTGCCTGGGGAAATAGCAAAGCCGGCCGGTCTCGGGCCGGTTGGTTCTCCTCGGTAGACACAGAAAAACCATGAGCACCGGCCCGAAGTGGGGAGTGATGGAGTCTCTCAGGCCAACATTCTAAGAAGAGCCGCCGTCAGCTTATCCGCACCTTCCCCTATCTTGTCCACCCTTGAATTAAGCATATAGCAGGGCGTTGTTACGATCCGGTTGTCTGTATCGATGACGATTTCTCCTTCCATGGTTGTGGTGTGCGAAGCACCCATCTGCATGATGTTCTCCATCGAGGAGGCGTCCTGTCCTATAGTCACGGTAATTCCCGGGAAGAGTCTGGCGAGCAGCACCGGTGCGATGCAGAGTGCTCCAATCGGTTTTCGAGCCTCGCGCATATCCTGTAATGCTTTTTTTACCCCGGGATCTATCCGGCAATCGGCGCCTTTGAAGGCGTAGTCGGAAAGGTTTTTGGCTGCCCCGAAACCTCCTGGAAGAATGAGGGCATCGTACTCCTTGACTATGAAATCGTCCATTTTCAGTATGTTTCCTCTGGCTATACGGGCGGATTCGATCAGAACGTTACGAATTTCATCCATTTCGTTTCCGCTGAGGTGATTGAGGACATGGTATTGCGGAATATCGGGAGCAAAACATTGAAAATCGGCCCCATGTTTGTGAATGGCCCACAGCGTTAAGGTCGCTTCATGGACCTCGGAGCCGTCCATGTGACCGCATCCGGAGAGAATAACAGCAATACGCGGGGTTTTCATAAGTCCTCCTTGGCTGAGTTTTTGTATGGTTTTCCTGTCTTCTTTTTTCATTGTTAAGAGAAAGGCTCGAGATTGTCAACTCTGACAGCACAACAATATCTTTCATGTAACGGCTGTTGTGCCTGGCGAAGAGCCGGAGAAAAGAGTATATTCCTTGGGCTGGTTCATTATATGGTATATCAGCCACTTCACGCATTTGCCACTGTCTGAAGGAAATATTGCCAAACTACGGTGCAGAGTATGTTTACTATTGAATATTCAGAAAGCTTAATCGTCCATTTCCGCAGGGTGGAAATACTGCGGCAGGAGGCACTTACCCTCGAAAATATCGACCTCTCGGACCGGCAGCAGTCTGATATCGAATTGCTGTTGAACCGGGGCATGTATCCCCTGGACGGCTATATGGAGCGGCAGAACTACGAGTCGGTCCTGGATACCATGCGCCTTGCGGATGGTACTGTGTTCCCCATACCTGTCTGCCTTGATGTGTCTGCGGAAAAGGCGGGGACTTTGGAGATCGGACAGCGAGTTGCTCTCAACGACCATGAAGGTGTACTGCTTGCTGTTTTAACCATCAGCGATATCTGGTCGATCGATGCCCGGCGTGAGGCGGAGGCGGTGTTCGGTACATCTGATGCGACACTTCACCCCGAGGTGTCGTCTCTTGCGGCAAGGAGTTCCGGTTTTTATGTCGGTGGCGGCCTTGAAGGCGTAAGCCTGCCTGTCCATTATGATTTTCAGGATCTACGCCTTACGCCCTCAGAGACTGTGCGGCGCTTTACCATGAATGGCTGGCGGAAGGTGCTTGGTTTTCATACGGACGAATATCTTCATTGTGCCCATCGTGAAATGGTGTTGACGGCTGCCCGGGAGGTGGGAGCGGCCATCCTGCTCCATCCTGTTGCCGATCTCAGCCATCCCGGCGATCTGGATTATTATACACAGGTCAGATGTTATCAGCATTTTGTCACCAAATTTCCTCCCAATATGATTCTGCTCGGTCTGATGCCCTTTGCCGGTCGCAAGGCAGGCCCACGGGCTGCTTTGTGGCAGGCGGTTATACGGAAGAATTTTGGCTGCAGTCATTTCATGGTGGCGCAAGATCATGCCGATCCATGGCAGAATGGTCAAGAAAGGTTTTACCCAAGGGGGGCGGCGCAACAGCTGGTTGCCGATTGTGCCGGGGAGACAGGTATTGAGATGGTGCCGCAGAAAGATATTGGATATCTGGCGGAAAAGAAAATCTATGTGGAAATATCCGCCGCCCAAAAAGAACAGATTGAAACCATCTCCTCCAAGGAACTCCAGCGCCGTTTGACTCTTGGACTCCATATCCCTGAATGGTTTTCCTATAAAGAGATAGTCGAGGAATTGCAGCACACCTTTCCGCCGCGGTCAAAACAGGGTTTTACCGTGTTCATGACGGGCTTGTCCGGTTCGGGAAAATCGACCATCGCCAGAGTCCTTCTCGTCAAGTTTCTGGAAATGCGGGACAGACCGGTGACGCTGCTGGATGGCGATATTGTCAGGAAAAATCTCTCCTCGGAGTTGACGTTTTCCCGGGAGCATCGCAATCTCAATATCACCCGGATTGGATTTGTCGCCGGCGAGATTACCAAAAACGGCGGTATTGCGCTCTGCGCCCCGATTGCTCCTTATGAGGAATCACGCCGGGCCAACAGGGAGCTTATTTCCCGTTGCGGCGGATATATCGAAGTCTATGTAGCCACGCCTCTTGAGGTGTGTGAAGCGCGTGATCGTAAAGGACTGTATGCCAAAGCCCGTGCCGGAATAGTGAAAGGGGTGACGGGTATTACCGATCCTTATGATCCTCCCGTGAATCCTGATATCGTTATCGATACAAGTGATGTAACTCCAATGGAGGCAGTCCAGGAAATTCTTCTTTATCTGCAGCAGCAGGGCTATATCGTCTGAACCGGCTGATCATGGAGCCGGCAGGGAATTGCTCCTGAAACATGGATGTATCATTATGCAGAATCAACCGACTTTAAGCCAGGCCAGGAAAAGCATCAGACGGCAGGTAGTCGAGAAACCCGCTGAAAATGTCGTACTTTCCGAAAGCCTCGGCAGAATTGCGGCTGCCTCCCAATACGCTCCATATCCATATCCTGAATTCAGTCAGTCCTGCTATGATGGCTATGTCATTGCTAAAATAGCGGTTACCGGGAAGGAAAAACAACTGACCTTTCGTCTTGCGGGTGAAATTGCTGCTGGGGATACAGAAGAAAAAACCTGTTTCCGTGGTGCTGCTTATCGAATAATGACAGGCGCTCCCATTCCAAGAGGTGCCTGGAAAGTTGTTCCCCAGGAACAATGCAGCGAATGTGACGGCAACGTTGTAATACCCGGCTCCGTCATCGTGCAGAGTCCCAGCCGTATCAAAAGAAAGGGGGCGGATCTGCGCCGGGGAGCGTTGCTGCTTCGAAAGGGAGAAGGGGTCAAGCCCGCTCATCTGGCCAGACTTGCCGATGCCGGTATAGAAAGGGTTGAGGTATACAGCAGGCCGAAGATTGCATTTTTTTGCACCGGCAGTGAATTAATCGAGAGCGCCGGAAACCACCAGAGAGGGAAGAAGATATCATCAAACCGCTATCTTTTGAGTGGTCTGATACGGAGTCTGGGTGGCTGTGCAGATGATTGTAATAGCGTACCCGATAATAAAGGAGCCTTGCGGGAGCATCTGCAGAAGGTAATGGAAAAGGGCGCTGACATCATTATCAGCACCGGCGGAATGGGTCCCGGTAAATACGATCTGGTGGAAGAGACGTTTGTCTCGCTTGGCGGTGTTATATGTTTCAATACCCTCCAGCTGCGACCGGGTAAGGCAATCCTGTTTGGAAATCTTGGTCGTTCTCTCTATTTTGGCCTGCCGGGACCTCCCGCAGCTGTCCAGGCCCTCTTCCATGTCCTGGTCAAACCGGCGCTTCTGGCATTGCAGGGTGTAACAGGATGGAAGGAGCAAACCATGCATGCCCGTCTCCGGGAAGACCTGCGCCCGGGAAAAACCGGAATGCTGCAGTTACTTGAGGCCGTGTCCTGGGAAGAAAAGGGGGAGCGGTATGTTCGCCTGGCTCGTCACCATGAAATTGCAAACTGTTATCTCTTTTATCCATCTTCCGGCAAGAACCGATACCGGGGCGAGTTGATGAGGATCGAGTCGGTTGTAACGCCGCCATTGCAATCTCTCTGAAAGAGTTATTTCTTCTGCTGACATACCGGACAGAAAAAGGCAGCCCTGCCGTTTATCACCTCCTTGCGCAATGGTTCGAGACAGGATGGACATGGCTTGCCTGTGCGGCCGTAGACTTTGAAATTCATCTGAAAATAACCACTCTCGCCACCGGCGTTAAGGAAGTCACTGATGGTTGAGCCGCCGCAGTCGATGGCCTGAAGAAGGGTCTGCCGTATCTTTTGCAGCAGTACCTGCCATTGCTGTTGAGAGAGCCTGCCGGCTGGTGTGCCTGGATGAATCCCGGCGGCAAAAAGACTTTCGTTGGCGTAGATATTGCCCACTCCGGCAACTATTCTGCTGTTCATGATAAAGGTCTTCACGGCCTGACGACTTCCTTTTGCCCGGTTGTATAAATATGCGGCGCTGCATTGCCGGCCCAACGGCTCAGGGCCTGTTGTCTGAAAAAACAGTTTTTCCGCCGTGCTCCTCTCTCCACTTCTGATGATGTGGGTTGAGCCGAATCTTCTGGTGTCGTTGAAGCGGAGCTCCATGCCGTTATCCAGCAGCAAAAAGAGATGATCATGCTTGGCTGGTGCTGCTGTTCCGGGAAAAACACCGAGCTTGCCGGTCATGCCGAGATGGACAATAAAGAGATCATGTCGATGTGTGGTAAAAAGAAGATATTTTGCCCGCCGCCCTATAGCCGTGATGACGGCATTGTTAAGTGTGCTGCGCAGCAGGTGCAGCGGTGCGCTAAAGCGGAGTTTCTTGCCGCTGTGCGTCAGGCTTACGATTTTTCTGCCCTGTAGCAGAGGAATAAGGCCACGGCGGACGACTTCAACTTCGGGAAGTTCGGGCATGCTGCACTCCTAGAGCAGGCAAAGGGCTATGCCGAAAGCATCGGAGTTGCTGCAGACAACTCTGAAGGTTTGGCCTTTGTAGGAAAAATAGAACAAGAAGCACTTCTTCATATCATCTGGGTCGATCCGTATGAGATTAAGTTGGAGAAATCCTGGAACAACCTGGTGGCTGAAGGCCTTGCGCAATGCTTCTTTGGCGGTCCAGAGAGAGCTTAGAGGTCTCTTCCAGGCCGATTCGCCAAAATAATTCAGGAGAATTTTTTCTTCCGGTTGGCTGCAGAAACGGTCCTGAACGCGTATCAGGGTGTCATTGCAGAACTGCACATCAATGCCGCAATAGCGATCTGCGGCAAGCGCCGCGGCCATTGTACCGCTATGGGAAATGGAAATATCAAGTTTTTCATGCAGGCATGGCAGACCATGAAGATTTACATATGGTCTGCCTCCGGGAAGATTGCCGATCTCTACCTGCGTGAAATCGGTAGTCGCCGTGTTGTGATTGAGGGAGGCTGTTGCAAGTTTTGCCGAGATCCTGCCGGCCAGCCATTCACTTTTGCGTTTGGCAAGCGTGTAGCCTGTCAGCTGTTCACGCTCTTTGGCGGATAACCAGCAAGAAAGATCGGCCGGAGTATAAACAGCGTTCCAGCAGTATTCGATTTCCAGCATTGCCGCCGAGAAGCGTGTTCCGGGAAAAGCTGTTGCGGTGGCCTGTTGCAGCGCATTTGGAAAGATATTGTTCTCAAGCACCTGTTTGACTGACATTTGATCAGATAAATATTTGTTGCAATTTCAATTGTTCCTGCTACCTTTTCAAGTCGAATACGGCAGTGTCTCTTCTCTTTCAACCAAGGTGATGTTATGGAAACCGGTCTCGGCCTGACAGGATATGATTTTGTTGTTATCGGCCTTAGCCTTCTTTTGATCGTGCGCGGCATCTGGCTGGGTTTTTTACGACAGGTGACAGGATTGTTGTCACTTTTTCTGGGGTATTTTGTCGCTAGTCAGTATCATGACAGATTATTTCCTTTTTTAACAGATTTATCAGGAAACCCCAAAGTTATCTTTGTGGTCAGTGTTGTTATCCTGTTTGTGGCGACCTATATCGCCACGATGCTGTTGGGCAGGGGCCTGTCTCATGTCATAGAGATAGTTATCAGCAAGTGGTTTGATAAGATCCTCGGGGCAAGCCTTGGCGCTGCCATGGCAATATGCACCGTGGTTTTGCTCCATATGATACTCGGTTCCGTACTTGCTCCTGAAGATAAAATGCTGCGTGACTGTCGCACATGTGATGTGCTCAATGTGACAACCGATTATGCCAGGACATTTATTCAGGATGAAGAGGTCCGGAAGTCTTTGATGCAGCAGACACCTGCCATATCAGCTGAAGATGTTATGGAGTTCTTGGAAAAACGCCCTCAGGAAGGCTCGGGCCGGGTTGCTCAATGATCAGCGTCTGTACAGCCTGGCCAGGCGTTCAACCGGGACGTTGAGATGATAGCCGATGACAACAAGCTGGTTGATCAGCGTTGTTCGCAGCAGACCCAGGCGGCGCCACCTTCTTGCCGAAGTTGTTGCATGTTCCTGTAACAGTACAATTTTGCCTGATTTTCGAGCTTTCCTGATAAAAAGATAGTCTTCCATGATGGGTGTCTCAACAAATTTTCCCAGCTTGAAAAAACTCTCTTTTGCTATAAAAATGGCCTGATCACCATAAGGCATTTCTAGCCAGGCTGAGCGGAGGTTGGCGCAGAAGGCAATAAAGCGCATGGCGGGCGTCGGCGTATCGATTGCCAGCCTGAAGGCTCCGGCAATGCACCCGGGACTGCTCAGGGCCGCTGGAACGGATTTTTCAAAGTTTTCCGGTAAGCGCGTGTCGGCATGGAGGAACAGCAGAATTGCACCACAGGCGGCAGTGGCGCCGATATTAAGCTGGCCCCCTCTGCCCGGCGGACTGTGTAGAATTTTAAAACCATGTTGTGCCGCAAGCTCGATGGTGCCATCCTGACTGCCCCCATCAACGATGATGATTTCGCCTGTAACGCCGGCAAGATTACATGCCAGTGCGGCAATGTTGTCTTCCTCGTTAAGTGTCGGAATGATAATTGAAATAGGTAAGGTCGGCTGGTGTGTCGATGTCATGGAGTTTTTTTAGAAGTTTGTAGCTCTGTTGCAGCCTGTCGAGTCGAGCAATGGTTTGCCTCAGTACATCGGCCTGTCCCCAGTCCATGTTCGTAAAAAGAAAGGCAAGGTCCTGTGGCGCAATTCCTGCCGAAGCACCTATGAGGTAGTAGCCGCCGTCGTAGGCGGGGCCAAGAACAATATTGTGATTTTGCAGGGCGTTGCAGGCGTCATCGAATACGCTCCGGTCGATGGAGGGACAGTCGGAACCGACCAGGATGACACAGCGATATGAACTGAGATGCTTGCTGATTGAATGGTGCATGCGTTTGCCGAGATCCCCCGAGCATTGCATCTCATAGCCGAAGGTGGGACCAAGCCATTGCTGCATCGCAACATGGTCTGCTCCCGAGTAGCATATCTTGACATCGCAGTGACGCTTTGTCCGCAGGAGCTCTATCTGTCCCAGCACAACATCTGTCATCTTTTTCTGCAGATTTGCAGCGCCTTCTTTACCAAGTGCCGGAATTAATCTGGTTTTACTTGTACCAGGCTTCGGGTATCTGGTAAAGAGAAGGATGAGTTCGTGTTTGGAATTCATTTTAGAGAGTATCCGGACAGGTGATAGTCCCGTCGAGTATCATATTTTTCCCGGCTGAGTAACGTTTTGCACTATCTCTACCGGATTTCTTTTTTGCCAAGGATAGTGGAGAAAGGCTTTTCCGTCGATAATACTAACGTCGGGTGTTTATGAAAAGCGGAAAAAGAAGAAAATCGCCGGATTCATATAGAGTTCGTGACTATCGTCAACTGATGCAGGCAGAAGGTCTGTTCAGCTCACACGTCAAGATTAAAGAGACGGACCTTCATATCCAGGCAGACAGAGAGATACAGCGGCGGGCCGAGGAGCTTGTCCTTTACTGCCGTCTGCAGCTTGAAGAATACATTCTCAAAAATCCCAGCTTCTACACATCTCTGCGGCCGCTGCCCAAAGATTTTACCGCTCCTCCTCTCATTCAGGCTATGTTTGATGCCGGCAGAAAGGCGGGAGTCGGCCCGATGGCAGCCGTGGCGGGAGGGATAGCCGAATTTGTCGGGCGTAAGCTGATGGACGAAGGCGTCGGTGAGATAATTTTAGAAAATGGAGGAGATATTTTTCTGTCACGGTACAAGCCTCTGCAGTTGGCAATCTTTGCCGGTGCGTCGCCTTTGAGCAACAGGGTCGGCCTGGAGTTGCTGCCGCCTATGCCCTGGGCTGTATGCACTTCTTCGGGAACAGTCGGTCACAGCCTTAGCCTGGGAGTGGCTGATTCGGTCACGGTTGTGGCCCGGTCGGCGTATCTGGCGGATGCCGCGGCAACCAGACTGGGGAACGAAGTCGTCTCAGCAGGCGGTGTACAGGAAAGCGTCAAAAAAGCTCTGGCGATCGCGGAAACCATCGAGGGCATCTCCGGCGCGGTGGTGATTTGCGGTGAAGTTCTGGGAGCAGTAGGAGAAGTGAAACTCGTCAGGATCGAGCAGGAAGGCGGATAATAATGGGCGGTAATTGTCAAAGTGATAAGGAAAAAAGGCGGGTTGAGAGAAAAAATCTCGTCTTCTATCTGCGCGTATATGAAGAAGAGAAAGCCGAGGTGCTGGGACATATTGTGATGGATGAGTGCATTTCTTCAACAAGGGATTTTCCGTGAATTTCAACAAAGACATCGAGGTCATCCTGCCAGGTGTTGAATATCGAAATCTTGTTGTTATCCAGCACGCTGTTGGCAAGGATAGAATTTGCCGGCCTGGGAGCCGGCGTGGGATATTCGGCGGTGGAGCATGGAACAAGATTATGCCGTATGGCCAACTTCTGCAGAAACAAACAGGCTGCTTCGTACCAGGTTGAGTATCCGTCGGCAGTAGTATGCACAACGCCCTGAATAGGAGAGTCGAGCAGCACTTCGATCTGTCCGGCCACGGTATGGGACCAGGTGAGAGAACCGTACTGGTCGTTGACCACCTTGCGCGGAACTTCGGGATCGGTCAGGCTCAGGCGAAGCATGGTTTTCAGAAAATTAGGACCATTGGCGGAATAGAGCCATGCGGTCCGCAGGATGACATAGTCATTACAGTGGTGGATGACACCATTTTCTCCATCAAGTTTGGTTTTGCCGTACTGCGAAATCGGATTGACCGGATCATTTTCCAGATACGGCTGGGGCAGTGGTTTTGTGCCGTCAAAAACATAATCTGTTGAGATATGAATAAGCCGGCTGCCTGCTTCCCGGCAGGCCTGTGCCAGAAACCGAGGGCCGTCGCTGTTTACTTTTCGGCACAGCTCCTCCTCTTTTTCACAAAGATCCACTGCGGTATAGGCGGCGCAGTTTATGACCACCTCGGGTTTGGCGGCGGTAATGGAGGTTATGACGCTGCTTTTGTCGCAGAGATTGAGTTCTGCCCGGGTGGGGGTAAGCAGGTGATGTTTTTTGCCGAGAATCTTCCGGCAGTCAAGGCCTAGTTGTCCGCCGGAACCTGCAATGAGTATTTTCATGAGTGTATCGGCTCTCAGGAATGATGATTGCTCTGATGGTGGTGCCGCCCTTTTTTTTCGGCAATAATGTCCAAGATGTATTTTCCATATTGGTTTTTCATCATGTCGTCTGCAAGTGAGGAAAACTGGTCCACGGTGATATAGCCCAGGTTCATGGCTATTTCTTCAATGCAGGCAATCTTCAACCCCTGTCTATCCTGGACGGCCTGGATATAGTTTGAGGCCTGCTGCAGGGATTCATGGGTGCCGGTGTCGAGCCAGCAGAAGCCGCGGCCAAGCGGTTCCACTTTCAGTTTGCCGCGGCGCAGATATTCCATATTGATATCGGTTATTTCCAGCTCATTTCTGGCGGAGGGTTTGATCTGTTCGGCAATGGCGACGACATCGTTATCGTAAAAATAGAGTCCCGGTACGGCAAATTTCGATTTCGGAACCGCCGGTTTCTCCTCTATGCCGACAACATTGTTATTGTTGTCGAATTCGACAACACCGTACCTTTCAGGATCCCTGACCAGATAGCCAAAAATTATACCACCTTCCTTAAGTTGAGCGCATCGCTGCACAATCAGGGAAAATCCCGGTCCGAAAAAGATGTTATCGCCAAGGACAAGGGCAACTGAATCGTTGCCGATAAACTGTCGGCCGATGAGAAAGGCCTGGGCCAGTCCTTCCGGCCGCGGCTGGACCTCGTAGCTCAAGGACAGGCCAAACTGCGAACCATCACCGAAAAGTTCCGCGAACCTGGGGAGATCCGTCGGAGTCGAGATAATCAGGATCTCTCTGATACCTGCCAGCATCAACACCGAAAGCGGGTAATAGATCATCGGTTTGTCATATACGGGGATGAGCTGTTTGGAGACAACCTTAGTGAGTGGATAGAGCCTGGTGCCTGATCCTCCGGCGAGTATAATTCCTTTCATAAATTAATCTATTTGTCTTTACTTGTTGGTAGCTTAGCGAGTAAACTGGGAATACTGGACTTGAAAATAGTGCATTCTAATGAAAAAAGGAAGATAAAAAATGGGAAAAGATTTGCCCCCGTGCTTTAAGGCCTATGATATTCGCGGGAAAGTGCCGGAGGAGCTCGACAACGATCTTGCCGAAAAGATCGGACGTGGCCTGGTCCACCTTTTCGGGTTGCGCAAAGTTGTAGTGGGTCGAGATATCAGGCCAAGCGGAGTCGGGTTGGTTGAATCGCTCAGCCGGGGCTTGCAACAAAGCGGTTGTGACGTTCTCCATCTCGGCCTCTGTGGTACAGAGGAAATATACCATGCTGCCTTCAGCCGGGAAGAGAACGGAGTAGACGGCGGTGTTGTTGTGACGGCCAGCCATAATCCCGCTGATTATAATGGTATGAAAATTGTTCTGCGCGGTGCCAGACCTCTTTCGGGAGACAGTGGGCTCACCGATCTGGCCGACTATGCAGTTCATGATACTTCCTGGAGTGCTGCGTCGGTTCCCGGCGCCTTTGCCGACTGCAGTTTTAGACAGGAATATATCGATCATCTGCTGGATTACACAAAGGGCGTACAGCTTTCTCCTTTAAAAATCGTCGCGAATTGCGGTAATGGCTGCGCCGGTCCGGTTCTTGAACTCCTGGAGGAAAAACTGCCTTTCTCCTTCTATACATTGTATCATGAACCTGATGGAACGTTTCCCAATGGCGTCCCCAATCCGTTGTTGCCGCAAAATAGACAGGAAACTTCCCAGGCGGTTCTAGCTCATAATGCAGACCTGGGTATTGCCTGGGATGGTGATTTTGATCGTTGCTTTTTCTGGGATGAAAAAGGTGCTTTTGTGGAGGGCTATTATCTCGTTGGACTGCTCGCCCGTGAGATGCTCCGTCGGAACCCCGGAGAAAAGATTCTGCACGACCCCCGGCTTGTCTGGAACACCATTGACCTGGTCAGCAGCAGCGGCGGTGTACCGGTTATGACCAAAACAGGCCATGCGTTTATAAAAGAAAGAATGCGCCGGGAAAACGGTCTTTATGGGGGAGAAATGTCGGCGCATCATTATTTCAGAGACTTTGGTTTCTGCGACTCCGGTATGGTGCCCTGGCTGCTGCTGACGGCTCTTTTGAGCAGGGTGAAACAACCATTGTCCGCCCTGATAGATGACATGGTGGCGGCCTACCCTGTATCCGGCGAAATCAACAGTACTGTTGCTGATGCAGACAGGGTCCTGGCCGAAATAGAACAGCGCTATGGTGACGGCGAAAAAGACTACACCGACGGCCTCAGTGTCGCCTATTCCGACTTCAGGTTCAATATTCGTAAGTCAAATACGGAGCCGCTGTTGCGTCTCAATGTCGAAAGTCGCGGAGATGTCGGGCTGATGCAGGAGAAAACCGAAGAACTGCTCCGTTGGATCCGAAAATGATACAAAGAAAAAGAGTCAGGTCGGCGGATCAGGGAGACCTGAGTTTTTATGAGAGCATCTATGAAAAGTGAATCCTTAATGACTCCGATGGGCCGGTGTGGGCGAGGTGATTCAATATGAACATTCAACCTGTCGTGCTTGCCGGTGGAAGCGGTTCGCGGCTCTGGCCGATTTCCCGGGAGGTCTATCCCAAGCAACTGCTCCAGCTTACCGATGAGAAATCGCTGCTGCAGATTACCATGGAGCGAGTGGCGCGACTTCATGGCATGCTGCCGCCGATTGTCGTGGTTGGTATGGAACATCGACTTGCTTCAAAAAAGCAAATTGATGAACTGGCGTTGTTTGAAAACTATTCCATTCTGCTGGAACCCCTTGGCCGGAGCACCGCGCCGGCGATCTGTGGTACCACGGAATATGTTCGTCTGCTCAGCGGTGCAAATACTGTTTTACTTATTTTGCCTTCAGATCATCTTATCAGCGGGGAGGGTGCCTTTGTTGAAGCAGTGGCAAAGGCCTGCCGGCTTGCGGCGGCGGGACGTATTGTAACCTTCGGGATTTCGCCGGAGCATGCGGAAACCGGCTATGGTTATATACAAAAAGGTGACGATGACTGTATTCTGTCTTTTCGGGAGAAGCCCGGTATCGAGTTGGCCCGAAAATGTGTTAAGGAGGGCGGCTGGTACTGGAACAGTGGCATGTTTGCCTTTACTGCTGCAACATTTCAGCAGGAGATAAGCCGGTACGCTCCGGAAATGCAGGAGTGTATGGTGGAAGCAATTAAAAACGGCCGGCAGAATGGTGATTTTTTCTGTTTTGATGCCGACAGTATGATCAATGTCGAAAACACCTCCATTGATTATATTCTGATGGAAAAAACCGATTGTGCCGCCATAGTGGTCGCTGATTTTTCCTGGAAAGATGTGGGCTCCTGGCCGGCGCTTTGGGAGATTCTCGAGCGCGATGCGCGGGGCAATGTTCAGAAAGGCGATGTCGTCCTTCATGCCACTCAGAACTCGTTGGTGGTGTCCGGGGACAGGTTGGTTGCCGCGGTCGGTTTGCGCGACACCGTGGTAGTCGAAACTGCCGACTCAGTATTGGTTTCGTCGATGTCCGCGGGGCAGGATGTTAAGAGAATTGTTGAATATCTTCGCGAGCAGGGCCGGGATGAATTTCGCTTCCATCGCAGGGTGGAGCGTTCCTGGGGAAGCATTACCACACTTGAGGCGAAACCGTATTATAAAATAAACAGGGTGACCATGCATTGCCGTTCCGGGATGGGTATGCAGAAGCATTATCATCGGCATGAACACTGGGTGGTGGTGAGTGGAACGGCTAGAGTAACCAACGGCAAAGATGTTTTTCTTCTTCAGGAAAATGAGTCAAGTTCGATCCCTGCGGGTGTGGTTCACCGCCTGGAGAACCCGGGTGCTATTCCGCTGCAACTCATCGAAATCCAGATGGGATCCTATCTTGGCGAGGACGATGTCGTTTCCTACCAGGCTGGGTATGGAGACGGCATCGATGACGCTGAGTCGAACTGATGCCCCGACCAATTATAGCCGCGTGTTGATACTGTATTTTTGGTATTGATGCGGTGCGGTCTTTTCGTGAGATCCGGGTCAGGAAGCTGCCTTCAGGTCGGCAAATAACGCATGTATTGATTCCTTCGAGGCCCGGGTGATGCCCCGCTCGGTTATCAACCCCGTTACCAGCCGGGCTGGTGTGATATCAAAGGCGTAATTTTCGGCCTTCGTTTTTTGGTCTGCCATCCAGACACTCTCAATGTTGCCGTTGTCACAGAGCCCTGTTACGCGAGTGATCTCTTCTCCGGGACGCATCTCGATGGGGATATCTGCGCCTCTGTCCAGCTCCCAGTCGAAGGTTGACGAGGGCAGCGCCACATAAAACGGGATATTGTTATCCCTGGCAGCTAAGGCCTTGAGGTAAGTGCCTATCTTGTTGGCCACGTCGCCGGTGTGGGTTGTTCTGTCTGTGCCGACCAGAACCAGATCGACCATCCCCTGTTGCATAATATGGCCGCCGGCGTTGTCGGTAATGAGGGTGTTGGGGATCCCCTCCTGGCGGAGCTCCCAGGCTGTCAGTTTGGCGCCCTGATTCCAGGGTCGTGTTTCATCAACCCAGACATGGACGTTGATCCCGGCGTCCCGGGCTGCATAGATCGGAGCAGTTGCACTGCCATGATCGACGAAGGCCAGCCAGCCGGCATTGCAGTGCGTTAGAATGTTGACCGCTTCACCCTGTTTCCTCCGGCTGATATTTTCTAGAAGTGGTAGGCCGTGTTGGCCTATTCTGCGGCAGAACTGCGCATCTTCGTCGGCGATATCACACGCTGTCTGGAATATGATGGCCCTTTTGTCGGCCGGGCTTTCTACCGTGGCTGCTGCCGAGAGAACCCGCTGAATCGCCCAGCTGAGATTTTTTGCCGTGGGCCTGCTCCGGCAGAGAAAATTGCCGGATTTTTCCAGATCTGTCGTGAAGGTATCCGCATCGGCTTCCAGGGCGGCGAGGTACATAGCAAATCCTGCCGTCGCGCCTATCAATCCGGCGCCTCGCACATGCATGTCGCGTATGGCTTCCCAGGCCATTTGTAAGCTGGTCAGCTCTTCGATCACAAATTTGTGCGGAAGCCGGCGCTGGTCAATGATGCAGATAATGTCTCGATTCTGCGGGGCGGGCCAGATGGTTCTGTAATGTTTGCCGTTGATGTTCATAAGTAGAAATATGTCGTTTGTGGTGGAATGTTTTCGAAAAACATAGTACCGCCGGAGAAAAATAGCAAAGGAATACCGCTTTGTAGTGTTGCTTTTTTGCAGCTGTGATTTCGCCTCGCCGATTGAAGGGGGCCGCCACGCAGCGCATTTTTGTCGGATATTGTGTCGACCCGGCTGAGGTGTTTTTGTGGCGGTTTTGCCGTTATGTCGAAAGACGACAAAAAAAGATACAAAAAAGTAAGAAATCATTCAAAAAATTACAAGAATGTAAGGTAAATTTTTACGGTCAGGGATGATAGTGGTTTGTTATCTATCTGGAATAGTGTGGATAAAAAGTAATATTGCCGGCTGGTATGGTCTTTGGAATAGAAGCAGAAGCGCGCCCCCGGCATAAGGCGTCTGCGTGTCAGAGAGGAAGAAGAGGTGCTCATGGGTGTGACTCCTTTGAGCTTGGTGTTCCCGTCAATGATGGAGAAAGTGATGAATAATGCAGATACTGCATTTATCCTGGCTTCTGCGGGTCTGGTGTTTTTGATGACTCCGGGGCTTGCTCTTTTTTATGGTGGTATGGTTCGCGGCAAAAATGTGCTCGGCACCATTATGCAGAGTCTTTTCATGGTCGCTCTGATATCCATGGAATGGGTGTATATCGGCTATTCCATGTCTTTTGGTCCGGATATAGGTGGGTTCATCGGTAGCCTGGAATGGTTTGGGCTTCGGGGGGTAGGTAGTGCTCCAAGTCTCGAATATGCCACCACTATTCCCCAGAATGTTTTTATGATCTATCAGTGTATGTTCGCCGTGATAACGCCGGCCTTGATCACCGGTGCCTTTGCCGAGAGAGTTCGCTTTGTGCCGTTTGTGATTTTCTCAGTCCTTTGGGCGATCCTGGTGTATAATCCAGTCTGTCACTGGATTTGGGGGAGCGGCGGCTGGCTCGGCGCCATGGGAGTGATGGATTTTGCCGGCGGACTGGTGGTTCATTTGACTTGTGGTGTCGCGGCGTTGGCCGGGGTGCTGGTGATAGGTTCCCGTAAAGGCTATGGCCGGACCAGTTTCATGCCCCATAATTTGCCGATGACCATGTTGGGAACCGGACTTTTGTGGTTCGGCTGGTTTGGCTTTAACGGCGGATCGGCACTGGCTGCGGATGAGGTTGCCGCCACGGCTTTTGTTGCTACCCATCTTGCCGCCATGGCCGGAATGGGGATGTGGGTGATAATGGAGTTGATCAAGCAGGGCAAAGCCACGACGCTCGGCGCTGCCTCGGGAGCGATCTCGGGACTCGCCACCATAACACCGACAGCCGGATTTGTTGGCCCTAATGCCGCCATTCTTATTGGACTTATGGCGGGAGTTCTTTGCTATCTCGCCGTCAATCTGAAAACCAGATTCAAGCTTGATGATTCGCTGGATGTTGTGGGAATCCATGGCGTCGGTGGGCTTGTGGGCACCTTATGCCTTGGCATATTTGCTTCAAAAGCTGTCAATCCAGGCGGGGTGGATGGTCTGCTGTACGGCAATGCCGCCCAGCTTTTTATTCAGATGAAAGGGATTGTCGCCGTCGGGTTGTATACATTTGTGGTCAGTTGGTTGCTTTTTAAGATACTGCAGGTAACCATCGGATTACGGGTGAGCGAGGATGCCGAGGTTCAGGGGCTTGATTCAGCCGAGCATTCCGAGACGGCCTATAACAATTGACGATTCGGCTTTCTGTGAGATGATCCCGGCCGGTGTATGCGGCTCTGTTGCGGAAAGCTGTGATCATCTGCTCGACACTTTTCAAAATGATCCTTTATGTTGGTGGCTTATTAGGATATTCTCAAGAGAGAAGAGAGGCGTCGATGCTGTTTTTGCCAAACTTTAGTTGAGGTCGTCAATCGTAAGCCAGGTGGAAAAGCAACAAAAAGCCGAACAGAAACGATACGTTACAAGAGCTTCGCCAAGTGTTGGCGAGAATAAAAGAGAGTCAGCCGAGGGAATGTTATGAGAAAGATTGAGGCGATTATTAAACCGTTCAAGCTCGATGATGTGAAAGAGGCACTGAATGAAGTCGGCATTCAAGGAATGACCATTTCGGAAGTAAAGGGCTATGGGCGTCAAAAAGGGCATAAAGAGATCTATCGTGGTGCGGAGTATGTGGTAGATTTTATACCAAAAACAAAAATAGAGATTGTAGTTGCAGCTGATCAGGCCGACAGGGTCGTTGAAGCTATCCGTAAGGCGGCATGTACCGGCAAGATTGGTGACGGCAAGATCTTTGTCTTACCGGTGGAGCGGATTGTACGGGTTCGTACCGGAGAAGAAAACAGGGATGCGGTATAGTTTATGAAGTCACCTTTGCGTGCCCGGCGGGAGGCGCTTGAGGAGCTCTGGCGTCAGGGCTTGAGTGGTCAAGCGTTGTTGCGGCGGCATTCCAGGCTGGTTGATGAGTTTATCGAAGAGTGTTTCGTTCAGGCAGGTGTTGCCGGAGCGGAAGAGTCTGTTGCCATCATTGCCTTGGGCGGCTACGGCAGGCAGGAGCTTTTTCCCTACTCCGACATCGATCTGATGGTGCTCTTTCGTCCTGAGATTGAGGACGGCATCGGCAGAATAGCTGATGCCGTCCTCTATCCGCTTTGGGATACGGGGCTTGAGGTGGGGCACGGAGTGCGCTCTGTTGCCGAAGCGACGGCACTGGCGGAAGATGATTTTTTCTTCCGGGTCTCCATGCTCGATGCCAGGCTGCTGGCCGGTTCTCAACTCCTTTATTATGAAATGCTTACGGCCTATAGAGAAAAATTTATCGAAGGCAAGCGTCGGGAGTTTGTTGAGGCAATGGAGCGCTTTCGGCACGAACGCCGGGACAAGTTTGGTAGCCACTCCTATCTGTTGGAACCGCATATAAAGGAAGGAAAGGGTGGTCTGCGAGATATTCAGGCGATGCTGTGGACCGCCAGGGTCGTTTATGGTCTTGAGGGGATCAACGGTATTGTCGGCGCCGGTATATTAACGGAAGAGGAGCATACCGGCTTTGTCTGTTCCTGGAATATGTTGATCAGGATTCGTAACAGGCTGCATTATATATCGAAGCGCAAGAATGATCGGCTCTATTTTGAGCAGCAGGAAGAGATTGCCGAGGCATTTTCCTATGAAGATATTGAGGGGGCTCTTGGTGTTGAGCTCTTTATGAGAGAAATGTATGGCCATATGCAGAACGTAGCCGTGCTGACCGATCTTTTCTTCGCCCATGTTGCCGAGGTGCTGGGGCTGGGCGGTGGAGACGGCGACTTGCCCGATAAGGTCGTCGAAAAGGGTATCGAGCTGCGGCGAAACTGCATTCATCTGATTGCGACCTCAACCGAAATGCGCAACAAACCTCATCTGCTTATTCGCGCATTTCTGGCGATGGCAAGGCTGGGTGTGCCGTTGCATCATCGTTCCAGGAAAATCGTTTCGGCCAACCTCGGTCTTATTGATGAAAAAGTGCGGAGCTCGGCGCGGGCGGCTGCCTCTTTCCTTGCTGTTCTCGAAACACCGGGAAACGTTTCTTCGGTTCTGGGGGCGATGCTGGAGACGGGTTTGCTTTCTGCCTATATTCCTGAATTTTCCAGGATTGTAACGCTGGCGCAGCATGATGTGTATCATATATATACAGTAGACCGCCACACCCTGCAGACCCTTGAGGAGCTTCACCGGACCATTGCGCAGGAAAGTGATGTCTTTGCCATGGTTGAGTCGCCCAAAGTGCTTTTCCTTGCCGCTTTGCTGCATGATATCGGCAAAGGCTCCGGCAGGGATCACTCGGAAGAAGGTGCGGATATTGCTCTTGGTGTGGGCAGACGTCTTGGTTTGAGCGAACAAGAGTGTGAAGATCTGCGTTTCGTTGTGAGGTATCATTTGTTTATGCCGGAAAACGCCTTGCGCCGGGATTTGAACGATAGCCGCTTTATCCAACAGTGTGCTGAGCATGTCGGCACCGCAGTCCGGCTTGGCATGCTCTATTTGATTTCCATTGCAGATTCCAGGGCTACCGGACCTTCAGCCTGGAGTGATTGGAAAGCGACTTTGCTGCAGGAGATGTATTTGAAAATGAAACCATATCTTGAGCTGGCCCGCTTTGACCATGCTCGTGCAGGCCTGGTGGAAAGCCAGGTTGCTCAGGGTGTGGTCTGGCTCAGAAATCAGGTAGCCGAACTGCTGGCTGTGGAAAAGGACTTGCGTGTCGACGTCGACGATCTTCTGCCGGACTATCTGCTGTCTTTTGATCCCGTTACGGTGGCGCAGCATGTGATTTTGCACAGGGATAATTATCGTCTTTTACGGCAGAAATCTCTGCTGTTTGCTGCGGAAAAAGGTGAGCAGTGGTCTCTGTTGATTATGTCCACCGATCAATCCGGGTTGCTGGCCAAAATATGTGGTGTGATGGCCCTTAATAACCTTACCGTGTTGAATGCCCGGATTTTTACCTGGCACGACGGGACGGTTGTCGATGTTCTTGATGTGCGTCCAACCGATGGTCTTGCTTTCGCGGAAAAGGACTGGAAAAGAATTAATCTGGATCTTGATCTGGCCATAAGCCACAGGCTTGGGCTGAGTCACAGGCTCTATCAGAAACTTGCTGCCGTGTATGAGCGAAAAAGGGAACTTGCCTCAAAGGTAGTGCCGCGAGTGGTGGTAGATAATGAAACTTCTGCCGCCTACACCATAATAGAGGTGTATGGTAGTGACAGGGAGGGGCAGCTCTATCGCATTACCCAGACTCTGGCTGATTTCGGCATAAATATTCATAAGGCTTTTATCGCAACCGAGGTCGAGAGGTTGATAGATGTCTTTTATGTGTTGGACAGGGGGGGAGAAAAGATTCAAGATGATGAATTCAGAGCAGAAATCATCAGTGGCCTCCTTCATTGCATTGGTATGGAAGAAGGAAAAAAATAACAATCTTGTAATAAATTATCGTTTATATATTGCGTTTTTTGTAATAGGTGGTAAAAAGGAACCATCTGATGTGCGGATGGCTCCAGGGCGTGGATGTTGATCCTGGAAAACAGAAAAAGCCGGGATATGAACCTTGATGTGGTTGTTATATTTATGAGCAATGCAGCAGACTTCAGGGTGAAAAATTTTTATTCAATAAGGAGAAAGTTATAATGACCAGAGCAGAAATTATGAAAACCATTGAGGAGAAAAATATCCGCTATTTTCGCCTTCAGTTTGTGGATATATTTGGCTTAATGAAGAACGTTGCTCTTCCGTTGAGTCAGATTGAGAAGGCCCTGGATGGCAATATTATGTTTGATGGCTCTTCCATCGACGGCTTCGCCAGAATAAACGAGTCGGATATGTATCTCAAGCCGGACTATGATACCTTTACCGTATTGCCGTGGCGTAACAAGCAGGGTGTGGCGGCTGCCCGTATTATCTGCGATGTCTATAAATCAGACAATACCCCCTTTGCCGGCTGTCCGCGCGTGAATCTCAAGCGGGTTCTGGCGGAGGCCAAAAAGCTTGGCTATACCATGAATGTCGGTACCGAGGCGGAGTTTTTCCTTTTCAAGAAAAAAGAGGATGGCACCCCCAGTACTGAAACCAGTGATGTGGCCGGATATTTCTCTCTTGATCCCGAGGACACCGCCAATGATTGCCGCCGGGAAATCATTGAGATACTGGAGGCAATGGGCTTTGAGATCGAGGCGTCTCATCACGAGGTTGCCGAAGGACAGCATGAGATCAATTTTAAGTACGCCGATGCCCTTACGGCCGCGGATAATACCGTCACCTTTAAATGGGTTGTTAAGGCCATCGCCAAAAATTATGGCCTCCATGCCACGTTTATGCCGAAGCCGATTTTCGGTATAAATGGTTCAGGAATGCACACCAACCAGTCTCTTTTCAGCCTGGACGGTACCAATGCCTTTTTTGACGAGTCGGATCCTCTGCAGCTTTCCGAAACGGCATACCACTATATCGCCGGTGCACTGAAAAATGCTCGTGGTTTTGCCGCAATCACCAATCCTCTGGTCAACTCATATAAGCGGCTGGTACCGGGCTACGAGGCTCCCGTGTATGCGGCCTGGTCGGCATCGAATCGTTCCGCTCTGGTACGAATCCCGGCAGCCCGGGGTATGTCCACCAGGACCGAGATTCGGTGCCCCGATCCGACCTGTAACCCCTATCTTGCCTTCGCCATGATGCTTAATTCCGGTCTTGACGGAGTGAAGAACAAGATTGCACCTCCTCCTCCCGTCAACAAGGACATCTTTGAGATGAATGGTGCAGAGATGTCTGCTGAGGGTATCACGGTTCTGCCTGCCAACCTCAAGGAAGCCATTGATGAACTGAGCGCGAATCCCATTGCCCGTGAGACGTTAGGTGACCATATCTTTGAAAAATATGTCGAAGCGAAAATCAAAGAATGGGATGATTTCAGAACAAATGTCACCCAGTGGGAGCTTGACAATTATCTTGCCGTCTATTAACTCTCTCCGGCACAAAATGATCCTCCGGCTGTCTTAAGAGAAGGATGGATCATTGCAGGGTGCAGTAAATGCGAACAAAGCCCGCATGCTCGAAAAGCATGCGGGCTTTGCCGTTTCGAGTGTGCCCGTGAGTTTTTGCCGAGGCTTCAAGCACTCTGCTTGCCATTTTTGCTAATCCACATTAAAGATGATTGAGATCGGTGATGAATCAAAGAGAGACCCATGGGAACTGCTCGAAACAGAAAATACCGCACTGTCTCCGGCGTACTGCCGGATGTGGTTCGCCACAAAGGCTGGGATGTCAAGCTGGATATGCACTCCTTTTTTCCCATCTGGGACAAGGTGGTGGGGGAGGAAATTGCCGGCTGTTCCAGGCCCCTGAAGATAGTAAGAAATGTCCTTTGGCTCGAGGTGGAGAATTCGACCTGGATGCAGCAGCTGCAATTTGAAAAAAGCCGGATGCTTGATCAGATAAACGCCACGCTGAAGATTTCAAGAATAAAAGACATCAAGTTTCTTCTGCCGCGACGGAGTGATGAGCAGCCTGTCCGAAAGCAGCCGGATATTATTTTTATACCACCGGATCCTGAGGAGTTGCGCAAGTTTGAAGAGCAGGTCGGTGTGATTGAGGACGAAGCTATCCGTGAATCTCTCATCAGGTTATGGTACCTGTCCAAGGCCTGCAGACGCAAAGAAACACCGTGACTATCTGTTATGCTGTAATTATCGCAGGAATTATTCTATTGTAAAGGTACGAAACGCAATGCTTTTTAATACTATACTTGATGTGATCGGCAATACCCCGCTGGTTCGCATTAATCGACTTATACAGCCTGGCAAAGTTCAGGTCTACGGCAAGATAGAATCGGCTAATCCGGGCGGTTCCGTCAAAGAGAGAATTTCGCTTTCCATGATCGAGGCCGGAGAAGCAAGCGGCGAATTAACCAAGGGGAAAATCGTTTTAGAGGCAACCAGCGGCAATACCGGTATCGGTCTGGCGATGGTATGTGCCGCCAAGGGATATCGCTGTGTTCTGGTGATGCCCGAGTCGGCTTCCATCGAACGTAGAAAAATCATGCAGGCCTACGGGGCTGAGATACTTCTTACTCCTGCCAACAGGAGCACCGACGGAGCCATCGAAAAGTCCTATGCCATGGCGAGGGAGTTTCCGGAGAGGTATTTTCTCACCGACCAGTTCAACAACGAGGCCAACTGGATGGCGCACTACAAGCACACCGCCCCGGAGATTTGGGAGCAGACCGGGGGGAAGGTGACGCATGTTGTGGCCACGCTCGGCACCTCCGGTACCGTTATGGGGTTGTGCGCCTGGTTTGGGGAGCATCAGCCTGATGTCCGAATAGTCGCCGTGGAACCGCATTTAGGACACAAGATTCAGGGACTCAAGAATATGAAAGAGTCCTATAAGCCTGGAATCTTCAACAAGAACATTCCCGACGAGGTGGTGCGGATCGAAGACGAAAATGCCTTCAATATGGCAAGAAAACTTGCCTCTCATGAGGGAATCCTGGTCGGCATGTCTAGCGGTGCGGCCATGTCCGCCGCCCTCGACTATGCCAAGGGGCTCACCGAGGGGTTGATGGTGGTAATCCTGCCGGATGGTGGAGAGAGATATCTGAGTACACCGCTTTTTACCAGGCAGGAGAAGAGCGGTGAAAAGAAATCGGAGCTGCGCTTTTTCAACACCTTCAGCAAAAAGAAAGAGGTATTCGTGCCGCAGAAGGAAGGTGAGGTAACCATGTATTCCTGCGGTCCTACGGCCTATGAGCCGGCAGATCTGCTGCTCTGCCGTCGCTTTGTGGTCAGTGACCTTATCTCCCGCTATCTGGCCACTAAAGGCATGGCGGTGCGCTCCTATATGAATTTTACCGATCTGGACGATAATACCATTCGCTGTGCCGAAAAGGCAGGGGTTCCCCTGAAGGAATTTACCGGACGATATATCCAGGAGTTTATGGATGATATCGACACCTTGGGCGTGCAGCATGCCACCGGTTATCCCAAGGCGTCCGAGCATGTCGAAGACATGATTGCAATGGCCCGAGAACTGGTGCAGAAGGGCTATGCCTATGAAAAGCATGGCTCAATCTATTTTGATATCTCGAAGTTTGACGGCTACGGTCGTCTTTCCGGGGTTGACCTGAGTAAGATTCAAATCGGTAAAACCGTCGATCTTGATGACTATGAAAAAGACAATCCCCGTGATTTTACCCTGCTGAAGCGTTCAACCCTGTCCGAGTTGAAAAAGGGCATTTTCTTTGAGAGCGAATGGGGGAATGTGCGGCCCAGCTGGCATGTTGAATGTTCTGCCATGGCGACTCGTCACCTGGGCACCACTCTTGATATTCATACCTCAAGCAGAAACCTGATGTTTCCGCATCATGAGAACGAAATTGCCATATCGGAGGCGCTCACCGGGCAGCCGCTGTCGAAGTACTGGCTCCACTCTGAACTGCTTTTGGTTGATGGCAAAAAGATGTCGAAGGATTCCGGCAATGTGGTCACTCTCAAAGATCTCCTCCTGCAGGGCTTTACCGGTCGGGAAGTTCGTTTTATGATGCTGACCGTGCATTATCGAAAACCAATCAACTTTACCTTGAGAAGGTTGAACAATGTACGAACCGCTTTGCGCCGTCTCGATGAATTCACCTGTAAATTAAATTGCTTGCCCCCGGGGAAGCCCCATCCGGAGGTAACCGCCTTTGTTTCGGCCATGGAGGTGCAGTTTTTTGCAGCACTGGATGATGATCTTAACGTCTCCAAGGCCATGGGTGCTATTTATAAATTTATCAAGAAAACCAATCCTATATTACAGGTTAACCATCTCGACCGAGACCAGAAAAACTACATTCTCGAAAGTCTGAGAAAGATGAATCAGGTCCTGCGTATCTTCAAACTGCAGGGGTGTCCACTCGGCCGGGAGGTTGATGCACTTATCAAGCTCAGGGAAAAGGCCCGAATCGACAAGGACTGGCATGCTGCTGATGCGGCTCGTAAAGAACTCGAACGTCAGGGAATTACCGTAATGGATACCGAGTCCGGCCCCATCTGGAAAAGGATAGAGGAATCCGACTAGCTGCAGAATGCGGTTGCTTTTTGCAACTTTTTGGGTATTATGTCGTCCTGTGGATCATCCACCACCACACAATTCTATGAGTGCGCCAGTAGCTCAGCTGGATAGAGCAACGGACTTCTAATCCGTAGGTCGCAGGTTCGAATCCTGCCTGGCGTACCAG
>CAYUPL010000024.1:0-6289 GCA_964446655.1 uncultured Desulfopila sp.
AGCTTTATAGACGTCATTATACCATTGTTCGTGGTTTTCGATCATGTATTTCTCGGAAATGTCTCCTCTGATTATCGCTCCCATGGCCTCGTTGGAGACCGGGTTCAGAGCAGCCAGATAAATGTGACCAATGGCTCCGGCCGTGCCGATCACCATGAAAGCAGTGTGCAGCGGGAACATCCACAGCGGTGCGGCGGGATCAAGCCACATGAAGAGGCCTGTGACTATCAGAACCCCACCGGAGATAATCTGGATCAGGGAATTGACTTTTTCGCCACCGTTATAGAAGCCCTGTGGAGGGATTTTCTTCTTGATTCCCAGAAATTTATAGGGAAAGGTCATCATGAATCCCACATCGTTTTTAGTGAAGGTAAAACATTCCTTAATCCAGGCAAGCATTTCGGAAGGACGAATCAGCAGCGAGATCACAATAGCCGCCATCAGGAAAACTGCAGCAACCCGATGGACCACCATTGCTCCGGTGATTCCGCCGAAAAACGGCGCCATCCATTCCAGTTCGGTGCTGTAGACCATGAAGCCGGTAATTGCCAGGACGATGAAACTGATGGCATATATCCAGTGGGTAACACGGACCGCCCCACTAAAGCGCTTAATCATTCTTGTTTTGCTCATTGCTGTGCCCTCCTTCTTCCATTTTAGCGCTCGATTTTTGTGCAAAGGCGTTACTGCGTGAAACCAAAAAGGCCAATGCAGTACCCGCGAGAGTTGCGCCAAGAAGCACCTTGCCGTAAGGCTGCACCACATCCTTCCATAATCCCAGGGTCCAGGGGAGTTCTGGGTTAACCGGCAGATCATAATTTTCAGGATTGTCGGGGAGAACATAGATGACTCCCAGGCCGCCGAGTTCATCCCGGCCGTAGATCTGTGCCTTGGGATAACGCTGTTTTGCCTGTTCCAGACGACTATCGGCAAGTTTGGACATCTCTTCCCATGTTCCGTAAACAATGGCCTGCGGAACACAGGTCTTGGCACAGGCCGGGATTATGCCATTGGAGATACGGTCATAACAGAAGGTGCATTTATGCATTTTTTTGGTTGATTCATCGATCTTCGGTATGTCGAAGGGACATCCTTTGACGCAGTAGTCGCAGCCGATGCAATTTTCCGAAATCCAGCGGATCGCCCCGTTCTCTTCCTTGACCAGCGCTCCTTTAGGACAGGCCTTGACGCATCCGGGGTCGCCGCAATGCATGCAGGTTGTCTTGCGGAAATGCCATTCAAAACCGGTGGGTTTTTTCTCCTCATAGAACTTGATCATCGTCCAGCGGGTCGGCGACAGGTCGGTATGAGATTGATAACTCTCTGTAAAGTCGCCGATATCCCCTTCAAGCTGATTCCATCTCTTGCAGGCGACCTGGCAGCCCCTGCATGCGGTACATCGTGTTATATCTATCAATCGTGCCATTCTGCTCATATCGTCACCTTCCTTACATCAACCAGAAATGCTTTGAATTCAGGTATTGCGGTGTTGGCATCACCAACATGCGGGGTCAGATTGTTGGCTATTTCACCTTGTATCAAACCCTGATAACCAAAGTGCCAGGTAAGACCGACCTGATGGACGTCCTTGCCGTGCACCTTGAAAACATGGGAGCGTGGCGTGACCATGGCAACCGCTTTAGCTGTACCACGAGCGGATACCAGCTCCACTATTTCACCGTTCTTGATGCCTCGTTCCTTGGCCAGTTCCTCGCTCATTTCGACAAAGGAGGCGGGTATCAGTTCCGCCAGCCATGGCATATTGCGGCTGTAGGCGCCGGTATGAAAATGTTCGCAGACACGCCAGGTTGAACAGACGATGGGATATTTACTGATATCCCCTTTGATTTTTCCGCCTTCTTTTCCGATAAAATGGGCCGGATTATTCTGCCGTTTATTGAGAACGTTGTTGGTTGGGCTTTCCACCGGTTCATAATGTTCCGGCAATGGGCCGTCATTGAGTCCTTTTATGCCAAACAGTCTGCCTTCACGTTCCGTCAGCATGATGAACGGCTTGTCTCCCAGCGGATCGGAGGGGGGCATAGTGGGAACGAAATCAGGGACATCGTAGCCGGTCCATTTGCCGGCTGCTGCATCCCACCAGATATATGCCCGGTCCTTGGACCAGGGCTTACCGGAGGGATCGGCCGAGGCGCGGTTGTAGATGATCCTGCGGTTGGCGGGCCAGGCGAATCCCCAGCCGGGATGCGCGCCCCAGCCACCGGGATCGTCAAGAACCCGGCTCTTAGTGCGGTTGCCCAATTCTTCGGTATACATTCCCGAATAAATCCAGTTGCCGCAGATGGTGGAACCGTCGTCTTTCAGTGCGGCGAAGATCGGAACCTGTTTACCTGTTGTCAGATCCTTACCGTTAATTTCCCGCATAACCGCATCTATGAAGTTGCCCTGGCTTGCAGCCGGATCGGGGTAATCCCACGTCATCGATTTGATCGGCAGGTCCTGGTCCGCGGTGCTGCCGGCATACAGAGCCTTGACCCTTTTGACCATGCGGTCGAGGATAAAGGATTCCTGACGGACATTGCCTGGTCCCTGGACTGCCTGGTACCGATATTGGATCAGGCGGCCACTGTGGGTGACGGTACCTTCCTTCTCCAGGAAAGTTGAGGTCGGCAGTAGAAAAACTTCGGTATTGATTTTCTCTGGGTCGGCCTCCGGTCGTTTCCAGAAGGCGCTGGTTTCGTTTTCGAACGGATCGCAGCAGACCAGCCAGTCCAGGTTTTCCATGGCCTTGGATTCGAGATTAGAATTGGGGCCGGCAACCACCGGATTCTGTCCCCAGACGAACAGTCCCTTGATGCCCTCGTCTGTTGCAAGATCTTCAAAAAGAGCTATGTGTGAATAGTTTTTTCCTTTTTCCGCCTTGGGCAGGTAATCATAGGCGAAGTCGTTATCGACGGTTGCTGCATCGCCGTACCAGGCTTTGAGCAGGCTGGCGACGAACTTGGGACGGTTGCTCCAATAGGAGGGTGCCGCCGGGGTGGTGGCGTTGTAGTCGGCCAACGTCGGCCATGCCGTGGTCGGCGCCGGCATATATCCGGGCAGGAGATGAAACAGCAGGGCCATATCGGTGGATCCCTGGACGTTGGAATGACCACGCAGGGCATTGACGCCGCCGCCCGGAAGTCCCATATTGCCAAGGAGTAACTGAATTATGGCCATACTGCGCACATTCTGCGATCCGGAAGTAAACTGGGTCTGTCCCATGGCGTAGAGAATTGATCCCGCCTTGCCTTTCTCTCCCGTTGAGGTGAACAGTTCATATACTTCAGTAAGCTTGTCTTTGGGTGCTCCCGCGGTTTCCGAGACCATATCGATGGTATAGCGGGAATAATGTTTTTTCATGAGCTGGAAGACGCAGCGGGGATGCTGCAGGCTCAGATCCTTGAGAACCTGGCCCTCGGCGTCACGCTCGTAATCCCAGTTGGCTTTGCTGTAGGATCTGTTTTCTTCATTGTAGCCGTCGAACAGACCGGTAGCCTCATCAAAGCTGAATCCGTCTTTGATGATGGAGGCGCCATTGGTGTAACTTTGGACATACTCCTTGAGATAGCGTTCATTCTCAATGATATAGTTGATCATGCCGCCCCAGAAGGCGATGTTCGAACCACTGCGGATCGGGCAGTAGAGGTCCGAACGCGCCGCTGTTCTGGTGAAGCGCGGATCAACGCAGATGATTTTGGCGCCGCGGTTGTCGCGGGCCTGTTGTAACCATGCAAAGGATACCGGATGATTTTCCGCTGCGTTGCTGCCGCAGATCAGGGCAACGTCGGTGTTTTTGAAATCAGTCCAGTGATTTGTCATTGCTCCTCGTCCAAATGTGGCGCCCAGACCGGCGACCGTGGAGCTGTGTCAGATCCTTGCCTGGTGTTCGACATAGGTCGCCCCCAGGCTGCGCATGAATTTAACGATAAGGTAGAGGTCTTCGTTGTTGAGGACGGAAGCGCCGAGGCTGCCGATGCCTGGATTGCGGTTGACGGTCATGCCGTCTTCCCGGGCGACAAGATATTTGTCTCTGGTCTGCTTGACGCGGGAACCTATGGTATTGATGATCCAGTCCCAGGACTTTACCTCCCAGGTGCTTGACCCAGGTGCCCGGTACATGGGATTGGTGATGCGTTGATCATTCTGATGGGTTTGCTGTACAGCGGCTCCTTTGGAGCAGTTGGAACCACGATTGCTTGGGTTGTCCGGATCGCCTTCAGTGTTGACAAGTTTTCCATCAACTACCTGGGCGATGACGCCGCAGCCGCCGGAACAGAAGCAGCAGACCGAGGGATACTCCTTGGCCGTTGAAGTCCTCAACGGCACGGTGGCTGCTGAAGCTTCAGATAAGTCGAATCCGAGGCTGCCGGCAACGGCTGCTGTTGTGCCGGCTCCCGCCAGCTTGAAAAAGTTTCTTCTTGACAGTCTCATGGTTGCTGATTCTCCTTTTTCTTGTCAATCTCTGATGAGATGAGGACCTGGACTTTCTGTTGGGAAAAGAATGTCGTACAGTACTCATCCCTGTTTCGCAAGTAGATGTGTGACGACGGCTCTTGAGCAATCGTCGCATATCCCTTGGTGATACTGCGCCCCTGGTGCCGTTATCCTCAGAAAGAAAAAGAGGAACCGGCCGAGGAAGCGCTGTTTTATGTAAATTTGCTGCAAATGGGAAATGACACTACTAATTAGGAGCACTATACGGAATTTGCGGCTAAGTGGAAATCAGACAACAACCTTTATTTGCATAGGCAAAAGACGCATTCGGAAGTAGGTCTAAATCCGGTTTTGCTGTAAGCAACGAGCTTACCTGAGAGGGGCCTCCCAGGTGTCTGTCAAGAAATGGCTTTTGTGCGAAATCGAGGCGTTCGGCAAATTTAACCCAAGGCATAGATTCCTGTTCAGCTGATCGTTGGAATGGCGGTAGAGGCGGATAAATGGTTTTATCAAGATACTATGGGCGTAGGTATCTCTCGCGAAAGGAAAAATATCCTGGAGAAAATACTAAAAAAAAGATAAGTTCTTGCAAACAAATAAAATATGGGAGAGTTGTATACACATGTCGGGCCGGACCAACAAAAGAGCTATCTATCAACCGGATCTGCAACAATGCCGGGACATCCTCGACAATGCCCCCATTGGTATTTTCGTTTCTACCTGCGAAGGACGTTTTGTCAGTGCCAACCTGGCTCTGGCCCGAATATACGGCTATGCCTCCGTGGAGGAGTTATTGGCCGCAATCACCGATATTGCCACACAGATTTACGTTGATCCCAGTGATCGGGGCGCCTTCAGCCGTCAACTGGAAGAGCATGGTGAACTGGTCAGCCATCAATGCCGCCAGCGCCGCAGGGATGGCTCCGTCTTTTGGGCCTCGGAGTATGCCCGTGTCATTCGTGGTCCGGATGGGGAAACAACCTATTACCAGGGTTTCACAACGGATATTTCCGAACAGAAACTGGTGGAGGAGGCGTTGGAGAGCAGGGTTGTGGTGCTCACCAAGCCTTTGGGAAGCCTTGAGGAGGTCACCATCGAAGATCTGTTTGCCGTTGAAGATCTCCAAAAACTGCAGGACCGGTTTGCCGAGGCAACCGGAGTGGCATCCATTATTACCCATACCGATGGCAGACCCGTCACCAGGCCAAGCAACTTCTGCCGACTCTGTCATGAAATCATACGTACGAGTGAGATAGGCCGGGCCAATTGTTTTCATTCCGATGCCGTTATCGGTCGAGCCTGTGTCGATGGACCGACGGTACAGACATGCCTGAGCGGAGGGTTGTGGGATGCCGGAGCCGGCATCACCGTTGGTGGACGACATATTGCCAACTGGCTGATTGGCCAGGTGCGGGACGAAACTCAGTCGGAAGAGAACATTCGTCTCTACGCCGAAAAAATCGGTGTAAATACGGAGGAGGCTGTTGCGGCCTATAATGAAGTACCATCAATGTCGCGTCAGCATTTTGAAAAGATTGCCCGGATGCTTTTCACCCTGGCAAGCCAGCTGTCCTCCACTGCGTATCAGAATGTGCAGCAGGCCCGTTTTATCAGCGAGCACAAGCAGGTGGAAGAAGCCCTGCAGAAAAACGAAAGTAAACTGGCAGAATATGCCACGCAGATGGAGCAGTTCAGCCTCTCTGCCGCGTCCATGATATCCATAAAGGATGAAAAAATTCTTTTCGCCGGGATCAGCCAGGTGATTGTTGAACATTCCGATTTCAAACGTGTCTTGATCTCACTCTTTAAAGACCATGCTCCTTATCGAGATATCATCGGCCACGGTGGGCTT
>CAYUPL010000024.1:6389-9073 GCA_964446655.1 uncultured Desulfopila sp.
CCTACTCTGGAAACTGTCCGGCCTCTGGAGATTTTTGCCGGTATGATTGCTCAGATAATTGCTTTGCAGCGTGAACAGGCCAACCGGGAGCGGCTCGAAGAGCAGCTCAGGATGGCCCATAAAATGGAATCGGTGGGGCGGTTGGCTGGAGGGATTGCCCATGATTTTAATAATATGCTTGGAGTCATACTCGGCTATACCGAGATGACCCTGGACGAAGTAGATGAGCATGAGCCGATGTATGCTGCTCTACGAGGCATTCAGCAGGCAGCAGAGCGTTCCGCCGAGCTGACCAGGCAACTGCTGGCTTTCGCGCGCAAGCAGACCATTGCCCCCAAAGTACTCGATCTTAACGAAACCCTGGAGAGCATGCTCAGTATGCTGCGCCGGCTCATTGGTGAAAATATTGATCTGGCCTGGCTGCCGGGTAAGAACCTGGGGCAGATCAAAATGGATCCCACCCAGATTGACCAGATAGCGGTAAACCTCTGTGTCAATGCCCGTGATGCCGTCAATCGTGGTTCGGGTAAAGTGACCATAGAAACGGGGAACGTTGTTCTTGATAAGGAGTATTGCAGCAAAAATGTCGGTGCGGTACCCGGGGAGTATGTGCGGCTGGTCGTCAGAGATAATGGTTGCGGCATGGACCCCGCCACAATTACGCATCTGTTCGAGCCTTTTTTCACCACCAAAAAAATGGGTGAAGGAACAGGTCTTGGTTTAGCCACGGTCTATGGGATTGTGAAGCAGAATGAGGGTTTTATCAATGTCGAGAGCAAGTTGGGAGGTGGAACAACCTTCAGAGTGTATTTTCCCAGGCATTTTGCAACTCTTGAACGACAGGTCGAGCCGGCGAGTGCGGCACCAATGGAGCAGGAACATGAGACCATCCTTCTCGTTGAAGACGAGTCCATGATATTGGAAATGACCAAAAGGATGCTGCAGGGGCAGGGGTATACGGTCCTGAGTGCGGCAACTCCCGGAGAAGCCATTCGTGTTGCGGAACACTACAGCGGCAAAATTGGTCTGCTGATAACAGACGTCGTCATGCCGGAGATGAACGGCCGCGACCTGGCAGCAAACATCTTGACGCTCTTTCCCGGCATCAAACGCCTGTTCATGTCCGGCTATACCGCTGATGTTATTGCCTGTCACGGTGTACTTGACGAGGGTGTCTTTTTTATCCAGAAGCCATTTAGTAGAAACGAACTTTTGGACCAGGTCCGGATCGTGTTGGAGCAATGAAGGTCATGCAATTTCCAGGCTATGACGTGACGGTGGCCTATGGCAGAAAACCGCAGCCCTGGCTCATTGCTGTTACTGAGAGGTAAAAAATACCCGGACGAACGGAGATGGTCTTCGAGTTCATCCGGGCACATTGAGGGAAACGGTTGCCGCTTCTCCTGTTCTGCAATGTTCATGCGAGAGCGTTAGCGGGCCGTGTCATAGGCTGAATTGATCTGCTCCTCGTAATGTTGAACCACCTTTCTCCTTTTCAGTTTCAGCGTCTGGGTGAGCATGCCGTTGTCAACACTGAACTGCTCTTTCACCAGGATAAAGTTTTTCGGTATTTCATAACCGCCGAATTTTCCTTTGAGGCTGCTGGTGATAGATTCACTGATCATGACCTGAGCTTCCTGAAGAGCGACCAGCTCATCCGGTGTTTCGGCCGGCAGACCTCTGTGTTTGGCCCAGGACGCCAGCTTGTCGAAGTTCGGCACGATGAGACAGACGTTATAACTGCGTCCTTCACCGTAAATCAGCACATTTTCGACCCAGGGGGACATCTGGATTTCCTCTTCCAGCGAGACCGGAAAGACGTATTTACCGTTTTCCAGTTTGTATTGTTCCTTGATCCGACCGGTGATAAAGAGAAAACCATCATCATCGACGTAGCCCAGGTCTCCCGTACGAAAACCGCCATCCTCAGTCATTACCGCTCTGGTGGCTGCCGGTTTGTTATGGTAGCCCTGCATGACGTTGGGGCCATAGACGATAACCTCGCCTTCGGTCTGGTCTTCACCGGTCATGCCACGGTCAATGGTTACCCGTACTTTGTCGATGGGGCGGCCGACACTGCCTGGTTTGTTTGCTATCCGGTTATTCATGGTAACGGCCGGGCTGGTTTCGGTGAGTCCATATGCATCAAATACCGGCAGGCCGATGTCGGTAAAAAACTGAGCGACTTCAATATTCATCATGGCACTGGCGGTCAGGGCCGCCTGCAGACGACCGCCGAATCGTTGCCTGATTTTACTGAAAACAACCTTGTCGGCCAGTCTATATTTCAGTTTCGGTAGAAATGAGGTTTTGCCCTGCTTCGAGAGTTCCCGCAGCTCGGCAGCACTGTCAATCCCCATGGTGAACAGTTTGAGAGCCAGGCCGCCGGTTTCGTTCATTTTGGTCCACAAGCCGTCATAAATTTTATTAAAGACCCGGGGGACGGCAATAAGAAAGGTTGGGGCAACCTTGGCCATATCGTCCCCAATGGTGGTGGCATCACGCACGAAACCGATGGAAGCACCGCTATTGATAAAATTATACAACTCCGCAGTCTGGCCATAGGAGTGGGCCCAGGGCAGTATGGAGAGACTGCGGCTCTCATGAGTAATTTCAGGGAACATGCCGCCGCCGGCAATAACATTACTGGTGAAATTGCCATGGGAAAGCAGCACGCCCTTGGG
>CAYUPL010000024.1:9173-18994 GCA_964446655.1 uncultured Desulfopila sp.
GTTGCAAAAGCAGCGACGGCCCACTCCGTCCGGTTGTTGGCAATGACCCCGACGGCATCACCTTCCTTGACGCCCAGTTCAGCCAGGCCGGCGCGGAGATCATCAATGCGTTTCCCTACTTCCGCATAGGTAACCCATGAAAACGCCCCGTCCTGGTCGGCAGTGCCGAACATTACACGATCCGCATGGCGTGCCAGACTAGATTCAAACAGTTCAACAAGATTATCCGGTTTGTCATAGGTATACATTGAGCACATCCCTCCATCGAAATATTGATAATGATTCGCCCCCGCAACTGAATCGTGCCCGGTTGGGTATCCCTCCTCCGTGGGATAACCTTATCTCAGGAACATGAGTCTCTCTTCCCTGTGATCGATACGATTTTTCAACAACATATCATTACTTGCGGTTCCTTTCAACATATTTAACGTTATCGTACGCGTAAACTTCGAGAAATTGTTCTCAATTTCCACGAAAAATATTTGTTTTCAGTATGATGCAGGTGTTTATGTAAGAGGAAGGAGTTAATGGAGGGACAATGACAGCAGGGCAATAATCCGGACGGAGCGGCGAGGCCTTTGCAGTCTCTCTGGCACAGCGGAGAAGAACTCCTCAAGGAGATCGAGATAGCCGTGGTTCATGAAATTGCCCATTTTGTCGGATACGGCGACGACAATCCGGCGGCTTGGGGGAAAGGTTGAGGTCAGCTGATTTTACCACAGCTGATGAGACATTCGGGTTAGATCGTGGCGATCTCTTCCACCCGCCTGTCGATCTTCTCCATCTCCTGCTGTCGGCCTTTTCTTTTGAGTTGTCCGCGGAGTTGCTCCAGACTATTGCGCAGCTGTGGAAGTATTTCGTTGCGGATGTATTCCCTGGCCTTACCCTGTGTTGTGTTAAACTCATCGGCAAACCGTTCAACGGACTCTTCGAGTTCCTTTACCGCCTTGCTGTCCGGGACCTTTTGCACTTCTCTGGTGATGTCCTGCAACTGCCTCGACAGCTCTTCAAGTCTGAATTTCAACTCACTGTTGAGCCGTTCTGCAGCGGTATCCAGCGATTGCTGCAGTCGCTCCACAATCTTTTGCATCTCCATTTCTACCGCTTCAGCCGTTCGTGAAATATCGCGTGTTATTTTTTCAAGAGTTGCCGATCCGGCGGAGCCTTGTATTACTTATTACTCGGCCCACTTTTCGCCGTATTACTTCGCCACAACTCCGCAGGCAATACGTGCACCGCCCCCGCCAAGTGGTTCCGGCGAGTCGGAGTAATTGTCGCCGCCCGCATGAATCATCAGCGTTCGACCGGGAAGATCAGAGAGCTTCAGCCGCGGCGCCAGCACCGGGTGCACCGCCTGTCCGGCAGCATCTACATAAAGAGCGGGCAGATCACCCAGATGGCCGTCACCATAAGGGCCTTTATGGGCGTTGGTTTCGGCAGGATCATAATGGCCACCGGCGGCAAGCCCGGCAACCATGTGGCCATCCTTGGTCATGGGACTGCAGTCCGCCGTGGCGTGAACATGGAAACCGTGTAATCCCGGGGTGAGTCCTGTGAGGTCAGGGGTAAAAAGCGTGCCGTACTCTGTTTCCTCGACCTTTATAGTGCCGATACCGGTTTCAACACCCTCGGCTGATATCTGATGCATCTCAACAACCATCTCGGCGGCCCAGGCTGTTGCCGTCGTCATCGCCATAAACACGAAGAAAAAAACGAGGGATTTGGTTTTCATATTTTCTCCTTTTTTCCTAAACGACATTTTGTGCCCGGAGAATTGCCCCGAACACCCATTACAACGTAATTATACTCTATCTTTTTATGCAATATCCAGACTGCATTTCGAACAATCGTGCGCGGCGGCATCCTCCAGAAAGACGTTTACTCACTCATCTGTATACATGTCCGTGAGGAGCTGAGCCGAACCTTGCAGCATCACAGTATCAAACTAATACAGGACAGCACCGGGTCAAGCGGAAAAGATTTCCCATTATTTTTCAGCCGAGCGCAACGGGTCCGCAGAAATTTTTCTGGAGAAATCAGAGACAGTACGATAAGCTGACATATGTGGATATGGTTAGGGATTTATTTTACATACAGTTGTTCTTCTTCTCCGGTTTTTCGCCGCTGCGTTAATTGACTTATGGATCCAATTACACTGATCGCTCTTGCCTCTGCTGCCGGCTTTGTTTTCCGGAGGATGTCCGGTTTCGATAGCAAAAAGAAGACCGGTCTGAGCAGGATCCTGCCGCGACGTTCCCGGATAACGCCGGGACGACTGCAGAAAACCGGGGCAGGAGTCGATATCGACGAGATCGAGGAGCTGTCGGAATACAGCTTTGTTAAAAAACTGGTCGATGCCCGCTTCCCCATTATTTTTGTTACCGGCGGTGCCGGTACCGGGAAGACTACCTTTGTCAACTGGCTTATGCACCATTACTCCGGCGGTGTGCTGCTGGCAGCGCCCACGTCCATTGCGGCGACCAATATCGATGGCAAGACCCTTAATGCCCTGTTCCAGCTCCCTCTACAGTGGATTTCCCAGAGTGCCATAAAAACGGCGCCCTACCGCCAGGATATAAAAAACGCCAGGCTATTGATTATCGATGAGATATCCATGGTTAATGCCAATATGCTCGATGGTGTCAGTGCTTTTCTGCGGAAAAACAGGGGAGTGGACCAGCCTTTTGGCGGACTGCCTCTTATTCTGGTGGGAGATCTGTTTCAGCTTCCTCCAGTTGTCAAACCGGGATTAATGGAATTTTTTGACAGGTTCTATGGAGGAGAAACACGATTTTACGCCTCACGGGCCCTGGTGGAAACCTCCATCACCTACTACGCCGTTGAATTAACGAAAACGTTTCGTCAGTTCGACAGGGTTTTTGTCGAAATTCTCTCCGATATCCGCGAAGGGAGAAATCTGGAAAATGCCGTACGGATTATCAATTCCAGCTGCACCATAACCGATTCGCCGCCGGATGGGGCCGTCTGGCTTGCTCCGCGAAGATCGGAGGTCGATAATGCCAACTGGACCAGGCTGCAGGGGCTTGGCGGGCGGTTGTTTCGTTTTGAGGGCCGGATTGAGGGCGACTTCCGGTTAACGGCGGAAAATCTCCCTTCGCCGATGATGCTCGATGTCAAGGTCGGCGCCCAGGTGATGTTCACCCAGAATGATCCGCTCAAGCGCTGGGTCAACGGCACGGTTGGTGTGATTGAAAGTGTCACCGATGAAATCATCGTCCGGACGCAGCCTTACGGCAAAAAAGTGCGGGTGGCGCAGGCCGAGTGGGCCAATTTCAGATACAGCTGGAACCATAAAACCAGGCGCATTGAAAAGGAAGTGGTGGGCAGCTTTCATCAGTTTCCCTTGATTCTGGCGTGGGCCGTTACCATACATAAGAGCCAGGGCAAGACCATCGAGAGGGTTCATCTTGATTTGGGGCGCGGTGTCTTTGCCTTTGGCCAGACCTACGTAGCCTTGAGCAGATGTCGTGAACTAAAAGGACTGACCCTGTCCAGACCGCTCCATGTTGAAGATATAAAGGTGGATCGGGCTTCGCAGCTCTTCAACGACCACCTGCATGATCTGATGGAAAAACTTCCCCGGGAGAAGATGCTCGAGGCTCTGGCGGAGCCATAGACAGACTATAGTGCATCAGCTCCAGCGCTGCTGCACCAGCTCGGCAAAATAGCGCTATGATCTGTCGTAAGGCTTCAGGATGTTTTTTCGGGAAAAACCACCAGATGGCGGATATCAGCCTGAATCCCTATTTTTTCACCGATTCCGTGAGAGCAATGGCTCGGCACCAGAGCCTGGACCAGGTTGCCGTCTTGAAGACGGAGGGTATAGAGAATATTGGGGCCGCGGAAATCACAGCGTACCACCTCGGCCCTTAATGAACTGTGATCGTCGTGGATCACATCTTCCGGTCTGACCAATACACTTACTCCATAACCATTGCACCTGCTTGCGCTAGTGGAAGCAGAAGCAGAGGACGGATTTACCAGCAGGCCGAGGCCTGTTTGCAGGTCTCCATTTTTCGTAATCACCCCCGGTAGCAGCACTCCTTCGCCGATGAACCCGGCAACAAAGCGGTTTTTGGGGCGATGATACAGGTTGTAGGCCCTGTCCCACTGCTGCAGGCAACCATCGAACATGACACCGATTTCGTCGGCCATGGCAAAAGCCTCCATCTGATCGTGGGTGACCAGCAGGGCGGTCAGCTGTTCCTGCCGCAGGATCTCGCCGACTTCCCGGGCCAGTTTTTCTCGGATCTCCATATCCAGACTTGAAAACGGTTCATCGAGAAGCAGCAGTTCCGGCCGTGGCGCCATGGCCCGTGCCAGGGCGATTCGCTGCTGCTGTCCACCTGAAAGCTGGTGGGGATAGAGCGAGCCGCTTTTTTCCAGGCCGATCAGCCGGAGGAGTTCGCTGACCCGTTGCTGCCGCTCCGCCTCTTTCTTACGGTGGAGTCCAAAGGCTATGTTTTCGGTGACAGTGAGATGAGGAAAAAGGGCCAGATCCTGAAATACCATGCCTACCCTGCGTTTTTCCGGCGAGATTGAGGTTTGCGCCTCGGCGACGATTCTGCCGCCGAGGCGGATCTCGCCCGAGCGCACGGATTGAAATCCGGCGATGGCGCGCAGAAGTGTGGTCTTGCCGCAGCCACTGGGGCCCAGCAGGCAGCCGATGGTTCCGCTGTTGAGCTGCAGGCTTACTCCTTTGACAATGTCCTCTTCCTCATAGCCGATACAGGCCTTGTTTACCGTCAGTTTCATGGAATATTTACTCCGGAGTTTGTCTTCTTGTCCTGCTGATCGTTCTGCTCAGCAGGATTACAGGGAGGATGCCCACCATGACAATAGTGAGAGCGGCCAAGCTGGATTCGGCCAGAAATTCGTCGGAAGCCAGCTCAAAGGCTCGAACCGCCAGAGTATTGAAGTTAAATGGTCGTAAAACCAAGGTTGCCGGCAGTTCCTTTAATACATCGACAAAAACCAGAAGCAGAGCTGTCAGCAGGCTGCCTTTTATGATAGGCAGATGCACTCGCCCGAGGACCTGCAGAGGCCGAAGCCCCAGGATTCGAGCTGCGTCATCCATGGATGGCTTGATCTTGCCGAGACCCGCTTCGGTGCTGTGCAGCGCTACAGCTGTAAAGCGGGCCATATAGGCAAAGAGCAGGGCAGCCACGGTCCCACTGAAAAGCAGTCCTGTGGAGTAGTGGAAAGTCTGGCGCATCCAGCCGTCGATGAAATTGTCCAGCCAGGCGAAAGGGATGATAACTCCAATGGCGATGACAAGCCCCGGAACGGCATAGCCCATACCCGCCATCTTTACCGCAATAGCGACCACGGGAGTTGGACGCAGTCTTTTGCCGTATGCCAAAAGAAGCGCCGGTAGCAGGGTGAGAAGGGCGGCGGCCATGGCCAGCAGCAGACTGTTGCGGATTAATACCGGAAAAGTCGTATCATAAGCGGAATCCCAGGTGGCAATCAACCAGAAACCGAGTTGACCTGCCGGTAACAGGAACCCGAAAAAGAGCGGTATGAAGCAGACCGCAAAGGCGGCCAGGGCAGGCAAACCTTGCAACGAATAACCAGGTAGATGCTGGTGTCGTCTACTGGTGTGATGATAGCGCGCCTGTTTCCGTGACCATCGTTCCAGGATGATGAGGACCATGACAAAAAGCATCATCAGGGCGGCAAGCTGTGCTGCGGCATCGATATCGCCCAAGCCGAACCAGGTGCGGAAGATACCGGTGGTCAGAGTGGTGACTCCGAAATATTGAACGGTACCGAAATCCGCCAGGGTTTCCATGAGGACCAGAGTCAAACCGGCGATGACGGCCGGCCGGGCCAGCGGCAGAGCGATTTTAAAGAAAGAGCGCCACGGTCCGCATCCTAAAGTACGGCTGATTTCAAGGACACAGACCGATTGTTGCAGAAAGGCCGCACGGGCCAGCAGGTAGACATAGGGATAGAGGACCAGAGAAAGCATGACAATGGCCCCGGTAAGGGACCGAATCCTGGGGAACCAGTAGTCTCCATAGCCCCAGTCGAACCAGACGCGCAGAGTGCTCTGTACCGGCCCGGCAAAATCAAACATGCCTGTGTAAGTGTAGGCGATAATGTAGGCAGGCATGGCCATGGGCAGTAATAAGGCCCATTGAAAGATGTTACGACCGGGAAAACGGCACAAGGTGCAGAGCCAGGCGGTGGACACCCCGAGCAGCAGCGTACCTGCTCCAACTCCAATCATCAGCACTATGGTGTTGCCGATGTAGGAAGGTAATACGGTGGAGGCCAGATGCCGCCATACTTCACCGGCGGGTCGAAAAACCGCGGCCGAAACCACCAGTACCGGCAGCGACAGCACCAAGGCTATGAGCGGGATTCCGATGTCCCAGGAAACATCGGGGCGGTTTCTCCGATATTTCTCGGTGGAGCGGTGGAAAAATCGTTTCATGTTGGTACTGAAGCCGTGCAGAAAAGATCGCAGCTCGTAGGGGTAATGATTGCTACGTCGCAGAACATACGGTTGTATGGACCGTCCGTCTTCCGGGCCTTGAGCGTGGCCCGGAAGACGGACGGGTTGGTGGACGCAGTTCTCTTCACGGGACTTACTTCCATCCGGCCCGGTCCATCAAGCGCAGTCCTGCACTGCTGTGTTCCCCCAGTTTTGCCAAGGGGATGTCGTCAGCCCTAAAAGTACCCCAGGAGGAGACGGTTTCACCGACATCGACGCCGCTGCGGACTGGAAACTCGTAATTGGCATTGGCGTACCAGGCCTGTGATTCCTCACTGACGAGGAATTCCAGTAAGCGGATGGCATTTTCGCGATTGCCGGCATATCGGGTCACTCCGGCACCGCTGACATTGACATGCGTGCCATAACCATCCTGATCAGGCCAGATCAAGCCAACCTTGCCGGCAGTAGTGCGCTGCTCCTGATCACCGTTGAGCATACCGCCGAGGTAATAGGTATTCACCACTGCCAAGTCACATTGTCCCGCCGCGACAGCGGCGATCTGATCACGATCGCCCCCCTGCGGTGGCCTGGCCAGGTTCGCCATCAGACCCTTGACCCAGGCTTCGGTCTCTTCAGCACCTTTATGGGCGATCATTGCTGCCACCAAAGACTGATTATAAACATTGTTTGACGAACGGATGCATATTGTATTGCCAAGATTTGGATCAGCCAGGTCGGCATAGTTTTTAATCCTGGTCGGGTCAAACCGGTCTTTGGCATAGACAATAACCCGGGCTCTCATGGAAAGACCGAACCAGTGCCCCTGTGAATCCCGCAGAGAAGCAGGGATGGCCTCTTCCAAGATCGGTGACTGCATGGGTTGAAAGATGTCGGCCGCCATGGCTTTGTTCAGATTGCCCGCATCGACGGTGAGAAGCACATCGACTTTGGTATTTCTCCCCTCTTTCTGCAGGCGCTCCAGCAACGCTTCTGATTTTCCGGCGACCAGGTTGACTTTAATGCCGCTTTCTTCGGTGAAGCGATCCAGCAACGGTTTTATCAAGGCTTCCTGACGAGCCGAGTAGATATTGACCTCATCGGCTGCCGCTACCGGGGCCGACTGCCCGGTGAGCAGCACAGCCGATAGAAAGAGTAAGGAAAAAAGCATCGGTTTTCGCATTTTAGATCTCCATTTTTGTGATAAATTCAGAAAAACAACGTTTTAGCTACGTGATTGCGCGTATCCCGTATCTTGAGTGCGACAATGTAGCACATTAGATTAAGGAAGTCTAATATAATTTGCTTCTAAGAATAAAATATGCGGCGCAGAACTCAGGTCTTGAGAAGGGGTTTACGAAATGGAATCCGTCCCCACTCTTGCCCCAGCGGTATCCGTCGCGTATCCTGCCGTCTTTTGCGACAAATCTGTGGCATGGAATCGCTGCGGCACGATTATTTACGGAGCAGGCGGCGGCTACTGAGCGGGCTCTGGAAGCAGTGCTGCTTCTCCTGCGGAAGTTACTGCTTCTGTAGTGATAATGGTGTAGGATGATGTATGTGTGTCATGAGAATTCCGGGTTAAAGCAAGAGATCAGTCCGAATTCGAAAAAATAGGGAGCAAGTATTTCCTTCACCCGAGAAGCGCAGTATGTAAGTATGAGTGAGTATACTGAAAAGAAATGTCCCCAGTGTGGGCAACGATTGCGTTTTCCCAAGGGAAAGGGCGGCATCCTTATGGCATGTCCGTCTTGTGGTAAAAAATTCCATTCCGATTTTAAACTGGGTGGTATCCAAAAAGGCATCCCGCGAAAGCCTCAGGGGCTGTTGGTCTCTATTTTCGAGATGCCTTGGAAAATAGCCAGCCGCATCGGAAGATTTTTTCTGTCAAGATAATGTCGGCAATAGGGCCGATTTTGTGGTCTGCAAGAGAGAAGTGCCATGGAACCATGCTCTTCTCTCTTGCTGCTTGTGAGGTTATGGGGCACCGGAGAAACAGGTTGGACCATTACTGCCAGAGTACGTCCCTGTCCAGATTCAGTTTGGGAAAACCCTGTTCTGCCGGAGAGTTCTTTTTTGGAGTTTTCAGCTTGTTGATAGCGCATACAAACTTGCGCCCGTCCTTCACTTTCACCAGCACGTATGCTTCCTGGTTGCCTCTCATGGTTGTCTCCTTGTTGTTGTGGATTGTAGTAACCATCCAGACAGCGTCCAATTGAACACAATAACCACCAGTAAAGCGTTGACTATCGGTTGAAATATTCTTTCCGCCATCCATCTTCATGTCGGGCGGTTTCTGAAGCCTGCCACCTCCTCCGTCACAATGAAGTCTCTAATGCAGCACCCATATATTCATGAACCGTTCCCAGTTTACGGATATTACTGCATTGTAGCAGATTTGTGTTCTTTGATATAGTAGGAATGAATCTCATTTGTGTAAAGGAACAGCTCTACCATTTCGATAAATAAGTATCCCACCAAAATAGACCTGTATTGTAAATGGAGAAGAGATGAAATATAGTGGGGCCATACAACAGACTCAACTTATGATCAGGAGGTTACCATCAATGACGGATTTGATCCGGAAAACCCAATCTGCTTACTCTTACCCTCTTCTTGTCAAATATCTGCTGCAGTCTCCGGTGGTGGATAGACCCGAGCAGGAAATTGTTTACCGAGGGGAGTTGCGCTTTACCTATACGCAGTTTCGTGGTCGTGTTCGCCGGCTGGCTAACGTCCTTACAGAGCTGGGCGTGAAACAGGGTGATACCGTGGCTGTGATGGACTGGGACAGTCACAGGTATCTCGAATGTTTTTTTGCGGTACCCATGATCGGTGCGGTTTTGCATACAGTCAACATTAAGCTGTCTTCTGAGCAGATACTTTACACCATAAATCACGCCGAAGATGACTATATCCTGGTCAACGAGGAATTTCTACCGCTCATCGAGCAGATCCGCGGTCGTCTTGATATGGTGAAAGGCTATATGGTTTTGCAGGATGAGCCCCGAGAAATTGAAACCACCGTTCCTCTGGCCGGCGAGTATGAAACGCTGCTGGCGGCAGCGGACGACAGATTTATTTTCCCCGACTTTGATGAAAACAGTCGGGCGACAACCTTCTACACCACTGGTACCACAGGTATGCCCAAGGGCGTCTTTTTCAGTCACCGACAACTGGTCCTTCATACCCTGGCAACCCTGGTTGCATTAAGCTCTGCTGAGAAGCAGGGCAGGTTTCACCAGGGTGATGTCTATATGCCTATTACGCCGATGTTTCATGTTCATGCCTGGGGGTTTCCCTATATCGCCACCTTTGCCGGAGTAAAACAGGTGTATCCGGGAAAATATATGCCGAA
>CAYUPL010000024.1:19094-49328 GCA_964446655.1 uncultured Desulfopila sp.
GTGGTTCGATCGCCGTGGCTGACCCAGGCCTACCTCAAGGATAAGCGCAACTCGGAAGTACTCTGGAAGGACGGCTACCTCCATACCAGTGACGTTGCCAACATTGATGGAAAAGGCTATCTTGGTATCACCGACAGGATCAAGGATGTTATTAAGATCGGCGGAGAATGGATATCTTCCCTGGAGCTGGAGGATGTAATCGCTCTTCATCAGGCCGTAAGTGAGGTGGCTGTAATCGGAAAACCTGATGAAAAATGGGGTGAGCGACCCCTTGCCCTGGTTGTTGCCGCCGAAGAAGTCTCGGAGAAGCAACTGATAAAATATGTGCAGGGCTATATCGATAAAGGATTACTCAGCAAGCAGGCCCTGCTCCTCAAGGTCGCCTTTGTTGAGAGTATCGACAAGACAAGTGTCGGGAAAATAAATAAGAAACTTTTGCGCGAAAAATTTATTACAGACTGATTGCGCCTCCGGAAGACGGCTTTCCGCGCCTTCCGGGCAATCTTTCTAAAAAGGTATTCATCCAAAACAGTTGAAAGGTATGAAAAAGTATATTGATCCAACCTTGCCGCGAATGAGCCTGCCGATGAAAATGAGCCGGTTTTTCGCCTTGCTGGCAACCGTCGTTGTTTTGGTGCAAATTGTTCTCCTGGCCAATGACGGGGAAGGTATCTGTTATAACGATGGTTGTGCCGTCGTCGACAGTCTGACCACTGTTCCACCTCTCTATTTCAATATTGGAGGGTTTCTGTTTTTTCAGGCGGTGTTCTGGGGTATATGGCTGGCGCGGGTTGAGCGCGGCCGCCTGGGTTTTGTTAAGGCGATCCTGCTTGCCGGGATGGCGGCGGAAGGGGTGCTTGTTTCCTATCAGCATTTTGTGGCCCAGATTTTCTGTTCCTACTGTCTTCTCATCTTTTCATTTGTGGTGCTGCTCAATATTCTGGCCGGATTTCGACAGATCATTGTCGGGGGGCTTGTTTTTGCTTCGGTTCTGACCGGTTTTGCCGCATTGCAGTTCGGCGGTGTCGGCACAAAATCATTACAGGATCTCGACAGCGGCACCTACGCCGTTCTCGCCGGGGCGGAGCAGGAAAAGCGCTACCTGTTTTTTTCCTCATCCTGCCCCTATTGTGAGGAAGTTATTGAATCGCTGCAGGATGGAAGTGATTGTGCCGTACGCTTTAATCCCATAGATGAAATCAACGAATTTGCTCTGCAAAACGTTATCAGGCAGGAGCGTTATCAAACGTCTGTTAATCGGTCCGTCCTGCAGTCTTTCGGTATTGGTCACGTTCCTGTCCTGCTTGTTACTTCTCGGTCCGGTTTTGAGGTGATCACGGGCGGGGCGACTATCCGGCAGCATATGGACCAGTACTGTATTCCCGTCGCAACGCAAAGCTCCATTCAGCAGAGTACCGGTGTGTCGTCCTCGCCGGCCCTGGATTTTCTCCCTCCGCTGGAAGAATCCTGCACCATTGATGTAGACTGTGAGGATGAGCCTGAGATACCCTCTGCTGAGCTACCGCCGGCTGAGATGAAATAGAGGAGGTCATCGCGGTGGATACTGCCATGGCCCTGGTGAGTGTTTTTGGGCTTAAGAGGAGGGTGTTTTGCCAAATAATCCATATCTGCAGCGGCTGATGGATCTTGCCCTGCAAAGAGGTGCGACCCAGGCAAAATGTTTGAGACCCCGGCAGCTGGTTATTGAAGATGGTCTTGCCGCCTATTGTGAAAACCCCAGCTGTCCCGATTACGGTCTCGGTGCAGGCTGTCCACCCCATGTGGAAGGGCCGGATGCCTTGCGACAGTGGTGTGAAGAGGCGGAATATGTCCTGGCTCTCAGGATTGATGTTCCCGCTGCTGTCTTCCACTCTGAGGAGAGAGAGGAGGTGATGAGACTTTTGCATGAAATCGTTGCCGAGGTGGAGCTGGCGGCATTGGCCGGCAGGTATGTGCATTCAAGGGGGTTTGCCGGGGGCTCATGCAAACGTCTTTTCTGCCGACAGTATGGTGAGTGCCTTCGTCTCGCCGGCGGGCTCTGTCGCAACCCCCTGACTGCTCGTCCTTCAATGTCCGGCTTTGGTGTGAATGTTGCTCTGCTGATGCAGGCAGCGGGCTGGAACAATAAACAGCTTCCGGCCCAAGACGGTACTGCCGGCACATCATGTTGGTTTGCAGGCATGGTGCTTCTGGGCAGATAGCGATAGTGTGTTTGTCTACTGGACATAATGTTTGACAGAGGAGATATGAATGAGTTGCCGATTTTCAGAAGAGCTGCTTAAAGAAGCCGTTTTGCCGGGGAAACTCTCTGTATCCCCTGTTTTACCAAGGTGGAGCAGAAGATGTAAAACAGTGACCCGGGAGGTCTGTTGTCACCCTTTCTCGCCCAGATATCTCTCTGCGTCCATGGCGGCCATACAACCGCTCCCGGCTGCGGTGACTGCCTGGCGATAGAAATGGTCCTGCACGTCTCCACAGGCAAAAACGCCCGGAACACTGGTTTTGGCACTTTTGCCGATTGTGATGATATAGCCTGACTCATCGGTTTGGACATATTTGCTGAAAGGACGAGAATTGGGGGTATGGCCGATAGCCAGGAAGAAACCGTCTATACTGATTTTCTCTTCCGCTTCGTCCTCCTCACCCATGTTTTTGATCAGAACCGCTTCTTTGAGAACCTTGTCCCCCAGGAGTTCTTTGGTGTTGCGCTTGAAAAGCAACTCGATGTTTTTGGCTTTCATGAGGCGATCCTGCAGGACCTGGGAAGCCCGCAGATGATCTTTTCTGACGACAAGATAGACTTTGCGGCACATCGACGCCAGGTAGAGGGCTTCTTCGGCGGCAGTATCGCCTCCGCCTACTACGGCAACATCAAGGCCTTTAAAGAAAAAGCCGTCGCAGGTGGCACAGGCGGAGACACCTCCGGCCTTGAATTTCTCTTCCGACTCAAGACCAAGGTATTTTGCCGTGGCGCCGGTGGAAATAATGACGGCCTCCGCCTCAATGAGCTTTTCGTCGTCGATCAGGACCTTATGAATATCTCCGGAAAAGTCGACATCGGTCACGGTGCCGTAGCGGACATCGGTTCCAAACCGTTCCGCCTGCTTCTGCAGATCTTCCATCATCTGAGGGCCGGTAACGCCGTCGGGGTAGCCCGGGAAATTCTCGACATCGGTTGTTGTCGTCAGCTGGCCTCCCGGCTGGGTTCCCTGGTAAAGCACCGGACTGAGATTTGATCTGGCTGCGTAAATTGCGGCGGTGTAGCCCGCCGGGCCTGAGCCTACCACGAGACAGCGTATCGCCTCTCCTGGTTGGAGCTGGTGGATCTTGTCCTTCATACCGGGTGAGTTCTGAGTGCTCATGCCGTGTCGTATCCCTGCCGCGGATGTTCATTGTGTGGTTGGTATCTCTCTATCGATTTTACAAAACCGATAGTACATTAATACAATGGATGAATTTATCAACAGAGATGACGCAGTACACGAAGAATTATTGTCGTGCTAATAAAGCAATATCGTGGTGGTTTTGAAAATGAGGCCGGCAGTGTAATTCGTTGTGGTATACCTGTTTGAGGAGAACGCACCTCGTTTTCTTTGGTACTACCAATTTATCAGAAGTGCTTTTCAGGCAATTCGAGGTGCAGAAAACATCAGCGCCGGATCATTCTCCCGTCGGAATAGCTCAAGAGACAGGCAGAAAGAGGTGTCGTTTCCTGCTTGACAGGAATTTCACCTTATGTAATATTGGTAGTACCAATATTTGTGGGCGATATTACGCCAGAATCGACTCTTCTTCCAGGGATACAGTTCTTTTTTTGATACCGGCAGATATAATGGTTATCATTATTAGCTCGAAAGTTGCTCTCTTTGCCGAGCACATCCATGCTTTTCCACCTCTGCCGGAGGCTGTGCCGTATGCATAAAGGACGGAAACCATCTGTGCTTCCAGAAAAATACCAAGTATTTGTCGATACTATTGCAACAGTTCTGCCCGCCACCCGAATCATCACCGAGCCGCTGAAAACCTTCGCCTATGGCACGGATGCCAGTTTTTATCGATTGATCCCCAAAGTAATTGTTAAATCCGAAAACGAAGAGGAGATCTGCGCGATTCTCAAAGCTGCCGGCAAGCAGCACATTCCGGTCACCTTCAGAGCGGCGGGCACCAGCCTTTCCGGCCAGGCTATCTCCAATTCCGTTCTTGTCATTGCCGGGGAAAAGTGGCAGAAACACACGGTTCTCGACGATGGCGCCCGTATCCGTCTTGAACCCGGAGTAATCGGCAGATATGCCAACAGCTATCTCATCCCTTACGGCAGAAAGATAGGACCTGACCCCGCTTCCATCAATGCCGCCATGATCGGCGGGATAGCCGCCAACAACGCCAGCGGCATGTGTTGCGGCAATTCGCAGAACAGCTATAAAACCCTGGCCGGCATGCGTATCGTATTCCATAACGGCACACTGCTTGATACTGCCGATCAGCAGAGCTGTGAGCGGTTTCGTCTGCAAAACCCTGAGCTGCTTGAGGGCGTGGAGAAGCTGCGTGATGAGGTCCGCAACAACGACATATTGAAAGAGCGGATCGCGCGCAAATTCAAGATAAAAAACACTACGGGCTACAGTCTCAACGCCCTGCTGGACTATGATGATCCCATTGATATCATCGCCCACCTGATGATCGGCTCGGAAGGCACCCTGGGGTTTATCGCCGAGATCACCTATCACACGGTGGTTGACTTTGCCGACAAGGCCAGTGCCCTGATACTCTTTCCAGGTATCCATGACGCCTGCATGGCAACGGCAATTCTAAAGAACCAGCCGGTCGAAGCGGTTGAGCTGATGGACAGGGCGGCCCTGCGCTCCGTTGAGAAGAAAGACGGTATGCCCTCTTTTCTCAAGGAATTAGGGGACAACGTCGCAGCCCTGCTTGTCGAGACGCGGGCGTCTTCGCCGCAGGAACTGCGCCGGAACATCACATCCGTCAGTCTGGCCTTGGCGGATATTCCGCTGGAGAGACCGCTGCAATTTACCGATGTAGAAAGTGAATACAGTAAATTGTGGAATATCAGAAAGGGACTGTTCCCGGCTGTTGGCGCGGTTCGTCAGTGCGGCACAACGGTGATAATCGAAGATGTCGCCTTCCCCATGGAGAATCTGGCGGAGGCCACCCTGGAGCTGCAGCGTCTTCTGGCAACCTACGGCTATGATAATGGTATTATTTTTGGTCATGCCCTGGCCGGCAACCTCCATTTCGTTTTTACGCAGGATTTTGGTAACCCTGCAGAAGTTGCACGATATAGCGGCTTTATGGATGAGGTCTGCGACATGGTGGTGCGAAAATATGACGGCTCTCTCAAGGCCGAGCACGGCACGGGCCGAAATATGGCGCCGTTTGTGGAATTGGAGTGGGGTCGTGATGCCTACCAGCTCATGGAACGAATCAAAAAATTGTTCGACCCCGATTTTCTGCTTAATCCGGGAGTTATCCTCAACGCCAATCCCAAGGCACACCTGGAAAACCTCAAGCCGCTGACGGCAACCAGTCCCATTGTTGATAAATGTATTGAGTGCGGCTTTTGTGAGCCTGTCTGCCCCTCTAAAAACCTGACGCTGACACCGCGGCAGAGGATCACGGTGCAGCGGGAAATTTCCAGACTGCAGGGCAGCAGAGGTACATCGGCTCGTCTGGAAACGTTGCAGCAGGGCTACAGCTATGACGGTGATGCCACCTGTGCCACGGATGGCTTGTGTCAGATGGCCTGTCCGGTGGAAATAAATACCGGCGACTTGACCAAAGAGCTGCGCCGCCTCAAAGTCGCGGGAATGTCGCGTGAGAAGCTGGCCCGCGTAGTGGCGGATAATTACGGTCTGGTAACGGCTGCCGTACGTTTAGGATTACGTACCGTCGATGGGCTACATCGTCTTCTAGGGACGAAAATGATGACCGGAGTTTCCCAGACAGCCAGAAGGATAAGCGGTAACCGTTTGCCTCTGTGGACCCCATATATGCCTAAAGGGGCGAAAAAGAGAAAGTATGCCGCCTTGGCCGGAGACGCCGACAAAAAAGTGGTTTATTTTCCCAGCTGCATCTCCCGGACCATGGGACCTGCCAAAGGAGATACGGATGAGGAGCTTCTTTCGCGTGCCACGGAAAAACTTCTGCTGCGGGCCGGCTATGAGGTCATCTATCCCCCGGCAATGGAAAAGCTCTGCTGCGGTGTCCCCTTTAACAGTAAGGGGGCTTTTCGACAGGCTGATCAGAAAGCGGCCGAGCTGGAAAAGGTCCTGCTTGAGGCCTCCGCCAAGGGTAAATATCCGGTGCTCTGCGATACCAGTCCATGCCTGTACCGGATGCGGCAGACCATGGACCGCAGGCTGACAATGTATGAGCCTGTGGAATTTATCCACGATTTCCTGCTGGACAGCTTACCAATAGCCAAGCTGAATGAGAAGGTTGCCGTACACCTGACCTGTTCTTCGGAGAAGATGGGTATGGCGGCCAAACTGCTGGCTGTGGCAAGGCGCTGTGCCGCGGAAGTGGTGGTGCCGGAAAAGGTCGGCTGCTGTGGTTTTGCCGGAGATCGCGGCTTTACTTATCCCGAGCTGAACGCCTCGGCCCTGGCCGAACTGCCCGAACAGGTCTCTGCTTGCACTTCCGGCTATTCCAATTCAAGGACCTGTGAGATCGGCCTGTCGTTTCACGGTGGGATGCATTATAAATCGATTGTCTATCTGGTGGAGCGATGCTCCGCCGCATAGATTCCCGGCAATATTGTAGAAAAAAGTGTCAAATAAATAGAGATGTTAACAGAGGGAGTAACTCATTATGGAAAAAAGCGTTGTTGATGAACTGATCGCCATTTTCGGCAAGGATAATGTGCTGACCGCCAATGAAGATATGATTGCCTATAGTTATGATGCAGCCCACGTGGAGATAAAGCCTGAAGCGGTAGTGTTCGGCCGTACCACGGAACAGATCAGCCGGCTGATGAAACTGGCCTACAGAGAAAATATACCGGTTACCCCACGTGGTCAGGGCAGCGGACTTTCCGGTGGCTCTATACCGCAGCAGAAAGGTATTGTACTGGTGATGGACAAGATGAAGAAGGTGATCGATTTTGATCCGGCCAACCGCCTTATCACTGTTGAAACAGGCATAACCACTTCCGACATCGATCCCATCGCGGCCGGGGCCAATCTGTTTTATCCTCCCGATCCAGGCAGTGTGGCCTTTTCCACCATCGGTGGCAATATCGCTGAAAACGCCGGCGGTCTTCGGGGCCTCAAGTATGGTGTGACCAAGGACTATGTGAAGATGTTGAAGGTGGTGCTGCCCCAGGGCGACATCGTCACCCTGGGATCGAAATGTGTCAAGCATGTCGCGGGCTTCAATACCGAGGCGATCTTTGTGGGCAGCGAAGGACTGCTAGGCATCATGACCGAAGTGACCCTTGCTCTGCTGCCCATCCCCGAACATCGCGAGTCGGCTCTGGCGATCTTTGACAGCCTTGATGGTGCGGCCCAGACGGTTTCCGACATCATTGCCGCGGGTGTTACCCCCTCCACCATGGAGTTTATGGATAACGAAACCATTAATGCCATCCAGAATTTCAAGGATTGCGGTCTGCCGCGCGACGCTCAGGCCGTTCTGCTCATTGAAACCGACGGTCAGCGGGACTCCGCCAAGGCGGAAATGGCCAAGGTCGGGGAAGTGGTGCAGGCCAATAACGCCAAAGATTTTGCTATTGCGAAAACCAGTGAGGAGCGCGACAATCTTTTTGCCGGCAGGCGTGTAGCCCTTAACGCCCTGGCCAGTGTCAGGCCCAATCTTATTCTCGAAGATGCCACGGTGATGCGCAGTAAACTGCCGGAGATGGTACGTGGTATTATTGATATTGCTAAACGTCATAACGTCAAGGTGGGTATTTTCGGCCATGCCGGTGACGGTAACCTGCATCCTACCTTTCTCCTGGATATGAAGGATGAGGAGGAAAAGGCCCGAACCGACAAGGCCGTCAAAGAGCTGTTCCAGCTGGCCATCGACCTTGATGGGACCATCTCCGGTGAACATGGTATCGGTCTGGAGAAGAAGCCCTATCTCAAAGACCAGATCGGGGCAGCAGGTATTGCAATGCTGCAGGATATTAAAAGGACGCTGGATCCGAAGAATCTTCTTAATCCAGGTAAAATGTTTGATATGGGCGATACGGTTTCAGTATAAGAGAGGGAAAAGACTTAATGAATATGAAAATATCCGCTACCAAGGAAGCTGAAACCCATCTTCTTGAGGCGGCGAAAGAATTTCAAAAATGTATGCAGTGCGGTAAATGCCGCAGTGTCTGTCCTGTTTTCCGGGAAATGGGCAACGAACTCTATGTTGCCCGCGGTAAAAACAAGCTTGCCGAAAAGATTGTTTCCGGAGAATTGCAGATCACTCAACGAGTTGAAGATGCCATCAATGAGTGCCTGAATTGCAAAACCTGTTCCGCCAACTGTCCCGCCGGGGTGAGCCCGGAACATGTAGTCCTTAGGCTGCGCTGGTATATCACCACGCAGAAAGGGCTCCATTTCTTCAAGGCCTTGATCTTCCGTCAGCTTCTCTGGAGAAAATGGCCCATAACTTTGGGATGTGCCGTTGTCGGTATGGCGCAGAAGATGCTGTTTGGGATCGGCCCGAAAAATCCGGTTCGCCACCTCTTTCCACTGTTTGGTTTTTCCAAAAGGAGAAATTTTCCCCAGTTGGCAATTCGCAGCGCCCAGTCGCAGCTTCCGGAGGTCAATACGTCCAAAACGGGCACGACCAAGATGCGAGTCGGTTACTTTACCGGTTGCGCCGGAAATCTGATCTACACTAATGTGGCCCGGTCTGTAGTCGACATATTGACCGGCTATGGTTATGAGGTCGTTATCCCGAAGAAGCAGAAATGTAACGGTACTCCTGTGTTGGCAAACGGTGACTATGATGGCGCCAAGCGCCTCATGGAACATAATTTCGATCTGTTTCGCAAATATGATCTCGACGCCATCGTGGTAGCCTGTTCTTCCTGTGGCATGTCATTGAAAAAGGAGATCAAAGTCTTTATAGACGACAGTGCCGAGTTGCAGGAGTTTACAGGGAAAGTTTTTGATATCAATGAGTTTATTGAAAAAAATATTGAAATCAAGCCGGAACGGCTTGGCCGGATTCCCTACAAAGTAACCTACCACGACCCCTGCCATATGGTTCGCGGCCAGGCAATCAAAGACCAGCCACGCAACCTGCTCAAAATGATTCCGGGGGTGACCTTTACCGAGATGAAGAATGCCGACACCTGCTGCGGCTCGGCGGGCAGCTACTGTATCACGCATTATGATACCGCCATCAAGATCAACAACCATAAAATCAAAGATATCCAAGATGCTCATGTCGATATGGTGGCCACCGGCTGCCCGACCTGTGTGATGCATATCGCAGACAACCTGGCTCAGCATAAAAGTAGCGAGAAGGTACGATTTGTGGTAGAAATACTGGCTGATTCGCTGCGTGCTGCCAAGACGATATAGCAGCATAAAAACGGTCTATTCCTGGTCCTGTGTAGCGGTATCCTTTCTGATGCTGATGTGATACGGACCAGGAATGGTTGGCCCTTCATTTTACTGTGATCATGAAAGAACTGTCGTCATCGCTTACCTTTTTTTATAAATATGTTGTGCTTTTTCTCTGGATTGTCGGGTTTGGCATCGGTGGGCGTGATATCCTTTTTGGTTCCGAAAGCTACGATCTCAGATGGGTACAGTATATAACGACATGGCTGTTGATTGCCTCTTTTTTCTTTTTTATAACCGGACCCGTTAAAAAAGTGACAATGGAGGGACAAACGCTGATCGTCTCCAACTATCTCCGTACCGAGAAGATCGATTTTGCTCAGATAACGACAGTGGATAGTTTTTCCTTCTTTACACCAAAACTTGTCTGGTTTACTTTGCAGGATGAGTCTTCCTTCGGCAAAAAGATAACCTTTCTGCCCAGGCATCGTGTCGGTGCCGGGCTGGGGAAGCATCCGCTGGTATTTGAGTTGCGTCGCCAACTGAACCTGTGACAAGAAGCAGTCCCCTCCGTCTTTCCAGGAAAAAATAAGGAAAGCGCGGACTCCGATCTCTCCTGAATGACATTATGATTTTGGCTTTGGGTAAGGTATGGGGATGGCGAGGATGGAGATGGGAATAAATGAGTAAAGAGATTGATATAGACCAGTTTAAGGTGCGTCTGCAGGAGAGACGACAGGTCCTTCTGGCGGCCAAGGAGAGCAGAAGCAGAGAGAGTGCGCCCAAAGAACTCGATCAGGCTCGTGTCGGCAGACTGTCGCGAATGGATGCCATGCAACAGCAGGCCATGGGCCAGGCCGCGGCACGTCTGGCGGCCCAGGAACTGCAGCGTATTGATCTTGCTTTGAACCGAATCGCCTCGGGTGAGTTCGGTTACTGCATTCTCTGTGAGGAAGAAATTGCCCCGAAGCGACTCCATTTCGATCCCAGCCTGACGACATGCATTGCCTGTGCCCGCAAGGCTGAGGGGTGATTTTCATATAACGGAATAATGCTCGAACATATTGAAATGTTATTAAATTATTGAAAATCGGCACAATGTTCATGAGAAATCCGGGTTAGCGCTTCAGCACAAACTCCCTGTCGTTGAGAAACAGTTTTCCCTGCCGTGTTTCCGCTCTGTGCCGGAGAGACTCACCATCTCTGATAAATATACCGGTGGTCATTCCCGGATAGAGTGGTGCAAGCAACAGTTCCGGTTCGCCCACGAGGCTGATAGGCAAGCTGACAGCCGAATTGAGGGAAAAGATATCGAGAGCCATCGCCGGGGCGTTGACAAGGGGCACAAACTGCAGCAGACTCATATCCTTCAGGAGTTGTAAGGTCATATCCGCCTGGATTGTTCCCTCCGGCAGTTTAACAAGCAGGTCATAAAGAGAAATCTCAAGACCCTGCTGGAGCAACTCCTCATAAGCGGCAATAAGCTGGAAACCAAGAATTGCGGCTTTGTCCTCCAGTAATTTCGTTACCTTGCCGGGGCTTTCCTGAAATGCGGCCACGTCTCGGAACAAATCACTTACAATTGTTGTGTACATCTTCATAAAATTTTCATAGCGCGTCGTGTTCATGCCGCGTATGCCAATCTTCATTTCCGCCCGGTCAATTGACCGGTCTGCAGTCTTGAAGCCGTTACAGGCAAAGGACGTCAGTGTGGTAAGGGTGTTCTTGTCATGGTCTACCTTAAAAACAGAACCGACCTGGAGAGCGGCAAGATCGATATCCATTTGCGGATGCCTGGAGCTGAGATCCTCCATGGAGAAGTTCATGAAGCCATCCCAGAGATAGGGGGAGAGGAGCTGTATTTCCGCTGCCATGCTGACCTTTCCAAGAAGGGGAGTCGAGGCGGAGCTGTGCCTGAGCCCCTGCCACGAAGCGGAGGAGGTGAATTTTTGCAGGGAGTTGTCTGTGATAATGTTGAATTCCCCGGCGCCGACTTCTAAAAAGACGTTGTCCTGCTGCAGGGTAAATGGGGTAAGACTCAAAGTTGACTCTAGTTTACCGAAGTGGGAATAGGTGGTTTGCAGAGTGAAAGGGTTATGGCCCTGTAATTTGGCAGTAATAAAATCGGTAAACCAGATATTTTTTTCAAGACTGGTGGTGGAGACTGCCCCGCTGTAGCCATGTTTGGCATGGTCCGTGAAGACTATTTCCTCAACGCCATAGACTGTTTGCAGCGGACCGAAATTGATTTTCCATTCAATATCGGAAGAGTAAAAATTACGTTCATAGCGGACCAGCTCGAGTGAGTATACATCACCGTGAGCGGCATTGACGGCACCTGCCTCAACGAAGGCCCGACGCACTGTCTTTTCCATCAGGACCCCGTTGATAAAAGGGGTAAACCCGATAAGTATGAGAAGCACTGCAAGTGCCGTTGCACATTTTTTCATTCCTGTTCCTTTGGTGTCTCTTTCGCTGAGAGCGTTTAGCGCTTTGAGTTGCCGTCTCTTCCGCGGTTGTTATGCAGGTACTGCACCAGACTTTCAAGGGGCAGGGGCTTGCTGTAATAATATCCCTGGATTTCGGTGCAGCCGAATTTTTTCAGCATTTCCAGTTGTTCTTTCGTCTCAACTCCTTCGGCAACGACGTTTATGTCGAGGTTTTTTGCCATAAGGATTATTGTTTCCACGATTTCGGCGTCGTCACGGTCGCTGGTAATATCGGTGATAAAGGAACGGTCGATCTTGAGGTTATCGATGGGGAGGACCTTGAGATAATACAGTGAGGAGTAACCGGTGCCGAAATCATCAATGGAGATGGAAAAACCGGCATTGACGAGACGGTTCAATTTGGCGACACTGTCTTCGATATCGGTCACCATAATTGTTTCGGTGATTTCCAGTTCAAGCCGATGTGCCGATATGTTATTTTGCGTAACGATTGCCAGTATGTTGTCTACCATTTTGGCTTGTCTGAACTGGTAGGGAGAAAGGTTGATGGCGACTTTAATGGTGGTAAAACCGATACTGTTGAGAAGTTCGGCGGCTTCGCAGGCGCTGTCGAGGACAAAATCTCCCAAGGGAATAATTAGACCGGTTTCTTCGGCAAGCGGGATAAAATCCGCCGGGCTCACCAGGGAACCGTCGCCTTTGCGCCAGCGTACCAGCGCTTCAACGGAGGTAACCATACCACTGATGGGTTCAACTTTGGGTTGATAAAAAACGGTAAATTCTTCCTTCAGCAGGGCCTGTCTGAACTCTGCTTCAAGCTGGAGGCGGTGGCGTGCCCGGTCACTGAGATCTTTGGTGAACAGGGCATAGGTGTTTTTGCCCTGTTGTTTGGCCTGATACATAGCGGTGTCGGCGTTTTTGGTCAAAATTTCAGCTGTAGTGCCGTCCTGGGGGAAAATGGCGGCACCGATACTTATGGTGACAAAAAGCTCATGATCCTCTATTTGAAACGGTTCGGTGAAACCTCGGACTATTCTGCCGGCAAGATCAATGACCTGCTCCGCGGAGGTTAAGCCGACAGCAATGATTTGAAACTCATCTCCGCCAAGCCGTGCCACGGTATCTTCGTCACGCATGAGCTTGAGCAGGCGTCCGCCTACTTCCTGAAGGAGCAGATCTCCGGTTGAATGCCCCAGACTGTCGTTGATACGTTTGAAATTATCGAGATCCATGAATAAAACAGCAACCGAAATTTTTTTTCTGCGGGCATTGGCCAGCGATACGTTTAAACGGTCATTGGCAAGATATCGATTCGGCAGGCCGGTCAGGGCATCATGATAGGCGTGAAATGTGATCTGCTCCTCCTTGGTTTTCATCTCGGTAATATCGTGGAAGACAGCAACATAATGGCTGACCTCATCCTGCTGGTTCCGAATTGAGCTGATACTGAGAATTTCCGGATATGCCTCGCCGTTTTTTCTGCGGTTCCAGATCTCGCCGCTCCAATGGCCGTATTCGACGAGGCTCAGCCACATGGATTGGTAAAATTCGTTATCGTGCCGGTCCGATTTGAGGATTCTTGGGTTCCGGCCGATCACCTCCTCCTGGCTATACCCTGTTATGTCGGTAAAAGCCTGATTGACGGCAACGATGTTGCCCTGGGCATCTGTAATACTGATTCCCTCAAGGGCATGCTCAAACACCTTAGCAAAGAGCTTAAGCTGTTGTTCAGCTTGAATCCGTTCGCTGATTTCGCCCTGGAGAGCCCGAGTCGACTGCTGCAGTCTCTGGATGAAACTGTTATATTGCCCGGCGAGAAAACCGACCTCGCCTGTGGCGCTTTCATCGGCGGAGATGGGAAGTTCATTTCCGGAAGTTTTGCTCATCAATCTGGTCAGCCTGCTCAGTGGTCTTGTGATAGAGGCAGCCAGAGTCAAGCTCAGCGGCAGGATCAGCAATACGGTACATACAATGGTAACAAGAATGATTTGCTGCAGTTTATCGAGAGGCCAGTAGACTTCATCAAGCGATACCGAGGAGGCAAGGAACCAGTCAAACTCCGGCATATAGAGGAAGGAGACGAGTTTCTCCCGCAGGCGCCCGTCTGTTTGATCAATCTGTTCATGGATTACATGGCCATTTTTTAAACGAAGCATTTCCGGAAGAAGCAGAGAAGAAAGGCTTGCGGCAGCATGCTCGTGATTTTGCCGCAGCAGGGGATGATGAATGACTGTGCCCTGACCTGATATGATATAAGCAAAGCCGCTGCTGCCGAATCGAAACGATTCGATGCCTTTTCTGAAGTCATCAATCTCCAGAAGAGAAAGAAACTCTTCGCGATAGCTTGAGGCGGAGATAATCCAGTCCCATGGTGCAAAATAGGTCATGTAGAGTGCCTTGGACCGCTCCCGGCTCTCCCCCGGATTCTGCCAGTCGTACTCAAGATAGCCTTCTTTTTCTGCACTTTGTTTTATAGCGAGCCAATGCGTTGAAATGTTGTTATTTTTCATCTCCGGCACCGGATGAACATCCAGGATACCCTTGCTGGTTATGGCGTAGATATAACCGGTTTCGCCGATGGTCTGGCTCAGAAGAATTTCTTCACCGCGCTTTTTGGCCTGGGCGATGGTGAGCTCTCCGGATACGGTCTGGCGGTGCAGTTCAAGTAAAATATCATGATTTTGTTCGGCGATGGCACGCAGGTGATTTCTGACGGAGACGTCCACAGCGGTAGTTATGGTTGTCTGGATGGCTTTGGTGGATGTCGCCAGCTGGTTGGCGACATTCTTTTCTATGATACCGTGCACGAGAGAGAAAATAACCCAGCCGGCGATGGCCGACACCACGCCAAACAGAAGAGAAAACCACAGCATCAGCTGGTATTTTATCTGGAGTGTTTTTAAAAAGCTCGGCATGTTGGATACAAAACAAAAGATTGCTGCCGGATCTGAATAGGGATCTTTTCCCAAAACATCAGGCCCGGTATTTTTGCTGAAACCGTCTGCATTTGCAGATTACACTATTTTTCCGGCAGAGGGCAAAATATATTTCAGGAAGGCATGATAATGGTGCGGCAGACTTCGTTTACCTGATGTTACCGAATAAAAGTGTCGTGTCATATGGACATCGACTACATCGATGATCTGGATCCGACCATGCTCTACGCCGTCCTTCACAGCCTGGTGGGAAAGAATGGAGACGCCCAGGTTTGATTTTACAGCCTCGGTGACGGCCGTGCTCGAGCCCAGCACGGCACATGTGTTGAGCTGGTCAACCGTGATGTTTTTCTCGGCCAGAAAGTGTTCCATGCATTTTCTGGTACCCGAGCCCTCTTCTCGCAGGATAAAAGGCAAGTCCAGAAGTGTTCGCGTGGTGATGCGCTGGTTGATGGTTCTTTTTGTTGAAGCTGCCAGAACCAGATCGTCCTCTTTGAAAGGATGAAAGTGCAATTTTGGTGAATCGTTGCGTGCGCCGACGAAACCCAGCAGAATTTCGTTATTGAGGATTGACTGAATAACCTGGGCGGAGTCGCAGGTTCTGATCTCAAAGGATATTTTGGGGTGCAGTTTCGTAAACGCAGCGGCGGCATGGGGTAAAATGAAAGCGCTGGGAATTGTACTTGCGGCAATGAGTAGCTGTCCCGAAACGGTTTTACCTACTGCCGTCAAATCATCTTCCAGCTTTTTGAGATCATCGAGAATGCCCAGGGCACGCGGATAGAGCAGTTCTGCCTCCAAGGTCGGGATAATAGAGCGGCCCAGGCGATCAAAGAGTCTGCAGTTGAGGCGTCCCTCGAGGTTGCGGATATGTTCGCTGATGGTGGGCTGGCTGGTATAGAGCTGCTCGGCCGCTTTGGTAAAACTTCTGTTTTTATAGACGGCCACAAATATTTTCAGGTGTCGAGTTTCTATTTGAGTACTCCGGCGTTAAAATGGTTCCATGATCAGTACAAAAATGGTATTTGATTATCTTATGAGATATATAGCTTTGTTTTTGCAATAGTGAAACAGAAAAATTCAGGTAGCGATAATGAAATTCTCCCATCTTTTCAAGAAAAAGACATTGACACGGCTGGCCAGAACCTGTGGCTGAGCGGCGAAAATTGGTCCGGCGGTCCTGTCGGATGCACTGCAGGGGCTTACACCGCCTCATGACGACAACCTGCTGGTCGGCTTTGAAACATCGGACGATGCCGCTGTTTATCGCCTTTCCGCCGATACGGCCATGATCAATACCATTGATTTTATAACCCCGCCGGTGGACGATCCTTACTGGTTTGGTCAGATAGCGGCGGCCAACTCCATTTCCGATATCTATTCCATGGGCGGTCGTCCGTTGACTGCTCTCAACGTGGTTATGTTTCCCTCGAAATATCTCGACATGGGAGTTTTAAAAGAGATACTGCGGGGCGGCTACGACAAGGTGATGGAGGCGGGCGCCTGTCTGGTCGGCGGTCACAGTGTCGACGACGAGGAGCCGAAGTATGGACTGTGTGTCAACGGCGTGGTGCATCCGGACCGGATAATAACCAATACCGGAGCTCGACCGGGAGATGTGCTCATCCTTACCAAGCCCCTCGGCTCCGGAGTCCTCTTCAATGCCGTTCGTTCCGGCCGGCTGCCTTTTAAGGAAATTGAAGAGAAGGTGCTGCCCTCTCTTGCCGCCTTGAGCGACAAGGCCATCGAAGAGGCGCTGAAATTTGATCTCCATGCGGCAACCGATGTGACGGGTTTCGGTATTTTAGGCCATGCCGTGGAGATGAGCTATGGCAGCGGATATGAAATTGTGCTGCAGTATGGTGCCTTACCGGTTTACCCGGATACCCTGGACATGTACGGCAAAGGAGAAACTACCGGCAGCAACGAGGCCAACCGGCACATGGTGGAGAACCACAGGTTCACCCTTCGGTGTGAACTGAATCATCGAGACAGGGGGCTGATCTACGACCCGCAGACTTCCGGTGGTCTACTGCTGGCGCTGCCCGAATCCCAGGCCGACACATTACTGACCGCTTTGCACCAGGCGGGCGTGAGTGGTGCAGTCAAAATTGGTCATGTCGGTGATAATGAAGCAGGTGTAACTCTGGTGTAACCCTCTATTTTTTTGCTCAGAGCATTGTATGCCTGTAACCTGCTTTTTCCGCTGTGTTGTGTCGGCACGGCAAAAAGGCAGGAATTAATTGAGCCCGATAAACCTCGTATTTTCAAACCGTTTACGAGTATCTATCACAAGGGAGACTATGACGGATAAAACAGAGCAGATACTTGCCTACCTTGAGAAAAGAGCCTGGTTGTCGGGAGAACTTTCCTGCTCTTTTCTCGCTGCTGGAGAATATAACGAGAATTATGTCATCTCCACCGGCGGGCAGCGGTATGTATTTCGCATCAATCACGGCACGCAACTTGGTTTGCAAAGGCAGAGCGAGTATGAGTTCCGGGTCCTTGAGGCGGTATCTCCTTCCACGGTGACGCCGCTACCCTATTTTTATGATATGGATTGCGGCGGTCTTGGCAGGGGGGTTCTGTTGATGGAATATCTGCCGGGAGTTCCCCTGGACTATCGCCGGGACCTGCTCACCGCGGCTCGGATTTTTGCCTGTATACACAAGCTGCCGCCGTCTCCTGAGCTCATCCGCCAGGAAAATCCCGCCAGGGATATTGGTGCGGAATCCCACGGACTATTGAATCGCTATGCCGCTCTGCATTATTCCGCTGTCCGCGCCCGCCTGTTTGAATATCATCAGGAGATACTGGCCGGGGCGACGGATATGGCACTCCGGTACCAAAACGAAGATTTCTGCATCGTCAACACGGAGGTCAATTCCGGCAATTTCATCATTGGTGAAGAACGTTCCTGTCTGGTGGACTGGGAAAAGGCCGTGGTTTCCCATCGGTATCAGGATCTGGCTCATTTTCTTGTACCGACCACCACTCTGTGGAAAACCGATTATCGCTGCAGTGAAGAGGATAAGCGACTCTTTTTGAACATGTATCTGCAGGCAGGAGATTTTCCCTTTTCTTTAGATGAAGTGTATGAAAAAACCGCCATGATGGAGCGGGTTATTCTTTTACGAGCCTTGAGCTGGTGCTACATGGCTTACCATGAGTATGTTGCAGCAGACAGGGAGCTGGTTCATGACGATACCTTTGCCAAAATAACCTCATACATGGACGAAGCGGAATGTTTCTTGAGTTAGACTCCATCGATAAAAGTTATGGTGATCTTCGCGTTCTGGAAAAGGTTTCCTTGGCGGTGCATAAGGGAGAACTCGTCTCTCTCATCGGACCTTCAGGTGCAGGGAAAACTACGTTGCTGAAGATCATCGCCGGTCTCGAAAGTGCTGATGACGGTGCCGTAACCTCTGCGGCCGATCTGAAAAATAATCCGGCCATTCTGGTTTTTCAGGACTACCTCCTCTTTCCGACCATGACGGTGTTTGATAATGTTGCCTTTGGCCTGAGGTGCCGAAAGGAAAAAAAAGAGGACATAGGTGCAAAGGTAGCCGCCATGCTGGATTATTTTCAGCTGGGTGATAAAACCGCCTCCTATCCCAATCAGCTTTCCGCCGGTCAGCAGCAACGTGTCGCTCTTGCCAGAGCCATGGTGGTTTCTCCGTCTCTCCTGCTACTGGATGAACCTTTTGCCAATCTCGACCGCAATCTGAAGGCGGAAACAGCGGAATTCATCCGTGGTTTTCAGCAGGAGTACGGTATCACTACGCTCAGCGTGACGCATGATCTGCAGGAGGCCTTTATGATGTCTGACAAGATCGGTATCCTGCTCAACGGCAGATTATGCCAGTACGACGACGTCAAAGCGGTCTATAACCGGCCTGTTTCTTCGCAGGTGGCTGATTTCCTGGGCCATGTCAATAGTATTCCCTCTGCCGCTTTTGCCTTGATGGGGATTAATGGGGGAGTTCGAACTGGAGTATCCGCTATCAATGTCAGAGCGGAATCTATTGTGCTTACCAAGGACAGTAACGGACCTGGTAGTATCAAGGAGATGGTGTTTGCCGGGCAGTATATTATCTATCGCGTTCTCTTGCAGGATACCCGGTTGACCGTTTATAGCTTTGATTCCGATCTGGAGGAAGGAGACCGGGTCTCTCTCACCGTTAAACACTATATATCCATAAAGGAGAACTGATTATGTTGAGGCGATATCTTACTGTCTTCATAATTCTTTTGGGTTGTATCATGCTGCCGGGATGGTCATCTTCGCCTGCGGCCGAAACCTTTGCCGATCTGAAGGCGAAGGCCAGGGGCACGGAGGTGAAATGGTTCATGTGGGGCGGTTCTCCCACCATTAACTCCTGGGTAGATACCTATGTGGCCGCCGAGGTGAAGAACAGGTATGATATCACCCTTAAACGGGTTCCCGCCGATGCAGCCATATTCATCAACAAACTGCTCACCGAAAAACAGGCCGGCAGAACCAAGGGCACCATGGACCTGCTCTGGATTAATGGAGAGAATTTTAAAAACGCCATGGAAAACGGCCTGCTCCAGGGCCCCATCACCGATATATTGCCCAATTTCTCCCTGGTCGATCCGGAGTCGGTGGCATATGACTTCGGTTACCCGGTGCAGGGTTACGAAGCGCCCTATGGCCGGGCTCAGTTTGTCTATGAGTATGATGCTGCGCAACTGCAGGATCCACCGCGATCTTTTGCCGAGCTGAAAAACTGGGTACGGCAGAATCCGGGGAGATTTACCTATCCCAGACCACCTGATTTCACAGGCTCAGCCTTCATCCGTCAGGCATTTTACGCCCTCACCGGCGGGCATGAGCAGTATATGGTCGGACTCGATGAAGAGCTCTATAACAGGAATGGAGTAAAGTTGTGGGACTATCTCAACGATATCAAGCCCTATCTCTGGCAACAGGGCAAAACGTATCCCAAGGATATCGCGGCTCTGGACACCCTGTTCGAGCGGGGCGAAGTGGCTCTGAACATGAGCTACCATCAGGCTAACGCGCAGAGCAAGATATCTCAGGGGCGCTACAGTCCGAGTGTGCGAACCTTTGTGATGCAGGATGGCTCGTTGTATAACACGCATTTTACCGCGGTTCCCTTTAACGCGCCTAATAGAGCCGGGGCCCTGGTGGTTGCTAATTTTCTTCTTTCCGCCGAGGCTCAGCTGCAGAAGAATATGCCGCAGAACTGGGGCGATTTCACCGTGCTTGACCTGCAGCGTCTGGACAGTGACATGGCGGAGCGTTTCAAAAATCTTGATCTGGGAGAAGCCACCCTGTCGCCTGACGCCCTTGCGGCAACGGCCGTACCTGAGATTCCCTCGGCATATCTGGAGCTTCTGGAAAGAGACTGGGAAAACAAGGTGTTGCGCGGTAACTAGGCTGATATGCGGCGCCTGACACTTTTTCTCAACCTGCTTCCTCTGCTCATCCCTTTCCTGGCCGTTGTGGTGGGTGGCCTGCTGGTGACGGGTCTGCAGTCTCTGGGGCTTTTCATGTTTTCCTATACCTACGATGACATGTTCTTTGCTTACAGGGAATTGTTGCGCGACGACTGGTTTCTGCACTCGACCATTTTTTCCCTGCAGGTCGCTCTGGCATCCGCCGTGATCGCCATCCTCTGTGGTACCTTCCTGGCTTATATAATCTGGCAGTTGCCGGACAGGTATCACCGCCGCACGGTTATTTACAAAATACCGCTTATTCTGCCGCACATTGCCGTGGGGTTTATAGCGGTCATCCTGCTTTCCAAAACAGGAGTTTTTGCCTCTATTGCCTATCAGCTGGGATTGATCGATTCCTATGCAGATTTTCCCGGTTTGCTCTATACCCGTTCCGGTATAGAGCTTATTCTCGCTTATATCTATAAAGAAACGCCTTTTGTAATGGTCATGGTGTATGCCATCCTGTCTCGTTTTGACAGGCGTATCATCGAAACGGCAAAAATGCTCGGCGCCTCTCAGTTGAGAATTTTTTTCACCTTGATTCTGCCCTTTATCATGCCGGTGATCAATACCACTTTTGTGATACTTTTTATCTTTTCTTTCGGTGGCTTTGATCTGCCCTTCGTGCTGGGAGACAGCTATCCCGGAATGATCTCCATCCGCATTTATGACTATTTCTTTCAGAAAGATCTTGCCTTGCGCCCGGTGGCCATGGCCATGCTGGTGCTGGTGTTCTGCTTCAGTCTGCTCTTTATTCTTTTTTATCTGAAGTTTTCCGCTCGTCTGGAAAAAGGGGTGCGCAAGCTATGATACGACTTGCCTCTGTGCTGCTCTTTCTCTTTTTGGTCTTTGTTTCGCCCCTGGTGGTTCTGTTGTTGTATGCCGCCTCGTCGTCCTGGAGTTTTCCCGATGTTCTTCCTGCCTCTTTGGACGCAAGAAGTATTTCCTACCTTTTGCAGCATAAAAATGATATCGCCTTGAGCATGCTTGTTTCCTGCGGCTATTCCTTTGCTGCTGTTCTGGTAACATTGCTGCTGACCGTGTTACCGGCCAAGGTTTTTGCCAGGACGGTATTTTCCGGCAAAATGGTGCTCGAAGGACTTTTCCTCGCACCGGCCCTTATCCCTCCCATGGCCTTCGCCATGGGAGCCCACTATTTTTTTGTCCGGCTGGGGCTTGCCGATACCTTCGTGGGGGTTGTGTTGATTCTCAGCCTGTACAGCTATCCTTACATGCTGCGGGCTCTGACTGCAGGTTATCTGACATATGGTGAAGACCTGGCCCTCTGTGCCCGTAATATGGGGGCTTCCAGCCTGCGTATCCTGCTCTCCATAGAACTGCCGCTGCTCCTGCCTGCCATTATCGCCGGAGGAACCATTGTTTTTCTGGTCTCTTTTTCGGAATACTTTCTCGTCTTTCTGATCGGCGGTGGGACGGTACCGTCCTATTCCGGCTATATCTTTCCGCTACTCAATTCCTCCGATAACAGTGTCGCTTCCCTGTTGACGCTGCTTTTCGTCTTTGTGCCCATCATGCTGTTTGTCATAATCGACCGTCTCGTCTATGGCGTATATCGTAAAAGAGGATTGATGTGACTGGCTATAAAATCATTTTTCCGGGAAACAGACCCGGCTCTATTGTCTCATTGGACGACATCCATGCCTCCGCGCTGAGTGGAGAAAAATTCCTTCAACCTTGACTTTGCAGGTGGAGCTGATAACTTAATTCTATTGGGAAAACATATTATAATGTCCTGATTTGTCGGATCTTGCTCATGTTGCCAGAGACCGCTCCACTCAGTATATCAATCGCTGTATTCCTTTGGCGGTTTTCGTGGTGGAAGATTTTTACGAAGGTGTTGAAATACCATTTTTCCAATAAGGAAAGTTGATGCGAATAAGTATTGCAAATTTGTTAAATCCCTCCCGTCAAAAAAGCCTTGTGGGTAAGGGAGTTGTGCTTCTCGATCACTTGCTGGGTGTGGCCGAGCTTAACAGGCTTTATCATCAACATGGTTTTTCCGGCCTGGATGCCGATGCCTTTACCGCCAGATTTCTACAGGTTTTCGACATAAACCTGCAGCTGGACGGCTCACTTGAACAGATACCGGAGGAAGGCCCACTTATCATCTGCGCTAACCATCCGTTTGGCGGTATCGAAGGCGTAGCGCTTGCTCATCTGTTGCGCCGGCGGCGTGCCGATGTGAAGATTTTAGCCAATCGAGTTTTGTCGCTGTTTGTCGAACTTGAGGCTCTCTTTATTTACACCAACCCTTTACGATCCAATGCCGCCGGCAATACTACTTCTTTAAAATCGTGTTTGACGCATCTGCGACAAGGTGGCCTGCTGGTGCTTTTTCCGGCGGGCCGGGTCAGTTATCCGCCGAAACACGGCGTACCCATCAGGGACCATCAATGGAACCGGATGGTGGCTAGCCTGGCACGCCAGGCAACATGTAAAGTAATGCCCTTACATATCAGTGGCCAAAACCGGCCACTATTTTACCAGCTCGGACTCATTTGGAGTCGTCTGCGGATGTTGATGCTTATCCGTGAGATGCTGCACAGTCATGGGAAAAGTATCACGATATCAACAGGCAAGCCGGCTGTCCTTCCTGTTCTGAAGAAAGATAGGCAGCATATAACCGATCTGTACCGTCTCGTAACTTATTTGCATGATCCGCAGTATCGCCACTCATGGCCTCTACAGCCACAAAAACACATGGTGCCGGTTGCCGATGCAGCTGAGCCCAAAAATGTTTTGGCGGAAGTTGCGCAGCTCTCCGGGGAGCATTGTCTGCTCCGGTATAAAAATTTCGCCGTATATTATGCCACCCGCAAGCAGGTTCCACAGGTTATTGAGGAGATACAGCGATTGCGGGAAGAAAATTTCAGGCCGTTTGATGAAGGCAGCGGCGCCTGCAGAGATGGTGATCCATTTGATGACACGTATACCCATCTTTTCGTATTTGATCATAGCGAAAAGAGTATCGTTGGCGCTTACCGGATGGGACAGACCGACAGAATTCTACCTGAGCAGGGCAAAGACGGGCTTTATCTGTCGCACATGTTTACTTTTAAAGACGATTTTGTAAATCAGCGGCAACCATGTCTGGAGATGGGACGGTCGTTCGTGGTAGTTGGACAACAGCGCAGCTATAACTCGTTGCTTTTGCTCTTTAAGGGAATTGGCGCTTTTGTCTGCAGGTTCCCCCGCTATCGTCTCCTGTATGGTACTGTGTCGTTAAGCCGTCGGTACCAGGCCCTCAGTGTGTTGCTGATCGAGCAATTTCTGGTTGCGCCCAGCGCTCAGGTGAAGGCCAAAATGCCGTTTGATTATCCGGCGCCCCCCGAGCTGCTGGAGTATTTAACACGATATCCTCCGGACATTGACAGCCTGGACTGGTTGGTGCGGCAAATAGAACCGGACGAAAAGGGCTTGCCGGTGCTGGTGAGGCAATATCATCAGCTTGGTGCACGGTTTTACGGCATCGGCATCGACCCGAATTTTGCCGGGACACCGGGGCTTCTGTTGAGCGTTGATCTGCCGGCTGCTCCACAGAAGCTGCTGCGGCGTTATATGGGGCGGCAGCTGGATGATTATCTGTCGTATCAACAACCTTGAAGTATCTTTCCTGTTTATAACGATTTTGCAACAGCCTGGGTGAGAAAGGATTCAGCTGAAAATTTCGCCCTTTGTGGAATCGTCTGAAGATATATGAACGCTGAGAGTCTCTTCAATGGCGTGTACCTGGTGGATGTGATTGTCAAATCGTCCCTCCTCACCTACAAAGAAAAAAGAGTCTCCCTTGCCGAGAAAAGACGAAGAATCGAAAGTTATGCCGTATTTGTTGCGGCGGTAGTTGTCGATGGCTAAGACTCCTTCTATGACGTGGTAGAATATGAAAGAGGGATGTCCGTGGGCCGGAGTTATCGCATCTCTGCTCCAGCGGGCAGCCATGGCTTCGAAGCCGTTTTCACCTTTGTGTAGGATCGTTCTTGAATATGTTCCTGTAATTTCAGGAAAATCTGAGAGCGGAAGAGGGTTCCGGCGCAAAAAAGCGGCTGCGGCGGCAGCGAGCCTCTCCGGGTCAGGATGGAGAAAGAGCTCAAAAAGCGCCTTGCGGAATTTTTCCTGATGGGGGTGACAGAGATAGGTGATGGGGGTTCCTGTGGGATTCTTCATAGTTAACCTCCTTCGAGTTGTTTTCCGGTTTTGATGAGTTGTGAAAAGTAATGGTCGACATCTTTTTCCGTCAGGTTGTGCCCGGCGAGTAACAGACGCAGAAAGAGTGTTTCGCCGTGATGGGCGTAGCCCACCAGGCTTTTCCCTTCCTGATAGAGTTTTGTGCGGATCGCAAGATTTAACCTGTTGGCCGTTTCCTCGGCGGTTTTATAGCGGAAGCAGATATTGAAGGATGATCGTGGCAGAACAAGTTCCAGTTCCGGGCTATCCCGAACAATTTTTTCAGCATATTGACATAGGTTGTGGCAGCCTTCGACGTGCTCGGCGAATCCTTTTCTACCGAAATACTTCCAGTCGAGAAACCATTTGAGGCTGTCCACTTTCCTGCCGCACTGCAGTGAAACCGCACCCAGATCAAGGACCTCATTACTCGTATCTCCATGAAAGATGTAGCTGCTGTCGCCGGCGCTGCAGACCTTGCCGAGAGTGTGACTGCGGTTGTTAATGAGGAAGACATTACACATCAGTGCGGTACCGGTCATTTTATGGAAATCCCAGGTGAAGGAGTCAACCCGCTCAAGACCTGTAAGGTATTTTTTTCTGAGGGTGTCACTCAGCACCGCAGCTCCTCCCCAAGCGCCATCAACGTGCAGCCAGAACGGATATCTGCGCCGGATAGCAACAAGATCTTCGATGGGATCATAGGCGCCTCGAACCGTGGTTCCGGCGGTGGCGCCGACAAAAAAAGGATGACCACCCCGGGTCGTTATTTTATGCAGATGAGCTTCGAGGTCGGCAATATCCATCTCTCCGGTCTTGGTTATTCCCACTTTTATTAAGTGACTGGTGCCCAACCCGATAATGTTGGCCGCTTTTTCCATGGAGTAATGGGCCTCGGCACTGACGAAAGCATAGATGTCTTTTTTGCCGAACATCCCATCGGTCTTCACCGCAGGCAATATTTCGTTACGTGCCGCCATCATTGCCAGCATGTTGGCATTACTTGACCCGGTTGTCATCTGGCCCTCACCATTTTGAAATTTCACCAGATCGAGCATTTCTCCAATCATATATTTTTCCATCAAGGTGGATACCGGCGCCGATTCATAGGTGCAGGCGGAGGTGTTTGACACGGCCACCACCATCTCTCCCAGAATGGACGGCAGGTTTGCGCCGGCCCACATCCTGTTCACAAAGGTTGGATGACTGGTCTTGACTGAATATTCCAGATATTTTTCTATCCATTGGAAAATTGCGGACCAGTCGGCACCATCGGTGAAGTCCTGCAGGCGGAGTATTTTACCGAGTTCAGCTGGATCTTTATAATGGAGAAAGCTGCCTTCCTGCTGTTTTGTTAGATATTTATGCAGCATCCATGTGATCGTATCTATGATTTCTCTCTTTTCCAAGGGATATCTCCAGCAGTTGCAGAGGTTGAGTTTGGGGGGTATCGGTCAAATATTCGGGTTAGATCGGGTGGCGTATCCAATAGATGAGACCGGCAACGAAAAATAGAGACCGATCCCTTCACAGATACTGGAAATTTTAATTATATCACCTCTCAGTCGGTTTCGGCTCCTGTCGAAGAGAAAGAGGCTGGTCGCTTCCTCCAGTTGACGTTCGAGTATCTCACCCCGATAGGCTTCGTTTTTCAAAGCGGGGCAGCCGATACTGGCACAGTTTACAGCGAAATGAATTCATGGCTCATTGTACCGTCCCGAACCACGAATCAAACCGTGCTCAAGATCATCAAGGCTACGTTTGTCACCGAGCAGGGTGAGGAAGAAAATATGTTTCATGGCTCATCTCCTTTTCCAGTTGTGATATTTTTCCATCCAGGCAAGTAGCCTCTGCGGCGCATGGGCTCGTTTCCATTCTCCTGCCGCATATTTATTAGCTTCCGCCAGAGTCGGGTAGGTATGTATTGTGCCCAGAATTTTGTTAAGACCAAGGCCGTGCTTCATTGCCAGAACGAACTCCGCCAGCAGGTCACCGGCATGCTCACCGACAATTGTTACACCGACTATGCGATCCTTGCCGGGAACAGTGAGAATTTTCACAAAACCGTGGGCGGCGCTGTCGGCTATGGCTCGATCGAGATCGCTGAGGTCATAACGAGTTATCTCCACGGCGATCTTTTTGTCACGTGCTTCCTGTTCATTGAGGCCGACTCGGGCGATTTCCGGATCAGTAAAAGTTGTCCAGGGGATGACGGAATAGTCCGCCCGGAACTTTTTAAACTCGCCGAACAGGGCGTTGACAGCGGCATACCAGGCCTGATGCCCTGCGGTATGCGTAAACTGATAGGGGCCTGCCACATCTCCTGCGGCAAAGATATTGGGATACAGTGTCTCGAGGTATTCGTTTGTTATTACGGTGCGGTCCGTGGCAATACCGAGATCCTCCAGGCCATACCCCTGCAGTCGGGCAACCCTGCCTACCGCACAGATAAGCGCGTCAAATTCAAGGCGGAGTTCCTCGCCTTTATGTTCAACAATGATAAACTTTTGCTCGCCTTCACGTTCGCAGCGCAGTGCCTTGTGACCGGTCATCACATGGACACCGTCCCGGCTCAGCGACTTTTGGGCGTAGTGGGAAACCTCCTCATCTTCCCGGATCAGGATTCTGTCGCCCATTTCAACCTGCCACACCTCCGAACCCAGTCTGGCCAGGGCTTGGGATAACTCGCAGCCGATGGGGCCGCCGCCCAGAACAACCAGTTTGCCGGGTGCTTCCTCGAGAGCGGCAAAGGAATCCCAAAGGGTATCGCTGGTAAGATAACCGACCTCATCAAGCCCGGGCAGGGGAGGGACAAAAGGACTTGCTCCGGCGGCGATGACGATGGCGCGGGAAGTTAACCGTCTGGTTCCGCCGTCGTTAAGTTGAATTTCCACGGTCCAGGGGTCGATGAGTCTGGCGTAGCCTTGCAGGACCTCAACACCGAGACCTGTATAGCGTTCGATGCTGTCATGCGGTTCGACGGTACTGATGATTTGGTGAACCCTGGCCATTATCTTGGCGAAACTGAATTGCGGTGTAGTTGCCTCGAGTCCATAAATGTCACCGTGGCGGATGCGATGGGCCAGCTTGGCGGATTTGATCAGGGCCTTGCTGGGTACGCAGCCATAATTAAGACAGTCACCGCCCATCTTTTGTGCTTCGATCAGCGTCACTTTGGCTTTGACGGCCGCACCGATATAGGCACTGACCAGTCCGGCGGCACCGGCGCCGATGACGATAAGGTTACGGTCGAAGGTTGCGGGTCTGGTGTATTGCGCGTAGACGCGCCGTTTTTTCAGCCAGTCGACGACCTTCTTGCCGATCAGAGGGAAGAGACCCAGGATGGCAAAGGATACCATCAGTCCGGGCGACAATATACCGCTGAGGCTGTCGATCTGGGCCAGTTGCGTGCCTGCATTGACATAAACAATTGTACCGGCGAGCATACCAACCTGACTGATCCAGTAAAAGGTCCAGGTGCGAATCGGCGTCAACCCCATGAGCAGGTTTATCAGAAAAAAAGGAAAAACAGGAACAAGGCGCAGCGTGAAAAGGTAGAAGGCTCCTTCACGCTCAATACCCCGGTTGATGGTCTGCAGTCGATCGCCAAAGCGACTCTGTACACTGTCGCGCAGGATGAAGCGGGCCACGAGAAAGGCTAGTGTGGCGCCGATGGTGGAAGCGAAGGAAACAATGAGCACGCCCCAGAGCAGACCGAAGAACGCTCCGGCGGCCAAGGTAAGCACAGCGGCACCGGGAAGAGACAAAGCGGTGACGATAATATAGATGATCAGAAAAGAAAAGGCGGTGAGCAGAGGAGCATCGCTGCGCCAGGTGTCGAGTTGGGCCTGGGTTGCCTTGATTCCTTCGAGGGTAAGGTACCGGTCAAGATCAAAAAACCAGAATGCTATGACCGCTGCAAGAATGAAACAGATAATCAGATATTTTTTCATGTTCATCTCTCTGTTATTTTTTTTTCCGGCTTGCCGGAGTGTTGCCTTGGATAGGGGGCCTGGATATATATCCTTTGCCTACTCTGTCGTACTGAGGGTGTCATTCCTTACAGGAAAAGATTGCCGAGTTCTGGAATTATTCTTTCTTTGCCTGCTTGGCTATGAGTCGGCGGAGCCGCTCCTTACTTTTTTTATCAAGAGTGGCGGTGTGTACACCGTCGGATGAGTCGTGACTGCGAGCCAGGCGACGCAGGCGGTGGAGCTGTTTTTCGTAGCGGCTGCAATGACGGCACATCATCAGATGAAATCGAACGCCCATCCTCCGGTTGAGAGGGAGTTGGTGGTCCATGGACTCAGAAACAAGCCGTGCTATTTGTCGACAATTGAACATCCACATTTTCATGATGGCGCTCTCTGTAAAGTTTCATGTGACCAGTGCGACTCCATGCAGCGCCGCATTGACAGACGTGCTCTATGCATAAGCACCCAGTAGTTAGTCGCACTGATCTGTAAAACCTTACAGATTTCTTTTGCCTCCTCCCCTTCGAGTTCGCGGAGTCTGAAGGCGTCGGCCTGGCGTTCGCCGAGTGTTTTGATACATTCAAGAAGCGTGTGCATAAGCTCCTGCTGTTCATATTTTTTCTGCGGATTTTCTCCCCAGCTGCCTGGTTTTACTTTCCAGTTTCCTTTAGCATCGAAGTATTCCTCTATATCATCCTCTCGCAAGAAGTCCAGTGATTGTGTCTGATGGCGATATTTTTGTCGAAAATGATCCATTATTTTATGTTTCAGGATCCCTGTGAGCCATGTCTGAGGGGAGGAATCGCCATGGAAAGTGCCACTCTTGAGTGCCGTCAGGGCAGCCATAAAAGTTTCCTGGACGAGTTCTTCGGCAATGGCCGAATTTGCAGTCCGATACAGAGCATACCCATACAGAGCGTCTGCATACAGATCGACCCATTGTTCCGGGTCAGTGGGAGCTATCTCCGGTGCTATATTTTGGGAGAGTGGTGTCATTTTTTCTCCAGTTGCAGTAACATAGATACTCTGACGGATGCATCAGTGACGTGAGAAAAATACAATGGGATTCATTGAGATGATAGACTCCATTGTGCTTTTACCGGTATTGTCGACCATGTGTTTGTTTCCTGAGACAGTTGTTGGATTCATCGTAAATGGTGTATATTCCACTCCGATGAAAAAAAGTGTACCTTTTTTAAGAACACGATACTACTCTTTTCCGTTGAGTTGAGAGTGTGTCGGTACGACATACTGTCTTTTCTTCGCTTTTAAAAAAAATCACTACATTGTCACCAGATGAAATTTCTCAGAAAAATTGGCGCCCGACTGGCCCACCATTTGTCAGAACCGCGAAGCGGCAATGCGCGTATTGCTACATCCAGTCCCGCAATGCTGGCCGGCTGTCTCCGCCCCGGCGATGTACTGCTGGTTGAAGGCAGCAGTACCTTCAGCACGGCGATTAAGTACCTGACCCAGTCGAGCTGGTCACATGCCGCTTTGTTTGTCGGCGATATATTGTCTTCCGATCCGGACCAGACAGATCCGCCGGTACTTGTCGAGGCTGATATAAATGACGGCGTCAGGGCGGTGGGATTGTCTCTCTATACACCGTTTCATACCCGGATCTGTCGGCCCGTGGGGCTTAGCAGTGAGGAGATCAATACAGTTGTGAAGT
>CAYUPL010000025.1:0-49237 GCA_964446655.1 uncultured Desulfopila sp.
AATTTACTGGTGCGCCAGGAGAGATTCGAACTCCCGACCTACGGATTCGTAGTCCGTTGCTCTATCCAGCTGAGCCACTGGCGCATGAGAGGGCTTTTTATACTTTAGATTGCCTATTAAATCAAGGTTGTTTTTTGACGTCGTCGTCTTTTTCCCGTTTGTGGAAAATAATTTCATTATCGGCCGGTTTAAAGGACGGGTCGGCAATTATAATGACTTCGGTGTCGTATTTCTCCTCTAGATCGCCCAGCTCGTTGCGTTTGTTATTAAGAAGGTATTGGGCTACGTCGAGAGGAAAACGGCACTCTATCTGCATCACCATTTTCCTGCTGGCCGCCGTATGAATACGTCTGAGATAGAACAACGCCAGAGTCTCCACCGATCGCACAACCCCTCGGCCGTTACAGTAGCTGCAAACCCGATAATTGCCGGCTTCGATAGGTGCGCCCAGTTTCTGTCGTGATATCTGCATCAGGCCGAACTTAGAGATTCTACTGATATCGACCTTGGCTTTATCGCGCTTCATGGCTGTTTTGACCTGTCTTTCCACTTCGCGAATATTCTTCTGCGAACGCATATCGATGAAATCGACCACAATAAGACCGCCGAGATCACGCAGACGAAGCTGCCGGGCAAGTTCTTTAGCCGCTTCCATGTTGGCCTGGAAGATGGTGTCTTCGAAATTTTTCCCCTTGCCGGTGGAACCGGAGTTGACGTCGATGGCAACAAGGGCTTCGGTGGGATCAATGACAATTGAGCCGCCGGATGGCAGGTTAACCTTGGGCTGATAAATCGATTCGATCTGATCTTCGATGGAGTACTGGTTGAAGATGGGGCGGGCCCCTTTATGCAGCTTACATCTGACGCTGCGCTGCTTGGAGGGCAACAGCTCTATAAATCCTTTAACCTGCTCCAGCGCATCTTTGTCATCCACCAGAATTTCCTGGATATCCGGATCAAAATGCTCCCGCAGAAATCTGAGGACGTGATCATGATCCTGATAAATAAGACCAAATCCTTCCAGTTCCTGGCCCTTTTTCTTTACCTCTTCCCAGAGGTTAAGAAGATAATTGACATCACGCGCCAGGGCGGTTTTGGTAATGTCCTCCGAGGCGGTGCGCACAATCCAGCCAATGCCTTCCGGAATATCCATGGAGAGGAGATATTCGCGCAGCAGAGAGCGGCGCTCTTCGCCTGAAATTTTCCTGGATATACCCTTTGAATCCGATCCCGGCATCAGTACCACACAACGCCCCGGCAGGGAGAGATATGTGGTCATATTCGCCCCTTTCTTGCCGACCTCCTCCTTGACTACCTGAACCAGCACCTCACAGCCTCGCTCCACCACGTCGGTTATACTCAGCTTCTTCCATTGCTGCTGCTCAATATAATGCTGCACCTTTTCGCTGACATTCTCCTTGTAATATTCGGGATGAATTTCACTGAAGGGCAAAAAGCCGTTTTTCTCTGTACCATACTCGACAAAAGCGGCTTGAAGATTCGGCTCGATGGCGACAATTTTGGCCTTATAAATATTGTTTTTCGTTTGTGTTCTGGTGCTGGTAGCCACATGAATAGACTCGAGCACCCCATCTTCGAGGAGAGCAAGCCTGCATTCCTCCGGCTCCTCTGCATTTATAAGAAGTTTTATGACAGGCTTATGCTCGGGCTCGGCACGTTCCCGAGGGGCAGTCTGCTTCCTGTTTTGTTGCTCTAACTGTTTCTCGGATCCCCCTACTTTCTGTAGCGATGAGCCATGCTCATCTGGATCGGCTCCATCCTTGGCCTGCTGCTGTACACCGGCATCGTGAGATTGTTCCGATACCCCCTGGGACGGTTCGCTACCCTGCTCGCCAGGAGACGTTGACTCTGCGGTCAAACTGGTGTCGTTGTGACTCTGTTTATCTTCTCCGGCCTGTTTTTGAGGTGACTGCCCGACAGCTTCACCGCCAGGGCCCGTAACGGCCTGTACCGGTTTCTTTTTTCGTGGTGGTCGTTTTCTTCTTGCCGGTTTTACCTTTTCCACATCCTGCTCTGCCGCGGACTCGCTTTCGGGAACCTGGGGATCATTCTGCTCCTGTCCCGTGTCTTCCTTTTTCTGCTCAGCTTTTTTTCGGGGACGTCCTCTCTTGCTTCGTGGTTTTGTCTGCGTATCGGGTACGACCGCGACCGCGTCTTTTTCCGCGACTATTGGAGAATCCGCCTCACCGGTACCGGTAGAATCCTGCTTGTCGAGATCCTGCCCGGCGGGGTCAGCAGCACCATTTTGCCTGGTTGTTTCTTTAGCTGTCTTGCCGGGTGAGGCGGGTGGCTTTCGGTTCGGCGTTTTGCCGGGTGTTGTCTGCGCCACATCAGCAGATATACTTCCCTGCTGCTCTGCTGATGTCCTGGTGGTGGGATCGGGGGATATATCTTTGAACTCTTTTTTGAGAGACTGCACCGAGGAAGTAACGGGCTCGACGATGGTGCTTTTCCACCAGGCGCCTACCGTTGCTTTTTTTCTTTTTGCTTTCGCCGGTTGATCGTCTTTTCCGTTTTCGTTTTCAGTCGTTGAACTTTTTTGGTCTGTCATGCTTTTTCCATGGTCATAACCGCAGTAAACACTCCTCCGGCCATGACTGTCAATGAGTCCTCGCCTCAACTCTCTGGTTGAGACAAGATCGCAATAATCTTAACGATGGTTATTCAAAACCACCTCTGCAGGACAAATTACATTCCGGGGAGAATGGCACTTTCGAGGTGCGTCCCGGTCGATATTGCCATCGTCTGGATAACCATATCCTGCCCGGCTATGACCAACAGCCACCAACACTCCGTTCCCCGTCAAAACCGCTTGTGTTTACAGTACGTTCCATGGAAGTAATTCTGTACCGAAACGGTCCTGGTCCCGCCCAGGTCATCGGACATCCGAGACCTGCGACTTTTCTTTTCTGCATGCCTGCCTTCCCCGGTTTTGAAGGTTCACCAGCACGGTCCCGTTTACATAACAAAAGAATGACAACGTCATCCCTTCTCTGGCTCCGTACTTCTTCGAAGAGCTACTCAACTCTCTTCCCTTTACTCCGGCAAAAGACCTGCATATACCTTTTCAGGGCCGACCTATCGATCTTCTTCGGCCTTAAACCGTTTTGTAACTTTTTGTTTTCTTTTCAGCCACTAAAGAAAGAAAAGTGGTTGAAAATAAATAAGATTACATAACTACCCGAGAAAATAAACCACTTTCGTCTCATTATCAAGGTAAATTCTGACTTTAGGCTTGACACCAGACCCTTCGAAAAGTTACCCTCGGAAGGTTGGCGGCACTCAGCTGAACATCTCTGTTACTGCTGTTCACGCCAAGGAAAGAAGAGGTTACACCACTCTTTTATTTGCCCAATTATGGGTGAACGAGCATCCGGCTATATCTATTTATTTCTGTTTGTATACGGAATGTGTCAAATACAAATCTTTTCTGCTGAAAAGGAGAAAACTGTGACAAGAATTTTGCCACAATATAAGGAACCAAAGCGCATTTTCGTTTTCCCGGCGTTACTTTTTCTTTTCTTTTTTTCCTCAACCTGCCTGGCTGAATCGACCGCTACGTCGGAATGGAATATCTCAGCGGACAAAATTACCCGGTTTGAGAAGCCGCAGAGAATTATTGCCGAAGGAGGCATCGTCCTCGAAAAACGCGAAAAAGTTGTACCGCAGCCGCCCCAAACCGGACAAACAGATATTTCTTCCTGGGCCGAACTGCTGGGAGAGGAAGTCGAAGAGCCCGACATAACGCCGGATGATCTGACAGAGGAGCAGGTGCCTCGTTACCAGACCAAAACAATCATCAAGGCGGACTGGATCTCGTACGATATTGAAGAACAGAGCATCATGGCCAAAGGGAATGTCAGCATAGAATCCGGACAGGATGAGCTGACCGCCGATGAGGCCCGGATTGATCTCAGTAAAGAGCTCGGTTCTTTTGCGGAGGCGGTCATCACCCGCGAAGACCATGAGTTGCATCTCGAAGGTCGTAACGTAGAAAAAACCGGTATAAACTCCTACCGCATTGAAGATGGCTGGGTCATAACCTGTGAGTTGGAGGAAGGACAAGTTCCACCGTGGAGTTTTTCCAGCAGTGAGGCAACCATTGAGCCGGGCGGTTATGCCTTTCTTAAAAACGCCAGATTTAATATCAGGGACGTTCCGGTTTTCTACCTACCCTATATGGTGGTACCGGTGAAAAGTACCCGGCAAACCGGCCTTCTCTTTCCCGAATTCTCCAACTCAAGCAGAGACGGTTTTGGCTTTAACCTGCCTTTCTTTCTTAATATTTCCGACTCGACCGATTTGACTTTTTTTCCGGAATACTACTCGAAACGAGGCTTCATGCCCGGTTTGGAATTCAATTACGTCGTTGACGCAAGCAGCAAAGGTAGCTTCCTGGGCAGCTATCTCAGCGATGATCTTTCCGGCTCGGATCAAACAACTTCGTATTACACGGACACCAACTTCACCCATACAAACAGCGACAGGTACTGGCTGCGCGCCAAGGCGGATCATAATTTTGGTGACAACTGGATTTCCAGACTCGATGTCGATGTCGTTTCCGACCGCGACTATCTGGAGGAATTCAGCTCCGGCATAACCGGCTTTAACGATTCCCAGAAATCGTTTCTGGAAACCTTTGGTCGTGGTTTTGAAAACCAGAGTGATGATCAGCGATCCAATTCTTTAAAGCTGCTGAGATCCTGGAGTGGATCCTCTTTAAATATTGATGTCCTTGCTATCAACGACGTGCGGGCGGATAAAAGTGGAGCGACCCCTCTGTGGAAACTGCCCAGTGTCGATTATTCCGGTGCTTTTTCCCTGCAGGAATCGCAGTTTACATTCAACTGGGATGCCGATTATATCAACTACTGGCGAGAGGAAGGGGTCGGCGGACATAGAATCGACCTTTTTCCCCGGTTGAGTACGCCTGTACCATTGGGAAACTATCTCGAATCACGTGCTGAAATCGGTGTGCGCGGTACCATGTATGCCGTCGATACCTACGGCGACGCCACCTGGACGGAAGATGACACGCCAACCCGTTTTCTCCCTGTCTTCCGCACCGACCTTGCCACTACGCTGGTGCGAGATTATGCTCTCGATGGTGAAAAACACGCCTCGCTCTCGCATAGCATCCGCCCCTTCGCTGAATACGAGTATATTGCTGATGACAACCAGAGCGACTTGCCCATTTTCGATTCGGTGGACAGGATAAATGAAAGAAATGCGATAACCTATGGGGTTGACAGTTTCTTTGACTTCTATGACAAAAATCAGAACTATTCCGGTCAGTATGCTTATGTCCGTATCGAACAGAGCTACGACCTGCGCAGCGAAGCCTCCGACCAGCCCTTTTCTCCCGTATCCATGAAACTCGGCTGGCAACCACTGCCAAGGCTGTCTTTGGCTTATAAAGCCCTCCTCCCTGTAGATAGTGACCAGAATACCATCCATGGCCTTGAAGGACATTTCGTCAATAGCCGTGGCGACAGGTTCGGCTTTGATTATCGCTATAATGAAGCGCTCGACCTCGAACAGATCAACGCCTCGTTTAAGGTACAGATACTTCCTCAGATCCGGGCTGATTTCGATATTGAACATTCCATCTCTGCAGAAGAAACCAATGAGGCCACAGTTGCACTAACCTATTTCGCCCAGTGCTGGTCCGTCCAGCTGAATACTCAATATACCCCTACGGATGAGAGAATAATGGTGGTGTTCAATCTGGCTAATATCGGCAGCTCTCTGGGACTGAGCTTTTAGCTCCTGTGGAGTTGTTCTGGGAACAGAATATTATCATGAGAGAAACGACAGCCTATTATGCAATATGATGTTTTTAACGGTGATGCCGACGGCATTTTCGCGCTCCACCAGCTTCGCCTTGCAATACCCGTCGAGGATGCGGAACTTATAACCGGCGTGAAGCGGGACATAGCTCTGCTCAAAAGAATCGACACTGTCAGTTCCGCTGCCATCACCGTGCTTGATATCTCTTTAGACAAAAATCGTGAATCTCTTACCGACCTGCTCCGCCGCAACAATACAATTCTCTATATCGACCATCACTTTGCAGGAGATATCCCCGCTTCTGCCGCGTTAGAGCATCATATTGAACCCTCGGCGGAGACCTGCACCTCGCTCATCATCAATCATCTGCTTGAAGGTCGATACACCAGGTGGGCGATCTGCGGCGCCTTTGGCGATAACCTGCATGAGCAGGCCAACCTGCTGGCAATCGAGGCAGGAATAGGACAAGAAGAGTTAGATATCCTGCAGAAAATAGGTGAGCTTTTCAACTATAATGGATATGGCGCCAGGCTCGAAGACCTCCATTTTCACCCAGCTGAACTTTACAGGGCGGTCCGTCCCTATGCCGATCCCCTTCATTTTATTTCGGCAACAGATCTTGTGGCCAGGCTCAGGAATGGCTATGAAGAAGATATGAGCAGAGCCATGGAGCAAAAATGTATCGATGAATCAGGTGACAACAGGCTGTACAGGTTTCCCGCAGCCTCCTGGTCCAGACGAGTTGCCGGGGTATTCAGCAACATGAAGGCCAGGGAAAAAAAAGATGCCGCCCATGCCCTCATTGTGGAAAATACTGACGGCACCCTGCAGATCAGTGTCCGGGCTCCCCTTACCAACCGTAAAAACGCCGATATCTTGTGTCGAAGCTTCCCCACAGGTGGCGGCAGATCGGCCGCAGCTGGAATCAATAACCTCCCGGCGGATATGCTGCATGAGTTTATTACTGCCTTTAACTCTATGTACCGACACGAAGATGACAGTTCCGACAAAACAACATGAGGTGATACCATCAAGTCTTTTTTTTCTTTCAGCAACTTTTTGATTTTCCTGATCCTGTGCTTTTTCATGTTCATCGCCTATTCCTACGCCGATGCCTCGACTCCCAAGGCTGCCGATCTGGTCGAAGATGGTCAGGTTATTAACCTCAATCAGCAGAAATACGTCGATCTCTTTAAAGAATTACAGCAAGAGCACGGTTACGACCAGGCCGAACTCAGACAAGTTTTTAACGGAGTGTCCATCCAGAAAAAAGTACTTGAGCTGATGGATAAACAGTGGGAAGCCAAACCCTACTATGACTACAAGCCCCTTTTCGTAACTCCTGCGGTCATCAAACAGGGCAAGGAAAAACTGGTGGAACATAAGGAACTGCTCGACAAAGTAGAGCAGGAGATCGGGGTTGACCGGGAAATTGTTATTGCAATCTGGGGAATCGAAACCCGTTTCGGCACATATCTGGGTAACTATAATGTTTTTCAGACCCTGAATACACTTTTTGATGCCTATCCGCGACGTGCTGCTTTTTTCCGTAAACAGCTGGTCCATTTTCTTCTGCTTTGCAGGGAAAACGACATGGACATTCACAGCGTGATGGGCTCATATGCCGGAGCCTTTGGCCAGACTCAGTTCATCCCCTCGAGTTTCCGCGAATACGCCGTAAGCTTCGACGGTGATGCGCGACGTGACGTGTTCAACTCGATCGAAGATATCCTCGCCTCCATCGCCAACTATTTAAAACGGTACCGCTGGCAACTCCATGGCCCAATTTACCGCGATATCGGCAGCCAACTGAAATCTCAGGAGCTTATCAGCGCCAACCTGAAAGGACGCAAGGGGCGGGTCGATTATCAGACCGTCAGCAGCACCCAGGGTGTTACGCTGCCGGCGCCCGGCAACGGCAAGGACGTATCCATTGTCGGACTGGAAGTTGATCCCGAAAAAGGCGGCGGGTTCCGCTATGTTGCCGGCTATCCCAACTTCCATGCCATTACGGCCTGGAACCATTCCAACAGATACGCCATGGCTGTAACGGAATTGGCCGAAGCATTACGTTGAAACAGAGATGTACGTTAGTTGAGTTGTCGAACCACCACGGCATCACCCACCTTACAGGCCACATACCGGGCGGCATGCCCCCCGTTTCTGGCAATCTCGAGATTCCCCCTGCTATTGATCAAGGCCAGCAGAGAAAGAGGCGCCACTTCAGCATAGCTAAGGTGGATCTTTTCCAGATAAAAGCCTCCTATCTCGACCTGAAGAGGATGCGGCAGTCCGGCAAGATCGGAGGCGTTTATTGACGTGATTATGTTGCCGAAATGATCGATACTGGTGACTTCCCCCTTCACCTGATCTGTTGCAAAGATCGGTCTGGGAAGTGCGAAAGTGACGCAGCCTGCTGGAGCAGCAGGTTGCCCCATATCCGCGGGTACTGCACCGGCGGCAAGCTTGGCCGCAACCGGCGCCATAATGTCACGACCGTGAAAAGTAGAGCTGATGCCGGTACCGGAGGGCTGGTTGAGACGGCAGAGGGTCCGAATGGTTTCCGGGCTATGCAGCAAGGGCGAAAGAATGCCGTTGTCCGGGGCAATAAAAAGATGATCGGCTGCTTCAAGAAGCAGGATGTCTCTATCTGTTCCCACTCCAGGGTCAACCACTATCAGATGTACGGTATTCTTGGGGAAATAGTGATACGAATTTTGCAGGAGTGCGGCGGCCTGCTCGATATGCTGCGGTGCAATACCATGACTGATATCGACAATACGGGCCGAGGCGTAACGGCACAATATCACTCCCTTCATAACCCCCACATACTCATCCTCATAGCCGAAATCGGTAAGCAGTGTGATGATGCCTGATCTACTGGTCATTGCCACCCTCAACGCGGTTTTTTTACCAGAAAATAGAGATAGCCCCGCTCTTTCATGGCTCCGGCTGCAATTTCGGCGTAACTGCCCTTCCCCCAGAAGAGATCAACCCGTCCGGAACCCTGTATAGCTGCCCCGGAATCCTGCGGCACCACAAAGCGGTGCAGAGGTATCCAGCCGCTGATCCGGCCATCTTCCTCGACCTCCGGTTTTCGGCTTATCAGATAGCCGACGGCGCCCATGGGCAGAACTTTTTTATCTACGGCAATGGATCTGCCCGGAGTCAAAGGCAAGCCGATGCTTCCCCGCGGAGTTTCGACGTCCGCCCAGCCAAAAAAGATATAGCGGCGATTATGGTGCAAAACGCGCCACAATTCTTCCGGGTTATCAATGAGATATTTTTTAATAGCCGAGGTATCCGCCTGTTCCAGGCTGATTTTCTTCTCATCGACCAGCAGTTTGCCGATACTGGAATAGTTGTGGCCGTTGTTCTGACGATACTGGATGGCTCGTTCAGTTCCATCTGCCAGCCTGATTCTGCCGGAACCCTGCACATGGAGAAGAAAGGCCTCAAAGGGATCCTGAAGATAAACGAGTTCGTCTCCCGCCAGTTTGTCTGATGTTTCAATCTCGGCCCGGGTCCAGTAGGGCTGGAAATTCCCATCATCATCAAGTCTGCCGATTTTTTTCCCGCCCGATCCACCAGCCTGCTCCAGCACCAGCAGATCTCGAGGCGGTGCATAGATGGGGTAGACAAATGGGGGATCAGCTAAAAGACGACCTTCAAGCACCGGTTCATAATAGCCGGTAACGAGCATCTCGGCAGGCGAGCCGGTCGCACGTCCACCGGCCTGATAAATAGTAAATTCCTTCCGGATACGTTCGTCAAGTTGAGCGGATGAAAGGTTCTGCTCCAGGATTTCCCCGAAGGCCTGTAAAGACGCACCAAGCCTGGCACCACTATAGGACGTTCCTCCTATATCGGCGACCTCTTCTTTTCCCAGTGCCTTGACATAGCGCTCCTGGTGCCGCAAAGCCGTCTGCAGGGAAGCCGTATCGCCGTCATCGACAAAACGGGGCAACGTTCGAGGCAGGAAGATATCTTTATGCTGACCGCCACAGCCGCTGCAAAGCAGAAACAGAAGTAAAACAGAGCAAATCTTACCTGGAAATGGGCAAAGCGGCATAAAGGAATCTCACTAACGGAGAAAGAGTTATAGAGTAGCAAGGCCGGGGCAGAAGGTGTCGTCCTTCATTCAGCTCTGCGGCGAATCGGCGGTGATGGCCTGCAGCAAAGACCTTCGCATCACTTCAACCGGAGCCTGCAGGCCGGTCCACAGTTCGAATTGCGCCGCGCCCTGATAGAGCAGCATTTCCAGGCCATTAATGGTCGTACAGCCGCACTGTTGTGCTTCGGTCAGCAGTCTGGTCGTCAAGGGTGCATAGACGATATCCATGACCACGGCAAAATTCGGTAAAATTTCCTTCGGTACCGGACTCATGTCCTGCTGGGTCCCCATACCGACAGATGTGGCATTGACCAGAACTCGGCCCTGTAACACATCTATATCGTCAAGCGGACACCAGGCACAGCCGAGATCCGCAGCCAGAGTTCTGCCGCGAGACTCAGTCCTGCTGCACACCACTATTTCGGCACCCTCTTCAAGCAAACCAAAACCGATGGCCCGTGCAGAACCACCAGCACCAAGAAGGACGATTGCCGTACCTGCCGGAGCCAGATGTTTCCGCAGGGGCCTGACGGCGCCAAGCCAGTCGGTATTATAGCCGCAGAGAAGTCTCTGACCATTATGGGCCTCAGAAACGATGGTGTTAACAGCACCTATTTTGGCCGCCACCGCATCAATTCGGTCGAGATACGGTATGACGGTCTCTTTATGTGGAATAGTAACACTGGCTCCCTCGATAAACAGCCCACGAACACCTTGTAAAGCAGCATCGACATCCTCTACCGGAAAGGGTACATAGGCCCGATTTTCTCCTAACTCGGCAAAGGCGGCGTTATGCATGGCCGGGCTGAGAGAATGCGCCACCGGGTTACCGATAATCCCGTATATCTTTGTTTTACCATTAATCATCATCGCTTTCCCCCACCATCAGCTTTTCAATACGGCGCATTGTATCGACGGAAATCTGCCCGGGAGCGGTTTGCTCTCCGTCTCCAGCGGTGCAGTAGGTCATATACCCCCCCAGTGCGCCGGTGGCCAGTCGGCTGATCCGTCCCGCCTCACCCATACAAAAGGCAATCAGAGGAAAGTTCATCTGCGCGGCCGACTCCTGCAGGCCGAGAATACGCAGCACATCACGATAATCATTTGCCATGGTAACGATTTTACCGATATCGGCACCACTGTGCTGCATGCTCTCCAGTCTGCGCTGCAATTCTTCGCCACCCGGCGTCCTGGTAAAATCATGCCACGAGCATATCACTTTAGTGGGGCCTCCGGATGCTGCAGCGATGCTGTCATGCATTTTTTTCCAGGATTGGGACGGGGCAAGAAGCTCAAGGTCGACGTAGGCCGCTCCGCCGCAAACAGCATCGGCCAGCAAATCGAGTCGTGCCGATTCAGTCCCTGTATATCCGCCACCTTCCCATGCAGCTCGACAGGTGAAAAGCAAAGGCCGGTCAATCCGGGAGAGAAACGGTGCAACAATCGGGTTTTCCATGAGATCCAGGCGAATCTCGATAATATCGCTCCGATCAGCTAAGGCGAGTGCCTTTGCCAAGGTCTGGTGCAGATCTTGTCCGGCAATGCTGATGCAAATTCTAGACTTCATCCTGATCCTGTTGTGTTTTTCTTGCATGTCGCTTTTGCAGCAGACGAACACCATAGCCCAGTAAAAGGGAGACAACGGCAATATCATCGATAAACCCCGGCCCCAGAATCCAGTCTGGAATCAGATCAAAGGGAGAGATCAGATACAGGGCAGCCGCCACTGCCAGTCCCTTTATATACCAGGGAGTGTCCCGGCGGGTAAAAACCGCAACATACATTTTAATTCCCCGCCATAGCCGCACAGGTGATGTGAAGAACCTGGTAAACGACACGGGCTAATCCACCTGCAGAGTACCAATAAGATCGCGAATGGAATGTAACTTTTCCGTCAGGACAAAATCACGGATACCGTCAACGATTTCTTCACTGGCTCTGGGATTGATAAAGTTTGCGGTACCAACCTGGATAGCCGTGGCACCGGCGACAATGAACTCCAGCGCGTCTTCAGCCGTATCTATCCCCCCTATGCCGATAACCGGAATTGATACCTTCTGAGCCACCTGATACACCATCCGCAATGCCACCGGCTTTATTGCCGGGCCGGACAGACCTCCGATGACATTTGCCAGTGCCGGTCGACGCGTTTTTAAATCAATCGCCATACCGATAAGGGTGTTAATCAGCGAGACCGCATCGGCTCCCCCGGCCTCAACCGCTTCTGCTATCACGGCAATGTTGGCAACGTTGGGAGAAAGCTTGACGATAACAGGCACATCACTGCACCGCACCACTGCCCTGGTGACAGCTTCAGCCATATCGGGATCGGAGCCGAAAGCAACGCCGCCCTTTTTTACATTGGGACAGGAAATATTGACCTCTATTGCGGCAACACCCTCCACTCCCCCAAGAGCTTCCGTTATCATTTCGTATTCTTCAATGGAATCACCCAGAACATTGACAATGACCGGGATGCCGAGTCCGTTCAGGTAGCTCATTTTCTCACCGATAAAGCGGTGCACGCCGACATTTTCAAGCCCGATGGCGTTCAGCATACCACAGGCGGTTTCCACTATGCGGGGCGGAGGATTACCCTGGCGCGGCTCAAGCGAAATACCCTTGACGATTACGCCGCCAAGCCGGTGCAGATTCATCAGATTGGCAAATTCACGGGCATAACCGAAGGTTCCCGAGGCAGTCATAACAGGATTCTGCAGGCGGAGCCCACCGATTTTAACGCGCAGATCCGGATAAGGGTCACTGTCTTTAATTATTTCCATGCCAGTTCCTCTGCGTTGAAAACAGGACCTTCATAACAGACATGCACATAATGACCATCCTTTGCCGGAATGTTGCAACCCAGACAGGCGCCCATTCCACATGCCATCACACTTTCGACGGAAACCTGGCACTCCATCTTTTTTACCTGGCAATATATATGGAGCTGTTTCATCATGGCATCCGGCCCGCAACCATACACCACGGTATCCCGGGGCAGACTCAGGGACTGGATCACCTCGGTGACAAATCCTTTTTTACCATAAGAACCGTCATCCGTGGCGGTCACCAGCCGCATTCCCACCTGTTCAAAATCATGCACCAGCGGCTCGACCTCCTGTCGGGTGCGGCCGCCGAACAAAATATGGTCATTTGACGAATCCTTCTTCAGCGTGCAGATCTTCTTCGCCAGAAAAAGCATAGGTGCTATGCCCATGCCTCCTCCAACCAGGCAAACCGGGCGATTTTCATACATCTCGAAGCCATGACCAAGAGGACCGAAGATCGAAAGACGCTCGCCCTCCTTACAGTGGGCCAGCAGACCGGTTCCACGACCCGTGATTTTAAAAAGAATCTGAATTCTGCCGTTGGAGGAAGTCTGATGAATGGAGAAGGGCCGACGCAGGATGGGATCTTTGCCGGTAGCCGTCCGTATCATCACAAACTGACCGGGCCTGGCTACAGCGGCAATATTGTCAGTCTGCAGCGTCAAACGGATATTATCAACAGTCAGCTGTTCAAATCGAATTATTGTTGCATTTTCTTGATATTGAGACATATTAGGAATGCTTACCTTTAGAATTATGGGTTTTTCCAAACACTTTATCAGACCGGATTTTTTATGGACCTTGAACTGTTGCTTTTCCTGTCTTCTTTTCTTTTTGGAGCAGTTGTCGGAAGTTTTCTTAATGTCGTTATTCTGCGGCTTCCACAAGAAGACAGCTCCATCGTCTTTCCGGCTTCTCATTGTCCATCGTGCCGAACGCCACTGGCCTGGTATGAAAACATCCCTCTGCTTAGTTTTCTCTTTCTACGCGGCAAATGCGGACACTGCAAGACAAAAATTTCGGTACAGTATCCTGTTGTCGAATTGCTCATGGCCTTGCTGAGCTGTTCTGTTTACGCCGCTTTCGGCCTGACTGTAACGGCACTGGGTTATTTTATTTTTTGTGCCGCTTTGCTCTGTATTATCTGGATAGATATCCATCATCAGATCATCCCCGATGTTATCAGTCTGCCCGGCATGGTTTTAGGCTTTCTGTTTTCCTTTTTCAACCCAAACCTCTCCTGGCAGGATTCGCTGCTAGGTCTTCTGGCCGGTGGAGGAGTGCTCTATGCCATCGCTATACTCTATCTTCTTCTTCGCAAACAAGAAGGTATGGGCGGAGGGGATATCAAACTGCTCGCCATGATAGGAGCTTTTCTTGGCTGGCAATCCCTGCTTTTTGTTATCTTCTTCAGTTCCTTCAGTGGCGCCTTAATCGGTATTGCAGCCATGGTTCAACAAGGTAAGGGTGGCGCGACACGTATCCCCTTCGGGCCTTTTCTTGCTATAGCAGCTCTTGTCTTCCTCTTTTTCCAGGACCGAATTTTCTATTTTTTTAAACTCTATATGGAAGGAAACCTTCTGCTGTGATGAAACATATTTACCGAGGGATACTCAGCGGAACAGTGTTTTTTTATCCAACCTCTACTTCCCGCACCACTTGCGGTTGCTCAAACCCGCTACCGTCACTTGCAAATTTCAGCCAAAAGTCCAGGCCCAGTTTTCTGGCGTATTTGATCTGCTCCCTGCTATGACCAAACCTGGGATAATATTTTCTCATCCAGGAACTGTCGCCTTCCGGTGAATAGCCGGCAATTTTCAGAAAAACTCCGATGGTACGCCACGGTTCTGGCCCGGTGTGCAAAAAAATGACCGGCTGCAGGGCTTCAGCCTTTCGTTTGCTTAACATATAGCGAAGTTGCATAAAATGAAGTCTCCAATACCCCCTGCATGAAATAAAGGGCAGCACCTTTTTATTCGATAACATCTCACCATATTCGTCAAAATACCATAACACAGGGCCGCTGGGATTATAGGACCATGTCGGTCCGGCAATTATTATCAGATCGCTGTCAAGACCTGTATCCGGCTGCAGCTTTTCAATGAGGATACGTTTGCGAAAGAAAGTCTGCAGCATCATAACGAAGGTGGTAAACAACGAGCCGAGTGGAAACTGTAGTTTTTTTTCAGTTTTAAGGGAAAGTTTGTTGACAACAGCACCACCTTGCTCCAAACCTTCGGCGAAGGCATGGATCAGTTTTCTGGTCTGTCCACTATAGCTATAATAGACTATAAGAACCTGTTTCTCCATCCGGTGTCATCCAGCTCTTTGTAAAAAATTATCAAAATTTTACAGCAAGGGGGGCCTGGAAATTACATCTGTTCTCTAGGAGATTGTCGGAGTATAGGCATTTTTGTTCAGATCGAGGCATTTTCAGGAAATCAAGCACAGCCATATAATTGATATTGCGAGCATTGATTTTCTGGAAATAACGAAGATATGGGCCAAAAACGGCATGCTCCGACAGGCTCCTAGACCATAAAATACTGGTCAACCTGCCATAAGGGTACAATCAATTCTTTCCTGCAAGGATTAAAGTATACCTGCGAATACGACAAAAAAAAACCCCCGGCTCTATAATGCCGGAGGTTTTTTGTTTTCCCAGTAGAGCAAAAGCTCCGCTAACTTTCCACTTCGTGTTCGACACCTATAGCTATTTTATAGAGCAGGGTCAGAATGAAAAATCCTGTGGCCCAGATGCCTAAGGTGACACCTATCTCATTGGCTGTCGGGAAATATTCTACTACTTCATGGAGCGGTGTTACTGCAAGCCCTCCCATAACAAAACCAAGGCCTTTATCGAGATAGAGGCCGATAAAGATCATGGCACAGGCTGCAGCCACAAGTCCATCCGTCAATTTATCCTTGATTTTACCATAGGCAAGCAGGCCAAGTCCACCAACACAGAAGATGGCAAATGTCCACATGAACGGTACGAGGTTATTATAGACCTCACCATGATGCTCAAGACCAAAAAAGAGGTACTCCAGCGAGTGCATATGACCTGGAATCCTGGAATAGTAACCGACGAAAAACTCAAGCAAAACGAAGAAACCGTTGATGAGAACGGCGTACATGATAATGGTGGTGATCTTGTTGATCGCTTCCTTCCCTGCATCGAAGTTGGCGACACGCTTCATGATGAGACAGGCCAATACGATAAGAGCCGGCCCGGCGGCAAAGGCGGAAGCGAGAAAACGCGGTGCGGTAATGGCGGTCAGCCAGAAATGACGTCCGGGAAGACCACAGTACAGCATGGCGGTAACGGTATGGATGGAAACGGCGAAAGGAATAGATACATAAACAAAGATATAGACCCATTTTGGTGGCTTCACCTGTTTACGCTCGGCGGTGAGAATGACCCAACCGCAGATAATATTGAGTCCAAGATATCCCAGCAGGACGACCATATCCCAAAAAAGCATGGAATTGGGGGTCGGGTACAGAATCATGTTCAAACCACGGAGCGGCTGGCCGATATCCGCCATAATGAACATGAGACACATCAGGAGCGCGGAGATAGCCAGGAATTCACCCAGAATGGTGATACGGCCAAACGCCTTGTAGTTATGCACGTAATACGGTAAGACCAGCATCAGTCCTCCAGCCGCAACACCAACAAGAAAGGTAAACTGAGAGATATACAACCCCCAGGAAAGATCTCGACCCATACCGGTAAGGCCAAGTCCATAGATGAACTGTCTTAAATAACAAACTGCTCCAATGGCTATAAACACGCCGAGTACGGCGAGCCACATCCAGTAGGCCGGTTTGCCTTTGAGCGCTTTTTCAATCATGACATCCTCACACTATATAAAAGATCGACGGTTGAGTTCCAAGGGTGGGTTTCCGTTGGATCGTATGTTCCTTATCGAGAATCTGGCGGATTTCTGAGTGGGGATCGTTTAAATCACCAAAAACAAGAGCGCCATACTCTTTAAGGGCTTCAACGCATGCAGGTTCCTGACCGAGGGCAAGTCGCTCTCCACAGAAGTTGCATTTCTCGACAACACCTCGGGTACGGGTTGCGAAATCCGGATTATAGGCCTTGATTTTATCCCGCGGATCAAACCAGTTGAAACTTCGCGCACCGTAAGGACAGCCCATCATACAGAATCGGCAACCGATACAGCGATGGTAGTCCATGGCAACAATACCATTGGCCAGCTTGAAGGTCGCCTTGGTAGGACAAACCCTTACACAGGGTGGGTTGTCACAATGGTTGCATAAAACGAGGAAATCATTTTCTTTGGTAGTTTTGGAGGCGTGCGCAATTGAATGATCGGTGAAGGCGTTTTCAAAAGGCGTTTTCCAGATCCATTTAATCTCGTTTTTGGGATCCTCGAAATGCGGCACGTTATGTACGGTATGACAGGCGTTTATGGCCTTATCCATCAACTCAGGGTTACCGTAGAGCTTGCGCATATCGATGAGCATGCCATAGCGAATACCACTTGGTTTCTCTTCGCCATGTGCCCCACTGTCCTTGGCGGCTGCCGCAAAGGCCGGTGTTGCCGTGAACTTGGCAACCGTGGGGGCGCTGATACCGGCAAGCGCTGCTGCACCGGCAATCTTCAGGAATTTTCTTCGTTGCTTATCCATTAGAGCGTCTCCTTCTTCGATGCTGCCTCTGCGGGTGCCAAATGACAGTCCCAGCAGTATGGTTTCACAGATGTGTAGTCGTGGCAGGTGTCGCAGAATTTTTCTTTGTTGGTATGGCACTGCATGCAGGCCATCTGCAACCCTTTACGATATTCTTTGCCGTCAACCGTGACGCTGACTCGATCGCCGTCACGAAGAACGTCATCGCGCCACTCATTAAGCAGGCTCATATGGATATCACGCATTTCCTTAGCGGGACGGACACAGTTCTGCTCACCTCCGGGTGGTAATTCAGGTTTCGGCAAAGGACCTGCTTCCAGACCGTTGTACCAGATGGGAGACGTAACAAGGACGACGAATATGATCAGTCCGGGGATAATTGTTCCTTTATTATACATTACATACACTCCTTTACGGTCATCGTTAAACCAAGGTCCGAAGGCCTTCATCCAACTCATCGCCTCGTGTTTCACCTTCTTGAATAATAGCGTTACCCACCAACTCAGAGACGCCGCACACTCCCACATCGGGATTCCAGTAGTCCATCAGGGAGGTAAGCGTCGCCCTGTCAATGGCACAGACGCAGGAGAGCATATTGACATCATGCTTCTCTTTGACATACTTCACTGCATTGGCACGAGGCAGTCCTGATCGCATCCTCAGTTCCATAATTTCATCGGTATTCAGACCGGTTCCGGAACCGCAGCAGAAGGTCTGCTCGCGAATGGTATTTTCAGGCATTTCCACCCAGTCTACTACATGATCGAGAATATAGCGGGGCTCGTCCATCAGTCCCATGGCTCGAGCGGTGTTACAGGAATCATGATAGGTCGCCTTGACATGACTATTGCGGCTCTTGTCAAATTTCAGTTTGCCATGCCTGATGAGGTCGGCGGTAAACTCACTGACATGCACCATCTTAGTGGAGGCGGTATTCTCAAAAACCGTGCCGGTGATCGGTGAAACGGGCACCTCAAGGAAGTCGGCAGGACCGTTCATGGTATCCATATACTGATGCAGGACCCTCCACATATGCCCGCATTCACCACCAATGATGTACTTGACACCGAGTCGCTTGGCTTCCGCATACATCTTGGCATTCAATTTCTTCATGGACTCATTGCTGGTAAACAGCCCAAAGTTACCGCCCTCGGAGGCGTAGGTCGACCAGGTGTAATCCAGCCCGATGGCCTCAAACAGGACAAGATATCCCATGGCTGTATAGAGACCAGGCTCGGCAAACACATCAGCCGATGGGGTGATAAAGAGAATTTCTGCGCCCTTACGGTTAAAAGAGATGTTGGGTCTGACACCGGTGAGATTCTCCACATCATCGACCAGAAACTCAACATTGTCCTTAAAGGTATGGGGCTGCAGTCCCATATGGTTGCCGGTGCGGTTGGAATTGGAAACCGGCTCAAGAATCCAGTTGATACCGATGCCGACCAGGTGCAGAAGTTCGCGCAGCATCATGGTCACTTCCGCGGTATCGATACCATAGGGACAGAAAACAGAACATCTTCGACATTCGGTACACTGGTAAGAGTACATAAACCACTCTTTCAGTACTCCCGCCGTCATCTCTCTGTTACCCAGCATTTTGCCGAGAATCTTACCACCGAGAGTAAAGTTGTTACGGTACACGGAGCGCAGCAGTTCGGCGCGCAGTACCGGCATGTTTTTCGGATCACCCGTGCCGAGAAAGAAGTGACATTTATCGGCGCATGCGCCACAGCGAACACAGCAATCCATGAAAATTTTCAGAGAACGAAATTTTTCCAGCCTCTCCTTTAATCCCTTCAGAATGATCTCTTCCCAGTTATCGGGAAGCTTCCAGTCATCATCCTCGGGCGACCACTCCCGAGCATTGGGAAAGTTCAGGCCTTTCTGACTGTTGAGATATTCTACTTTATCCTTCTTGGCCGGGTATGCATAATTCCCCGACTTGAAAACGGCAGGAGTATCCATCCAGTCCCTGGTCGGTACGGCTCCGGTTGCCAAGGACGGTCCCTGCACTACGCTTTTCGATAATTGTTCTAATTTTGGAACTGCCATCGTTGTTATCCTTATACGCTAGTATTGGGTCAAGTAACTATTCTTCATCCTTTTTGGCCGGCAACTCTTTTTCCACCGGAATCTCGGCTTCAACCATATATTCTCTGAATTCATCTTCATAGGCCGCATAGGAGTGCGGCTTGATATCCGGATCATTCCACGGATTGACATGGCGGACGGCACGGGTATTGTTCTTCATATTCCTGGTTGGGCTAAGAAAAACGCCACCGAGATGCATCAATTTACTGAAGGGGAAGTACACCAGAAGAACACAGACGAGGAAAAGATGGATATAAAAAATCGCTCCGATTTCAGTGCCGATAACCGGCGAAAAGGTGACCAGGCCAACCGCCAGACTTTTGATATTGACAATATCTATATCGGTGCGGAGGACATACCTCATCAGGATACCGGTAACGGCAATACCAAAGATGAGAACCAGTGGAAAGAAGTCATTCACAAGAGAGATATAACGGATATTGGCATTCCAGATACGTCTGCCGAAAAGATACACAACGGAAACCACCAGCAGTACATCAGTGACATACCAGCCAGGTGCACCAACCTGAAAGACACCATCGCCCAGCTCGAGCCAGGTTATCCATTCAGGTACGGGATTGAAAAACAGGCGCAGATGGCGGACGACAATCACCAGAAAGGAATAGTGAAACATCAGGGCAAACAGCCAGAGCCATTTGGAAGACTCATAGGTAATTTTTGGGCCGTCGTAAATTTCTGATTTGGTGTTGCGAAAGAGTGATCTGAAGGTCAGAATCTCCAGGGCCATCCGGGCAACCACTTCACTGGTGGTGTTGGGTGCCTCAAGCCTGTTGTGCTTGATAAAGTCAAGCGATTTTCCCTGGCCGCAACTGGTTTGAATGGAAAAAGGAACCGGCGATTTGGCCCATCCGACAACTCTGTAGATAAAGCCCACCAAGAAAATCAACAATGCCAGATATGGCAATGCAACCCCGAACAGGTATGGCATTCCCGGTATCTGGGAACCTAGTCCTGCAATCACAATCAACCCTATGACTGCCAGGAATGAGAAGGCGTACTTCATTTCTTACCTCGCTTCAAATTGAAATGTAGTTTTGGAAACCGGAAGGACAATTCGGCCAGCTGATGTCCCCTCCAATATCCGGTTAATGACTCTCAACCGTATCGATTGATCCCCGCTGTATATCACGAAGCAAGACCGACGGGCACTTGCTGTCGGTAACGACATTTCTGCCACTTTGAATTTCTGCAATTCTGACGGAATACAATCGTTCCCGGCACTGCATGTAAACGTCAAAAGCTGCCAGTACCGCCATATCAACTGCAAACTCAAAATCATAGAGTTCAGCAAGCAGATGGCACCGCTCTTTATCGGCCGCCAGAATCTCCCGAGTAATGTGTTTTACGGCATGAAGCGGTGAAACTGCCTGTGACGGTGCAAAATCCTGTATTGCGCGGATGCACATGATCTTTTCAATCGGAGCGACAAAGGTTTGCGGTTCTGCATTTTTTGCCAGAAGCAGAAAAAGCGCATCAAGTGCTTCTCTGGTCGTCCCACCAATGGGATTGGCAAATTTGTCGCCCTCCTTACGGAAAAATTTGGACGATTTATATGTTGACAAGGTGTAGTCAACCCACTGTCCAACTATCTTTTTTCGGTAATTCCTCAACGCCTCTGCTAGATCCATCTTCCATCAACCTATATTAAATAATGGAATCACTCACAATTAACATCATATCAAGAATGAATGGCCATTCACAAAAGAGCATTTCTAGCATTTTTCACAAGGTTTTTCAAGCACAATCGTCAGCCTTGCGTGGTGTGCAAGATGTGCCGCGGCTCTTCTGCCGGCCTCAACTCATCGCTCTGCTGTTGTCAAAATATCGCCGACAATCCTGACAGCCTCACCGACATAGGGGTCTTCCTGCAAATTTTCCTGCCACTTGTTCTCGTCATTTTCGCGCTTAATATCATCCAAGACCGATGATGCCTCAAACTCGCTCCGTTGCTCATCCTGATATCTCCGGTAATGGGCTCCGACCATCTCTCTGCTCCTGTTTGATTCATCGCGCTCCTGTTTCATATCGTCAAGCTTGATTGAGATTCTGGTCTTTTCCATGCGATCCTTTGATTTCAGTGCCTCTTGTGCAATAATTCTGAACCCCTCATCCTGGTCGACTCTGGCGCTGCTGCCGGCTTGAATTCTTGCCAGATCAATGGATCCCCCGGCGTAAGGCAAATACGGCAGGGCCGTGACCTGGTCCCAGGGGAGTGAATAATCAAGGTACTGCTCCCCTGTCTTAAGGTAATCGTAGAGACTCGGCAGGACAATATCTGGAATTACTCCTTTGAACTGGGTTGACCCGCCGTTGATGCGATAAAACTTCTGAATGGTCACCTTCAGAGCGCCAAGGTCGTCATGGCGCTGCAGCTGCAGAAGAGGAACATTATCGTTCATGTCAATGATTGTCTGCACCGTACCTTTGCCATGAGTATGCTTGTCACCGACAATGACCGCCCTGCCATAGTCCTGCAAGGCCGCTGCCAGAATTTCCGAGGCAGAGGCGGAAAAGAGATTGACAAGAACCACCAGCGGACCTTCATAAACCAGATCTTCATCATCGTCATTGAGAACCTGACGTGCCCCAAAACTGTTTTTCACCTGAACCACCGGCCCCGACTTAAGGAACAGACCGGTTATATCAACGGCATCAAGAAGGGATCCACCACCGTTGTCACGCAGATCAAGGATAAGTCCACTGATGTTTTCCTTCCTTAGTTCCTGCAGGGCCTTGCGGGTATCATCAGTCGAATTTCGTGCACTGCCGCCGTTACGGGTTGTCTCAAAGTCCCGATAAAAACTGGGAATCATAATATAACCGACCTTGGCGCCATCTGTTGAAGTAAATGTGGTGCTTTTTACAAAGGTATCTTCAATCTGCACAACATCACGAATAATGGCAATGGTCTCCGTCGTACCATCCGGCTTTCTAACGGTCAGGCGCACCTCGGTGCCGATTGGCCCCCGAATCAGTCGAACGGCATCACGCAGCCGCATGTCGGTGACCTCCACGGGCTCCTCATCTCCTTCGGCAACCTGCAATATGATGTCTTCGGCCAGCAATCTGCCCTGCCGGGCCGAAGCACTGCCCGGTATGATGCGAACAACCTTGATATAACCGCCTTCCTCACGCAACAGAGCACCGATCCCCTCAAGGCTGCCACGCATATGGATATCAAAATCTTCTTTGCTGGAAGGCGCCATATAGTTGGTATGAGGATCGAATGCTCGAGTAACGGCGTTGAAAAACCGGTCGTAATGATCCTGCAGGTTTTCCTGTTTGAGACGGGTAAAAAAGTCGGTATTGCGACTGCCGACCCGTTCTTTCGCCTGGCGCCACAGAGCGGTTTCGTCTTCTTGACTCTCTTTTTTACTCTCCTCCTCTTGAAGACTGAGGTATCGCGAAATAACCTGTGCCTTGAGAATCTTCCGCCAACGCTGTTGCAGTTCCTCTTTATCTCCAGCAAAGTCGAGCTTCTCCGGGTCGGTTTCGTATAATTCTTCTCTGAATGCGTCAAAGTCACCATCGAGTAGTTGTTGCACCAGTTGCTCGACCTCTGCTATGCGAACACCGAGAAGAGAATAGCCGACATCCGGCAGAGCAATACTGCCCCGTTTGAGGTTATCGTCAATCTGCAGTTTGTAATTCTCCAACTGACGGATATCTTCCTGCAAAAGAAACCGTTTTTGGTAGTCAAGCTGCTTGAGGTAAAGGTCGAAAGCGGCCTGAGCAAGCTCGTCATCCACTTTCTTGTCGCTGAAATGAATGGGAGGCAATTGCTTGTAGAGCATATAGCCGATGAGTGTGCTTCTCTTCCGGTCAAAGGCCGTCTCCGCCAAAGAGAAGGATGTACAGAAAAGAATAATCGCACCCAAAAGAGCGCCGGTTTGGATTTTTTTGACAATAGACATGGTATATTCAGAGAAATAGTGACATTTAAAGGCTTGAAGCGGATTTGAAAAGAGCTGAAATCACAAGAAAGACGAACTCGTCAACATCGCGACACAAATCGTAGACACCCGGATTTCACAAATCGACATCCCGGCAAAGGACCGATTGTGTCACTTGCCGATCTCCCCCGCAACTCTCCCACGGAGCAGGACAAAAGATCGATTATTTTCCCAATCGTCAGGAAAGTCATAACAGAAGAGGAACACAAATACCATGACTAATAGCCCTGCCGATGAAATTATTTCAACGGCAGGATACTGAACAGAGCTGTTAGTTCAGACAGATAGATCGTAAATCCTTCTCCAGGGTAACAAGAGATATCTGTAGTTCAAGTGCAAAGGAAAGAATATCGGCAAAGGAGCAATTGAGGCAGCTCTGACGTTCTCCAGCCAGCACCTGATGTACCTCGGTTGTGAGAAAAGTCAGCAGCGCATGGGCTATTTCTTCTCGTATGGCGCCTTCCTCCATTGCATGGCGTCGACAAAAACGTTTGTATCTTCGCCAGTTGCTGATACTGCGCAGCACACCCCGATACATGGTCGTATCTCTATTCTCAAGCGTTATATCGCGAAATATAATCTCCTTATACCGCTGCATGGCCGCGTCGCTCAACTGCCGATAATCGTCTTTGGTGAGGCTAAGCCGTGGCCCCTCCTTATCCTCGGTAAGGTAGTAGAGAGAAGAGTGCAAGGCTATTTCCGGTATTTCCCCGGAATAGCGCACCTGGTACCATTCATCTTCCAGCAACTCTTTATGATTCTGCGTCGTTGCCATCTTCGAGTTGAAAAATATTCCGCAAATTATACACTTTTTTTTCGTTACTCCTTTCACAGTCATTGTTCTTTAAATACTGCAAAGGATCATGGAGGACCTTGGAAGCTATGGCCCTGCTCATTTGCTCCAGCTGTTTGCGCTCCGCTGCACTCAGATCCTGCATTTTCCCACAGGTACGCTCAAGCTCCTCGTTACAGATGCGCTCTATCTTGCTGCGCATGGCCCGTATGGTGGGAGTAATAGCCATACCCTCGCGCCACCGTTCAAATTTCACGGCTTCCTCGTCGACAATACGACGCGCCTTCACCGCTTCTTTATCACGCTGCGACTTATTCATCTCAACGACACTGGTCAAGTCATCAATGTCATAAAGAAACACATTTTCCAGGTCAATGAGCCGGGGATCGAGATCTCGCGGTACGGCAATATCTATGAAAAAAAGAGGACGGTTCCTTCTCACCCGCATCACGCTTTTAACGTCGTCCTTATACAGGATGATATCCGATGCACCTGTGGAGCTTATGATAATATCAACAGATTCGAGCTGACTTTTCAGCTCATTGAGGGAAACAGCCTTGCCTCTGAACTTCTTGGCCAGATCAACCGCGCGTGACAGGGTGCGATTGGCAACGATTATTCCGGTCACCCCTTGTCCCAGCAGATGCTCAGCCGCCAACTCCGCCATTTCTCCGGCTCCGATAAGGAGCGCTTTCTTTTCCTTGAGATCGCCGAAAATTTTCCTGGCAAGCTGCACGGCGGCATAACTTATGGAAACAGCGGACGAGCCAATGCCTGTTTCACTGCGCACCCGCTTGGCGACGGAGAACGCTTTATGCAGCAGTTTGTTGAGAAGGGCGCCGGTACAATTCAGGCCCGCGGCATGGCGATATGCCTCCTTGATCTGTCCCAGAATCTGTGTTTCGCCGACGATCATGGAGTCCAGACTGGCGGCAACCATAAAAAGATGATGAGCGGCATCACCATCGTAGTATATATACAGGTACTCTCGACATTTTTCCCGAGGGAGCGCCTGGCCGAAGAGATGATCGAGAATCTCGTTTTCCAGTTCCACGGCCGAATCAGCCACTAGAAGTAACTCAACTCTGTTGCAGGTCGCCAGCAGATAACACTCCTTACAGCCGGGTATATTCTTAAGGCGAAGCAGTGGCTTGTCGTAGCCACCCGTAAGAGCCATTTTTTCACGGATATGAACTGGAGTGGTTTTATGGTTTACCCCAAGGAGGATAAGTCTCTCACCGGGCATAACTGTGATCCCCTCCCAAGAGAAAAGCAACGCCCCAAAGGGTAAAAAGAACGGAAATAAATCCGATTATCGCCATAATCGCTGCTCGTTTGCCCCGCCAGCCTACGGTCAGCCGCTGATGAAACTGGATCAGATAGATGAACCAGGTGATAACCGTCCAGATTTCCTTGGGGTCCCAGCGCCAATAGCTGCCGACCGCCTGCTTCGCCCAGATCGTACCGGTAACGATACCAAGGGTGAGAAAAATAAAGCCCGTTGTGAGACAGTGGGAGTTGAGTTGATCAAGGGAATCAAGAGAAGGCAGACGAGCAAAGAAATAACCGAATCGTTTACTCTTCAGCTCCCATTCCTGCACGAGATACATCAGCCCGCCGATAAAGGCCAAAGCCAGAAAAGCGTAGGCGACAATGGTAAATCCGGCATGAACGGGCAGCCACCAGCTCTTCAGCACCGGTGGCAAGGGCGCGATGTCTTTTGATGCCGCAGCGGCAACAATGAGGAGAAGAGCAATTAGAATTGAGGTAAAGGTGCCGAAATTTTTCACGCTATAACGCCAGCGAAAGGAAAGGTACGCCCATGTCAGAGCCCAGACAAAGAAAAAGATCGTCTCGTGCTCACTGGTAATGGGGCTATGGCCGATAATGATATATCTGGTTATAATATAGAAGGTCTGCAGGATACCGGAGGCCAGAAGTATATTCCTGGCTATGGTGCGAATTTTTTCCTGCTGTTTCACAAAAAAAACCACATACGCCGCCGTCGAGCTCAGGGTCGTCACTAAAATTATCTGAAACAGTAAAAAATTAATCTCGGCTATCATTGCTCGGTAGTCCTGTCCAGCTCTGTTGTTGTGGCAGCAGTAACGCTTTGCTGAGACTGCTTTTTGTGGGGAGACCGGATTGAGTCGATCAGATGCCCGACATCGACGTCTTCCGGTAAAATGGCCTGTAGCTCTTCCTGCAATGCAGGCCAATCCTCCTCTCGTATCTGTGCCAGTATATTCAACTGCAGCAGTTTTTCAAACAGTATCTTATGAGACGCCGATGATTGGCCATCGGTCACAATTATCTTTCGTATATGGGCCAACAACTCCACCAGCTGCTGATACTCTTTGCCATATTCCACCTCAAGTTCCCTGCGTAATTTAGCAGCAAGTGCCGGACTGCCGCCTCCCGTCGAGACGGTCAAAAGAAAATTGCCGCGACGCACCCGAGCGGGAACATGGAAGGTACTGGCGGCAGGGTCATCGGCGCTGTTTATCAGAATACCTTTTTCAGCCGCCTCAGCCAATATCTCGCACTGCACTTCTCTGTTATCCGTTGCCGCAAACACAAGAAAAGCATTATTCAGATCTCCCTGCCGATATGCTCTATCGTACCAGATTATCTTGCCGCCGGCGGCCAACTTCTTGATTACCGGAACCACTTTCGGGCTGACAACAGTCACCTCGGCGCCACAGGACACCAGTGGACCTATTTTCCTGGCTGCAACTTCACCACCTCCTATAATGAGGCAGTGTCGTCCATTGATATCGAGGTTAGCCGGATAAAAATTCATCGTTCTATTTTCCAAATAAACGTCAGTAACCCGCACAATACAGCATTATGTCAGCAGCAGATAGGCGGAACCGCCTATACCGAGTGCCAGACAGTAGTATCCAAACCATTCTAATCGATTTTTGCGCACAACACCAAGCAGAAGAACGATGGCAAAATAGCCGGCAATGGCTGAGGCAAGGGTTCCCACGACAATATTGGCCATGGAGTTTACAGTAGGAGGTGTTTCCAGCAGATCGGGAAGATGGAGCACAATAGCCCCAAGGATGGCGGGAATCGACATGATAAAAGAAAACCGCGCCACAACCTCCCTGTTGATTCCCAGTGCCATGCCGGTAAAAATTGTTGCACCGGAGCGGGAAATCCCCGGCAGGATGGCAAAAGCTTGAGCGCAGCCGATCAGAAAGGCGTGTTTTCCCTTCAAGGTCACTTTCCCGGTCGGAAGATACCCACTTACCACCATTAACAGCCCGGTAATAAAAAGCATGGCGAAAACCAGCGTCAAATTTGTAAAAATGTCCGTAATGGCGTCTTTGGCCGACAGACCAATTGCAACAGCAGGAAGAACAGAGATTACCACATAGAGATCCCACCTGAGATCATGGCGCACCTCTTCCCCTCTATGTCCCGACAAATACAGAAACGGAGCAAGAATCATACCCTTAAGCTCCTGACGAAAAACGATCAATATCGCCAGCAGTGTGCCCAGATGGAGAAAAACATCAAAAACTATGCCCGGCTCATGAAAATCAAGAACCTCAGCGCCAATGATCAGGTGACCTGAGCTGGAAATCGGCAGGAATTCCGTAAGGCCCTGAACGATGCCAAGCACCACCGCTTTTAGTAAATCCACCTGCAACCTCTTTGTATATTCATAATATTTATCTGTCACTCCGAGCCGGTTTTTTGCTTAACCCGGATATTGATTAATGCAATTTCCGGGTTAAAGGCAAATCGAATGAAGCAAAGCCGCGCCCGGCAAGATGGCGCAACTCCACACAACCTGTGCTGCCTTTTTTGCCGGTCGTTTTCTCATTTCTCCGACATTGCCAAGGAACACACCAGTCTGCTGTAATTTCCAGATACGGTTGTTCTTTTTACATGATTTTTTGCAGATCTTTTTCCAGAACGGAGAGAGGAACATATCCGGTGTACTTTTTCACGACATTTCCGTTTTTGTTGACAAGAAAGGAAACGGGTATTCCATAAACCCCTCCGAAATCCCGCATGGTTTGCGCATCAGCCATAACCACCGGGTAATTTATTGATTTTTTTTTCACAAGTTTTTTAACAACTGCAGGCCCACCTTGATCAACGGACAGGCCGATCACGGAAAAATCATCTTTACCATATTTATTCTGAAGTTGTATCAGAGTCGGAACCTCTTCAATACAGGGTGGGCACCATGTGGCAAAAAAGGTGAGAAAAAGTGCTTTGCCGGAGAACGAACTACTATTGACCGGCTTGCCGTCAAGAACATTTGGTAAAAGAAACTCCGGCATTTTGGTTGTCGCTGATGCCGTTGTTGTAAAGATAAAAAACAGAACCAACAAAAGTCCATGGACAAAAAACTTCGGCGACCCTTTCATCCTTCTCCTCCATCTTATCAATACCGGTCAACAGTCTACTCAGCACTGCGCCGGATATAGGCTGCAATACTCATCGGCATTTGGTTAAGCAAGCTCCCAGGACACTGAGACTGCCTCTGCATGAGTTGCGCCTCTCCTGATATGTATACTTGATAAATCGTTACTACATGGTAGTGCTCATCAGCACGGGAGTCAATCCAACAGCAATTATAGCGAAACTCCGCCCAGCTCACTCCTGCTTCTCTCATAACATTTCAAAGGTTCCCAGGCCAGCTAATTTGAACAACCCCGGCAAAGAAAAGGTTTTCAGAATCGGCCGACACATGTTAAATACAGGATGGACCCGGCACACCGGCCGGATACTATTGAAGCGAGAATCACATCCATAACAACGTTCAGGTACAAATATGACTTCCATTTTTTTTCGCAATACCTCACCTCTACAGGTGGCCCTGCTGATATCTTTCATCCTCGGTTTTTCCCACAACATTGCTACGGCGCAGCTGCTTGACCGGGTTGTGGCCATAGTAGAAGACGATATCATAACTCTCTCGGAACTGCGTGAAAACAGTGAGGAGTTTTTCGAAAGAATTCGTCGATCCGCTCCGGAAAATGAAATCGAAGCAGCTTTGGAAGAAGCAGAGCAACGGGTATTATCGCGTTTGATCGATCAACGCCTCATTTCACAACAGGCCACCAAAGCCAACGTCAGGATTTCAGATGAAGAACTCGAGCAAAACTATACCAATAACCTGAGAAGAATGGGGATTTCCCATGATGAGTTTGCCGAAAAGCTGGAAGAATCAGGCCTTTCAATGGAAAAATATAAAAATGACTTGCAAAACCAACTCCTTCGAGACAAACTGGTCAGCTATGAAGTGCGCTCCAAGATTATTATCACCGAAGAAATGATCAAAGAGCACTACAACACGGAATACAGTGGCAAATTAGAAGATGATGGCTACTATCTCCTCCAGATTGGTTTTATCTGGGGTAGTTCCGACGAAATACAGCAGTCGGAGGAATTGCTGCAAGCGGATAAGGAACGTGCTCGTCAGGAAGCCCAGGAAGCCCGGCAACAGTTGCTGAACGGTGCGGATTTCGCCGAACTGGCCCGACGTAAATCGGAATTACCCTCCGCCTCCGACGGCGGCGATCTTGGTGTATTCCATAAAGACGAAATGGCGCCCTATATGCGCGATGCTATCGTCAGCCTGGACACCGGAGAAATTACTCCGGTACTGGAGACACCTGGAACCTTTCAAATCTTCAAAGTTCTTTCACGTCGCCAGGGAGAAATTGTGGAAAAGGTACCTTTCGAGGCGGTCAAAGAAGAGATTCGCAAAAAACTGTTTGAAGAAAAATTTGAAACGGAATACCGCAGTTGGGTAGAAACAATCAAACAAAATTCATATGTAAAAAAGATGTTATAGCTGAGAAGGCAGAGGCTAAACATTCTCACCAGGCCCCTTTTACACCCATATGAAGTGTCAAGGGAAAGAGGAATACAATGGCAGAGGATCCCCAAACAGAAAAAACAGAATCTTTAGGTGAGTATCTGCGCAGATGCCGCAGTGAAAAAAATCTCTCCTTCGAAGATGTGCAGCAGCAGACCAGAATTCCAGCAAAAACACTGCTGGCGATGGAGGAGGACAACTATTCCGCTTTGCCCGCAGATGCTTTCGCCCGCGGTTTCTACATTCTATATGCCAAATGCCTCACGCTTGACCAACAGGAGATCCTCAAAAAATATGCCAGGATGCGGGGATCGATTCCTGCCGCCTCCAAATCGCCGGTATCCGCAAAACATGAAAAGCAGGTCGACACCATGGCGGCTCGGCCATCCATGGCGACAGGCTCGGCCCTGGGGTTCAGCCTTGTCGTCATTATTGCCGCAGCAACCTTTTTCAGCTGGTATTTTTCCTGGAATCCGGCAACCTATGTAAGTGAAATACTACAAAGCTACCAGGATTCCGCCTCTGTTGAAGATCACGCTGCAGACATCACACCGGCCCAGGAAGCGGTGTCGAACGACCCTGCCAAAACCAACTATTTTCTCACGATTGACTTTCTCGAAGACACCGCCATAACCATCGCCATCGATAACGGGCTACCGGCAAAGGAGGTCTATAGTGGAGGATCCACCAGAAGCTGGTATGCCGACCAGCAGATTTCACTGATCCTTCCCGAATCGGCCAGGGCCAAGATTTTCTTCAACGGTTCGGAGATTCCGCTACCGGAGGCACAAAATGGGATAATTTCCCTGAACCTCCCTTAGCCCGTATCCCCTTTATGGGGTGTCAGCAGAAACTACCATGTCTTCTACCAGCAGGGAAAGTGCAGCTTTAATCCTTGACAGCCTTGACCACGGCGAATCCGACAAAATCATAACATTTTTCTGTCAAGATGTCGGCAGGATAACCGGAATAGCCAAGGGCGCCAAGAGAAGCAAAAAGCGCTTTCAGAATAAACTGGAACTGTTCTCCCACATCACCATCACCCTCAGAGAACGAAAAAACTCTTCCCTGGCCTTTCTTGAAGACGCAGAATTGCACGACGGTTTTATAAACCTGCGGCAGCATATGGATCGCTATATTGCAGCATCTTTTATCCGGGAAACATTACTGATCGCCACTTCGGAAAGAGAAGGCGACAATGAAATTTTTGCATTGCTCCTCTGGGCTTTGCGTGCCCTCGATACAGCAAAACCTCATCTCACTGTTTGCATCATCTTCCTTCTCCGCCTTTTCGATCATATGGGCTATCGACCCGATTTTACCGGATGCCGTACCTGTGCCGCCCCCTTCTCCCTTCAACAAAAATACTTTTTCCACCATCTGGCCGGAGGGCTGATCTGTTCCAACTGTAACGAAACAGTCACAGGCAACTACACGGAACTCTCCTCAGGGACCATATGCATACTCTCTCAGGCCCTGCAGGAACCTGCAGATCGACTGCACAGACTGCGCTTTTCCAGACAGGCCGTCAGTCAGTCACTGAACTTGCTACACCGCTACGGCAGGAATCTGTTTCAAAGAGAAATACATTCCTGGAAGGCGCTTCGCGGCCTGATCAGCTGAATCGGCGCTCCCCCGCCTCGTCCATAAAATCGCCGGGTTCATACAATATCGGGGTTACGGTACATACCTGATCTCACCACTGTGTTCCGTAAGAACAATGCCGTCATCCAGCATCATCTGCAGACCGCCATCATCGGCAATCCCTGTCACAAAGGCTGAATATTGTGGATTTGTAACAACATCATAACCAAAAACCACTTTCCTGCCGATGGTATCGGAAAGCTCTTTCCATCTCTTCAGAATGGGATGACAAAGGCCTTGCCTCTCCTCACGGGACTCGCTTATTTGTGCCTCGACATAATAGAGCAGACCTATATTCCAGGCGAGCTTGGCAATGAAATCAAGGCTGAATTGTTTCAAATCCACCGGCGCACCGGTTTCGTTCCGGACCGAGGTGGCAATATCGCGCAACTCTTCAGGAAAAGTCTGATTATTGACATTGATGCCGAAACCGACAAGGTGAAACTGTTCGCCCCATCGTGGACCACGATGCCCTTCTATCAGAAACCCGGCCACCTTGGCGCCGGCGATCAATACATCATTCACCCAGCGGATATGTTTTTCCAACGATCCCGCCATACCAAGAGCTTCACAGGCGGCGATCCCAACGGCCAGAGAAAGCAGCAGGGTGGATTTAGGGGTCAGGGTATTGGCGTGCACAAGACACCCCCATACCCCTCCGGGCGGTGCATGCCAGCTTCTGGTAAACCTTCCCTTGGAACCGGTCAGTGTTCGGGCCAGAATAATTCTGCCGTTTCGTACCGAGACCCCCTTCTGTTCTTGCTCATCAATATGTTGACGACCGCGCTCCATGGCTCGTTCGAGGCAGTCGTGGCATTCGATGGATGAACCGACAAAGCCGCCATAACGCATGACCTCATCGGCGCTGTCGCCCATGGCCTCTTTGCGGCGTCCAGGCAGCTCAACATTTTCGAAATAGGCCTGAATTTCCGCGACAGTTATCGGCAGTGTGCCTCCATGGACCATGCTCAGGAAAGTTTATCCCAGTCGGCTTTTACCCGGGTTATAATTTTCTGAATCAACGGCACCTTCTCTTCAGCGCATACCCCGATAAGAGGAGTGCCCTGATCAACGGAAATGCCGGGCTTAAAATAGACGGAGTGGATTATACCCGGTTCTCCCTGGTAATAAATGGGGGTATCGCGTTTCATCAGCGACATGGTGAACACCTCGTCTCCTGGAGCAATCGAGACCGAACGAGCGCCTTTTTTCTCGATTCTTGACTGAATATCCATAGAAAAAAAATACTTAGCCCTTTCCGGTGCAGCATAGAGGTAGAGCACTTCCTGGAGGATATTTTCGATGATTTCCTTTTTTTTCAAAGGGTGCCGGATTGTCATCAACTTCTCTCCGGCCTCGACAAATTTTCCCTCAAGCTCTGTGTTGAGATAAGAAATCGTACCGTTTATCTGAGAATGAACCTTCTTGGGATTGCGTTCTCTGTTAATCTCATAGATTGCGGTACCGGGAATGTGGTTCCATTCTCCACCGGTGGAATCTACCTCGTCTCCTTGAGCCACTTTGAAGGAAACCTCTCCGGTATGAATGGCCTGAACGTCTATATAGCTATATGGGTCTGAGCGGTATTTACTTAATATTTCATCAAAATCTATTTCATTGGACATAGCTGACACAACCTTGTCGAGTTTTCTGGTTTATATAAACCGCCATTTACCTTCCGAAAAAAAATGCTCCCTGTGCTATCAACATGTATACAAAGAGAATAAAACCATGGCAAGTGTTATTCCCGGAGGTCTGGCCAGGATTTTTACAGTCTGAACAGTGTAATCATTTTCTGTGCCTGGTCACTTCCACATCCCGAAAAATAAGCCGTGAAAAAAAACCTTTTTTTTGGTATTTCGTTCGTTTCATTTTTTCTAAATACCTGTTCATGGCATATAAACATAAACAAACATGTGTGGTCTGAGCTCTCCGTGGCAGATAGTTGCACATGACAACCAAGGCGGCTTAGTAATTTGCCAACCAGTATAGCAAAGGTGAAAAATGGGAAATACGAAGGTTTTGATAATCGATGACGAAATGGAGTTCGCCGAGCCACTGGCTGCCCGGTTGCACAAGCGCGGCCTTGATTGCAAAGCCGCATCGGGGGCCAATGAAGCACTGAAAATTCTAGACCAACACTGGCTGCCGGATGCCGTTGTCATCGACTTGAACATGCCCGAACACGACGGTCTCGAAACCCTGGACATGCTCAAACCCCATTTGCCGGATGGCAGATTCATCATGCTGACCGGTCATGCTACTCCCGCAAGCAGTATAGATGGCATGAGCAAAGGCCTCTCCGCTTATCTTTTGAAACCTGTATCAATCGATATATTGATTGAAACGATTGAAGTAGCGCTGGCGGAAAAAACAGACTGAGCTCGCCAACGCCGGGTTTCAGGAAAAGATTTTGTCCACCTCGGCTCGACGCAGCTCACTGACATTTTGCGCCATTTTGTCAATAACCATGTCAACATCCTGGCGATCTCCTTCTATCTCCGGCAGAAGTGCACGATTCAAAGCATTTTCAGCTTTGCCGAGGCGGTCACAGAAAACCAGGTAGCTTGATTTGTTCTGATACGCCGTCCGCACCAGTGCCGAATGACTGTTGCCTCGCACCTCAAGCAGGCTACGATAGTGCTCGGCCAGAAGGGACAACCAGGCCTTGTAGAGGGGCATGGCACCTACCGGGATACCCTCGGCCCGCTGCAGCATATCATCAACCTCGATTTTCGTACCGTTGGCCACCGCTGCCGTAGCCGCATCAAGGGCCCAGCGTCTGGAAAGCAGATAGTTTTTGGAAAAATCCTGCAACCCTTTGGAGTATTGTTTCATCTTCGAGGCAAAGAAGACAAAAAAGATCGGGATGAGGATCATCCATATGGGCGGCTGCGGTTTATCGAGAACACGAACGGCCAGCTGTCCGGCCATGTCTTCTTCGCTGGTGAGTATCAGCGTCTTTTTTTCATCAAGTGAAAGCGTTGTCATTTTTTCATTATACTGTTTAGATTAACACGTCCTGTTGGCCGTATTTTGGGATCATCTTTTGTCCTGCGTTCAGCGATAGCGGGCGGCATTGTCACCCAGCCGGTTGAGTATTTTCTGCAAGGCTACGCGCGAAAGCCCGGCAAGTCGAGCAGCCTCGGAGACATTACCCTTCGTACTCCTGAGCAGTTCGTCCATATATTTTCTGGTGAAATCGTTTATCACTTCTTCTTTTGCCGTTTTGTACGAAACGAGTTCGACAGAAGCAGGCGGTTCCGACAGCGGTTTTTTTATCCCAGCCGGATTGCCGCCACGAAGCGCCTCAACCTGCTTCATGTCAATCAGCTCCCCATGGCTGAACACCATCAAGCGCCGCACAAAATTCTGCAGTTCACGCACATTGCCGGGCCAGGGCCTGCCGCTCAACCACTGCAGAACATCAGGCGCAAGTTCTTTATCAGACAGCCCGGATTCCCGACAGGCATTACGCAGTGCATGCATAGCCAGCAACGGCACATCTTCCAGCCTGTCCCGCAGGGGCGGCAGTGTCACGGAAAGGACATTGAGACGATAATAGAGATCTTCCCGAAAACTTTTATCCTGAATGCGGGCCTCAAGGTTCTGATTGGTTGATGCCACAATCCGCACATCAACCTGAAAACTGGTATTCGAGCCCACCGGGCGAACCTCACCGTTCTGCAGACAGCGAAGCAGTTTGGTCTGGATAACCGGGCTGATATCACCGATTTCATCGAGGTGCAGGATTCCTCCCTGGGCCGCGGCGAAAAGGCCGCGATGGTCGCGATCGGCACCGGTGAAGGCGCCTTTGACATAGCCAAACAATTCACTTTCCAGCAGATTTTCCGGAATAGAAGGACAATCAACGGCAATAAAAGGTTTGCCGACCCTGGCGCCGAGCCGGTGGATCAGCCTGGCGACCAGTTCCTTGCCCGTGCCGGACTCACCTAGAACAAGTATATTATAATCCGACTGGGCGATGGTAGCGATAGCCTGCCGCAATCTCTGCATGGCCGGTCCCTCTCCCACCAGTTCTTCCCTGGATTCATCCTGACCGGCAAGAATGCCGCGCAATCGCATATTTTCCTGAAGAAGCCGACTACGCTCCAGTCCTTTACCTACCACACGAAAGAGTTGCTCCGGCTCAAAAGGTTTGGTGAGGAAATCATAGGCGCCGGCCTGAAGGGCTTCCACAGCCGTCTCAATACTGCCATAGGCGCTGAGTACCACAATGCTGAGACCGGGGACGTTCTGCAAGGCCTCGTTGATCAGCTGCATACCATTCATCTCGGGCATGCGGAGGTCGGTAATCAACAGCTGGGCTCCCGGCTCGGCAAGCAACCGTAACGCTTCCGTCCCGCTATGGACGGCCAGCACTTCTACATCATCGAAACGACCGGAAATATGACGGACAAGCCCCCTGGCAAAGTCTTTTTCATCATCAACGACGATGATCCGGTTGACAGGCTCAACCTTTGCCGGTTTCTCAGGAAATTCTGTCGATAAAGAAAAACTCATGTTTCCTCCAACTCGGCGGAATTGAGATCATCCAGCTCCACCCGGCTCAGGGCCGGCAGATAAACGGTAAACAGGGCGCCACCCATTTCGACGGAACGGTCCACTTCTATCCGTCCGCCGACATCATTGACAATGCCGTAAACAACGGTCAGTCCAAGCCCTGTCCCGGCCCCGATTTCCTTGGTGGTATAAAACGGATCGAAGATGTGCGGAACATGAACAGAAGGGACACCGGGACCATTATCAGCGATCTCAACAAAGACAGTCCCTTCATCCGCAATGCCGGCCCGCACCAGAATAGCTCCCGTTTCCGCCTGTACCGCATCCAGAGCGTTAATCATCAGATTACTGATGACCTGTTCCAGCTCACCAACGCCGAGGCGGACCATAAGGGGCCGACTGGGGCAATCAAGAAGAGTGCGTACCTTTTTCTTAGCCGCCTGGGCCGAATAGACATCTCGCACCGACGCTGCCACGCCACAGGCATCGGCACTGCCCGAACCTGCCGCTTTGGGCCTGGCAAAATTGAGCAGATCCTGCAAAACGCGCTGAGCATGGCGGGTATGCCGCTCAATGATCCGCAGATCTTCAAGCTGACCAGGATCGCTGATCGACTGCCCCAGTAATCCGGTATAACATACAATAACACCCAGAGGGTTATTGATCTCATGGGCCAGTCCGGCTGTCAGTTTACCAACGGTGGCCATCTTCTGCGCCTGCCAGATCTGCTGAAGCATCTGCTTTTCCTTTGTTGTTTCTCGGAGATAGACGACGACCTGGCCTATATTGTTGTTTGCACTCGGCACCGGGTAGAGAGAAAGCGCAAAAGACCGTCCGCCGGCAAGACTCAGCTCGCGCACATCGGCGGTACCACGGCTAATGGTGTCACGCAGCGGGCAGAGTTCGGAGCTGACATCAAAGAACAAAGAGAGGATATTGTCATCTTTACGTACCCCTCCACTCAACTCGGCAGTGAGCCGTCGCGCGGCTTTGTTGGCTGTCAGAGCGGTACAATTGGCGTCCATCAACACCAGTGGATCGGTAATCCCCTCAACGATAGTTTCCAGGATATTCATCTGCCGTGCCAGGCCGTCAATAGCGGTAAGATTCTCTGCCGCTATGCCGAGCTGTCTGCCCAGGGCCTGCAGAACATGATGATCATGGCAGGCGGCCTCACCACTGCTTCCCCAGGAGAGACTGAGCAGTCCTTCGGCATTGCCGGTTCCCGATTCCACCGGGACATAGACATCGGCGCCATCGAAAACGCACACACCGCCCGTCAGTAGATTTACAAATTCAGCAGGTGCTTCAGGAGCAGTGTCCTCCTCCGGCCAGACAAATGAACTTTGCGGACCCATGGTACAGACATAGGATATTCGTCTGGCTCCAAATCGTTTACAGATCTCCGGCAGGGCAAGTTGCCAAAGCTGAGCACGGGACCGGCTTTTATACATATCCTCCAGCAGACGGACAAAAAGCTGCACATCGGCCTGCCGGGCAGCTATTTCACCAGAGAGGGCATCGGTACGTTCATCAACCATCTTACGTAGATTTTCCGCGTAATTGCGCAATTGGCTTCTGGCTTCGAACAGATGTTCGCTCATCTGTTCGATCCCCTCCACCAGCTCGTCGACTTCATCTCCCTGTTCCAGGCGGTTAAGCAGCGTCGCATCCTCGATATCCTCTACGTTGCGGCGGAAAACGGTGTTGAGCCTTTTCAGATTTCTGACCACCAGCATACGAAAGAGGAGGTTGGTTGTGAAAAAAAAGAGCAGCGCCCCCAGAGCAAAGAAGGCAAAATAGGTCAATATGGTCTGCTGTACCCGACCGACACTTTTAGGCACTGACGTGCCGACGAAATCGACACCGGCAACACTGTTCAGTTCCTTTCCAAAACCGGAGCTGCCGTATTTTTGCAGAAGCTCGGCAGGCGCATCCTCCACCTTGCCGTGACAGTACATGCATTCCTCGACAAAGCGGACCGGCCTGGCCATGACGTAGTAGTTTTCCCCGTCCAGTATCTTATATCCCTGCCACAATTCATCCTGACTACCCTCATCCCGGCTGCGGAAAAGGTGGATGAGTTCCCGTTCAAGATCATTGGCCTCGAAATCGGGATTGCGGGCATCTATGGAAACCCGGCGGTATACGGTACCGTGGCCGGAAGAATTGATCGGGCCCATAATCTTCCTGGAAATATACGACGACGACATTGCCTGCAGAATAAAAGATTCGGGAACTCTGTCGTACATGGCCGGTCGCAGCACGTCACGGACATAGTGCTGTATCGAATCGACATGCATGAAGATCAGTCGGGCCTTGTCGCGAACCTCGGCTTCAAGGACGCTGCGCATGTGATTATAGGATCCGATGGAAAAGATAGAACCAAGCAGAACCACGGCGCCGATCAGGCCGACTATAAACTTACTTTGAATTTTTTGAGGTTTAAAAATATGCATGTTGGTATTTTCGGTACGGCTCCCGGCCGGGGATAAACGGTCGGAGGGTGGACTCTTGTAATAAACGAGCAGAGCCGATCCGGCGACATGACTTTTCCACCCCTATACTACCACAGAGAAGGCCTCTCTTCAAGACAAGGTCAGCCGCATTTGTGCATCACTGCGGCGCCAGTACGCTGTGCAGATAGGCCTCACCTTCAGCCACCTGTTCAACGTCGGTGTAATAATAGCGGCTGGGATCAATGTCATGTTCCTCCAACAAAACGGAGGTCTGCTGCAAAACCGGAACGGTGCTGGTGAGATAGGGGAGAAAAACATAAAAAAAGAACAGACCGCAGGCCAGGGTCAAAAAGAAATCGCGCAATCTCAGGGGCAGGCTTTTCATCGGAGTTCATTCCTCCTGCAGGGCCGGGAAAGATATTCCCGGCCCTGTCATAACACAGGTACGTAAGTTTTCCTATGAGGTTGTTAGATTCTGGCGGTAACCTCGGGGAAAACCAGATAGAACATGATATAGGCCATGGTCAGCGTCAGAAGCAGGTTGAGGCTCTGCCCGCAGACATAAAGAATCAACGGCTTGCCGCCCTTGAAATACTGGGCCAGTTCGCGGAAGTTGGTGGACAGTCCGATGGCCGCAAAGGAAAGGGCGAAGAACCAGCCACGCAACAGGCGGGTTCCACCGCGCACCGCACCCTGATCAAGCAGCGCTGTCGACATATCTTTGCCGAGCGAGCTGTCCAGAAGAGAGAACAGGACGGAGGCAGCCAGAAAGCCAAGAACAAATTTGGGGAAACGATGCCATATTTCCCCGGCGCCCACGCTTCTGGATGCGTCTCTTTCCACCTTCAAACACCAGTAGAGCGCCACACAGAATGCGGTTACGCCTATCATGACGTTTTGAATCATCTTAATGGTGGCGGCCACATACATGGCTTTATCACCCAGGAATGCGCCTGCCGCGGCCACGGCTCCGGTGGAATCGATGGTACCGCCGATCCAGGCGCCACCGAGAATCTCAGGAATTCCCACAGCCTTGATAAAGGTCGGCAGGGCAATCATCATGATGGCGGTGAAAACAAGAGACAGACCGATAGACAAGGTCAGCTCTTCTTTTTTGGCCCGACAGGCCGCCGCAGTAGCAATGGCCGCCGAAGTACCACAGACCGACATATCGGCCGAGATAACAACATTAAGGGTTTTAGAAGGCATTTTGATAACCTTCTGTCCCAGTATATAGGTGGAAATCAAAACCGTCGGGGTCACTACCCAGGCGACAAAAATACCTGGAACACCGATGGCCATGATCTTGCCGAACAGCACCTCGGCGCCGAGAAGCACCAGACCGGTCTTGATAAAAAACTCAACCTGACAGGAAGGCAGCACCCATTTCGGGGTTCCTACGGTATTGGCAATCAGCATACCCAGCAGGATGCCCCAGGCTTCCGCCCCGAAACCATACTGTTTGGAGATCGCCTGGCTACCAAGAAGATAGGCCAGTACCGTTACCAGAAAGACGATGAAGAATCCTTTGGCAAAACCGACAAAGCTTTTGCCCATCAGCGAAATGCCGGCGCCAAAGATAACAATAAAGAAAAAGCACAAGCCAATGAGACTTGGAATATAATTGTAGGCTTTCTGGGAAGCCTTGGATTTAGCAGAGCTTGCTTTTTTAACTGCGGCCTGCCATTCGGCAATACCGGCTTCCGCGGCACTGTTCAGCTCCGGGTTTTGGAAATCGGCCGCGGCTGCCTGATTTTCCGCCTGCTGCGCACTCATCAGGGCAGCTGCTGCTTTTTCCTGGGCATCCTGGTAGACGGGCATGGCCTTGTCATTCATAGCCTGGGCCTGAGCTTCGGTACGAATAAAGGCATCCATGGGGTTGTCTTTCCAGGAACCTGGACGTTTGGTCCAGTGGCTGACAAATTTACCGAAAGCCGAATTCGAAGAAGCTTTTAAGCTTTTCTTCTCGCTCTGGGCTTCGTGCCAGGCTATGGTTTGAAAAGGGGCTTTGGTCGATTCAACCTGCTGAATCTCTGCGATACCGGCCAGTTTCCGACTAAACTCCTCCTTCGGGCCAAAACCAAAATACGCCACAAGACATGTCGCGATAATGATAAATCCCAACCAGATGGCAAGATAATCTTCTTTCGTCCACAGATCCGACCAACTGCTTTTGCCATGATCAACGACGATGTTTTGATCTGCCTCAGCCATTAGTAGTCCTCCTGATGTCTGTACTCCATGTTAATAATGAGCGGCCCGGCATAATGCATCCAGGGCCAATTACTTTACGATCCGTCGCCGCTCGTCATACAAAAGGCATACCAACGTGGATAATTTTATTATATTTTTTAATTACAGCATATTAGATGATGGAAATAAAATACATCTGCATACTTCGGTATGCAGGCGCAAAGTAAAAAACAGTCCATGTGCCAACTCAGATTTGCAGACAGGTGGGCGAGTAAAATGGTGTTTATTGGTGAGGTGGGAGATTGCCCCGATGGAAAGGCCGGCTCAGGATAACCATGGCTCTCCACCGGGATTTGAGAGAGAAATGATACTGCTGCAGCGTTTTCGCAGTGTCATCTTAACTGTTTTCAGGTTCGGATGTGTTGGATTTGGATGGATACTCGTTTTTGTGCAGAAAGTGGTTGATCAGATCCACTGGTAGAGGAAAGACCACAATGGAGCTGTTATTGGTACTCATGTCCGAGAGAGTCGACAGATAACGCAGCTGCATAGCCCCGGAATTACGCGACATAACCTCGGCAGCTTCCACCAGTTTCTCCGAAGCCTGGAACTCACCTTCGGCATGAATAACCTTGGCACGCCGCTCACGCTCAGCCTCGGCCTGGCGGGCGATGGCACGGATCATGCTCTCATTCAGGTCGACATGCTTGATTTCCACATTGGCGACCTTGATGCCCCACTCTTCCGTCTGGGAATCGAGAATCTCCTGGATATCGGCATTGAGCTTGTCACGTTCGGAGAGCATTTCATCGAGATCATGCTTGCCGAGGACGGAACGTAGGGTCGTCTGGGCCAGCTGACTGGTAGCTCCGCCATAATCCTCAACCCTGATAATGGCCCGCTCCGGGTCGACAACCCGGTAATAGAGTACCGCGTTAACACTCACTGTTACGTTATCACGCGATATAACATCCTGGCTGGGCACATCCTGGGTGATAACCCGCAAATCCACCCTTCTCAGTACCTGCAACCCCGGTATGACGATTATCAGGCCCGGTCCCTTGACACCCTGAAAACGGCCGAGAAAAAAGACCACGCCGCGCTCATATTCCGGAAGAATACGGATGGCCGAAGCCAGCAGAATCACCAGCAATCCTATTGGAGCAAGATATGGACTCAGATCGATTAACATGAAGCCTCCTTTAGAAAAGGTTTTTTCATAATATCAAAAAATTATAGTTTTTTATTCCTTATCGGCTGTTTCAACCTGCAGTAAAAGTCCTTTGACCCGGACAACCCGGACATGCTGATCTATATTAATCGGATGCTCGGCAAAGGCATTCCAGCGCTCAGCGCTGAGCCTGACATGACCTCTATAGATGCCATTCTGCTCAGCGAAATCATCCAGGGCCACTGCTGTTGCACCGGCCATCTGTTCGACCCCACTGACCACCTGCCGCCTTCGCAGCGACAGAACCCGGCTGACCGTCCAGAGCATGAATCCACCGGCCACCGCGGCCGTACCACCGATAAGAGGCAGGGAGACCTGTGGACTGCTGCCATCCATCAAAATGATGGAACCCGCCACAAAGGCTACCACACCGCCTATGCCCAGTATACCGAAACTGGGCATAAAAACCTCGGCAACAATGAAGGTAAGCCCCAGAAGGATAAGGGCCAGACCGGCATAGTTCACAGACAGGACCTGAAAGGCAAACAACGCCAGAATGAGGCAGATCGCGCCAACCACTCCGGAAACCAGGCCGCCTGGATTGATAAACTCATACAGGATACCGTAAAAACCTATGATCATAAGGAAATAGGCGATATTCGGATCGGTGATAACGGAAAGCAGACGGGTGCGCCAGTCGGGATCCTGGCGGATCAGGGTAATGTCGGCGGTATCCAGGGTTTTCTCACCATTTTCCATGGCGACGGTACGTCCATGGATCTGTGCCAACAGATCATCAATGTCCGTTGCCACAACATCGATAACGTTTTTCTCCAGGGCTTCCCGGGCGCCCAGATTGGAGGCCAGGCGCACCGCCTCTTCGGCCCAGTCGGCGTTACGACCATGCTTTTCGGCCAGCTCCCGGATATAGGCCACGGCATCCTCCAGGGTTTTCCGCTCCATGGCGGAACCGTCGCCGGTCTTTTTCTCAGGTGCTTCTTCGGTTTTCCGCTCTCCTGCTTTATCGGTTTCGCCTGCTTCAGCCCCCTTCTCTTCCGCCCGGTCGGCAACAGCATCATCCTTTTTGTCCGAGGAGGATTCCTGCTCCTCTTTTTTTTCTTCCGGTATGCCCGGCAAACCACCCATCTGCACGGGAGTAGCGGAGCCCATATGGGTGGCGGGCGCCATGGCGGCGATATGGCTGCCGTAAAGAATATAGGTTCCGGCACTGGCGGCACGCGAACCGGATGGGCTGACATAGGTGGCCACGGGAACGGGTGAAGTGAGAATATCCTGGATGATGTCGCGCATGGAACTCATCAGACCACCCGGCGTATCCATCTGGATAATGACAAGGCGGGCCTTGTCCTGCGCCGCTTTCTCAAGGCCGCGACCAATATAGTCCATGGTGGCCGGACCAATAGCTCCTTGAATGGTAAGAATCAGACCGTAGCCCTGCGCCGCATCACCATCCTCCTCACTCAATACTTCCCGGCTGCCCGATACCAAAGCAAGAAGCAGGCCAAGCAGAAAAATCATCACCCATGGCCACAGCAGGCGGCGTCGAGTCGAAGTAGTTCCCGAATAAAATTTTAATTGTGTAAACTTCATCCTCCCCTCCAGGCCAAAACCCTTATTGCACCCATTATCCCATAACGGTTAACCTCATAAACAGTATTGTAAACACTGCTTGCCCACAAAAACATCGGCAACAAACACAATTTCTTCCGGTATTCTCGCAAAAAGAACGGTCCGATGCAAGGCGAAGCGTATTCTGTAATGTTCAATATTGACGAGAGTGTCAGTTTCGCATGTAAAGAGAATATAAGCATTGATGCTCAGCAGAGACACCTGTTATGGAAAAAACAACAGGAAAACAGAGCGGGACCAGGATGCCGCAGTGAGCAGCAAGGTGAAGAATTGAAACATCCCTTCTTCTTAAAAAAAACGTTCCGCCGCATCCCATCAGGAGTCAGAGTCGCAAAAATCCATGTCAAGGAATATCACACTATTTGTTTCATTTCAAAAAAAAACACAATTTGAGACAGATCAAGTAGAATTTTGGCTTGACTTTAGAACCAATACAGCGTTGACTGTCGATTTTCAGAAAATGAATGGTGGCTCATTTATGGCACTGTTACTGGAATAGAGCCTGGCACCAAAGAAGCTCTTTAAAACAATCATAGGAGAAATACGATGGGACGAATTGGCAAACTACGCCCCACCGCAGATGAAGCACTGCAAATCCTTGTGGATGGCAACAACCGTTTTATTACCGGCAATCTCGAACACCCCAACCATTGCGAAGAAAGCAGAAAATTGGCCAAGGGAGGACAGCAACCGATCGCTACAGTTCTCTGTTGCGCCGACTCCAGAGTGCCTCCGGTGGATATTTTCGACCAGGGGATTGGAGATCTTTTTGTCGTCAGGGTTGCCGGAAACATCATCGGCGACCACACTCTCGGCAGTATTGAATATGCTGTGCAGCAGCTCAGAACTCCACTTGTTATCGTCATGGGACACTCCTGCTGTGGGGCAATCGGAGCGGTGGCAAGTGAAATCAAACTTGATGGGCATATGGCCTCATTCACACCGCAAATTCAAGCGGCAATCAAGAAGGTAAAAGACAAAAAAGGCGATCTTGTCGACAATGCCGCTAAAGAGCTGGCATGCTCTATTGCCGCACAAGTGGCAGCGTCCGAACCTATTATCGCCGATTTTGTAAAGGATAAAGAAGTCAAGGTCATACCTTCATTCTATGATTTTACAACAGGGAAAGTCTCTCTGTTAACGTAATCTTCTTAAACTGACATATTTCACAGGTGTTTATATGATTCAAAAAATATTCCCTTTTCTTGCCTGGTTTCAAGATTACGATACCGGCAAATTTAAAATCGATCTCGTTGCTGGAATAACTGTCGCCCTGGTTCTCATTCCCCAGTCCATGGCCTACGCTCAACTTGCAGGACTACCCGCGTATTATGGACTGTATGCTGCGTTTCTGCCACCGATGGTTGCAGCACTCTTTGGATCAAGTCGACAGCTCGCCACGGGTCCTGTTGCGGTGGTCTCGTTAATGTCGGCGGCATCTCTTGAGCCTCTGGCGACGGCCGGATCAGCCGAGTTTATTTCCTATTCAATAGTACTGGCCTTGACGGTAGGGATATTTCAGTTTCTTCTTGGAGTCCTCCGCCTGGGGCTTGTCGTCAACTTTCTCTCTCATCCGGTTGTTAACGGCTTTACCAATGCCGCGGCGATTATCATTGCCTCATCCCAGTTTTCCAAATTTTTCGGGGTGTATGTCGATAAAGCTCCTCATCATTATGAAACGTTGATCCGAGTCGCTGAGGCAGCCGTTGATTATACGCATTTTCCAACGCTTATGTATGGTGTTGTTGCTGTTGCGATTATGGTCACCCTGAAAAAAGTCAACCCTCGTATCCCCAATGTTCTTATCGCCGTTGCCATCACCACGGCAGTATCTTATTTCACCGGGTTTAACAAAGACACCTCTATAGATATCTCAGCAATTCAAAAGGAAGGCTTGTCCGAGCAAGTCGCCGAATTCAACTTTACAGTAGACCAAATCAACACCCTTGGAGAAAAACGGGCTCAACTCGGTGTAGAAAAAGATGAGGAACTGAAGGAAAACAGCGCCCACGGCACGACTCCCCGCCTCATTGAACTTCAAAGTCAGATCTCTTTGCTCACCTTCCAGGTGGAAGAGGTCAAACATCGCGCTCACCTTATCAGAAGCGAACTACGCCGCATGAAATTCGAGGCGGTGGAAGAGGGTGATGCCTATACATTTTTCCCCAAAGATACCCTGCCCGGCGGACTCGAAACCGATGGTCGCACCTGGCGGATCAAAGTGGGCAATACAAAGCTTGATAGCAGCAGTATTGGGATGATGGGCGGTGGTGCTATTGTCGGCAAGATTCCTGAAGGTTTGCCTACTCTCGCCATTCCTGACTTAACTGTCAAAACCTTCCTTAAACTATTTCCAATGGCTGTTATCATATCCTTGCTCGGCTTCATGGAAGCGATAGCCATCGCCAAAGCCATGGCTGCCCAGACCGGGCAAAAACTCGATCCCAACCAGGAACTGGTGGGGCAGGGCCTTGCCAACATTTTCGGTTCCATAGGATCGTCCTATTCAGTTTCCGGATCCTTCTCCCGTTCCGCGGTAAACCTGCAGGCAGGAGCGGTCTCGGGAGTGTCATCGGTTGTCACCTCGATAGTGGTCATCATCACCCTGCTCTTCTTCACACCTCTGCTGTACCATCTACCTCAGACCGTCCTGGCGGCAGTTATTATGATGGCCGTTATAGGGCTCGTCAACTTCAAAGGATTTATTCATTCCTGGAAAGCACAGTGGTATGACGGTGTAATCTCTGTTTTCTGTTTCCTGGTTACTCTTTATTTCGCACCGCATCTCGACAAAGGCATCATGGTAGGTGTTGCCTTATCCATGACCGTATTCCTGTATAAATCAATGCGGCCGGTGGTGGCGAGTCTGTCCCTGCACGAAGATAAGGTATTGAAAAGCGCTGAATATTATCGCCTCAAAGGCTGTCGGCATATTTCGGTGGTTCGCTTTGACGGCGCACTCTTTTTCGCCAACGCCAGCTATCTCGATGAACAGGTTCTCAAATTCAGAAACGAACAACCCGATCTGCGTTATATCCTGCTAGATGCCCGAGGAATCAATGACATGGACGCCTCAGGAGAAGAAGCTCTGGCAATGCTGGTCCAGCGCGTTCGCAGTGCCGGTCTCGGCTTTGCCATCTGCGGCCTCAAAGGCCAGGTTATCAATGTCATGCAGCGGACCGGTCTTTATGATATAATCGGGGAAAAGCATATCTTCCCCGACAGCCTGAGGGCCGTTGCCGCATTGATCGACCGTATCCACAAGGGCACCGATCTGCCTGAAGCCGGCTGCGGCAACTGCCCTCTGCAACAGTATATACCGGCTGATACACCGTTGAAATAATCCAAGCACGACAAAGAAGACATCTGCCGCGCATTCTCCAAGCCTGGTTTCCTTTTAAGGGAATCAGGCTTTTCGTTGTGTATAATTTTCAAATGGACGAAAAACCCCTGAAACACCACTTTGATGCACTCTGGTCAAGAAGAGTTCTTCAAATATCTCCGCCTGGTGTCTTTTGTCGGCATAAAAAAGGATGGATTAATTGAGCGCTTTGCTGTCCAACGAAAAAACCCTTTCTAAACCTTGCCCCAATGCCGGCATTTACTGATGGAAAACTATACTTATTACGGATGGCGAGGAAGTTTTATCGGACACAACTACCATGCATGTATTACGACACAGTAGTTGCGCAAAGGTGGCTATTTTTTCTTTTTATCCTTCTTTTTTTCTTTTTTCTTCTCTTTGTTATTTTTCTCTTTTTTCAAATCGTCCTTCTTCTCTTTCTTCTTATCGTCTTTTTTCTTGTCTTTTTTGTCTTTCTTTTTCGTCATATCGTTCTCCTTGTAAGTATTTTTCTGCATATCGACGGACAGCCTGCTGGAGCTGTCCCGTAGCCTCAGACTATCTTCTTTCTCCTCCTTTTCCAAGGAAAAGGTGTTTTCTCCGCCGCAAAACAAACCTCACCCTGCAAATAAGTTTAGCACTGTATCAAAATGACAGGTCTATTCTTTTGTGGTAGAATTATCGTGTCTTTTCCGCGACACCGTTGAACCTTTTCCGATTAATCCGGCACGTAATGGAAAAAAGGCTCTCCCGACCTGCTTAAACTATTACCGGGGAGACCACAGCACAAGGATCGCGCTATGCACCGAATCACACTCACTGTTCTGCTCTGCCTGTTTCTTTTACTGAACCACTCGCTTCCGCTCGCCAAGACCAAACAGCCGGAAACGACGCTGCAGCATTCCAGCAGCCTTTCCGCAGAGAAAAAAACCACAACGGGTGCTACAAAAATTCCGGCGCGTCCTGATCCGACCGGAATAAAAGCCGACCTGGTCATCAGATCTTTTTCCTGCTCTCCTGCTGCTGTCAGAGAAGGGGCGACAACCACACTTCGTGCTGTTGTCACCAATACCGGCAAGGGCAAAGCCGCCGGTTTCGACGTCGCCTTTTATCATAAAAACAAGCTGGTCGGCAAGAAACAGAAGCTCAGCATCACAGCCGGTCAATCTATTGAGGTTGTATCGATCTATCGCCCTGAACAGAGCGGTCGCCTCACCATTGAGGTACGTGCGGACAGCGGCAATACCGTTGCAGAAACCAACGAAAAGAACAATTCAGGTGATAGCATCGTAGCCGTCAGCAAAGCGCTTCCGGCAAAACAGATGCAGCCACCACCACCGTCCCTGACCAAAAAGCCGCTATCTTCTCCAAGCGCGACACAGCCTGCCGTAGGCCCCACCATGGGAACCATCAGGAAACCGACTACCATGGCGGATCTTGCCGTGGAGCAGATAGACTATCACCACGATTCCGCCTCTCTGCCCCGGGGAATCCTGTCTACCTCTAAGACTGGCATTTCCTGTGTTATCAGAAACAGCGGCGCTGTTCAGCTTGACCCTCAGGCCTTTCGCCAAAGCAGGATCGATATCACAATCGATCGCAAACCTCTGCCTGGATATTTCCGTCTGGAGCAGCTCGTCCCCTACAACAAAATCGCTAAACCGGGCAGTCAGGCCACCGCCTGGATTCCTGTTGAACTGCAGAAAAAATCGGCTGTGTCCATTACCGTCAACAGCAACAACGCCATCGCTGAAACCACCACAGCAAACAACTCCGGCAGCGCCCTGCTGGGCGCCTCGGGCGTTAACCGGACAGTCACAGGCAAAACCACTTCACCGCAGAAACACCTGCCGGAACAGATACAAAAATCGGCAACAGACCGGCAAAGCCGAAAGTTTCCGACAAGCCACAATCTCCTTGCCGAAAAAAACGGGCTGACCTTGTCCACCGGCACATTGATGGCCAAGAACCGTCCAACTGCGGCTTTGCAGCAGGACATACCGGGGGCAACGCCAAAGCTGCTTGATCTCGGTATCGAAATCATTTCGCCGTCCTTCGAAGATGTTTACAGCCCCAGTAGTTTGATTCCCATCCGCTACCGATTCAGCCGCACGGTGGCGCCGGGCGGC
>CAYUPL010000026.1:0-48111 GCA_964446655.1 uncultured Desulfopila sp.
GTGAGCTGAGCGGTCATCACCCTGGTTTGCTTCGCCGGTAAACTATTTGACTAGTAGGTGCTTTCCTTTATTTCAAAATGCTTCCGTTCATGCACACAGGCGGGGCAAAGCTCCGGCGCTTCATCGCCTTCATGGACATAACCGCAGTTTCGGCATTTCCATCGGACTGACTGCTTTTTCTTGAACACTTCACCATTTTCCATGTTGGCTATCAACTTGTTATAGCGGATTTCGTGCTCCACTTCGGCCTTGGAGATCATGGTAAAAACTTCCGCAATTTCAGGGAAACCTTCGGCTTCGGCGACTCTTGCAAATTCCGGATAAAGGATGCTGTGTTCTTCCTTTTCACCGGCGGCAGCCATTTTCAGGTTTTCCAGGGTATTTTCTATCGTTCCGGCAGGGTATGCCGCGGTAATTTCAACAGCTCCACCCTCAAGGAACTTGAAGAAACGCTTGGCATGTTCTTTTTCGTTATCCGCGGTTTCAAGGAAAAGAGCTGAAATCTGTTCATATCCCTCTTTTTTTGCCACAGAAGCGGCATAGGTGTATCGGTTGCGGGCCTGAGATTCACCTGCAAAAGATTTGAGCAGGTTCTGTTCTGTTTTGGTTCCCTTAATGGATGCCATTATTGTCCTCCTTAAGAATGGAATATTGAGCGGACTCCACTTCGTCATGCACAGAACTGCGTTAGAAAAAAAGAAAATCGTTTTGCAGATAAAGTGGAATACTGAAATGCTGGAGAGATATGAACTCTATATCTCTCGAATGTGAATTATGCACACCGGCAAGCATACACTTCCAGGAAACTGGTGTCAAGAATAGGTAATGTTCTTAAAAAGCTTTTGTTCTTTCCTGGAGGGCAGCCGCCTCTACTGTGATGCCAAGAAGGTATTTCTTTATCTTTTAGTGCTGGACATATGTCAAAAATGGATTAAAGAAACTGCTGAAGATGATATTTAAAGAAAAAATTCTATTCTAATTTGAGGGAAAAATGGCAGTTTATTATGTAGATGGTGATTATGTTGAAGCCGGTGCCGCAGTTCTTCCTCTATCGGATATGGCAATTCTGCGTGGCTATGCCGTGTTTGATTTTCTTCGAACATACAGGGGAAAACCGTTCCACCTCGATGATCATCTGCAACGACTTCGGCATTCCGCCGCCCTCCTGCATATACCCTGCCCCTGGTCGCTACAATACCTTAGAGATGTCGCCGCAGAGTTGCTCCGCCAAAACGGCTATAATGAAGCCAATATTCGCTTTCTGATTACCGGCGGCGACAGTGCGGATTGTATTACTCCTCTTGATACTCCCCGTCTGGTCGTTATGGTGACGGAACTGCAACCCTTTCCTGAGAAGTGGTATAGTAACGGGGTCAGGATTGTAACAGCGGATGTAACGCGGCATGTACCCGGTTCGAAAAGCACCAATTATATTCAGGCCATAATGGCGCTTGGACAGGCACGTAACCGGGGGGCGGTCGAGTCGATTTATGTCAATGAGAATGGCCATATGCTGGAGGGCACCACCTCAAACCTCTTTGTGGTGAAAGACAGCACAGTGATGACCCCTGGAGAGGGAATCTTACCGGGAATCACCAGGGATGTGGTTTTACGACTGGTGCAAGGAAAGTTTTCCACGCAGCTGGGTCCGCTGCTCCGCGCTGCTCTGCCGGACTTTACCGAGGCATTTTTGACTTCCTCAAATAAAGAAGTGGTTCCGGTCACCCATATAGATGACATGGCAGTCTCTTCATCCCCCGGTCCCGTTACTGAAGAGATCATGGCGATGTTTCGTCGCTATACGGATGCGTGGTGATATCGTTTGTCGATCTTCTCTTGATAATAAGAATGATTGTCCTATAGTTTTCAGCAAGATTATTGATGAAAACAGGACACTCTATGACTAATCTTGTACAGCAACGTATCGAAGAACATGTAATAACGACAGAACCCTTTTATCTCCCCTGCGCCAATGAGGTGGAAATCGCCCTGGCGGCGTATGCCAATCAATTACCCCTTCTTTTAAAAGGCCCGACCGGCTGCGGTAAGACCCGTTTTATGCAATACCTGGCCTGGTATCTTAAGTTGCCTTTGATAACCGTTTCCTGTCATGATGATCTGTCGACTTCCGATCTGGTGGGCAGGTATCTGGTCAAGGGAAACGAGGCTGTCTGGGTAGACGGCCCGTTGACTCTGGCGGTTCGTCATGGTGCCATTTGCTATCTTGATGAAATTGTCGAAGCTCGAAAGGACACCACTGTAGTCATCCATCCTCTTGGTGATGACAGAAGAGAGCTACCGGTTGAAAAATTGGGACGGATATTGACTGCGCCAAGCAGCTTTATGCTGGCGGTCTCCTATAATCCGGGCTATCAGAGTGTGGCAAAAGATCTGAAGATATCAACACGGCAGCGCTTTGTCTCAATTTCCTTTGATTATCCGGCAGCGGAAATGGAATGCCGGATTGTTGCCGAGGAAGCTGCCATAGAGACGGAATTGGCGGCAAAGCTTGTCAAAATTGCTCAGATGAGCAGAAATCTGAAAGACTCCGGGCTTGCCGAGGGTGCCTCGACACGCCTGCTTATACAGACCGGCATGCTTATCCGTGCAGGCATCGACAGTCGCAGTGCCTGCAGGGCAGGTATTATTGAGAGCCTGACAGATGACAAGGAACTCATCGATTCCCTGGATGATATGGCCAGGGCGGTGTTTTAGAGGTTGATCGGAATTGAGCCAATGGATTACCAGGAACTACGGAAAAATTTTCATGAACAGGTGTTTCCTTCAAAGCCCAATGAATGGGATATAGAAGAGGCTCTTGATGATCTTGAGAATCTGACCGAAGAGCAGCAGCATATTCTTTTACAGGCCATTCCGACTGTCTGGCCCATAAGTCACAGCCTCTCCTTTTCGTTTTTAAAGGAGGGGGCGCGTAATGCCCTTAAGCTTGATCAGCAGCGACTGGAGGAATGGTTGCGCCGGATTCTTCATAATTATGAAGAGGGTGGACTGAAAAAGGCCAGGGCCTATATGGCTGACTCCGATCTGGCTCACCTGCATGACCTGGAAAATGGGAAGTTTATTTTTTTAGAGGACAAACTTGCCCGTTTGACCTCTTATGGTGGCGGAATATCCGGCCTCGATATCAGATTGCAGGCCGGTGGTGCATTATATACAGATACCGAAACTATATATCTGCCTGAAAAAGCCGATATCTTTGGCAGCACTAACGAAAACCTGCTCTTCTATAAATTGATGATCAGCCTGCAGAGCCGTTTTATTCTACAAGGTAGCTTCAGTCCGTTCCGTTGCAACGGCATGTCGGCGGAGAATGATCCTGCTTCTGAACAGCTTTTCGATATCAGGAGATATTTTAAACGTTTTGCAAAAGAGCAGCTTGCGTTGGACCTGTATCAACTCCTTGAAATTGATCGGGCAATGTCTGCTCTTCGTCATGAATTACCTGGCCTCATCCGCGAGACCGGAGCCATACGGCAAGCCCTCTGCCACCTTCATAAACACCGTACTACACGGCAATCACCTCTTACGGAACTGCTTGTCGGGATCATGGGGGGTGATCAGGGCAAGAGAAAAGGAAATACGGAGGCCATTTTCGACCTGTTGTCCAAGCGGGATCAATTTGAGCAGCCATTGGGTCTCCTGCATGAGTTATATGAGCAGGTAGCCGGTGATTGTGAAAATTGCGATGACTTCAGCTTCTCTCCATTTATGGATCGTTTCAATTTCGAAGAAGCAGCCGCGGTGACGAGCCGGAGAGTGCAGCGGAACAAAAACAAATTTGCCACGGTACTGGCCGAATTTCTTAAGCAGGAGGGCAATGTTACCGAGGAGAAAACGGAGATGCCCAATACGGGTGAAAAGGGTGACAGTGCCAGGATATTGTTTAAAAAGACGGAAAGTGATCAAGAAACTGCCGCTAAAATCAGCGCTTCCATTGTTATCGACAATGAAACTGTTGAGTTGCCGGAGGAGATTCGTGAACTGATCAGTTCTATTCAGACGGACCTCGGTGCTCTGCCGGACGCCTATGTCGCGGCTGCCTTTGGTTTGGCGGGGCGAGGGCGTACAGCCGGCCATGCTAAAGAAAACGTGACGTCGACCACTGCTGCCGAGAGGTTCATCCCCTATGATGAGTGGGATTATCGCAGGCATGGATATCGCCGCAACTGGTGCAGTCTTCGGCAGCGCCGCATTGAGGGTGTTACTTCCGACTTTGTTGAGCGCACTCTTAGCAAGCATCGAGGTAATCTTCTCAAAATCCGGCGCCGGTTTGAAATAATGCGGACGCAGGAGCGATTTGCCAGACGTCGAAGACATGGTGACGATATAGATCTTGACGCCCTGATCGATTCCCTTGGAGACCGGTATGCCGGTCTACCGCCATCCGAGAAGGTCTTTGTCCGGCTTATCCGCAATGAGAGAAGCATTTCAACCATTTTCCTGGTGGATATGTCCAATTCGACGGAGGGCTGGATCGGTGTTGCCATCAAAGAAGCACTGGTTTTGTTTTGTGAAGCCCTGGAGGTGGTCGGGGACAACTATGGAATATATGGATTCTCCGGAATGAGAAGGATGCGTTCCGAAGTATATCAGATCAAGGATATGGCAGAACGCTACAATCGAGGGGTAAAAGAGAGAATCGCAGCTATTTCGCCAAAAGAATATACCAGAATGGGACCGCCCATACGGCATATGACCAGACATCTGACCGGGATTGACAGTAAAAGCAGACTGCTGCTGATACTCTCCGACGGCAAGCCGGAAGATTATGATGATTACAAAGGAACATACGCTATTGAGGACACCCGCAAGGCTCTTGCCGAAGCCAGGGGGCAAGGAATCTTTACGTACTGCATTACCATCGATCAGGAATCCCACGACTATCTCGAATATCTTTTTGGCCGGGGAAATTATACCTTCGTCAAGAATATCAATCAGCTGCCGTCAAGACTGACGGATATCTACCGTCTTCTGACGCGATAGGTAGTTAATTCGGATATTGTGTTAGCCCGGATTGGTCTTATACTATCAGAATAGTTTCAGGGAATGCTAAAGAAGTAAGCATTTCTTGATATGCAGGGTGTTGCAGGAAGCAAGACAACAAATAAAAAAAATTAGAATATATAAGAGGTATACCAATGAAAGGCGACTATGGTTCACTCGTTTGGGTTAACGATAAAGATGGACACGAATTTGTTTGCACTGTCGAACCACGACATATGACGAAAAAGCGCTATGAAGATCTTGACGCCAAGGAGAGGAAAACCTGTGAGGATGTCAACCAGATTGTTGGTACGGAACGTTGGTAGGTATCAGTTTTCCTGGTCTACGGTACTGATGGAGGTGAGAAAATGGCAGATGTAAAAAGAGTTTCACCCGAACAAGCCAGGGCGGGTGTGGTAACAGGTGCGGCCCTGTTGGTCTGTGCCTATAATGATGAGGCAAAATTCCGGAAATACAGGCTGGAGGGCGCCATATCTCTGGATGAATTTAAAGAGAAGGTGCCCGCCCTTGATCGGGATAAGGAAATAGTGTTTTACTGTGCCTGACCGGCGGAAGGAAGTGCTGCAGGTCTTGCAGACGGATATAGCAGGGAAGGTTTTCGTAATACAGCCGCCCTTAAAGGCGGGCCGGAAGGATGGAAAAATGCCGGTTTCCCTCTGTTGTAGATCATCCCTTCAATAACTGAACAGGGCGGTAGTCTATATACTAGGCTACTGCCCTGAGCTTGTCCCCCTGAGCCCGGATAAGCTGTAGCCAAAGGCTTTAAAATGAGATACAGTCTGATAGTTTTATGCTCTTCCCGCGGGTGGAAGGTTGTAACGAATCATCAACTGACAATTTGCCATGAAGGTATGGGTTGACGCGGACGCCTGTCCGGCTGAGATTAAAAAAATTCTTTTTAAAGCGGCACAACGCCGAAAAGTCCATGTTACCCTTGTGGCCAATCAGTCGATGGGGGTACCTGCCTCACCTTTTATTTCTGCTATCCGCGTGGACCGGGGTCCCGACGTTGCCGATAAAAGAATTGTGGAGAACCTGGTTCCGGGAGATCTTGTCATCACGGCGGATATCCCTCTGGCCGCTGAGGCTGTGGCAAAAGACTGCCATGCAATAAGTCCGCGAGGCGAACTTTTTGCACCCGATAGCATCGGTACCCGGCTCAGTGTGCGGGATTTTCTCGATGACCTGCGCGGCAGCGGCGTCGATACAGGTGGGCCGACCTCGTTCAATAGCCGGGATAAGAACCTTTTTGCCAATCAGCTTGACAGATTGCTCAGCCGGCAAGAAAAATAAGTCAATCATGTTTATTGGCTCATAATTTTTCTAAGCACATAGGGGAGGATACCGCCATGTTCGAAATAGGTTATGTCTATATCGGTATCGAGTCGTGAGTTCACTTTGAATTCAATTTCGGTGCCGTCTGCGCGGGTAAGGTGGACCACCAGTTCCTGTTGCGGTTTCATATCCTGCAGGCCTTCGATGCGGAAAAGCTCCTCGCCGGTGATATTGTAGGTTTCGGCATTTTCGCCCTTTTTGAAGACCAGTGGTAAAACGCCCATACCCACAAGATTATTGCGGTGGATACGTTCATAGGAGCATGCCAGGACGGCTTTGATACCTAGCAGGTTGGTGCCTTTGGCGGCCCAGTCACGCGAGGATCCCGTACCATATTCAGTACCGCCAAGCACCACAAGGGGTGTTTTTTCCAAGGCATATTCCATGGCGGCATCATAGTTAAACATTTCCTTGTTTTGCGGCATTTTGACGGTAAAGCTACCTTCCTTGGGTGCCACCATTTTGTTTTTTATCCTGATGTTACCGAAGGTGCCGCGCATCATGACTTCATGATTACCCCTTCGTGAGCCGTAGGAGTTGAAATCGTCAGGACTGACATGTTGAGCCTGCAGATATGTGCCGGCGGGATAGTCTGCCGGAATGGAGCCTGCCGGAGAGATGTGGTCGGTGGTGACGGAGTCGCCCAATAAGAGTAGCGGGCGAGCCTTGTCGATATCCTGTGGTATGGTCGTTTCTAATGTGAAATCATCAAAATATGGAGGTTTTTTGATATAAGTTGATTTGGGGTCCCAGGCGAAGGTAGTACTTTCGACGACCTGGAGTGATTGCCAGAAATCGTCACCATCGAAAATAGTATTGTACACTTTTTCGTAACCTTGCCGGTTGACGTGTGTCTGTACCAGTGCAGTGATTTCTGCATTGGTGGGCCAGAGATCACGCAAATAGATCTCCTCTCCATTGGGACTAAGGCCTAAAGGTTCGCCGGTCAGGTCAATGTCGATTTTCCCGGCCAGGGCAAAGGCGATTACCAGCATGGGGGAAGCAAGAAAGTTTGATTTAATTTGCTGGTGTATGCGGGCCTCGAAATTTCGGTTGCCGGAGAGTACCGCAGCTACGTTGAGGTCATGTTTTTTTATCAGGTCCTCGATTTCCTGATGCAGGGGCCCGCTGTTTCCGATACAGGTAGTACATCCGAATGCGGCCAGATGAAAACCCAAGGCCTCGTAGTAGGGCATCAGACCGGCATCTTTGAGATAGTTGCGTACCACTTTTGAGCCCGGAGCAAAGGATGTTTTGACATGATAGGGAACACGCAGGCCGAATTCGACCGCTTTTTGGGCCATTAATCCTGCCCCCATCAGCACATGCGGATTGGAGGTGTTGGTGCATGATGTAATGGCGGCAATGACGATGCTGCCATCTCCAATGGTTTCCTTCTGCCCGTTAAGTTCAAGGCCAAATTGCCGTTTTCCGGCAGGTGTGCACTTATGGGGCAGGGTGGTGCAGCAACCTGATTCCTGATGAAAATCGGAAATGTTTTTCTGGGAGGCGTCTCGATTATAATCACACCCGAGGATTTCTTCGAAAGTGTTTTTTATGGCTGAGAGAGAGATTCGATCCTGCGGTCGTGCCGGACCTGCCAGTGATGCAGTGATGGTGGAAAGATCAAGCTCGACGATCCGGCTGTATTCCGCCGTCTCGTTGTCGCTGCGATACAGCATATTGGCTTTGGCGTACTTTTCGCTCAGTTCGGCTTTTTCCGTTCTGCCTGTAAGGTGCAGGTATTCGATTGTTTTATCATCGATGGGGAAAAAACCAAGAGTGGCGCCATATTCCGGAGTCATATTGGCAATGGTAGCCCGGTCGGGAATGGAGAGGTTGGCCAGACCCGAACCAAAATACTCCACAAATTTCTCGACAACGTTGCTTTGCCGTAAAAGCTCGGTGACGGTGAGAACCAGATCCGTTGCCGTGACCCCTTCCTGCAGCCTGCCTGTCAGTTTTACACCGACCACCTCGGGAATAGACATGTAATATGGTTGGCCAAGCATTACCGCCTCGGCTTCTATACCCCCGACTCCCCATCCCATAACGCCGATACCGTTGATCATTGGAGTATGGGAGTCGAGGCCCACCAGAGTGTCGGGATAGGCGATGTCGGCCTCGTCGGCTATGACTACCCGGCCGAGATACTCGAGGTTGACTTGATGGCAGATTCCTGAATTGGGCGGAACCACATTAAAGTCGGCAAAACTTTTCTGGGCCCATTTCAATAGGGTGTAGCGTTCGTTATTACGCGAATATTCTTTTTCCACGTTCTGGAGCAGGCTTTTGCTCGTTCCTGAAAAATCAACCTGGATGGAGTGGTCAACCACCAGTTCGACAGGTACCATGGGGTTGACCTTGGCGGGATCACCGCCCAGTTCCGCCACCGCATCACGCATGACGGCAAGATCAACCACCGCCGGAACACCTGTGAAATCCTGCATAAGGACTCGGGCCGGATGGTAGGGAATTTCAGCTGGAGTAGCATAGCTCGTCTGCCAACCGGCTATTGCCAGCAGATCATTTTCTTTTACTATCCGGCCATCAAGCTTTCGCAATAGATTTTCGACCAGTATGCGAATGGAAAAGGGCAGTCTGTCAATGTCGGCAACGCCATTCTTCTGGAGAAGTGTGATGTCATAATAATCATATGTTTTGCCGTTAACCTTCAGGCTTTTGCGGAAATCGTTCTTATTCATGATACTATCCTTTATGAAGTTATCAACTGTTTTTCTGAGAAAATCATGGACTTTTATCGTTTAGCTATGCAGCAACTTAGTATAGCATAGCCACCATTGATATGAAAAAAAAATGTCTCAGAATCTTTGAAGCGGTGTACTGACGCCTTTTCTTCTATGTTTGGGGTACAAGAATATCCTTGAGAAAGTGCCGGGACGAGAGAGCCAATTGCTGGGTCCTGAGTTCAGGATGCTGGATTCGTCATGGGAAAACTGAGTGTGAAAGTGGTTCCCACCTCGGGTGTTGAGGTTACTTCAATGTATCCCTGGTGGGCATCAACCACTTCTTTAACCAGCGAAAGTCCAAGACCTGAACCGGTAATGTGGCGGGTTGCCTTTCCTTTGACACGATAAAACCGATCGAAGATATGAGGCAGGTCCTTGCTGCTGATTCCTATGCCTGAGTCTTTCACAATCAGATTGGCCAGACCGCCGTTGAGGGATGTCTGGATTTCGAGGAGGCCCCCTTCCGGTGTATATTTGACGGCATTGGAGATAATATTCATGAAAGCGGTACGGATATGATCGTAGTCGACGTTGAACCACCAGTCTTCCTCACAAGGGGTATAGTTGATGGTTATGTTTTTCCCTTCTGCCTGTGGTTTGGCAATGTCGAGGATTTCTTTTACGATTTCATGTCCTCTGATGGGTTCGAGATTAAAGACGACGGTTCCACTTTCCAGCTTGGACAGGTTGAGGAGATTGTCGATCAACCGAAGCAGATCCTTGGTGCGAATTGTCATACGCGAATGCAGAGAGTTGCATGAGTTAACAGCCTCGTATTCGCAATTCGTCTGCAGAGCATATATCATTTGTTCAATGGACGCTAAAGGCGATTTGAGTTCGTGGGCAACCATGGCGACAAAATCCGATTTCATCCTGTCTATCTGCTTGTGGGTTGAGATATCCTCGAAGGTGGTCACCGAGCCGAGAACGCTGCCGTTTCTTGATTTTACCGGTGAGCAATGTGCCCGTAAAAATTTTCTTGAAATGGATCCCGGCGCAAATTCCCGGGTAACGACAATGGAACCGCTAATTGCCTCTTTCACCATGTTAACGGCGTTGATGTCCTGGATGGAAGCGGAGAGCGGTTTGCCGACCACCGGATCCGTTTGAATTTCGAGGAGCTTGATGGCTGCAGGATTATGATGAACCACAATACCGTCGGTATCCGTGATTATTACTGCTTCCACCATGCAGCTGAAAACGGTTTTGAGCCTGCTTTGTTCTCGCTGGATGGCCTCCAGGCTGAGCGATCTCTCCTGGCGTAATTTTCTGGTTTCGGCGCGAAGAGAGATTTTTTCAATGGCTCGATCAACGACGATGCGAATATAATCCGGGGTAAATGGCTTCCCGACGAAGTCAAAAGCCCCTTGTTTCATGGCCGAAACCGCCTTGGAAACCGTGGCAAAACCGGTGATGACGATGACTTGGATTTGCGGTTCGTTTTCTTTAATCCATTCCAGTACTCCAAACCCGTCGATGCCGGGCATCATCAGATCAAGGAGAACAATATTGAAAGTATTCTCCTTGATCATTTCGATCCCGTGTTCACCACTTTCTGCTTTGGCGATTTCGTATCCCTTACCCGACAGGGCCCTTTCAACTCCTTCGCGGATTACTTTTTCATCATCGACAATAAGTATCTTGATGGTATCCATGGCTTTTTCCGGTAAAGGGGGTAGTGCGATACAGCCTCCACAACGGCCTGACCAACGGCCCGGTCGGGCCGGGTATTACAGGATACTTTTTCTACGACAACAGCAGACTTTATAGAGCAGCAGTCTGAAAAAGCACCTTTGGAAGTATCGGTTTTTTTGGCCGCGCGCTGCTATTTCACCCAGTTTTTGATAAGCTCCAGAAGTTCCTTGGGCTCGACCGGCTTGGGAATATAGTCGTCTGCCTCGCTCTCCAGCATATCTCGGTGCGTATAGGTGCTGGTGGTGACCCGGTCGGCAACCGCGGTTAAAAGAATAATTGGAATTTCAGCCGTTTCCTTATTCTTTTTCAGTTTGGCGCAGGCTTCATGTCCATTCATGACCGGCATCATTACGTCAAGCACTATAAGGTCAGGTTTCTCTTCTGCCACGGCCTCCAACCCTTCCTGACCGTCATAGGCCACCTTGACCTCGTAACCGCCTTTTTCAACGATAACTTTTACAGCTTCAACAAAATCAGGGTCGTCGTCCACCAGCAGGATCTTTTTCTTCTCTGACATAGATATCCTCCATTAAAAGTGCTCTATGAATACATTGCTCTTTATGCTACGATCGGTCGGGGAAGCAGGCCGGCGCCACCGATTATTTCATTAAGTTTTTCCTCCCACTCAATGGCCATAACATGCACGCCGGCTATGCCTTCCATCTCCTGTAACTGCTGTATCTGTTCAATGCATATCTCGATACCTTTAGCCGCCTGTTTTTCTTTTGGTTCATCGGCGACGCGTTTGATGACATCTTCGGGAATATCGATACCGGCGACAAATTTGTTCATAAATTTTGCCATTCCGGCTGATTTTAAGGGAGTAACTCCGGCGAGAATTTTTACTTTTTCGTGCAACCCTTGCTTTTTGGCATCTTCCATATAACGTTTGAAGGTAGCCATGTTGTAGATGCACTGAGTCTGGACAAAATCAGCGCCGGCCTCTATCTTGAGTTTCAGGCGGGGAATCCTGATTTCATAGGGGTCCGCAAAAGGATTGACGGCGCACCCTATGAAAAATCTGGGTGCTCCCTCGAGTTTGTCGCCCGAAGGGAAAACCCCGTCATCCCGCATGGTGCGGGCAAGATGGATCAGTTGCATGGAATCAATGTCAAAAACGTTTTTCGCCTGGGGGTCATCACCGAATTTCTGATGATCACCCGAAAGACAGAGGAGATTGCGAATCCCCAGGGCGGAGGCGCCGAGCAGATCAGACTGCAGGGCGATCCGGTTGCGATCCCGCACCACCATCTGGATGAGCGGTTCCACGCCCGACTCCTTTACCAGCATGCAGCCGGCCAGAGAACTCATGCGCACGACGGAAGTCTGATTGTCAGTGACATTGCAGGCATCAACATTACCCTTGACAAAGGCTGCTTTTTTTCTGACGTGCTCGGGATCTGCGCCCCGGGGAGGTCCGCACTCCGCCGTGACGGAGAAATGCCCGGCCGCCAGAACTTTTTCAAGATTGCTTCCGGATTTCATTATATCATGTCCTCCCTGATAATTCGGCGTGGACCGCCGTCTCTTGAGGAATTCCATCCTTTATAGGGTTTCAGCTTGGTATAATTGTCCATCTGGTCTAAGGCTTTGAGGCGGTCAATAATGAGTTGCCAGCCGCAGGGCACATCTTTGTCGACTTCACATACTCCAGCAGTGGAACCGCCGCAGGGCCCATGGAAAAGCTGTTTGGCGCAGCGTGTCACCGGACAGATGCCGCCGGTGAGGTGGAGGACGCAGTCGCCGCACCCTTGGCATCTTTCCGACCACTCACCCTGCCTTTCCGTCACCCCTAGAAATCCTGTGTTGATCCCGGGAAGAAGAGGCGTATGGGTGAACTTTTCCGCCAGGAATTGAATGCCCGCTCCACAGGCGATGGAGAGAACTGCCTGATAATCTTCAACAAAGGGGCGCATGCTCTCAACATACTCCGGGTCGCATTGACGTTCCAGGCTGATTTCTTTAATACTGATCGGCTTTCCCGCTGCTTCCCGGGCGAGACGCAAAGTGGAGGACAGTACCTCGACCTCTTTATGGCCGCCGACCCGGCATACGGTAACACAGCCGTGGCACCCGGCCACGATAATGGTATCGTAGGGTTCCACCATCTCCAGAATTTCCTCGATGGGTTTTGGGGTTCCTGTAATCATGGCATCTCCTCCTGTGGAGCCTTCATGGTTTCCTGCTCGCGCCGTGTGTTGATGGGGCTGGGGCCGAGTTCGTTGATGGTGTTGACGAATTCGTTGGCAAACGCCGCAAACTTGGCGCCTTCACCGGCGCTGAGGTTGTACATCCGGATGCGTTCAGCACCGATATTGATTTTTTCCAGGATAGAATAGACGCGCTTGACGCGTGCTTTAGCCCTGATATTCCCAGAGACATAGTGACAGTCACCCTCAAGACATCCAATGACCATGACGCCGTCTGCTCCGTTTTCAAAGGCCTTGAGCAAGAGTGACTCTTCAATCCTGCCGGTGCATGGCAGCATGACGATGCTGATCGATGGTGGATAGGAGCGTCGTTCCGAACCTGCCAGGTCCGCTGCGGTATACGCTCAATGGCGACAGGCAAAAACGATGACACTTGCGTTAAAGTCATTCATCATTCAACTCCTTTGGCTTGTGCCATTGACAAAACACTTGATTTTTCCGCGCCGTAGGCCTTTAATTTGGCAAAAATATTGCGATCTTCAAAACGTCCCAGAGAGATGGTTTTAGCGGGGCATTCAGCTACACAGATGCCGCAACCCTGGCAAAGTGCGGGATTTATTTCCGCAGTATGATTTTCATTTATAAAAGGTATCCCATAGGGGCAGGCCCTGACGCAGGTAAGACAGACGGCACAGTTGGCGGGGTCCACGGTTGATACAATTCCGGACATCTGCAGTTTTTCCTTGGCCAGAATAGTGGTGGCCCTGGCCACCGCCGCCTGGGCCTGGGATATGGTTTCGCCGGCGTCTTTGGGGGCATGGGCCGTACCTGCCATGAACAACCCTTCGCTGGGGAGATCGACGGGGCGCAGCTTGGCGTGTGCTTCAATAAAGAACCCGGCACTGTTGCGGGGTACCCTGAGCATTGAAGCGAGTTCTTCGGTATCTCGTGGCTTGATGCCGGTGGAGAGAACCAGCATAGCCGGATGAAGATTGACTGCCATCCGGATCGAGGGATCCGTAACGGTGACGGAGATACCGTTTTCTGCAACCCGGATATCCGGCAGAGCATGTGGCGGCTGGTAGCGGATGAAATTCACGCCTGCCATGCGCGCCCTGTGGTAGTTCAGCTCTCCCAGGCCATAGCAGCGCATGTCTCGGTAGAGAATATCGACCCGTGCTTCGGGGATTTTTTCCTTGAGTCGAAGACTGTTTTTTACCGCCTGGTTACAGCAGACCCTTGAGCAATAGGGCAGATGCTCCTGGTCGCGTGAGCCGGCACATTGCAGCATGACCACACCCCCATGACGCAGTTGCCCGATGTCGCCCTCTTCCAGAAAAGATTCAAAATCCGTCTGGGTCAGAACCATGTCGTTATCGCCGAGACCATGCATTGCCGGGCGATTTTCCGCCGCACCGGTCGCAACGAGGATGGCGCCGTGTTTTACCGTGCGGGTCGCCCCGGAAGGGGTCATGATGTCCGTAACGAAAGAGCCGACAAAGCCGGACTGTTCCACCACCATGGAATGTGTGAAAATTCTGACTCTATCGTTATTTTCGAGACGGTTTTGCAGCTGCCCTAGATAGGTGGCAAAAGAGCTGCCGTCCCAGGCTCTCTGCAGTTTTGCCAGCTGGCCGCCGAGGGTGGCCTGCTGTTCCACCAGATACACGTTGAAGCCTTGTTTTGCAGCTTCTTCTGCTGCCGTCATGCCGGCCAGTCCACCACCAATAATCAGGAGACCGGGATCTACCTCGAACTCGAGTTCCTGCAGGGGTTCACCCATGGCCGCATTGGCGACCGCCATCCGGGTCAGCCTTTTGGATTTTTCCGTAGCCAGTTTCGGCTCCGAGGGATGGACCCAGGAGCACTGGTCCCGGATATTGGCCATATCAAAGAAATACTTATTAATACCCGCCTGGCGCAGGGTAGACATGAAGAGCGGTTCGTGAGTTGTCGGGGAACAGGCCGAGGCCACCACTCTGTTCAATCTATGTTCCTTGATGATATCACGGATACGTTCCTGAGTGTCCTGCGAACAGGTATACAGAGGATGTTCGGCATAGACAACGCCGGGAAGGGTTGCGGCATATGCAGTGACTTCCTCGACGTCGACGACAGAGGCGATGTTGGTGCCGCAGTGACAGATAAAGACCCCTATGCGCAACTCTTCATCCTGCTCGGGAATGTGCTCCTCCGGTACAACTTCTTTGCTGATCAGGCTTCCCCGGGCGACGGCAAGATTCGCGGCGGCAGCCTGGGCTGCGCCGGAGGCCTCGCTGACGGTCTCGGGAATGTCTTTCGGGCCATTGACGGCGCCGCTGACGAAAACACCGGGACGCGAAGTAGACAACGGGGAAAAGGTCGGAGTCTGGGTAAAACCGAAACGATCGATCTCGATACCCAGAGTTTCGGCCAGTTGTTTGGTTTTCTCAGGGACCTGGATACCGACGGAAAGCACCACCATATCGAACTCTTCGGTAAGCTTGCTGCCGGATTCATCGACGTAACGCAGTTCCAGGTTGCCGGTCTGAGGGTCTTCAAAAATCCGGCTGACCATGGCACGCACAAAGCGCACATTGTTTTCTTCGGCGCGGCTGACATAGTCGTCGAAATTTTTACCGAATGAGCGCATGTCGATATAGAAGATAGTTGGCTCGATGGATTTGTCATGTTCTCTGGCGATAAACGCCTCTTTGACGGCATACATGCAGCAGACGGAAGAGCAGTAATCTCTGTTGCAGGTCTTATCCCTGGAACCGACACATTGTATCCAGGCGATTTTTTGAGGATGTGCGCCATCGCCTGGACGAACCACGGTGCCGGAAGTCGGTCCCGAGGCGGACAGCAACCGTTCAAATTCAATGGAAGTGACCACGTTTTTATACATGCCGTAGCCGAATTCACCCCGGATTCCGGCATCAAAAACTTCTATTCCAGGTGAAAAAATTACCGAGCCCACGTCTACTTCCCGAACATTCCGCCTGTGGTCATAGGCAATGGCGCCAACGCCGCAAATGGTGGCGCAGGTGCCGCAACCGCCGCTATTCAGCTGTACACAGCTCTCTTCGTCTATCACCGGCACGCGAGGCACCGCTTGCGGATAATGGATATTGATCGGTTTACGTAAAGAGAGGTTTTCGTTAAAGGTATCATAAAGCGGTCGAGGTTCCTTGTCGGTAACTTGGGAGATTTCCAGGAAATTAACGGGACAGTTGGAGACACAGGCACCACATGCCTGACAGATATCGATGCCGGCTTCGATACCGCTTGAGACCATCTTCAAGGCACCAATCCGCATTATCTTTTTGCAGGTGATGACACATAGACCGCAGCGGATACAATCGTCTGACTCTCTGCTAAGCAGAGATTGTTTCAGCCGAAATGACCTCTCGTGTAGCGCCGCTCCGAGACTTTTATCAAGCTCAGGGGCGTGCGTTACCGTTATGGCATCGTATTTTTCCGGGCAGGCGGCTAAACATGCTCCGCACCCGGTGCATTTGTCCTGGTCTATGCGGGCAAATTCCTTTTTCTGCCAGGTGACGGCATCCTGCAAGCAGGCTCGCTTGCAACTGCCGCACTGGGAGCACTTTTCTTCGTCCACCGTAAAGGTCCAGGCATGCAGAGATGTCGGTGCAACAGGGCCAGAGGTGCTGATGGTTCGTTTTTCCTTTGCCCGAAGCCGTTTCTTTTTATCGTCATCGTCTTTCAGGAAGGGAAAGGAGGAAATGTGCGTCACTGGACAAACCAGTTCGCAGAGACCGCAGCCCGTGCATTTGGCTACATCGACATAGCGAGCGTGCTGAATGATAGTTGCTTTAAAACGGCCGGCTTCACCATCGAGTTTCTGCAGCTCGCTGTGTGTCAGCAGCTCAATGTTTCTGTGCCGTCCTACTTCGACAAGTTTGGGAGAGACAATACACATGGAGCAGTCGTTGGTAGGAAAAGTCTTGTCAAGCTGAGCCATTTTACCGCCGATTGCGGGTGAACTTTCCACCAGATAGACCAGCAGGCCTGAGTTGGCCAGGTCAAGAGCCGACTGCATGCCGCTGATGCCGCCTCCGAGAACGAGAACAGCACCGGTCGGAGTTACGGTATCGGTACGGCCGGTTTGAAGATTCTGACTCATGTCGTCTCCTCCCTGACGTGTTGCCGTGGTGTGATATAGGTGTTGAGTATATCGGGGGCGACCAGATGAACCCTGCCCTGTTTTTGCGGATAGTCGCCGGCAATGGCCGCTGCTATCAGCTCCGTTGCATAAAATACCGGCAGGCTCTCCTCGGCATTGTTGTCGAGCTGGCGGCTTTCGAGATTGGCCTGACACATGGGACAATCGGTGACAAAGGCGGCGGCGCCTCCGCGTTTTGCTGCTACGCTGATATCGCCGACAAGTTTTCTGGCGATGTCGGGTCTGGCCATGGTGAGACTGCCGGAACAGCATTCCGTCCGGTGCGACCATTTGACCGGTGCGGCGCCGATACTACCGACAATGGTTTCCAGAGTAGTGGGCATTTCAAATTGGTGTGCTCCGGTAATTTTGGGATGGCGCAGGGAAAGACAGCCGTAATAGCAGGCTATCGGCATGTTGTTGAATGTCAGGCGAAGACTCTCTTTGATGCGTGCCGAGATATCCTCTGCGGCGAGAAAAGTGCTGATATGAATGATGTGAAAGTCGGGAGAGTAGCTGCTTACATCCCAGAACTCCGGATTCTTTCGCAGAGCCAGGTCAGCGGCCCTGAGGCGTTGATAACACGCGGCACAGGGAACAAGGATGTCGCGGCCTTCCTGATGATTGATGAGAAGATTGCGCATGGGAAGGCGCATGCCTATTTCATGATTGGTCATATGGGCCGAAGAGGCGCCGCAACAGTTCCAGTCGGGTATGTCGATCAGGTCAACATGCAGCGCAGCACAGACATCTCTGACGGATTTGTCATAGTCAAGCGCCGTTCCCTGAAGAGAGCATCCGGGGTAGTAGGATAATTTCATCGTTCATACTCCTTGCCTTTGCCGGAGAATATCCGCTGGATCTCATTTTTTTCGCGAACAGAGTGAGGCATCAAGGACAATTTGCCTTTTGTAAACATGCTTATGCCGAGTTTCATGTCTCCCAGAAAATCTCTGGAACGGAGTTTATAGGCGCCGATCATGCCTATCTCATATGCCCTGCCCCAGTGTTTGATCGAGTCGAGAAAGCATTGATGAAAAACAGGAACTCGTTCTTCAGCCGGCTGTATCCCCTTGCGCAGGGCAAGCTCCCTGAGTACATCCATTAAGGCGGCAATTTCAATATCGTTTGGACATCTGCTGGCGCAGGTTTCGCAGGCGGCACACAGCCAGATGGTTTTGCTGTGCAGCAGACGATCCTCCATGCCGTAACCGGCCAGGCGGACGACTTCCATGACACTGAAGTCGAAAAATTCAGATACAGGGCATCCCGATGAACAGCGACCGCATTGATAGCAGGCCTTGACGTCTATGGCCATCGACTCCAGCTTGTGGCTGAACTTCCTGTTGCCGCTTTCGGGCGAAATGGGCTCACTGTTCATGATGTTCTCCAATCAAGGTTTCCAGAACGGCTGGAAATCGCAGGGTGAAGGTGGTTCCCTCATCGGGTTCGGACGATACTCTGATGCTGCCGTTATGTTCCTTGATAATGGCATAAGAAACGGACAACCCCAGACCGGTTCCTTCGCCCGTGCTTTTGGTGGTAAAAAACGGCTCAAATATTTGATCGATATGCTCTTTGAGGATGCCGGGACCGGTGTCGCTGATGATAATTTCGTTTATGTCATGGTTGGCCCGGGTGCGGGTTTTTATATTGAGCCGGCCGCGACCTTCCATGGCCTGGGCGCCATTAATGATAATATTCAATATTACTTGATTGAGGCGGATGGAATTGCCGAAGATAGGAGCAAGATTATCCATGAGGTTCAGGTTGATTGTGACATTTTGAAAAAGTGGCTGGTTCTGTACGACGGTCAGAGTCTTGCGGATAACTTCATTGAGATCGATCATTGCCATTTCGTAGCTGGTCTGGTGAGAAAATTCGAGCAGATCGGCGACGATGACCTTGCAACGCTCTGCTTCATTGATAATGGTTTGCAGGTCATTGTTGGCGGGATGCTCTTCTCCCAGGTCTTCTTTGATCAGATTGGAATAGAGCATAATTCCCGACATCGGATTATTGATCTCATGAGCTACACCGGCGGCAAGTCGGCCCAGTCCGGCCATTTTTTCGGACTGCATCAACATGTTATGGGTCTGCTCGAGATCCTCTTCTATCTGCAGTATGGCGCGCAAATCCCGGAAAATTCCAAAAGTTGCGATCTCCTGATCATTATCGTAAATAATACCCCCGGAAAAGTTCACCGGGATATCCGGGCCGTTTTTATGTTTGACGATAAGTTCCTGATGCTTGAGTTTTCCCTTTCCGCCATGGTCGTCACTGCGCATTCTTCTGAGGATGGTTTGGGCCATGCCTTTGTGATAGAGTCCTGAAACATGCAGTTTGAATTTTTCTTCATCGTCGTAGCCAAGCATGGTCTGGGCGCTCTGGTTGAAGAGAATGAGGTTCCCTTTCATGTCTGAAGCTATTATGCCGTCTACCGATGACTCGATAAGATTATGAAAAAAGGCATTTCTGCGGCGCAGCCTGCCTTCCAGCTTTTTCCGCGTCGTGATGTCTATGAGATAGAGCAGGTAATAGCTCGGTGATGAAGGCGGATAGACGAGCACTGCGTCGAGAATCTGAACTTCGTTTTCGCCGGTTTCTATTTGAATTTCATATCGTATGCGCAATTCATCGCGTTTCTCGGGAAATTGAAAAAAAGTCTCGATGAGATGGTAAAGTTCGATATTGTCATGGCCGAGTGCTTTTTTCAGATCACTGTCATTCAGTTTTCTGTGGACGGCTCCTAGAAACCTTGCCGCTGCGGGATTGGCATAGAGTACCTGATGTTCTAAATTGACAACCATAACACCGTTTGGTGTCTCTTCCAGTATCTGGTAGAGATAGAGATTAGAGCCCAGCTCATGTGTGACGGTGGCCAGGTTTTTGTTGAATGGTGAAGTATTCACAGGCGCATTCATCCGTCCTCTATCGGTCAATAAGATCAAGGAATTCGGGCAGGCGATCTTTCCATCCTAAAGCAAGCAGGACAACGCCGTGCCCCAGTGGCTTCAAATCGCGGAGAAAATCGGCAGCTATTTGCATACCGGCTTCTTTTTTCACCGGGGCCTGCATCATCTTTTTGAGAAATTCCTGGGGAATGGAAGGTGTGCCCGGAAGATTGTTAATATAACGAACCATGGTTACCGATTTAAGATACATCAGCGAGGTGTAAAGCTTTATGCCGGTCTGTTCCGCAAAGGGAATATACTGTTCGATGATATTCTGGTCATAGGTGGGGCCCAGTGTGACGGAGTCGACACCATATTCCACCAGTCGGACAAAAAATTCTGCTCTTTCGCGATTGATATTAACATCGTCTGATAGATCCATCGCCAGACCTACCTTGAAGGCGGTGTGACCGTCTAAAACCTCGCCGGCCAGGTCGTGCCCCTCGTTGAGACTGCGAACGCATTTCAGCATGGTAATGAGGTCGAGGTCTCCGCTGGTTTTGGCAACCGGCTGATCGCCTTCGGTCGGGTCATGTCCTTCCTTGAGAACAATGTCGGTGATGCCGAGAGCAGAGGCGGAAAGAAGATCGGCCTGAAAAGATATACGGTTGCGGTCACGGCCATTTATGATCATGGTTGGCGTGATATTTTTCTCTTTGAGAGCCAGGCAGGGTGCTAGTGGTGACATACGCATTATAGCATGTTCACCATCCGTGACTCTGACGCCGTCTACCCTTCCGCGAATGCTGAGAGCGGTTTTGAGAAATGTTTCCAGGCTGGTTCCCTTGGGGGGGTCAATTTCAGCGATAAGGTGATTCGGGCTTTGGGGAGTGACGCCAGTAGTGCTTTCCATGCAAACTCCTCCGAGATGATTATGAATCTTTTTTGGGGAAGAACAACAAAAATGATGTAGAGCCGGCGACTGAATCGTCGGTGCCGGGTAGTCTCAACACCAAGGTTGTGCAGATCCTTTTTCTGCATATATCTGTTTGTAAAACAGATATACTTAATCTCTAAGATCATTAATATTTATCAGAACGATAAACAAAACTCAAGAATAAAAGGTTGAAAAGTTACTGTTGTGGGTAAGGGCGGCAAGTTTTTAAGAATTAGAGAAGTGAAAAAACAACCATCTTGTCAATAGATGAGTTTGTGTGGATTGGGTTCCCCGTCGTCGTTTAAATTGGTGCTGCAGATTCTCCTTTTAAATATCAAGAGTGACTAAATTGATTATCATGGATTTATTGTATGTTATATCTCCTCTCTGATTGTGAAAAGAGAAGGGCGGACAGTACGTATATATATCGTGTAGAGTTGTAGTGTTTTGCAGACTTCGTAAATTTAGGTTTCTTGCCGAGGTATAAAAATGTTGAAAATTCATGTGCGGGATAAAGTAGTGCAAGATTGTGTCAGCATCATCGTCGTCCCTGAAAAAGCGATGATGGAGGCTGGATATATACAGACGTTTTCAGATAAAAACAGAGCATCGACCAAGCATGAGTTTCAGGCAATGGCCCAGATGGCTTATTATCAGTACCAGGACGATGAGCTATCATTTACGTATCTAGATACTCCGATATCAGTTACGTCAGACAGCCAGATAGAAAAGATTGATGCAGGTATGTTACTGTATCGTGATACCGCAGGGGGATTTCATGCTTTAATTCATGAAGGCCTGCCTGAAAAAAAGATGCTCGAAGCAGCGTACCGATTCTGCACCAGATGGGTGCGACTTGATATATGATGTTGTTCAGGCGAAATGTTTTTTTATTTTTTTTCTCTATCCACTCAATTTTGTGAGAAAAATGTCAGATTGGGTTGCTAGAGTGGGGCTGGAAAGGGGAAAGAGACATCTCTTCCCTGTTATAAACCCTACTCAACTTAAGGAGAAAAAAATGAAAAAAATGAATGTAATCCTGATGCTTCTGTTGGCCCTGTCACTTGCCATGCCGGCTACCTTTACCTTTGCTGCATCGAAATCATCAGGTGAGCAGGTGCAGACGGCAGTCGAAAAGATAAATATCAACACGGCCGATATGGAAGCGCTGGTTCAGGTTCCTGGAATTGGTCCCAAGACAGCAGAGAAAATTGTGCAACACAGGCAAGAGAATGGTAACTTTACAAGCCTTGACGACTTGGCCGCTGTGAAAGGTATCGGCGAAAAATCTCTTAAAAAAATGAAGCCTTATCTTGTGTTATAGTCTTTTTGCCGGGAGTCTTTTTTGCGCGGCTCCCGGCAAATATCAGATTCCAGCACAGTTACATGGCGTTGTGAGGGTTCTTTTTTCCTAGCCCGAATTTTTTCAGTATGAAGAGTATAAAGCTCAAGGAGGTGCTGCAAGGCGTTCTGGCCGAAAAAGATGTGTCTCAGTTGGTGCGTGGTTATGATGTAATTGGTGATGTTGCTGTGATTGTCATCCCTGAACAGCTGCAATCTTTTGAAAAAGAGATTGCCGAGACCATTCTTCGAGTTGTCAAGAAAGTGAGAGTCGTTGCAAAAAGAGACGGAAAGTGCTGTGGTGAGTTCCGCATTACACCTCTTCTTCCTTTGGCGGGTGAGGGTGAAATGGAGACCATGCATAAAGAGTTTGGTCTTTTTCTTCATGTTGCCCCGGGAAAATACAGGATATGTGTTGATGCAATAGTTGCCTAACCTGAAAAATACATAAAAAAAACCGCAGTGACAGACTGTCGCCGCGGTTTTTTCTTTGTGTGCTACAGCAAAGCTATTTCTTTTGTATCATGTCCATTCGTTTACCGGCCAGCTGCAGGCTTGGCGGTCCCAGCCAGGCGCCTGCCAGCAGCAGATTGTAGTATGCCCATTTAAACAACAGCTTTGATATATGGTTAAATTTAGTATCTTGCAGCAGTCCCATGGGGCCGATTGCCGGAAAGGGATACTCTCCTATTACCGGTTCGATATCGTAGCTGAAGTCTATGACGTAGGCTTTCCCGAAGCCTGATTCGATGAATCAGAGCGCATGGCCGTCGGAGCGGGCATGCTGGGCTTCGCCGTTGATATAGGCAACAATATTTTCCTCGAGAATATCCGCCTGGAAATGCGCTACGGCGCCAGCCTTTGAGGTAGGCACATTGGTACCATCGCCAAGGACCCAGACGTTGTCATGGCCCTCGGGCTGCAGGGTATGCTTGTCTACGGGGATATATCCCATAGGATCGGCAACACCGGAGTCGATCATGACCTGAGACCCGAAGTTGGGCGGGATGGAGACCAGCAGATCATAATCCACTTCCTGACCGTCAAAGGCCTGAATAACCTTTCGCTCACCATCAACGGCTCCGAGAGCGAAATTCGGTACAATATTGATATTCTTTTCCATACAGGCCTGGGTAAGCACCGCGGTTGCAACCGGTTTTGTGAAGGCGCCTGTAAGAGGGGTGACAAATTGCAGATCAACTTTCTCACGAATACCGCGCTCATGGAGATGCCAGTCCACCAGAAAGGCAAACTCAAGAGGCGCCACCGGACATTTAATGGGCATTTCCGCTATATTGACAACAAGCTTGCCGCCTTCAAATTGGGCAAGCGCCTTTTTTAACTGGATACAGTCGTCGTAGGTGTAATAACCGAAAGCAGTCTTATTCCAGGTTTCTCCAAGCCCCTCGACCTCTTCCGGCAAGGTCTCACATCCGGTGGACATGATGAGAATATCGTAGCTGAATTTACCGGCGGTTTCGGTAGTAATTACCTGTTTGTCCCAGTCTACATTGGCCAGTTCAGAGATCACGAAATCTATACCCGGCTTTAAAAACTCTCTTTTTGTTTTCCGAATTTCCTTCAAGGAGTTGATTCCAAAAGGGACAAAAAGATAGCCGGGCTGATAGTCATGGTTATTATCCCGATCGATAATGGTGATGTTCCACTCTTTACGATCAAGATGTTTTCTCATCTTGTTGGCCATCATGGTACCACCGCAACCGGCACCGAGAATGACGAGTTTTTTCATAATCTGTTTCGCCTCCTATCCATTATGTTGTTGTTGCCTGCCGGATTTTCCTGAAAGGGAAAGGCGACAGTAAATGTGAATCGCTTCTAAATTATTGTCTTTCTGTTGAAAAGACATTAGTTGCTTGTGTCATTTTCTCTATAAGCCTGTAATAGAGAACCGAAAACTTCCAGCATGGTAAATGTGGCACCCAGTGCTTCCTGTACCTTCGGTTCATTTAATTTTTTAACTATCCCGAACATGCTGATTCTGTTTGGTTTGCTCAGGTCTATATCTTCCAGGACCTTGCTCATGGCTTCAGCCTGTTCCTCTGTTATATCCATACCTTTGACGGTTTGCAGGGCGGAGCCGGAGAGTTTCATCAAACCGCTGATGCTGGTGAAAAAGTCAATAATCACCGGCAGGGAAAGTTTGGCCAGCGGTTCAATATCATCTTTAAGCTCCATTCCGGCTTTCATCATAAGCAGAGCTGAATTGAAGTTTTCCAGGTTGCCGAGTGTATTTCTGATAAGTGGTCTGACCTGGTCCATATCGAGGTTTTCGCTGATTTCAGCAATGGTTTCGATAGCCATGGGATAGGCCACTTTGGCAATGGGTTCAATTTCGTCCTTGAGTTCCATGCCCGCTTTGAGCAAATTGAGCGCCGTATTAAAATTTTCCAGATTACTGAGGGTGTTTCTGATCAATGGCTTGATCTGTTCAGTATCCAGGCCTTCGCTCACCTCTGCTATTGTTTCAATAGCCATGGGATAGGCTATTTTGGCAACAGGCTCAATTTCGTCCTTCAGTTCCATGGCGCCTTTAACCGTTTGCAACAGCGAGTGCAGAGTTTCAACGTTGGCCAGAAGATTTTTTACCAGATGTGTCAAATCCTCCCTGGTATGGTCTTCTTCCACTTCGGCAAGGCACTCTGTAAAAAGGGAAGAGGCTGGTTTGGCAGGTTGCAGTTCTTGGCGCACCTCCTCGAGCACTTCTGCTTTCAGGGAACGCACTTCCTTGGAAATATCATCCAGTTTTTTTAGAATTAAAGCTTCATCCATCTTTTTGGTCTCTTTGTTAAGTTATTTTCAGGGTCAAATTGCCGGTTGAAAGAATACTTCTAGAAATACAATCAGTTTGATGGAGTGCACACTATTATGCTCCACTTATACCATCATGAATCAAAAAAGGCCAAACATATAATACTACATTGTCATAGCAGATTTGGAAGTCAATGTTTATTCAGGTACTTAAGTGGTAAAATATTCGACATTTGCACATATACATGAATACAATCATCATTTCAGAAAGGAAAGACAAGGAATTTTATGGCATAAGTTATGCTGTTTGTGCATAATAGTTTGCGATTGTCTGCAGCATCTTGATATGAACTGATGTAAGAGGATGAGTCGAGCGGCGTGTTGCTGCGCTATCGGTATACCGAAAGAACTTTGCGGAAAATCGGTAATCTGGTGGTATCATTTTTTTTTAAGGAGGTAGAGTACATGTGGAAGGACGTCGACGCTGCACCAGCCGATTCGATACTTGGTTTGACTGAGGCCTTTAAAAAAGAAACCAATCCGAATAAAGTTAACCTCGGCGTTGGTGTGTATAAGGACGATCAAGGGAATACCCCTGTGCTTGCCTGTGTTAAGAGGGCGGAGAAGAAACTTTTAGAGAAAGAGACCTCCAAAAGCTATCTGCCGATTTCCGGTGATCCGGTATATGCCCAGTGTGTCCAAAAACTTCTCTTTGGCGCAGAGAGTGAAGTAATTGCAAGCAAAAGGGCGGCGACCGTTCATGCGCCTGGAGGTACCGGCGCCCTGCGTGTCGGTGCTCAGTTACTGCATCATTTTCTACCTGATGCAAGGGTATGGGTCAGTACTCCTACCTGGGCCAATCATGTCGGAATATTCACGGATTCCGGCTTTAAAATAGAAAATTATCCCTATTACGACAAAGAAAGTAAAGGATTGGATATTGAAGCACTTTTCCAATGCCTCGAGAACGTGGCAAAAGCTGATATTGTTCTGCTCCATGCCTGTTGCCACAATCCCAGCGGAGTCGATCTCGATAAAGAACAGTGGCGGCGTATCGCAAATATAGCCAAAGAGAAAGGCTGGACACCTTTTCTCGATTTTGCCTACCAGGGTTTCGGCAGCGGTGTCGATGAGGATCGTCTGGCGGTTGAGTTGATGGCCGAGGCCGGCATAGATTTTTTTACGGCGAGCTCTTTTTCTAAAAATTTTGGATTATATAATGAAAGAACCGGTGCTCTCACCGTTGTTTCCCCATCGGCTGAAGAAACAGCTGTAGCCCTGAGTCATCTCAAAAAAAACATACGGGTTCTCTATTCCAACCCTCCTGCTCATGGTGGATTAACCGTGGCCGCCATTTTAACGGACGAGGAGTTGCAAGCCCTGTGGCTTCGAGAGTTACATGATATGCGACAACGCATCATTGACATGCGACATGCCCTTGTTGAAGGGTTAATGCGGCGTGGAATCGCTACTGATTTCTCCTATATTAAAGAGCAGCGCGGTATGTTTTCCTTCAGCGGGCTGAATGACGATACCGTGGCCTGGCTGCGCAGTGCCAAGGGGATATATGTGGTCGGTGGTGGGCGTATCAATCTGGCTGGGCTGACCAGTAAGAACATTGACTATGTCTGTGACTCCATAGCGGAAGCCCTGCTGTGAGAATTATCGTTGCCCCGAACGGTTTTAAGGGAAGCCTCGATGCTTATCAAGCAGCCGAGGCTATCAAGCGCGGCATTCTTCGTGTTTCTGCACTGATAGAAGTCGAGTGTCTGCCGGTAACCGACGGTGGCGACGGTCTTGTGGCAATACTTACCAGAACCCTGCAGGGAGAAATCAACAGCGCCACGGTAGCCGGTCCTTTGCAGCAGGATATTATCGCCCATTTTGGCTATATCACCAGTCAAAGCACAGCTATTGTGGAAATGGCCAAGGCCTCAGGATTGGTTCTGATACCGAAGGAAAAGAGAAATCCTCTGAAAACCACCACTTTTGGAACGGGGCAGTTGCTTAAAAACTGCCTCGATCTCGGTGCAAGTCGTATTCTTCTCGGTCTTGGCGGAAGTGCCACCTGTGATGGCGGGATTGGTGCCGCTGCGGCGCTGGGGTACCGATTTCTTGATTGTAACGGTGCCGTACTTGAACCCGTGGGGGAAAATCTCATCCGGATAGCTGCCATCGATGGTGCTGGGGCCGATGGACGGCTCAAAGACGTTCGTATCGAAGCAGCCTGTGATGTCAGCAACCCTCTGACTGGTCCTGAAGGAGCCTCATATGTCTATTCTCCCCAGAAAGGAGCTGACCCTGATCAGGTAAGGGCTTTAGATGAGGGGCTCTGTAATCTTGCTCAAGTTATATACCGGGATTTAGGGACTGATGTGACCGGATTGCCTGGAGGTGGGGCTGCAGGGGGACTGGGGGCAGGGGTGCATGCCTTTTTCGGCGGCAGGCTGCAAAAAGGTATTGAGCTGGTTCTTGATATCCTTGGCCTGTCTCAGCGTCTGCCTGGCGCTGATCTGGTTATCACCGGTGAGGGCCGGATCGATTTTCAGACCCAGTTCGACAAAGCCCCGGCAGGTGTGGCAAGGGCGGCACAACGAGCCGGAGTGGTCTGTGTTGCTATTTGTGGGGCGGTTGGTGCAAGAATCGAGGAGTTACACACCTTCGGGATCGATGCTGTTTTTTCCATTTGCAATGAACCGCTGCAACAGAGTTGTTCCATGGTCGATGCCGCCATTCTATTGGAAAAAGCGGCCGAGCAGGTTGTGCGTCTTTTTGCCTCTGCGCGGCAATGATGCTGCCGCCTCGGTGGAGTTACCGGGGCTTTTCTTTATCCTTTTAAAAGGAGCTTGTTAATGCATATTACTTTTTTTGGAGCAGCACGGGAGGTGACAGGCTCAATGTATCTGTTGACCACTGACGGGGATAGAATTCTTCTCGACTGTGGTATGTTTCAGGGGCACAGGAAAGAGGCCGCTGAGAAGAATAACGTTATACCTTTTGATCCCTCCATTATCACCAATATAATCCTGTCCCATGCCCATATCGATCATTCCGGCCGGTTGCCGCTGGTAACCAGGAAGGATTTTCCGGGGAGGATATTCAGTACCAGAGCAACCGCGAATGCCTGTCGTTATCTGTTGCCGGATTCCGCCAAAATTCAGGAATCGGATGCCCAGTATCTCAATTATAAGATTGTTAAAAGAGCTATTGCTGAAATAGCTTCTCCCGCCAGCAAAATCAACGGCAGGGATGTTACCGAAATTAAAGCTCTCCTGAAAGAGAGTGGATCTTCCCGTTTAAAAGACTCCGCTATAAACGACTTTATCGATAAATACGGCCTGAAAAAAATAGAGCCCCTCTACCTTATGGCCGATGCGGAAAAGGCGCTTGCCATGTTTGAGGGACTTCCTTACAGGGAAGAAGTTGTTGTTGGAAAAGACACCACCTGTAAATTTTATGAGGCCGGCCATATTCTTGGTTCGGCGGTGAGTATTATTACACACAACAGCAATGGAACAACAAAAAGGATCTGTTATACCGGTGATATCGGCAGGTTTGATAAACCTATCATACGCGATCCGGCGCTTGATTTTGCAGAAGAGGACAGGGATATCGATCTTCTGGTTATGGAGAGTACCTATGGGGACAGAGACCATGAGGCCATCGTCGACCTCAAACCACACCTGCGTGATGTACTCAGTGAGACGATCAAACGGGGCGGCTCGGTTGTGATTCCGTCTTTTGCCTTCGGCAGGACGCAGGAGTTACTTTACTATATTCATGAACTGTATAACGAGGGAAGTGTACCCAGGGTACCCGTCTGGGTTGACAGCCCGCTGGCAACCAGTCTGACCAAGGTGTTCGGTGAACATCCGGAGGTATATGATACCGACACGCATCGTACCTTCCTTCAGAACGGCATGAACCCTTTTCATTTTGCACAGGTCAGTTTCACGCAATCCGTGGAAGAATCCATGGCCGTTACCAGAGAGAAAACTCCTCATATCGTCATTTCCGCCTCGGGGATGTGTGAAGCCGGCAGAGTGCTTCATCATCTGCGCTACAAAATTCATAGCCCGAAAAACACCATCCTGGTGGTGGGGTATATGGCTCAGAACACCCTGGGACGAAGAATTGTTGAGGAAGGTACACGTTTTGAAAAAAACGGTCGCAAGGGCGATCCTCCCATGATGAGATTTTTCAACAAAGAGTATCCGCTGTTGGCCAAGGTCGTCAAAATCGGCGGTTTCAGCGCCCATGGCGATAGAAACGAAATGCTCCGTTTTGTCAAAGAATCAAATTTGAATATCAAAAAGATAGCGTTGGTGCATGGCGAAGAAGATCAGGCTCTCGCTTTTAAAGATTTTCTGCAGCCACATGGGTTCGATGTCGTGGTACCTAACCGGGGAGAAACGCTTGATCTGTAAAATTTGCATAAAAAAGAATGTAATCGTCAAAAGAAAGAGAGTCATTTATGCTTGAGTTCATAAAAAAAATTGCCCGTGATGCGGGTGAAATCTGTCTACGGGAATCGAAGGGGCTTCGCCGCGAAGATCTCCATTTTAAAGGTATCAGAGATCTGGTCACTGGAGTGGATAGAATGGTGGAGAATTTCATCATTAAGGAGATTACCGCCCGGTATCCGGAGCATAATATCATCGGCGAAGAAACGGGCACGACCGATCACGGTGCGGATCACAGCTGGATCATCGATCCCATCGATGGAACAACCTCATATTTTCACAATCAGCCCTTCTATGCCGTCAGTATCGCTTATCAGCATCATGGGGTCACTCAGGCCGGCGTTGTCCACGCGCCGGCGCTGGGGCAGATGTTTTCCGCCGCGCGTCAGAAAGGAGCCTGGCTCAACGACACCGTACCTTTGTCGGTATCTCGCACGGACACCATGATCAACGCGGTATTGGCAACCGGTTTTGCCTGTCTGCGCGCCGGCAGAGAGCCAAATAATCTCTACTATCTCAATATTGTTCTGCCTCGAATACGCGACATCAGAAGATGTGGCTCGGCCTCCATTGACCTTGCCTATGTGGCGGCGGGCAAGGTGGACGGCTTCTGGGAAATGGATCTCAATATTTACGATATTGTTGCCGGAGTGCTTCTGGTAGAGGAGGCGGGAGGGGTAGTTTCCGATATGAAGGGAGGAAACGAATATCCTCTGGCCGGAGTTGTGGCCAGCAACGGCAGGATAACCGGAGATCTTCTCGATTGCCTCGGCAGATAACGGGCTGAGCGCCTGGGTTCAGCCTGTTATCTGCATACGGAGGCATGTTCTCGCCGGCGTCAGTCCTGGTCCGGCTGCTTCTCTTTCAGCCTTTGCCACCACTGTATCCGTTTCGCTATTTCTTTTTCAAAGCCGACGCCGGATGGAACGTAATAGGTCTTTTCCTGCATATCGTCGGGGAAATACTTCTGATAGCTGTAGCTATCGGCGAAATCGTGAGAATATTTGTATCCTTTGCCGTAACCGAGTTCCCCCATGAGCGCAGTCGGCGCATTGCAGATATGCAGAGGAACTTTCTGGAAGCCGGTTCGGCGGGCATCCTGCCGGGCTGCAAGGGCGGCTGTTTCGCAGGCATTGCTCTTTGGTGCCGTGGCAAGATAGACCACCAGTTGCGTCATGGCGGTATTGGCTTCCGGCATTCCCAGAAAATGTACGGCTTCCTTGGCGGCAATGGCCTGAACGAGGGCATTGGGGTCGGCCAGACCGACATCTTCACTGGCGATGCGCACCAGTCTTCTGACCAGGTACAGGGGATCTTCTCCTGACTCAAGCATGCGTGCCATCCAGTACAGAGCTGCCTGTGGATCACTGCCTCGTATGGATTTCTGCAGGGCGGATATAAGGTTATAATGTTCCTCGCCGCCCTTGTCGTAAAACATGGAGCGCACAGCCAGAACTTCCAGGACGAAGTCCCGGGTGATGCGCCTGTTTCGGTCAGCTCTTCGGCAGATCATTTCCAAGGTGTTCAACGCTCGCCTGGCATCACCGCCGCAACGATCAGCTATGATGTCGAACACCTCGGCATCGATGTTGACTGTGTGGGGGAACATTGTTATGGCGTTTTGCAGGATGGTGCATATCTCTTCTCTGTTTAGCTGTTCGAGGACAAAGACATGACATCGCGACAACAGTGCGGGAATTACTTCAAATGAAGGATTCTCGGTGGTGGCGCCGATCAAAACTATGGCGCCGGATTCAACATATGGCAGGAAGGCATCCTGCTGCGATTTGTTGAATCGGTGGATTTCGTCTATGAAAACAAGAGTTTTGCGTTTTTGTGCTCGAAGGAGAAAGTCGGCCTGCTCCATCAGCTCCTTGACCTGGCCGATTTTCGTCAGAACCGCACTGAAAAAGCGGAAATTATGTGAGGTCTGTTTTTCGATCAGCCGGGCAATGGTGGTTTTACCGGTACCGGGTGGTCCCCAGAGAATGAAAGAGTTGTAATCGTCCTGTTCTATCATATTTCTAAGAATCGAGCCGCGGTCGAGGATTTTACCCTGGCCGTATATCGTGTCGATTTCATCGGGTCTGGCTCTTTCTGCCAATGGAATATTGACAGGCTTTTCCATGGAGTCGGTTATATTTAATTGCTTTGACATTTACTGACGTCTCGGACGGCCTCCTCGTAAAGTGAAATACCTGGCAGGATTTCTACAGATGCAGTGTTGTTAATAGGCTCTAACCTTATAGTAAACTGTTTTATCTTTTCGTACCAGTTTCAAAATTATGGTTAAAAGGAAGCAAACTTCCTTGCCGACAGACCATGCTGTAGTATATTTACACGTAAGAGAGGTTGAGCGCGTGATTTTTTTGTTATTTTGCGCCAACTCATAAACACCTCATTCCTGGACCGACACTCATTCGAACAGAGTATGCAATTGTGACACAGAAAATTTTTAAAAAATGTCCCATGTGTGCCACGGTGTGGCGTGACAGGACAGCTTTTATTCATGACAACTCTTTGGAATTAAATGGATATCAGGCCAATTTCACCAGTCTGGAGCTGGGCTTGTTTTATTTCACCCACAAGGTGGAGGGGTGTTACACCACTATGACTGTAAAGGTGGGAAAATTCTACGATCTCAACCCGGTCATTCCCCTTTATACCGGCCGCAGCAGAAAAACCTTCACAGACGATTGTCCGACGCATTGTCTTCATAAGGAAAACCTTCAACTTTGCAGTGTGCAATGTGATTGTGCCATTGTCAGAGATCTCATCGGGATATTGCAGACCATGAAAACCGCCGGCAAAAGTTGACTGCAATTATCCCGTTTCGGTTGTTGTTGCATGGTGAGCAGGTTCACCATGGGATCTATCCGTCAGCCTGACACCGTCAAATCATGGTTGAGTTTTCTCTTTCCTTCTGGTAAGGAGGAAAGCTTGGCTGTCAGGCGTTGTGCCGTGGAAGCAGGTATTTTTTAATTGTCCTCAAAGCATTCTAGGTTTCAAAATGTATAGAAATTTTAGTGTCGTACCCAAAGTAATGTTCGGGCGGGGATGTTTTGCCCAACTTGATGAAATTCTCCGGGAAAGGAGAGTGACCCGGAACTCCTCTATGGTGTTTGTTGTCGACGATGTCTTTCAGGGAAAGACCCTGGAGGGCAGAATTCCATTGCGGGACAATGATTTTCTTCTCCATGTCAATGTTGATGACGAGCCGAAGACAAAATATATAGATGAGCTGGTCGCCAGAATAAAGGAACATTCTCCAATTCTTCCCGATGGGGTCATTGGTATCGGCGGTGGCAGCGCCATGGATATTGCCAAGGCTGTTTCCCTTTTACTCACCAATCCTGGTTCGGCAGCCGATTATCAGGGCTGGGATCTCATTCAAAATCCTGCAGTTTATCATGTCGGTATTCCAACGCTTTCTGGAACTGGAGCGGAAGTCTCCCGTACCACTGTCTTGACCGGTCCGGAAAAAAAGCTTGGGATCAACTCCGATTACACCCTGTTTGATCAGATGGTGCTCGATCCGGAACTCATTGCCGGCGTACCCAAAGCTCAATGGTTTTATACCGGCATGGACTGTTATATACATGATGTAGAATCCTTGCAGGGCACTTATCTCAACGAATTCAGCAGGGCCTATGGAGAGAAATCCATCGAACTGTGCCGTCAGGTCTTCCTCGAAGATCACGATGCCGGAGACGATAAGCTGATGATGGCCTCTCTGTTCGGCGGAATGTCTATTGCATATTCTCAGGTAGGGGCCTGCCATGCTTTGTCCTACGGCCTCTCTTTTGTTCTTGGAACGCATCATGGTATCGGTTGCTGCATAACCTTCGATTATCTGGACGATGTGTATCCTCAAGGTGTTGAGGAATTCCGTCAAATGATGGCTCGCCACGATATCACTCTGCCACGCAACCTGACCAGCGGACTTGGAGATGAGGCATTGGACACTATGGTGAAAGTGGCTTTGGGCCTTGTTCCTCTCTGGGAGAACTGTTTCGGCCCCGACTGGAAAAATATCATGACATATGACAGAGCCCTGCAACTGTATCGAAGAATGTAGCATATATGCAGGTTGAAAAGAAGCCGTGAGCTTATTCGGGGAGATATACCTCGGGTAAGCTTTTTTTTTGCCGGTAAGCCATGACGGCTTATTATTCAGGAAAGGGTTTTATTTTGTATTACTGCTCAACCTCCCTCTATTATGATGAATTTTGATATACCTTTGTTTCAGTGTAGTTTACTGCGCTGGTTTCGTAATCACGGTAGAAATCTGCCCTGGAGAAAGACCTATGATCCCTATCAGGTCTGGCTTTCTGAAATCATGCTGCAACAGACCCAGATGGAGAGAGGGGTTGCCTATTTCAGAAGGTGGTTGAAGCGCTATCCCGATATTCGATCTGTGGCGCTGAGTTCTTCCTACGAAATTCTGAAATACTGGGAAGGGCTGGGCTATTATGCCCGGGCCCGAAATCTCCATAAGGCTGCCCAGGTGATGCAGTCCGAGAATGGCGGCAGGGTTCCCCGGGAGTATGATGAACTGCTTAAACTTCCAGGCGTAGGGCCATACACCGCTTCGGCCATCGCAAGCATTGCCTATAACGCCGATATTCCAGTGGTTGATGCCAATGTGGAACGTGTCTTTGCCCGTATTTTTGACATTGACCAGCCGTTGAAGAACAGGGGGGTGCGTGAAGAAATTTTGGAGTCTGCCCGATTGCTTTTACCGTCCGGGGAGGCCAGAGATTTTAATCAGGCACTTATGGATTTGGGCGGCACGATATGTACCCCGAAAAACCCCGATTGCGGAAATTGCCCGGTTGCTGGACAGTGTAGCGCCTATCAAGGGAATTTTGTCGATGATCGACCCGTCAAAAAAGGAGGACAACAGACCATCCATATTGAAATGGCCACCGGTATGCTTATTAAAAACGGTCATATTTTCATTCAGCAGAGAAAAGATGATGATATATGGGGGGGCTTGTGGGAATTTCCCGGGGGAAGGCTCGAAGCTGAAGAAAGTCCCGAAGAGGCATTGTTGCGCGAGTATTGGGAAGAGACACGCTTTGTTGTTGAAATATGCCGAAAAGTAACCACTGTAATTCATTATTACACCAAATATAAGGTGACCCTGCACTGCTATCTTTGCCGTTTGCCTGGAGATTCAATCCTGCCTGATCTTTCTGCGGCCCAGCAGTATCATTGGGTGAAAGAAGAGCATCTGCAGAATTACGGCTTTCCGGCAGGCCACCGCAAATTTATAGATTATATGCAGAAAGACGAAAAAGACAACATATTCGGAGAGCGTTGAATGATTATGCAGACAACCCTGTTGTCCGTGCTGACCTATACTGCCATCCTTCTTGTCCTCAAAGCGGTTGGCGGCGGATGAAAAAGAAAAATTATTCTCTTTTCTTGTGCAGAACCGTTTTTGCCCTGGAGGGTCCATTGCCGTAAATGGTGTTATTTCTCCTTGGTTTGGTATTTGAGAAGGATAGGGCAGTGGTCTGAGCCCATGATGTCCTGCAGTATTGTCGCATCAATGACTCGAGGGCGGCTTTTGGCATCGACGCAAAAATAGTCGATGCGCCAGCCGATGTTTCTCGCTCGGGCATTAAAGCGGTAACTCCACCAGGTATATTGCCCCTCCTCCTGATTAAATATTCTGAAGGTGTCGATAAAGCCTGAATCGATAAAATGATCCATCCAAGCACGCTCTTCCGGTGTGAAACCGGCATTTTGGGTGTTTGATTGAGGATTTTTCAGATCGATCTCCTTGTGGGCGACGTTGTAGTCGCCGCAGATAACGACTCCTTTCCGGGCGGCAAGATTGTCAACAAAGGCGTGCAGGGCGGCGTTAAAGTCCAGCTTATATGGTAGCCTTTGCAGTTCCGGACCGCTATTGGGAAAGTAGATGTTGACGAAAAAGAAGGTATCGTATTCCAGAGTAAGGACACGCCCTTCACGGTCGTATTTCTCCTCTCCAACCCCCTCTATTACCCTAAGTGGCTTTTTTTTGCTGTAGATCGCCACACCTGAATATCCTTTTCGTTCGGCACTGTGCCAAAAAGAGAGGTAGCCGTCGATGTTCTTCAGTTCCGGGGAAAGCTGCTCCGGCTGTGCCTTGGTTTCCTGCAGAGCGATAATGTCTGCCGACAGCTCCTGTATAACAGAAATAAGCCCCTTTTTTTCGGCAGCTCTGATGCCATTCACATTCCAGGAGATAAAGGTCTGTTCGCTCGCGGTGGCTTTAGGTGTCATAGTACGGGTTTTCCTAGGAGTTACGCCGTATTTCGGGCATTTTGCGGTAAGAGGACAGAGGTCGCATTTGGGCCAAATGGGAGTGCAGATGGATTGGCCGAAAGCGACCAGCAGGGTGTTGCTGGAGATCCAGTGTTCGACGGGCAGTTTACGGCGCAGTGCCGTCTCGGTCTGCTCGGGCGTTATGGTGTCAACATACCGCCAGATATTCATAATGCGGTGCACATGAGTGTCGACACAGATGGCCGGCTTTTTGAATGCGACTCCAACAACCAGGTTAGCGGTTTTTCTGCCGACACCGGGCAGGCGAAGCAACTCTTCGATGGTGTCGGGAACTCGGTTGTCGAACTGTAACAGTGCCGCCGGCAGTGCGGCGAGGAATTTAGCTTTGTTTCTGTAAAAACCGACTGGGTAGATATATTTTTCGATCTCATCAACAGAAAGACGGGCCAGGGCAGCAGGAGTCGGCGCCTTTTCAAACAGCCTGGCTGCGGCATGGGCCGTGGTTTCGTCCTTGGTTCGTGCCGACAGAATTGTAGCGGTAAGTACCTTGAACGGATCTTTTGTCTGCACCGCTATGAGATCGACAACCGGAACGTTTTTATCGGCAACGGCCTCGGCGACACTTTCAAGAAACAGGTCGATATCGATGTTCATCTTACTCAGGAAGTTGTTCAGCTCTATTTACTGGATCTCCAGCACGTCTTTCTGGAAATGTAACGTCTGGAAATAATCATCTTCGGTCTCTGCCCGCCGGATAAGCTCCACCGTACCATTTTGGTGCAGCAGCAGTTCCTGGGGGCGAAGTTTGCCGTTGTAGTTGAACCCCATGGCGTGACCGTGTGCTCCCGTGTCCTGAATGATGAGAAGATCGCCGTCGACAATGGGCGGCAGCTGCCGCTGTATGGCAAATTTATCATTATTCTCGCAAAGAGAACCAACCACGTCAACAATTTCCGTTGCGTCATTATTGTTTTTGCCCAGCACCTCTATATGATGATAGGCGCCATACATGGCCGGACGCATGAGCGCAGTCATACAGGCATCAACACCGACATAGGTGCGGTAAATTGATTTTCTGTTAATCGCTGTTGTTACCAGAACACCGTGTGGGCCGGTCATAAATCTGCCGCTTTCCATATAGAGGGCCGGCATAGAGCCGTGTTTCTCTGCAAAAGAGTGAAACTGAAGCGTAATTTTCTGAGCCATTCTTGTAAGATCGAAGGGTGTTTCTTCGGGTCGGTAAGGTATTCCCAGGCCGCCGCCGATATTAATAAAGTCAAACTGAATTCCAAGTTTTTCGCCTATTTCTTCAATCAGGTCAAGAAGCATTTGCGATGTTTGCACCATATAGGTGTGGTTCAACTCATTGGAAGCCAGCATGGTATGTATGCCGAATCGTTTGATACCGAGCTTGGCCGCACGTCGATAGGCATCAATGATCTGCTCATGACTTACCCCGTATTTGGCCTCGAGCGGTTTGCCGATAATATCATTACCACCGCGAAGCTCACCGGGGTTGTAACGAAAACAGATCGTGTCAGGAATCGTGGGAACTTTATCAAGAAGGGAGATATCATCGAGGTTGAGAATGCAGCCTCCGTCCTTTTCCGCAAGAAGAAAGTCGCGCTTACTGGTGTTGTTTGAGGTGAACATGATGTCATTGCCTCTACCGCCCACTTCTCGAGCGAGGATGAGTTCCGTGGCGGAACTGCAGTCAAAGCCGAAGCCCTCTTCCGCCATAATTTTTAGAATAGCGGGGTTTGGCAGGGCTTTAACGGCGTAGTACTCTCTGAACTCTTTTATCCCTGCAAAAGCATCTTTGAGTTGTCGGCATGTCTTACGTATACCGTCTTCGTCGTAGATATGGAAAGGAGTGGTGAAATGGGAAGCAATGTCCTGCAGTTTTGGATAAAGGTGGTTTTTGAAAGATGCTGAAATCGGCATAGTTGTTCCTGACGAATGAATTATCGAATCGAGATTCTGGCTGTTTCCTTGTATGTTTCCAGAACAACGGATGATCTGATGGAGCGCACTCCCGGTATGGGGTAGATTGCTCGACGAAGAAAGTTTGCCAGCTCCCTGGTGTCGGAAACTCTCAACTTGATCAGATAGCAGTCTTCGCCGGCGATATAATGAACTTCTTGAATTTCATCGATTTCGGCAAGTGTCTTGCCTATCCCTCCGTCTGCATCTGCGGTGTTGAGGCCTTCGACTTTGACAAAGGCAACCTGATTTCGGAAAAATCGCTCCGGATTAAGTCGCACCTCGTAGCCGTCTATTATGCCTTGCGTTTCCATCTTACGTATGCGTTCGAGAACGGCAGAGGGAGCCAAGCCGACTTGCCTGGAAACCTCAGTGTTTGGTATTCTGGCTTTTTCCTGAAGTATTTTCAGTATTTTTAAACTCATTTTATCCAGCATAGTTGTTCTCCGTTTTTGTGCAATATATTCAGTAAAAATACGTTTGTCTAGCTTAATATTCATATATATCAAAAAAAACATGAATAAAATAGTATTTATTGCGAATTTACAAGACAAATATTTGTCTGGTGGTATAGCTGCAGGTCGGGGTCGCGCGGTTCTCCCGCTCTGTTAGCCTGGAAATTGCACGGGAGACTGAATGATACATTTGGAAAGACAGAAAAAACAGTAATTCCCGCTTGAGTTTTCACAAACTATTTGTTATGTGAACTAAAGGGGTGTAGAGTGGTCTGAAGTACGTGTCGAGCCTTATGAATATACAGGAGTAGTCGATGGATTTGTCTTCCGGTGGTATAGCAGGCCTTGTTTTTAAACAAGCTATTCGCGGTGATCTGGGTAAGCTGTCCCTGGATGGTCAGATGTTGAGCGTTCTGATGTGTTTTGACGGTAAAAAAACACTTAGCAAGGTTGCTCAGGAAGTCGGTCTTGATCTTGCCGCAATTCGACCCATCACTGCCAGACTCATCAAATACAAATTGGTCGAAAGAGTTGAAAGCGCTGTGAATGTGGTAGATCAGGAATTCATTGCATTTTTGATATCACAATTATCGGTTGCTATTGGTCCCTTAGGTGGAATTGTGGTGGAGGATGGCCTCGAAGATTTAGGATGCACAAAGGCAAATTTCCCAACGCACCGTACGGCTGAGCTTGTTAACCTTCTTTCTCAGGAAATCCAGAGAGAAGAGAAAAGGATACAGTTTAAGCAGGCCATGCTCAAAAAAATCAAAGAAAAAGGGTATTGATTTATTTTCCTCAACTCCCCAGGAGTTGCCCGCAAAGTAAGCTTTTGATATATACCACACAGGCAGTGCCGGGAGCAGAGTAGAATTTTCATGTTTTTTTATTTCTGTACACAAGGAGAAGGACAATGGTAGTCATTTGTGAGGAATGTGGTTTAAAGTATCAGATAGACCCTTCCAAGATTGTCGGAAATCGTGCCCGTTTTAACTGTAAAGGATGTTCAACCAGCATTGTTGTGGACAAGACCCGACAAATGGAAGAGGAGGACACCCTTTCTCTGGAAGATGCTTTGCTCGAAAGCCAACTCTCCAGATCCGAAAGTGTTGCCGCAGATTCGGTGGCGTCGGAAGATACCAAAAGTTCTGCAGAAAGCGATATGTTGAGCCAGGCAGCTGCCTTGGAAAATAACACTTCCACTCTCTCAAGCGAACCTGCTGCAAAAAAACGCGCAGGGCTTGGTCTCACTGCAAAGGTAATTCTGATGATGCTGCTGGTCAGTTTGCTCCCGGGAGGCATATACTTTGCCCTCTCCTTTAATCAGACCAGTTCAAGGATTGTCGAGGAAACAAATAAAAACGGTATTGCTATTTCCGGCTTGCTTGCCTCCAAGGTGGATGAGTGGATAGATAAAAACGTACGTGCGCTCAATGCCATCGCCAATCTGCCTGATGTGAAATCCATGAATCAGTTTGATCAGGAAATAGTATTGAAAACACTTCAAGCTCAGTATCCCTGGATGTACCTTGTGTTTACCACAGATGATCGGGGCATGAATGTTGCCAGAAACGATGGTAATCCACTGACGGACTATTCAAATCGGCAATACGTCAAAGATATTGCTGATGGCGCTGATATTGCCTGGCAGAACGTGATTGGGAAAACATCAAAACAGCCTGCTCTTGTTCTGGCCGTTCCCATCAAAAACGGAGATATCATTGTTGGTGTCATGGCTGGTGCCATGACCAGAGATGCCATTTCAGAACTGGTAACAACCTACTCTCAGGGACGCACAGGGAGAAGTTTTCTTGTTGATGAAACCGGCAAAGCTGTTGCCCATAGAGATAATGCTTTTGTCTTACAGGAACAGGACATGAGTACGCATCCTCTGGTTCAGGCAGCCGCACAAGGCAAATCAGAGAGGGTTGAGTTTGTTGATGCCGATGGGAAAGAGGCCATTGGTTTTTCCCAGAAAACAAAACTGGGTTGGGTTCTTGCCATTCAGCAGGATAAGAGTGAAGCATTTGAGCCACTGCAACAGGCACGACTCTTTGCCTTTACTCTTCTTGGTGTGACTGTTGTCGCCATTTTGATAATCGCCTATTTTGCCGGCAGGGCAATAGTTACGCCGATACGAAAACTTACTGACGCCGCCAATCGCATAAGTGTCGGCGATCTTGATGTTGAAATTTCCACCACATCCAAAGATGAAATAGGCGATCTTGCCGCTGCAATTATGCGTATGCAGGATAGCATTCGTCTCTCTATTTCTCGATTGACTCGAAAAAAAAGAAGGTGAGTCATACCGCTTCATTTTAAAGCTTTTGTTTTCCGGTCCGCTCATAACACAATTATGAGCGGACCTTGTTTTCCAGGTTTTGTGGCACAATTGCCAATTGTCATATCGGTTCGGCACGGAGTGGAAGTATGGTTAGAAAGGTTCTTTTTGTCGATGATGATCAGATAATGCTGCTCGCTGTTGAAAAGCGATTTACGGCTTACTCTGATTATTTTACCATGATTATGGCCAATGATGGTTTCGAAGCGGTGCAAAAACTGAAAGAGACCTCTGTTTCCCTGATTATTCTGGATTTAAAGATGCCCCGAATGGATGGCATGAGTCTGCTCTCCCATACTCGGGAAAAATATCCCGACATACCTGTAATCATCGTCTCCGGCTATAGAACTGCAGAAATGTATAAGCTGGCCAAAGCAAAAGGGGTTATTGCATACATCAGTAAACCTTTTCAAGTAGATGATCTCGGGAAGATAATCATGAGCACCCTGCAAAAAGAAGCAAACGGCGGTATTATGCACAATGTATCGCCGACGGTTTTTTTGCAGCTTATGGAGATGGAAGCAAAAACATGTACAATTCGTATCCTTGAAAAAAAATCGGGAAAAGGTGGAATTCTCTATTTTGCCGACGGTAAACTGCTGGACGCCCGGGTAGGGGAGATTCAGGGACTGGATGCAGCCTATCGGGTCTTTACCTGGGAAGAAGTTACCATATTTATTCAGAATGAATGTTCGACCCGAAAAAACACCATAAATAGTGACCTGCAGCCCATTATAATGAAGGCTGTAGGGATGAAGGATGAAGAGGAAGACGAGGACGTTCTCTTGTCGGACATGAGTGTTGTTGCTGCTGAAAAAGAGGTGCAGGCCGAGCTTTATGACGAGCTCGGCAGCTTGGATTTACCTGACGAGTTTTTTGACTCAGAAGGGCCGGAGGAGCTGGGGGAACCGATTCCAGATTCTGAACCCCGGAAGACAACGACTTCACAGACGATATCAAAACCTGTCGAGGTACCGAAAAACTCCCGAATTGATGAAATACGTAAAACGTTATACCGTGAAGTCGGAGAAAAGTGCGGACTGGAGGATATCTACCATGATGAAAGTATGGGAAATGTGGTAGAGTTCTTAACAGAGTTGGGCTCGATGTTTAATTTCGGCAGACTTAAGGTCGGCTATATCGATAACGGGAGAGAGTCGGATAAAATTGTTCTTCCCGGACAACCTACTATCGTACTAAGGGTGAGTCAGAAATGTCCCCAGGATAAAATTATTCAGGTTCTCAATCAGTATATTTAAAAATATATCGCAGTATCTGGTGAAGAAGTAAATTGATTTGATAAACCAGGGCATTCGAGGGTAATGGACAAATTATTTCAAGATATTCTTGCCATGAACGGCGTTCATGGGCTTATTTTACTCTCCGAGGAGGGGAAGGTCCTGTTCGAGTCTTTGGATAAAAAACGTTTCCTGCGCGAGAAGAGTACTCTCAGCTGGAAAATGATTATTGATTCTCTGGAAAAATTCGACGAAATGGATCTGGTTTTTGAACAAGGACGATTCTACATGATAAAAACCAGTAGTGGATTTTTGCTCATCAGCATGAGTCTTGATGTTTCTATTGCCATGGTAAAGCTTAATTGTGATATAGTCATACCGGAATTGAAAAAAATTCAAGGCGGCAGAGGTCTGAAGAGATTTTTTAAATTCTAAAAATCTCTTCAGACCAAAGAGTTCGTAAAGAACTATCGGTGTTGGGGCAGAATAGTATCAAGCATGGTGCCGGCAAAGACGGCTTTTTCACCAAGCTCTTCTTCGATTCGTAACAATTCGTTATATTTTGCAATCCTGTCTGAGCGCGACAACGAGCCTGTTTTAATCTGACCACAGGCCGTGGCAACGGCAAGATGGGCAATGACGGCATCTTCGGTCTCGCCGGAGCGGTGGGATATAATGGAAGAATACCCATTTTCAGCACCAAGTTTGACGGCGGCGAGTGTCTCGCTCAGAGTACCTATCTGATTAACTTTTATAAGGATCGAATTAGCTGTCGATTTTGCAATACCTTTACTGAGTCTTTCAACATTTGTAACAAAAAGATCGTCGCCAACCAATTGGAGATCTTCTCCTAGTTTCTTTGTTAATTTCTTCCACCCTTTCCAGTCATTTTCATCCAGACCATCTTCGATGGAGAGAATGGGGTAATTCTTTGCAAGTTTCGCAAAATATTTAATGAGAAACTTTGTATCCACCTGGCTGTTTTCGAAGGTATAAAGCCCTGTATCGCGATTATAGAAGGAGCTGGCTGCCACATCCAGAGCGATGGAGACCTTCTTTTCATAGCCTGCCTGGGATATTGCTTCCATGATAAACTTCAACGCTTCTTCATTACTGCCGAGGTTGGGAGCGAAACCGCCTTCATCACCGACGGCTGTACTCAAACCATTTTTCTTAAGCAATGATTTGAGGGTGTGAAAGATTTCGCAAGCTGCCTGCAGGGCTCTGGAAAAGGTGGAAAAACCATGAGGCATAATCATAAATTCTTGGATATCTACATTATTATCGGCATGTTCGCCGCCGTTGATTATGTTCATCATGGGCACCGGCAGGACAGTAGCCTTTGTCCCGCCGAGAAAGGCATAAAACGATTGGCCTTTGTCATTCGCTGCTGCGCGAGCCACCGCCAGTGAAACGCCGAGAATGGCATTTGCGCCATATTTGCTTTTATTCGGTGTTCCATCAGCCTTCAGCATGATTTTGTCAATCTTGCGAAAGTCGCAGCTTTGTCCTACAAGTAGAGGTTTAAGCATCTCATTTACATTTGCTACCGCCTTTTTTACGCCTTTCCCCATGTAGCGCTTTTCACCGTCACGCATTTCCAGCGCTTCATGCTCGCCTGTGGACGCTCCTGAAGGAACAATAGCTCTAGCCGTTGCGCCGGAGGAAAGAGTAACGTCAACCTCTACGGTTGGATTTCCTCTCGAATCAATTACTTCGCGAGCATGAATGTCTCTGATTTTGGCCATTTTGGTCTCCAATTGGTAGAAGAATAAGTAGAGAAAGTGGAAAGAACTCCTGTAAAAATGCGAAAAAATATATTGTCCGAATAATTGGCAAAGTCACTACACGTACATTACCTACACATATTAATTTATACAAATTTTTGTAAGATTTATCAAACCATTCCACAGGTGAGCAGAAAACCTCAAAACGAAGACCATTTAAAGGAGAAACCATCAAAATATTAACGGAAAAAGTGCGAACAGCAGAGGAAAGAAGAGGAAATAAAATGAATATAAAGAGCAGCCCTCTTGAAAAGTAACCGAGGCTTTTCCATTGAGGGCTGCGGGTAGGGCTGTACGGGTTATGCTTTCCACATACCGTGAAGGTTGCAGTATGCTCTGACTGTCAGTTGTCCTTCAAGTTTGGGAAAGCAGGCCTGCGGTTTATCTCCGGGTTTGAGAAATGCGGTGTAGGTAGTTTCTCCCGCGATAACCTCAATCCATTCAATAAAGTGTTCATCCGTCATAGGGTGATCCACGGAACCTACGTTGACCAGCAGACCATCAGCGGTGTTGCTGACAACCGGAACATGTTTTTCCACAGCTGCATCAACGGTATTTTCGCTGAGAAGTTTCATGTCTTCTCCGCAGCATGCCAAAGGGCCATCTGCTCCTGTCATAACCTCAACCACATTGCCGCAGACGTCACATTTGTACACTTCATATCTTTTTGCCATGTTTTCTCCTTATTTGTTTTGATTATCTTGTCGGTTATCTGTCAAAATGAGTGCGAAAAAATACCCAGATCCATTAAAGCACAAACGCAAAAGTAATTGAAGGGATTTATTTTTTAGGAATCAATATTAGATAATTGACTTTCGTGGGAGAGTTGCTAGTTTTGAAATGTGTTTGTTTTGGGTAATATGTCATTATTTTGATTGAAAAAGGAGAAAAGAATGAAAAAACAACTGTATGGCGTAGTATTATGTGTTGTGTTATTGCTGGCAGGGGCCGGTTTGAGTCTTGCCGCCGATTACGATCACGAGATCGAAGAAGGACCCATGACCTTTGCCTGGAAAGTAACCGAGGGTGATTTAGCTATCAAGATTTCCGGCAAGACAACCGGATGGGTCGGCATAGGATTCAACCCTGTGGAGCAGATGAAAGGTGCCGACTATATCCTTGGATATGTTAAAGGCGGCAAGGTTGAAATTCGTGACGATTATGGCGATAGTGAACGAAATCATAAAGAAGACCAGGAGTTGGGTGGAACATCTGATGTCACTGTAATTGGCGGTGAAGAAAAAGGAGGAACAACTACCCTGGAATTTTCCATCCCTCTAAACTCCGGTGATAAGTTCGATTCCGTCATTGATCCACAGGGGGAAACAGTTGTGCTTCTCGCTTTTGGTGGCAAAAGAGACAGCTTTATTTCCAAGCATAAGTTTAGAAAAACAATAACTGTAAATCTTTCCAGCGGTACAGTTCAATAGGAAGAGAATATGAACAGATGCCGGTTTCTTCTTCTGCTGTTTTTCATCGTTATCGCCGAACCAATACAAGCCTGGGCGGCGGTGGACAGCGATGAAGACAACAGCGTTGATGCCGGCTCTCTACAAGCCGGGGATCCTCAAATCAATCTGCTCTGGGTTGAAGAGAAAAACGGAGAATTTCTCCCTCTTGAAACGGTTTTCCAAGATGAAACCGGTCGTTCTGTTACCCTTGCTGAGCTTATCGACCGACCGACTATTCTTTTGCCTGTCTACTTTTATTGCCCCGGCAGTTGCAGTCTGAATCTTGCCAATCTGGCAACATCCGTCAGCCGATCTCGTTTAAAGCCCGGTAAAGATTTTGGAGTTATTGCTTTCAGCTTCGATGAAAAAGAGAACGCTGATAATGCAAGAGTAGCAAAACGAAACTATCTTCGTCTGCTTCCTGATGATTTTCCAGAGAATAAATGGAAATTTCTCACCGGCAGCAAAGAGAGTATTGAGGCTGTGACTGATGCAATTGGATATGCCTACAAGCCACAGGAAGACGGCACTTTTATACACCCTTCAGCGTTGGCGGTAATTGCTGCCGACGGCATGATTATCAAGTATGTCTATGGTAAGTTTTCCACAGGAGATGTGGACATGGCCATATCCGAGGCCCGGAGCGGCCAACCGGCGATGTCGGTAAAAAGGTTTTTGGAATATTGTATCAACTATGTACCATTGAAAAGCCAATCGTTTTATCAAACCGTGAAAATTTCCGTTTTGCTTGGATTTGCAGTTTTTGGTACACTTTTCATTCTCTATGTGCGCAAATCAGGCAAAAATAAATCCCGCTCTTCCAATGAGCATCAGTAGACAGGACAACGAGGATGACTGATACCGGATCTTTCTATGAAACACCTTCGCCTGCGGGAATGAAAGGTGTGTGGGCATGGCTGTTGACACATGATCATAAACGTTTGGGAATCATGTATTTCTGGACTATTATGGTCTGGTTTTCTTTAGCCCTGATATTCGGCCTGCTGCTGCGTGTCGAGTTGATGACGGCTGGAAGAACCATCATGGGGCCGGAAATCTATAATTCGCTCTTCACCCTCCATGGGGTAATAATGATCTTCCTTTTTGTTATCCCGGCTGTTCCTGCAATTTTTGGTAATTTTTTCCTGCCGATGCAGATAGGGGCGGATGATGTCTTTTTCCCGAGATTGAATCTTTTATCCTGGTATCTTTTTATAATCGGCGGGATTTTTGCGATCGTGGCATTGTTCAGTGGCGAAGGATTTCCCGATACCGGGTGGACCTTTTATGTCCCCTTCAGTGTATCCACCAGCAGTAATGTTTCTTTGACGGTCACGGCGGCCTTTATCCTCGGCATGTCGTCAATGCTGACAGGACTCAACTTTATTACAACTGTGCATAGAATGCGTGCCAAAGATATGGGATGGCTCCAGATTCCATTGTTTACCTGGGCTGTTTATGCCACCGCCTGGGTACAGCTTCTGGCAACTCCTGTTATCTCTATAACCCTTCTACTGGTGGTTCTGGAACGATTTTTTTCCATAGGCCTTTTTGATCCGGGTCGGGGCGGGGATCCTTTACTCTATCAGCATCTGTTCTGGATGTATTCGCATCCGGCCGTATATATAATGATACTTCCTGGTATGGGAATAATTTCAGAAGTAATTTCGACAACATCCAGAAAAGCGATATTCGGTTATAAAGGTATGGTCATATCTTCCATGGGCATTGCTGTCGCCGGCTCTCTCGTCTGGGCCCATCATATGTTTACCAGTGGTATGAGTGATGTTTCCGTTTTTGTCTTTTCGCTATTGACCTATCTTGTGGCCATTCCCACTGCCGTAAAGGTGTTTTCCTGGGTGGCAACCATGTACAAAGGGTCGATCCTGATGAATCCGCCACTGCTTTTTGCTCTCATTTTCATCTATCTGTTCACCGTAGGAGGGTTGACCGGTCTGTTGCTGGGGGCCGTCGGTCCTAATATCCAGACCCATGATACCCATTTTGTTGTGGCGCACTTCCATTTTACCATGTTTGGCGGTACAGGGTTTGCGTTCTTTGCCGGCCTGCATCACTGGTGGCCTAAAATGTTTGGGCTGATGTATAACTTTAAAAAGGCATACGTGGCCGCGGTTCTGACAACGACCGGCTTCATTTTTCATTATATCCCTATGTTTATTCTGGGTCTGCAGGGGATGCCGAGAAGGTATTACGATTATTTGCCGCAGTTTGAGACAGGTAATTTTCTGGCCGGATTCGGCGGTTTTTTGATAATAGCAGGCATTGCTCTGATGTTTTATAACCTCCTTGTGAGTTTCAAAGAGAAGGTTGCGGCGCCGGATAATCCATGGGAGGCCGTCACTTTGGATTGGGCACAGCCTTCACCGCCTCCGTTGCACAATTTTGTAAAAGATCTGAACATTCAATCCTATCCATATGATTTCAGCGAGATAGTAAAAAGAACCCAGACCGGGAAGAAATAGGACGTAATACATGGAGAAGGCAATAGATTCGATCGGTGTCCGCACCGGCATGTGGCTCTTTTTATATTCTGAAGTTATCCTTTTTGGTGGATTGTTTGTTCTTTACGCCGCGTATTTTCATAGATATCCCGATTCTTTCGTGGAAGGCGGTCTGCAGCTCGACCGGGTTATCGGAGCACTGAATACCATTGTCCTGCTGGTCAGCAGCTTTACTGTTGCCGCATCAATTACAGCGGTTTTGCGTGATAAAAAGGGACAGGCTATTTCGTTTCTGCTGTTTTCTCTTTTTTGCGGTTTTATTTTTCTAGTGAATAAATATTTTGAGTGGGGAGCGAAGTTCAGTCATGATATTTTTCCTAATTCGGATACTCTCGCCTACGGGGAACCGGGGCTCAATATCTTTTTTGGACTCTATTATGTTATAACAGGACTGCACGGTGTTCATGTCATCATCGGCATGATCCTGCTGGCAATTGCGCTCTATCTGGTGATACGGGGCAAGGTCAACCGGCACAGGTTCGCCATGCTGGAGAATGCCGGTCTCTACTGGCATCTGGTGGATCTGATCTGGAT
>CAYUPL010000027.1:0-18789 GCA_964446655.1 uncultured Desulfopila sp.
GGTTTACCGACGGAGAACATGGTTTGTGATGATGGTGATATTTATCTTTTGCTGCCGAACACAGACCCTCCGAGTGCCCTGCGATGGATCGAAAAAGAGGTTACGGATCTCTCCAGCCGGGCTCAAATCGGTATCGCTTGTTTTCCGTATATTTCTTTTGCCAAGACTCAAACTGTCTTTAACTGCAGAAAGGCTTTGCATCATGCAGGATTTTTCGGACCAGCCGGTAGTGCAATTTTCGACGCAGTCAGCCTGAACATAAGTGGAGATATTTATTATGCTGAAGGTGATTTGACATCAGCCGTGAAAGAGTACAAACAAGGGTTGATCTGCAATCCCGAAGATACCAACCTTCTTAACAGCCTGGGAGTTGCCTATGCCGATATGGATAAGCACAGAGAGGCGCGGAACTGCTTTGAGCGTGCCCTTACTTTAGATAGTACGAACTTCATGGCGCTGTATAATGCCGGAATGGGTGCTGAACTTGCCGGAGATACGGTTGGAGCGCTAGACTATTTCGAAAAAGCCTTCCAGATGGATTCGGAATTTATAGAGGTTCAGGATGATCTTACGTTCCGTCTGGGGCGATTGTATTGCCTGTCCGGTAAATATAGTGAAGCCGTTAAAACTCTGCTTCCGTGGCACCGAAAAGAGGACGATGGCAAAACAAAAGAGCGGGGCCTGGGGTATCTTGGCAGGGCATATTACGGTCTCGGCCGTTATGAAGAGGCTATGCGGTTATTGCAGAACGCTTTGGCATATAATGAGTTTGATGCGGAGTCCATGGGGCTGCTGGGGCATATTTACCTGATACGAGAAGAGGGCAATGATATCGCACTGACGCTGTGCGAAAAAAGTGTCGACCTTGAGCCGAAGAATTTGCAATTGAAGCTTTATCTTGCTCGGGCTCAAATAGCTTGCGGCCATTATCAAGAGGCGCGGAGGACAATAGGGACGTGTCTGCGAAACAGGGCATACAGGGCGGAAGCCCAGTTACTGGCTTGTCGCAATGACAAAGAAGAAGGGCTCCTTCAAAAAGCAAAGACCCGACTGGAAAGACTTCTTCAAGATGATCACTTGGACAGGGAAATACTAACTCAAGCATATATGATAAAAGAGGAAATAGATGGGATTTAGTGAAAAGACCGAAAGAAGACGGGTCAGGCGGGAGCCAAAATATACTCTTGATAACACCGTAGTGGGCGATTCATGGAGAATGTTCAGAATTATGGCTGAATTTGTTGATGGGTTTGACGCTATGTCGACTATTGATATTCCGGCTGTAACAATATACGGATCAGCACGTACACCAAAGGACGACCCTTACTATAAAGTTACTGAAATGTTGGCTGGAGAACTGGCAAAAGCAGGATACGGTGTTATTACAGGCGGGGGGCCGGGTATAATGGAAGCCGCCAATAAAGGAGCCTTTGAAGCAGGAGGCCTGTCAATCGGCTTAAATATATCATTGCCGCATGAGCAGGACGCCAATCCTTACACCAATTTCCCGCTCAACTTTAAATATTTTTTCGTACGAAAAGTTATGCTGATGAAATATTCCATGGGATTCATCTGTATGCCGGGCGGTTTTGGTTCCCTTGACGAACTTTTTGAATCATTGACATTGATTCAAACCGAACGAATTCGTCCTTTTCCCATCGTTCTTTTTGGTTCGGATTATTGGGGAGGCCTAGTTGAGTGGATTGAAGATAAACTCCTGACGAACGGTAATGTTCATGCAAAGGATTTAACTCTTTTTAAGGTTCTTGATGAGGTGGATGAGGTTCTGGACTATATTACCAGTAAAGTCGTTATTTAAAATATTGAATTGCAATTATTTTTTTGAATATGTTATCTTGTTGAAAGCACTGTTAACGTAGAGTATTGCCCGGAAAGCGATGTCTGGTGTATGGTCTCGTTGTTTTAGGGTAACAGTGAGTGATAATAGGTTTTGGAGATGTGTGTCCGGATTACCGGTCGGTGGTGGTCCTTTCCTGTGAAGAGGTTATTACATGGCTCAAATTGATGCGTTTTTTAAACTCATGAACGATGAAGGTGCGTCCGACCTTCATATGGTGGCAGACCAACAGCCGATACTCCGTATTCGCGGCGATATGGAAAGAGTGAAGTTCAAAAGACTGAAAAACGATGAACTGCGCGCGATGCTCTATGAAATCTGTCCTGAAGAGAAAATTAAATTATACGAGGAGAGCGGAGACGTAGATTTTGGCTATGAAATCCCGGGACTTGCCCGGTATAGATGTAACTTTTTCAGACAAAAATATGGTGTGGGTGCTGTTTTTCGCGAGATTCCCAGCGAAATAATGACCTGTGAGCAGCTTGGGCTGCCTAAGGTCATTGCCCGGTTGGCTCATCTGCCCAAAGGGCTTGTTCTCGTTACCGGACCAACCGGTTCCGGTAAGTCTACTACCCTTGCCGCCATAGTTGATGAAGCGAATAAAAACCGTAAAGATCATATACTTACCATTGAAGACCCTATAGAATTTGTCCATACCAGTCAGAAGTGCATAATCAACCATAGAGAGGTAGGTACCCATACGAAAAGTTTTTCCGCGGCACTTCGAGGGGCTTTACGTGAGGATCCGGATATTATTCTTGTCGGTGAGCTGCGCGATCTCGAGACAATTGCATTGGCCATGGAAGCTGCCATGACCGGCCATCTTGTCTTCGGTACACTTCATACCCTGAATGCCATGAAAACCGTCGACCGAATTATTGAGATCTTTCCGGCGAACCAGCAGGGACAGGTGCGATCTACTTTGGCTGATGCTCTTAAGGCCGTCGTCTCCCAGACGCTCTTCAAAAGAATCGATATCAAAGGCCGATGCGCTGCGCTGGAAATACTTATTGCAACCCCGGCAGTCCGGAACCTGATCCGTGAGGGTAAAACCTACCAGATTCTTTCCACCATGCAGACAGGGAAAAAGTACGGAATGCAGACTCTTGATGATGCTATCATGGCTTTTCTGGAGAAGAAGATGATCAGTGCGGATGAAGCTTATTCAAACTGCATCGAAAAAGCAAAGTTTGTAAAATTTCTCCGCAAACCGCCCTCCGATTTTACGGATGTATAATCCTGCCGGCAGGCAGGATGTGTCTCCGCTACAAAGGAAAGAGGGTATCGACCTGATATCCTCTTTCCTTTGTTGATACTTTGACCGTCCCGACTTTATTAATAGATTGGACCTTTATACCAAGGTTTCTGCTTCTCTCCATAACCACAGGTGAGGGAAAGTTGAAGGATCTGTGTCGGCCGGAGGAGACTATCATTAGCTCGGGGTTGACGCTGTTGAGAAATGCCTTGGAGTTCGAGGATGCCGAACCATGGTGAACTGCAAGGAGAAGGGTAGCGTGCAGATCATATCCTTGCCGGATGAGTTGCTTTTCGATTTCTGCTGATATGTCGCCTGGAAAAAGAGCCGTGAAATCATTGTGATGATATTTCAGGATCAGGCCTTTATCGTTGCTATTTGAAGAAGAGGAAGAACTGGTGTTGGTAATAACATCGAGAAAGACTGTTGAGTCCCCGTTCAGGGAGACAATGTTTCCGGATTGAGGAACATGCAACTCTACACCTTTTTGTGAAGCAGTCTTGAGAAGCGTTTGCCATCCTGCAGAGTCATGCTCTGTGGTGGATACCCAGAGAGAGTCTACCTTAAAGTGGCGAAGAAGAAATCCGATACCGTTGTAATGGTCGCTGTCCGGGTGAGTCACCACAATATCATCTATTTTTGCAATCCCTTTACGAAAAAGAAAAGGTGCAATCACCCTTTCTCCGATATCAAAATCCGGCGAAGATATTGCTCCGCCATCAATAAGAATTCTTCTTCCGCCCGGTGTTTCCAGAAGAGTGCAGCTGCCGTGACCGACGTCCACAAAAGTGAGCGCGGATTCGTCTTGTAAATACTTGCTGAATTCGGCTGGCGGAAAAGCAAGGAGAAGCAGTGTAGTCAGAGGCAGGATGCACAGTGCCGCTCGGTACTTTCTGGAAACGGTTTTCCAGAAGAATAACGAAAGAAACCCAAGGTAGTAAAAAAAAATGTGCGTAAGGGAAGGGCTTGGCAGATAAACGGAAGAATGGGGCAAAGCATGGAAGAAGGTAACCGCCTTCACTGCCCATTCGATACCGAAGGCGCCGATATGAAAAAGAATATGTGCTGCGGGCTCGAATATGAAAAGAAAAAATGTTGCGCAAAAGCCAATGGTTAAACTCCATAGACAGAGTAGTGGCTCAACGATCAGGTTTGTCGTGATGCCAACCAGTGAAATTCTGTTGAAATGATAGATGACCAGTGGAGCCGTACCCAGAGTTGCTGCCAGGGAGACTCCCATGGCGGCAACAATCCAGGTTAAAGGCTGCTGGAATAATTTTTGCGGCAAAGAATCAGTAATGAATCTGTTTATCGCGCCAATGGCAAAGAGTCCCGCTCCGATTGCCAATACGGCGGTAAACGTCAGTTGCAGGGACGGGCTGACAAGACTTTCTGGCGAAATGGCCAGAATCAGTAATGCTGCAGCTGCAACCAGAGCAACAAAAGAATGTTTTTTACCGAAACAAATGGCCGATATAACAATCGTACTCATGATAAAAGATCGTAGGACCGGTGTCTTGGCGCCTGCGATAAGGGTATAAAAAAGCAGGGGGACGATGCATAGAAAAGCGGCGGTTTTTTTGGTGTTGAGCGTTAGAATGAGCCGTTCCGAACGCCGTAAAAGCCAGAAAAAAACCGCAAAAAGAAAAACTCCCAGCAAAGACATATGAATGCCGGAGATTGCCAGGATGTGAAGGACGCCGGTTCCTTTGAATAGCTCGATGGTCTGAGGAGAAAGAGAGCTTCTCTCACCCGTAAGCAGAGCTTTGTAGATGGCAGCATTTTCACCGGCGAGAGTGGTGTCTATAAATCTGTTGATTGTATCTCGTAGTTGTTCCGGGAAGTAGCGAATGGTATTGCTTAAAGTTGGAGTGGAGCGGATTTTTTCAAGATGTATTGGTGAAGTGATATATCCCGTCAGGTAAATGTTTTGTTCTGCCAGAAATGCAGGATAATTAAAAGTTCCTGGGGTCAAAAAGCTTTGCGGACGCTTGAGTCGGGCGCGAACGGCAACAGTTGCTCCAGGTATAATGTTTCCGGGAAGCCGGTCTTCGAGAATATAGCGAATTTTCCCTTTAACGGCTTCAAAACCGGAAGACTTGGATCTCATGGAAAGGCTGTTTACGTCAAACCTGGTGATCTCGCCGTCAAAACTGAAAATCCGGGCAACGTTGCCAAGTACTACAACTTCTTCGTGGTCTGTTACTCTATGTACAATGTGGTGCGGTGAGGCGGGGAGCTTGCCTGCTGCAATATTACTGTAGATCCCTGTCTGGATGAAGAAAAACAGAAGAAGAGCTAGCCCCGCGGCTTGAAATCTCCGGGCACAGAATACTAGGAGTAGCCCGGTTACCAGAAGAAGCTTGATGCCTGGATTGAAATCTGGAAAAAAGATAGAAAGACTGATTCCAATGATGTAGGCGAGTGTTACAGCAACAATAAGCTGCGTTCGTATGATCTGTACAACACTCACATGTTTTCCCTGATGAGCCGGATATGCTTTTCTATGACGCCGCGAGTGTTCAGCACACAGTCCAGGGCCGCCCTGCCGCTTTGAAGGCGCAGGCCTTCGTCCTTCAAAAATGTGTCGAGAACGTCAACAAGTTCGGCCTCATCGGCCACACGAACAGCACCTCCGGCACGAGTAAGTTCCTCACAGATCTCTTCAAAATCATTCATGTTTTCGCCAAAAATGACAGGTTTTTCTTGACTGGCGGGTTCGAGCGGGTTATGACCGCCTGCTTTGACAAGGCTTCCGCCGACAAAACAGATGTCACTCATAGTATAAAAGGAAACAAGTTCACCCAGGGTATCGAGTATAAAAAGATCTGCTTTGAAATGATTGCCGTCGGAGCGAAGCTGAACTCTAAGACCACGAGATTCGGCAAGGGCGCAAATCTCTTCGGCTCGCTGCACATCTCGTGGCGCTATCACCATTTTGAGAAAGTGATGTTGACGTAGTTTCGTGTAGGCATTGAGCAGAATTTGATCTTCACCTGGATGGGTCGAGCCGGCTACCAGAAGCATTTCCTGTACATTTTGCAGAAAGAAGGTGGCTATAGCTGTTGTTTCAGAAGGAGCCTGTTCATACTTCAGGTTGCCTAATTTGACTATTTTTTCTTCGGGGACGCCCATGGCCAAACATTTTCGGCGATCCGCTTCCGTCTGAACGGATAAAAAACGAAAAGAAAGGAACATCGGCCTGAAGAAAAAAGCATAGCGGCTATAGAGCCTTTGTGATTTTTGCGAAATTCTGCCATTAACGAGGAGGGCTGGAATCGAGTATCGTGTAAGTTGGTCGAGAAAGTTGGGCCAGAAATCAGTTTCCACCAGGACAAACAGATGTGGCTTGATGAGTTCTATATAATAACGGCATACCGGTAAGAGATCCAGGGGAAAGGCAATCACCAGATCACAGTGTGGGGCAACCAGTTTTTTGCTGAGGGTGTACCCACTTTCGGTCGAGGCGGAGAATATGATTGTGGTGTCGGTGAGTTCTTTACGTAACCCGACGACAAGGGGGAGGGCGGAAGTAACTTCACCGACGGAAAGAGCATGTATCCAGAGGGTTTTCTTTTGGAGACGAAGATGGCTGAACTTGCGGTTAAGAGCCAATCCCAGTCGTCGCGGCATATGCCGACGATATTTTGTTTTTGTTATAATATAACAGCATAGCAGTGGAAAAAGCAGTATGAGTACAACAATCTGCAAGATATTATAAGGTATCAGCATTGTGGGCTCCTTTGTGGCGAACCATCTTACCATATTGATTCTGTATGGGAAAGATCAAGAAGGAGGAAGATATGAAGATATGTTGACAGGATGAATACAGAGATATGAATGTTATCTTGATAGAAAGACAGGAAATAAGAGAAGGGAAAATAACACTTTCCGATCATCGTGCCGCACATATCGTAAAGGTACTGAAATGCCATATCGGCGATAGCGTCAGAATTGGAATTTTGCATGGCAAAATAGGAACGGCTCGAATAATTGGTTTGCAGAGGAAATTTCCTTTCAAAGTTGAGCTCGTCGGCGGCGTTGAGACGGCTCCGCCTGCAAAGGAACCCGTTGATTTTCTCCTGGCATTGCCGAGGCCCATAATGTTGCGGCGGATCTTAAGCCAGATCACAGCATTAGGAGTAGAAAACCTCCATATTGTCAATGCCAATCGAGTTGAAAAAAGTTTTTGGAATACCAGCCTGATCGAGCAGCATGTATTTATAGAACATCTCGTCCAGGGTCTGGAGCAGGCGGTGGATACAGTGGTGCCGAATGTGATTTTTCATCAGCGATTCAGACCTTTTATGGAAGATTATTTCCCAACCGTCTCAGAGGGGTATTCCCGTATGCTTTTAGCTCATCCCGGCAGTACCGGCAGTCTGAAAAGCATACTCGGCAGGAGCCGGGGCAGGGTGCTGGTGGCGATAGGGCCGGAAGGCGGTTGGGTTGATTATGAAGTGGATATGTTGAAAAAGCACGGTTTTTCCGATTTTACTATAGGCTGCAGAATTTTAAAAGTAGACACTGCTGTTGTAAATATACATGGCCGCCTTATGGCTTTGTTTGAAAAGGTGAGTGCACAAGGGGAAAAGAATAAGCAGAATGATTAACAGGGTCGTTCTTCATAGATTATTGCCGCAAATAGGCCTGCTGCCTATGTCAATCTGATTCCTGTTCTCAGCGTGTTGCTTGGCTGGCTTATTCTTGATGAAACCTTTGCGCGAAATCAGATAATAGCGGCGGTGATAATCATGACAGGGGTGTGGTTGACTCAGCGGGAATATAGGCTGAACGGTAATGATGTCCCTGGAAACTTTAGTTAGTGTCTGTCCATAAATGGCACTTTTGCCCTAACTCGTCGTTGCTCTCAAAATTTAATCCTCGGAATATCAGTTATATGCCTGCGGTTAAATTCATCGAGCGCCTAGATTTAGAACAAAATTACTCATTCCTGGACAGACACTAGTTAGCTGCGGTCTTGAGGATTCCGCAGAGAAGAATAAGGAGACATCCGGCTATCTGCAGCAACGAAAGCGACTCCTGAAAAATTATCCAGCCAAACAAAACGACGGCAAGAGGTTCAAAATATGCCAGCGTGCCGAATGCAGCCGCCTGCAGCTTCCGCAGAGCCATCACAGCCATAAGAATGGCCAGAAACCCAGGAAAAAATCCTGTGCCGAGCAGCAATAACCATTGTTTCTCTGAGATAGGGGAGATATTAAGGAAGAACAGTGGCGCCATGACAGCACCACCGATCAATAGCTGGTAAAACGTGCTGGTATAGACATGATCTGTTATTTTCCTGTTAACCAGAATAAAGGTGCTGTAACACAACATGCCGATTGCCGCAAGGCTAAGACCTATGGCCCGGTTTTTATCACCACCGACGTCGAGTTTGAACTCAAGCATCATGGCAAATCCCAGGATAGCCAGGCAAATGAGGAAAAGAGAAAAAGGTCTGAGTCTTTCCTTCATGAAAAAGTGGGCATAGACGGCGGCGGTAAGAGGAGCGAAATAGATAATCATTATCGCATTGGCCATGGTGGTATAATTCATTGCCTGCACATAAAACATTATAAAGCCGGCGAGGAAAAAGCCGTTGCTGACCACCGCAAGGGAAGGCCGTTTACGCAGCAATGCCGTTTGACCTTTGCCGCAGAGGAAGAGAAACATGAAGCAGGCGCCGAGAAAAAGCCTGAAAAATGTGATAGTCTCTGCCCCCATTCCTGAAAGCTTGGAGAATATCCCTACAGTTCCCATCAGGACTGCGGATGATATGGCAAAAAATATTGGGATATATGAGGTAGTGGCCGGCATGGTGTGGTTTTGGTGGAGAGGTTATAGTATTTGTCAGTTTGTAATTTGTTCGAATTTTTTTCCGTGGGCACAGGAGTGTTTAGATGCTGAGATAGTCATCGGGAAGGAGATCAACAGCCTCGAGATCATCAACGGAGTTACGAATATGTGTTGCCACGGCCTTGGCGGCTAGAACAGGATCATGCTGTGCCAGTGCCGCAATAATGGCTTTGTGGTCATCCAGTGAAGGGCTTAGGCTAAGCTTACTAAACGGATCAAAAAGGATAAGAAATATTCGCGTTCTATCGAGCAGTTCGGCAACATAGGAGGTGAGCACACTGTTTTCGGAAAACTCAGCAATCTTGTTGTGGAAGGTGTCGTTTATAATATAATATTCATCAAGATTCTGTATTTTGAAAGCTTTTTCTTCCTGGTCGATAAGTTCTTTTAAGGTTTCAATCTGATCAATTGTAATGGTTTTTGCAGTCAGTCTGGCAGCCATCTGTTCGAGATGCCCGCGAACCTGAAATGTCTCTTCAATCTCTTGCAAGGTCGGGGTGACAACAAAAGCGCCTCTGTTGGGAATACTGTTGACTAACCCTTCTGATTCCAGGCGCTTGATGGCACTACGGACCGGTGTCCTGCTTACCCCCAGTTTTTGAGCCAGGTTTCCTTCGACTAACTGACTTCCCTGTCTGATATACCGTTTGCGAATAGCATTTTTAATTTTTTGATAAACGGCGTCTTCGGAGTTTCCTCGTATTTGTTCCATAGCTTTTTTGTTGTATAAAATCAGATAATAATCTTACCGAAACCTTGCGGAGGGCGCATTGCGCCGGCTGAGTGAAGTCTGCGTTTTTGGATAGACATACTGATGTATCCAAGCATCCCTATATGTCGAGACTCTGCTATAATTTGCAAGGGCTACATTCATCCGGCCAGCACGAAAACGGCATCAAGTCGCCATAGTCAAAGGATGGGTGATAGCGATTTCAGGTTACTCCTCGGACCGGTGCTTTAAGAGATAGTATCCGAAGCTGGTATTCATGTCGAGCAGGAAAATTATAGAGTATAAAAATTACACTGTTTCTTCTCATGAGGCCCGTTAACACAAGACCTTGTTTCGACATACGGCAGCAGAAGGTATATCTCTCTAAATCGTATAGCGATAGTTGTAGTTGGGTTGTCAATATGGTCTGGAGTTTCGACGACCGGTGGCTCTGGAAAAATTCTTGACAGGCACTAATTTGTTGCATAGAAAGGAGGTATTCATTTATAGTATACAATAACGCTAAACAAAGAAGGAGGTATCGATATCTGCAGACGAAAGTGGTTGTGTTGACGGTCTTCACCTTTTGTGCAATACTTGGATATAAATACCTGGAAATATGATGCTGCCGGGTTCCTGGTTTATATCTATCTTGACAAAAATACGGGGTAAAAGGCAGTAGTAACATATTGCATTTTTACTAAAATATACAAATTGCAGAACCCTGCCACAGGGAAGAACGAGGGGAAATGTTTAATAAACTTATAGCCAAAATATTGCCATATATGCCCAAGAAGCTTGTCTGGGTATTCTCCAAGGAATATATCGCCGGAGAAACGATTGAGGAGGCCGTACAGGCCGCCAAAAAACTGAATGCCGAGGGCATTTTGACAACCATTGACGTTCTTGGTGAGTTTATTAAAAATCTTGATGAGGCGGAAGCCAACAAACATGAGTATCTTGAGGTTATCGAAGCTGCTGAAAAAGCAGAGGTAAACGGGAACTACAGCCTCAAGCCGACCTCTTTCGGCCTGCTCATAGACAAAGAAGTGGCTTACCGTCATATCAGAGAAATTGTGGCCAAGGCTGCATCCTATAACAATTTTGTCCGTATCGATATGGAGGACTCTCCATGTACAGATCTTGAGATTGAGCTTTTTCGCAGGCTGAAAGAAGAATTTCCGGCAAACGTCGGCCTGGTTTTCCAATGCTATCTCAAAAGAACCCATCAGGATATTAAAAACCTCAAGGACCTGAACACTGCGGAAAATCCTCTTAATTTCCGGCTCTGCAAGGGGATTTATGTCGAACCTGCCTCAATCGCTTATAAAAAATATGAAGAGGTTAATAAACATTTTCTCGAAGATATTGAGTTAATGTTTCAGGAGAAAATGTACCCAGCCATAGCTACCCACGACAAACCTATCATCGAAGGGGCGCTCCAGCTTATTGAAAAATATAAGGCACAGAAAGACCAGTACGAGTTTCAGATGCTTTTTGGTGTAACCCCGGCGTTGCGCAAATCTATTCTGGATGGAGGACATAAAATGCGTGTCTATGTACCGTTCGGAAAACAATGGTTTGGCTATTCCACGCGACGGTTGAAAGAGAATCCGCAAATGGCAAGTGTGATTATCAAAGCTCTTTTTTATAAAGGATAAGAGGGCTATCAGGCAAAAAAGAAAGTATTGATTGTAATCACGTATCAGTTCAGCGTGTTTCTAGAAAAGGGAGGAAGCAGATGTTTTCCACATTGAGAATAAATACCGCAACCAGAACCGTTAAAAAAGAAGAGCACTCTTCCAAGGAATATCTTCTTGGAGGAAGAAGTTTGTCGTCCCGTCTTGTCAGTCGTGAGGTTCCAGCCGACTGTGATCCATTAGGAAAAAAGAATGCTCTATTTTTCTGCAACGGTGCGTTGAGTGGAACGGCGGTATCAAGCTCAGATCGCATAAGCATAGGTGGGAAAAGCCCTCTGACCGGCGGCATAAAAGAAAGTAATGCCGGTGGAATAGTCGGCACGGTAATGGCCCGGCAGGGTTTGCGTTGTATTACTCTTGAGGACGCTCCTCCGCGTGATGCCGCCTGGCAAGTGGTAGTTATCGGCAAAGACGGCGTGGAATTCAGCGATGGTGACTTTCTGGCCGGGAAAGGGGTGTATGAAAAATCGGAATTGCTCAGCGAGAAGTTTGGCAGCAAAGTCGGTTGTATAACAATAGGACCGGCCGCTGAAAAGCTTATGTTCACAGCTGGAATAGCTTGTTCTGATCCGCATGGCGTCTGTTCCCGCTACGCTGGTAGAGGTGGGTTGGGGGCTGTTATGGCTTCTAAAAAAATTATTGCCATTGCCATTCTCAACGATGGAGAGGTTAAACCGGAATTCGTTGATCAGGAATTGTTTAAAGCCGGCTCCAGAAAAATTATTAAATTGCTGCACGAAAACCCCATATCTTCAAAATTCACCAAATACGGCACCGCCGCAATGGTCGATATATGCCAGGCACTCAAAGTGTTGCCGACCAGAAACTTCACCCACGGTGCCATGGAAGGCGCAGAAAAAATCAATGCTCAGACCATGTACGACCTCATCAAGGAAAGAGGGGGTGAGGGACAGACGCAGCATGCCTGTATGCATCCCTGTGCTATCCAGTGTTCTAATGTCTATCCGGATAAGGATGGGAAAATTCTCTGCTCTCCGGTGGAGTATGAAACCATGGCCCTGATGGGGTCCAATCTCTGCCTTAAAAATCTCGATACCATTGCAACCATGAACCGGATTGCCAATGATGCCGGTGTTGACACACTTGATTGCGGTGCGGCAATCGGGGTAGCCATGGAGGCCGGCCTTGCCGAGTTTGGCGACAATGACGCAGCCATAAAGATGATGGAAGAGATCCGAAATCTTACTCCGCTGGGACGTATTCTGGCATCGGGGTGTAAAATCGCCGCGCAGGTTCTTGGCGTTCGTCATGCACCACATGTCCTCGGGCAGGCGATACCTGCCTATGAACCGCGCGGTACCAAGGGAATGGCCATGACATATCTGTCTTCACCGATGGGAGCCGATCATACCTTCGGTTTTACTCTGCGGGATGAAGATGATCCTACCACGAAGAAAGGAAAGGTAGCCTTATCGAAGAAATTTCAGGTAATAGGTTCACGGATGGATGCCATGGGAATGTGCAATTTTGTCCGCTATTCCGTCAGGAATGATATGACTCCTCTGCTTGATCTTATTAAAGCACGTTATGGTGTTGCTATAAGTGCTACCGAATTTGATGATATCGTGAAGGAAACCTTGCGAATGGAGCACCAGTTCAACACCGATGCCGGAATACCTCCTCAAGCACATCGCTTCGCCGAAACATTTTATGAAGAAGCGCAACCTGAAACCGGTGAAAAAATAGATATAACCGACGAAGAAACCATTCAGGCCATGCAATGGTAAGAATCACCTTTAAATTGAGCGATACAGGAACGGTTGAGGTGGAGATGCCTCAACCGCTGCAGCTCAAGACGCTGATGCAACAATATGCTGTAACCGCCAAGACTGAGCTTGGCGGTTACATCGCTGTACGCAACGGTAAGGTTATTGCAGCAGACACCCTTGTCAAAGACAATGATGAAATAGATATCTTTCCGGCACTTTCAGGTGGTTAGCTGTCTGTCGATCACCGGCGCCCATCAAGTCTCCCCTGTTACATTCCAATCCTGTTCTGCGCAGGTAAATGTGAGCCGGACTTGCCCAGAAAATGATTCCATAAGCTGATTCCACAGGAAAAGGAGCTGAAGATGAACTTGTTAAATAATACTGTTATTCAGATACCCAAGCCGCATAATGAGCCGGTTTTTGAATATGCTCCCGGGAGCAAAGAGAGACGATCGCTTGAAGAGGCTCTGGCTGCAACACTGGGGAAAACAGAAGAAATCCCCCTCATTATTGGTGGAGAAGAGATCAGGACAGGCCAGTTGGGTAAAGTTGTCATGCCGCATGATCACCGACATGTGCTCGCCACCTATCACAAAGCAGGTCGGCAAGAGGTGCGTCATGCCATAGATACGGCTGTTGCCGCCCAACAGCAATGGCAAGCCTTACGCTGGGAAGAAAGATGTTCCATTTTTCTCAAAGCAGCGGAGCTGTTATCACAGAAATACCGTTTTTTGATGAACGCCGGTTCCATGCTGTCCACCTCGAAAAGTGCTTTTCAGGCGGAAATCGATGCCGCTTGCGAGCTGATAGATTTTCTTCGATTTAATGTCTATTACGCACAACAAATCTACCGTGAGCAACCAAATTCTTCGAAAGGAGTATGGAATTATGTCCAGTACCGTCCTCTGGAAGGTTTTGTTTTTGCCGTAACTCCCTTTAATTTTACCGCCATTGCCGGAAACCTTCCAACAGCACCGGCAATAATGGGAAATACCGTTGTCTGGAAACCGGCATCTTCCTGTGTTTTTACTCCATATCTCTTTATGAAGATTCTGCAGGAGGCCGGCCTTCCCGACGGGGTGATAAACTTTGTCCCAGGATCAGGCGCTGATGTAGGTGATGTCTGCCTGGAGGATTCCAATCTGGCCGGCATTCATTTCACTGGTTCTACGGCGGTCTTTCAGAGTATGTGGAAGAGTATCGGCCGGAATATTGAAAAATACAGGTCGTATCCGAGAATTGTCGGTGAAACAGGTGGTAAGGATTTTATCTTTGTCCATAACAGTGCAACAGTTGAACCGGTAATTACTGCCTTGATCCGTGGTTCTTTTGAATATCAGGGGCAGAAATGTTCTGCCGCCAGCCGTGCCTATATTCCCAAAAGTCTATGGCCTTGGATTCGTGAGGGTCTGATTATGGAGCATACCAGGATAAAAATGGGACCGCCGACGGATATGAGTAATTTTGTCAATGCCGTCATCGATAAATCAGCCTTTGATTCAATCTGCTCATATATCGACTATGCTCAACAGAATGAAGATGCTGACGTGCTGCTCGGTGGAGGACGGGACGACAGTGAAGGCTATTTTATCGAACCGACCATAATTTTGACGCAAAACCCACGTTTCAAGACGATGGTGGAAGAAATATTCGGCCCGGTTCTGACCATCTATGTCTATGAGGATGAGCAGTTTGAAGAGACCTTGGTTCTGTGTGACCAATCCGCCAAATATGCTCTTACCGGCGCGATTTTCGCGAGAGACAGGGAAGCGGTCAGTCTTGCCATGCAAAAACTTGAACATACTGCAGGAAACTTTTATATAAACGACAAGCCTACCGGAGCGGTTGTGGGCCAACAACCTTTTGGTGGTGGTCGCGCTTCAGGAACCAATGATAAAGCGGGCTCCTACACCAATCTGCTGCGCTGGGTTTCTCTTCGAACCGTTAAAGAAACCTTTGTGCCGCCCAGTAATTTTGCTTATCCTTTTATGGCAGGAAAAGAGACTGAGTAGCAGCGGCGAGTTTTTTTATCGTGGTATTACCGGAGTGTCTGCCGCCTGACCCGACAGTAGGGGGTTGTTAATTTTTGCCTTTGAAGTAATTATAAATATCAGAAGCCAGGTCTCTGCTGATCCCGGGGACCTTGCTGATATCCTCAAGGTCGGCTTCTTTGATTTTTTTGAGGCTGCCCAAGGTTTTGAGGAGCTGTTTTTTCCTGGCTGGTCCGATCCCCGGAATGGTGTCGAGTTCCGAGGCTAATGTCGAACTGTTGCGCAGCTTTCGATGAAACGTGACACCGAAGCGGTGCGATTCGTCCCGAACTCTCATCAGATGCAGGAGCACTGGGTCGTGGGGGGGCAGCATTATGGGATTTTTTCGGCCTGGTTTGTAAAGCTTTTCTCCTTCCACACCTCTTTCCTTGGCAATGCCGATCCAGTCGAGACGATCCATGATACCCAACTCTTGAGCAATTCTTGTGGCCATGCCGAGTTGGCCTTTACCACCATCTACCATGAAAAGATTCGGCAGGTTATCTTTTTCGATACCACTGATAAATCGCCGTTTCAGGACCTCTGCCATCATGGCATAATCGTCCGGTCCGGTTACGGTACGAATTCTATAATGTCGATAACGATCTTTGGTTGGCTCCCCCTGGTGAAAGCAGACGAGAGATCCCACCGCTTCTTTGCCGCTTATGTTGGAAATATCGAGGCATTCTATATATTCTGGAAATGATCCAAGCTTGAGTTTCTTCATAAAAGAGGCGCTCAGACCTGCCCAGGTCTGCGCTTTTTTCTCTTTTTCGGTAAAAAGCTGCGCGGCGTTGGTTTCAGCCATACCCAACAGAACGGATTTATCACCCCGTTGTGGAACAAGCAGATCGACTTTGGTCTGGCGCAACTCCGCAAAACGTTCTCCTAAAAGAGCCGTATCATCAAGCTCGAAGGGCAGAATTATTTCTCTGGGAATATTGTCACCATGAAAATAAAATTGATTGAGAACCTGGGACAAGATGGCCTGGTCATCGCCGAAAGGTTCAGCCAGAAAATAGTTTCTGCTGCCGCTGATGAGTCCTTCTCTGATGATCAGGACTGCAATGGCTACGGAAACGTCTTTTCTGGCAAAACCGAAGATGTCCTGATCCCTGGTATGGCTTGAGGCGACAACTTGCTTTTCCAGAGTTTTTGTCAACGCCAGGATCTGATCTCGTTTTTTGGCGGCCTGCTCAAAATCAAGTGTACCGGCAAAGTGTTCCATCTGTTGAGTGAGTTGATTGATGAGGTCTTTATTGCGTCCTTCAAGGATCATAATGATTTTGGCCACATTATCCATATAGATATCGTGGTCGGCGAGCCCTGCACAGGCTGCGGGGCATTGACCCATTTGAAAATTGAGGCAAGGGCGTTTGCGTGGTTGTAATTCCCGGCCTTTGCAGCGGCGCAGTGGAAAGAGCTTGGAAATCAGTTTCAGAGTCGCCCACATTGCCGTAGAGGATGAGTATGGGCCGAAATATCGGGCTCCGTCTTTTTGTCGGCGACGAGCCATGGTGACACGAGGCCACTCTTCCTGAACAGTTACTTTTATCAGGGGATAGTTTTTGTCATCTCGAAGAATGATGTTGTATTTCGGTCCATGCTTTTTTATCAGTGAAGCCTCCAGAATCAGAGCCTCTTTTTCCGTTCTGGTAATGATGGTGTCGACTCGATCCGCCTGTTTGAGCATTACTGCGGTTTTGCTGGATTTTTCTGTACTGAGGCGAGCATAGGAAGCTAATCGTTTGGCGAGATCTTTGGCTTTCCCGACATAGAGGACAGCGGACTTTGCATCAAGCATCAGGTAAATGCCTGGTGAATGTGGTACCGATGCTATATGATCTGCTGAAAACATTGCATTAATACTATGGTATTGGAGTTCGACAGGGAAAACAGGACACAAGTAAACCACCATATTTTAGTCATTGCAGCACGGTATTACAAGTTTGCTCAAGAGCGGCCTGGATATCGGTGCAATTTTACATTTTCTGCTGATATTTTTGGCGTCACCGTAGTACGGGAGTACGTTACGCAAGTCACATTTACCCTTTACATGATGCAGACTTTTTATTATTGATGAGACATATATCTTTCAGGTGTCGCCGTAAAAAGGTGATGAAAAGGGAATACGGTGTAAATCCGTAACGTTGGGCCAGCGCTGTAAGCGGGGACGATGGTCGCGATATGCCACTGTTTCCACCCGGTATACCGGGGGAAATGGGAAGGTGGGGCCGGAGGGTGATCCGTCAGTCAGAAGACCTGCCTGTAAGACAGTGACTGTGTAGTCCGACCAAGTCCACAGAAGAGTGTAATGCTCTTTTGTGGGCTTTTTTTTTGCCCAAAGACTACTGAAATTTTCTAATGAAGGAAGAGAACGATTATGAAGACGCAGATTGAAATGGCAAAAGCGGGTCACAACAGCAGACAGATGGAAGTTGTCGCCTCTGAAGAAGGGTTGGCGGTTGAGGAGATACGGCAGAGAGTGGCGGCCGGCCATATCGTTATCCCGGTTCATGCCGCTCGACCCCATCAAAAAATTGTCGGTATTGGTCGTGGGTTACGCACCAAGGTCAATGCTTCTATCGGTACTTCCTCTGATATCGTCGATATTGATCTTGAAATTCGAAAGGCCCGTATTGCCGAAAAGGAGCAGGCCGATACGCTTATGGAGCTCTCAACCGGAGGTGATCTCGACCTGGTTCGCCGTGAAGTACTGGCTAATTGTTCACTGCCGGTCGGTAATGTTCCGCTGTATCAGGCATTTGCAGAGGCAGGACAAAAATTCAGTAATCCAAACAAGCTCGATAGTGAATATCTCTTTGATCTGATTGAGCGGCAGCTGAGTGACGGTATTTCTTTTATGGCAATTCACTGCGGCATCAACAGATACACCATAGAACGACTGCGCAATCAGGGCTATCGCTACGGAGGGCTGGTTTCTAAAGGCGGAACATTCATGGTCTCCTGGATGGAATATAACAACAGGGAAAACCCGTTATATGAACAGTTTGACAGAGTATGTTCTCTGCTGAAAAAATATGATGCCGTCCTCTCTCTCGGCAATGGCATACGGGCCGGGGCTATCCATGACAGCCATGACCGGGCGCAGATGGCCGAAATGGTGATTAATTGCGAACTGGCTGAATTGGGTCGGAATATGGGGTGTCAGATGATGGTCGAGGGTCCGGGGCATGTGCCGCTTGATGAAATCGAAGGTAATATTATGCTGGAAAAAGCCATGAGTGGGGGGGCGCCTTATTACGTCCTTGGCCCACTTCCTGCTGATTCCGGAGCCGGCTACGACCATATAACGGCAGCCATCGGCGCCTCCAGTTCGGCCTGGCATGGAGCCGATCTGATCTGCTATATAACACCGGCGGAGCATCTTGCACTGCCCAATGAAGATGATGTTCGAGAAGGGTTACGGGCAACCCGCCTGGCGGCGCGTATCGGTGATCTGGCCAAGTACCCGGATCGTCGTCAGCGGGAAAAGCAGGTGGCTCTGGCACGTCGCGATACGGACTGGAAAGAGCACTTCAAGCTGTTGATGTTTCCTGAAAAGGCGGAAGAAGTGCGGCAGAGCAGAACACCGGAAAATACCAAGACATGCACCATGTGTGGTGATTTTTGCGCCATGGAGCGAGG
>CAYUPL010000027.1:18889-44134 GCA_964446655.1 uncultured Desulfopila sp.
CTGCAGGCCGAGGAGAAGTTTGATTATCTGTGCCTGAATGGTCATGTCGAGCGCCGAGGTGGGCTCATCGAGAACAAGAAACCTGGGCTGCAGGATAACCGTTCGGGCGATGGCGATGCGTTGGCGCTGTCCACCTGAGAACTCATGGGGATAGCGCTGCGCCGTCTCTGTTTCAAGGCCGACCTCTTCAAGGGCTGCCATGACCGCTTTCCTGCGTTCCTCACCGGATATCTCCGGAGAATGCACTTTCAGTCCTTCGGCTACAATCTGTTCAACGGTGAGTCGCGGTGAAAGGGAAGAATAGGGATCCTGGAAAACGAGCTGCATCTCACGGCGCAGTGGTCGTATTGCTCTGCTGGATAATGTATCAAGCCGGTGACCGTTGAATTGGATCTCCCCGGTGCTGTGAACCAGCCTGAGGAGGGCAAGGGCGAGAGTCGTTTTGCCGGAACCTGATTCGCCGACGATGCCGCAGGTTGAGCCGCGGGCGATGCTGAGGTCGACATTGTTGACCGCCGTAATGGTTTTTTTCGCTCTGGAGAAAAAAGAGGATGTATGACTTTTCAGCTTGAAACTACAACATAAATTCGTGGCAGTGATAAGTGGGGTGCTGAATGGCTTTGGATCAGGTTTTGTTGCAGGAATTGCGCCCAGCAGCTGTCTGGTATACGTATGTTCAGGTTTCGTGAAAATATCTGTGCAGGTGCCGCTTTCCACGATTTTGCCGTTTTTCATTATGTAGACGGTATCGGCTATTTGTTTTACCATGGGGAGATTGTGTGTTATCAGCAATATCGCCATGTTGAATTCTTTCTGGAGACTCTGAAGAAGATCGAGGATCTGTGCCTGAACCGTGACATCAAGTGCCGTCGTCGGTTCGTCCGCTATCAGTAGTTTCGGCCTGCAGGCGATTGCCATGGCAATCATGACCCTTTGTCGCTGTCCTCCCGAGAGCTGGTGGGGGAAAGAGTTGAGTCTGTCTTCAGGATTTTCGATGCCGGTTCTGTGTAACAGATCGGTCGCCTCCAGTAGAGCCTGTCTTTTATTCATCCCTTGATGGAGTATTAATGGCTCGATGAGCTGGTTCCCGATGGTATAGACGGGATTGAGGGAGGTCATCGGTTCCTGAAAAATCATGGCAACCATATTGCCGCGCAAGGCTCTGACTGCTTCTTTGTTCAGGTTGAAGATATTGCTGCCGTTCAGTTCTATGGAACCGGTCTGTCTGACCGAGCTGACTTCTTCGATGAGGCGCAAGACAGACAGGGCGGTTACGGTTTTGCCGGAGCCTGACTCGCCTACCAGAGCTGCTGTTTCAGCACTATTCAGCGACAGGGAAACATCGGCAAGAATTTGCGTAAAGCGGCTTTGCTCCGCAGAAGAATCCTGCTCGAACCAGGTACAGAGATTTTCTATTTTGAGAAGAGGAGCCATGAACTACAGGAGAATCTGGAAATCTGTATAGGTTGTTTCATTTTCCAGCTGTTTCACTTGAACTTTGGCGACATTGGCGTGAGGAGAGCCTAAATCAAGCCAGCTGAGCATCTTTTCAATATCGCCGTCACTTCCTTGAAAAACCGCTTCGACGGCACCATCGGGTGAATTTCTAACCCAACCCGTCAAGGACAGTTGCAGCGCTTCACGCCGGGTATGATCGCGAAAGAATACACCCTGAACCTGACCTTCTATGCGCGCTGTAACTGTTTTCATGGCAATACCTCTAATTATTTACTTTTCTTCTGGAGGAAATTGGCGATCTCGGTGCTGGCAATTTTCTCCATCTCTTTGAAAGAGATGGTCATGCCGATGTCATAGCGATTTTCCCCGAAGGTTTCGATACGTACAACTGTTCCTATAAGCAGTAAAGGATGGTCTCCCTGAATGGGCAGGCTGAGCTGGATTCGCGAACCAATTGGAAGTGGTGTATGGTTTTCAAAAAGTATTCCGCCTATGCAGATATCCTTGCTTCTTCCCTTATGAACGGGGGCAGAGTCGAAGCCAAGTTTTTTTACCTTGACCGGCTCTTTATATTCGACACGAAGGTACCGTCTTTTTTCTTCCTTGTACATGGAAATGATATTTTTCCCCGCTCCTTTGGCGAGGTACAGAGCACTGTCGGCGCGGTTGACTAACTCTTCGGCACTGTTACAGTTTTGCGGAAAAGATGCCAGTCCCCCACTGATAGTGACAGTAACAGGCTTGTCCGGCAAGCCGTTTGCCTGTGTTGCAATGTGTGTACGGATGCGTTCAGCCAGAATGAAGGCATTGATGCTTTGCGTGTGCGGCATGAGAAGGACAAATTCTTCCCCACCATAGCGAGCGGCGATATCACTGTCCCGCTTCTCGGTGTAGATGACCTGTGCTACCTGACGAAGGATAGTGTCACCATACTGGTGACCGAAGGTATCGTTAATCTCTTTGAAATCGTCAATATCAAGGAAGAGCAGAGTAAGCTCATTATTATAGCGTCTGGCGGAGGAGACGGCCTGATCAAGGGCCTCGTTGAAATAATGCTTGTTGAAAAGGGAGGTCAGACTGTCGTGGGAGGTTTCTTTGATAACCCTGGCATACGACTTCTCTTCAATCAGCCTGGGGCGATCTAGAGGGTGCTCCGATAGAGAAAGAAAATCGTAGATGGCCGGCACAAGATCAATGCTGCGGTCCATGGCATAGCTCATCACTCTGCGATGATTGAGTATTTCTTTCCAATAGGTTTCGGCACTTTGCCGGGAGAGTTCCAGGCCGGTGAAAACTTGAAAAATAATTTGAAAGACCTTGGAGCCGTGCTGCAAACCGAGATTGTTGAGGTTTTTAATAAGTTCCTCATCGTTTACAGCCTGCGAACGACAGTCGAGGACATCTCTTCGTACAGCATCCATACCACATCTCTCCTGCAGTGTTCTGCCATGGAAAAAGTTATAAAGAAAATTTAATACAAGAATTGCTGAAAATCCTGCAACTTTAAGCCGGACCTGTGATGTGGACCGCTTCGATACGGTAGCGGTCCACATCCATCAGCTACAAGAATCAGCCGCCACCAATCATAGGGAATATCCCCAACGAGTCACCGTCCTGTAAAAGGTCCTCAGGCTTACAGTGACGACCGTTAATCATGGTGACTCCTACGTCATCATGGCTGATCCCGAGAGAAGCTATCACCTGTTCAACCGTGGTAGTGTCGGCGAAGACCGACGTCTTCACCTTAAAACGATTGTCCCGGAAATAGGCAAAAAGTTTTACTTCAACGTTCATTAGAAGTCCCAGAATCGATCGATTTCTTCACCGCTGAAATCCCAGACCACATTGTGGGGAGGGAGTTTTTCCAAAGAGAAGAATTCCGGCAGTCGATCGTCTTCTTTGCTGAAACCTGCGGCCTCATTAAATGCTTTTTCGGTTTTGAGAATATACTTGCCGAGATTAACAACATCATCACCGGTCAGACTCAGGCCAAAACGAGCATTGATCAAATCAATCAGAGCGGGGAGGCAGGTTTCGTCATCAAGTGCTGCAAAAGCAATAAAAAGACACATGCCGGTAGAATCGATTGCAGCGGTTGCTATCTGCAGGTTTCTGGAAAGCTCAACCTGGCCCTCTTTGGAGAGCGGGTCAACGGAGCCGCCGACATTGAGGATGTTGGTGGCCACTGAGTAGCCCATGGTGTGGTCGGCTCCCATGGTCGAGGTGGCATAGGTGATGCCCATGCCTTTGATGGCGCGGGGATCATAGGCTGGAATGGCCTGGTTTTTCACGACGGGAACCCGGGCGACCCCGAAGGATTTCCCAACCATGGCGGCGCCGCTGCCGATTAAACGGCCCAGACCTGTGCCGTTGCTCACTTCGTCCCGAAGTATCCGGCAGATTCCGTCACCGTCACCAAACTGCAGTACCCCTGCTTCCATGGCTACACCCATGGCTACGGAGGTTTCAATGGAGTCGAGGCCGAGGTCATCCATGAGGCTGTCGGCTTCAGCTATTTTGTCAAGATCGTCGACGCAGCAGTCGGCACCCATTGCCCAGATGGATTCGTATTCAAAGCCGGAGGTTTTGTAGTTTTTGGCGGCATCATTATAGACCTGCGAACATTGAATGACACAGCCAGGATGGCAACCATGTTTAGGCTTACCACCCCGTTCCTGGATGAGGTCATACATGGTTTCGCCGGAAATCCTTTCATGACCTTCAAATTGGCCGAGAGTGAAATTTTTCGTTGGTAATCCACCAGATTCGTTGATAATGTTGACGAGAACGTTGGTGCCGTACTGGCCAAGTCCCTGGCTGATGGGATGATTGACAAGTGCCTTGGCAAATGCTTTGTTGGCAGCCTTAAAGGCTTCGGGATCCGCTATGGCCACCTTGCCGTCCTGTGGGTCTATGGCGATGAATTTGAGACCTTTGGAACCCATAACGGCCCCGAGGCCGCCGCGGCCTGCCGATCGCATCCTGAAATCAGGATCCTTGATGGAAATATTGGCTGCCGCCATTTTCATTTCTCCGGCAGGCCCAATGGAGATGATTCCCAGTTTCTCGCCAAGCCTGGCTCCGACGGCTTCGGCAGTGGCGAAGTTGCCCTTGCCGATCAGCTCTGCTTCTTCGTTGATGGTTATTTTGCCGGGCGAAATGGTGATGTTGTACCATTTCCCTGTGGTTGGCCGGCCCTCAATGATAATAGCCTTGCACCCGCATTTGGCGAGCAGCTGGGCTGCGGTGCCACCAGCATTTGACTCTTTGATGGTGCCGGTAAGGGGGCTTTTGGCACCCACTGAAAGACGACCGGAGTTGGCAGCCGGTGTACCGGAAAGAAGGCCCGATGCTATGACCAGCTTATTGTTTGGTCCCAGTGGGTGGCAGGTTGGTGGAACTTCAGCGGCTATGACGGTGGAAGTGAGACCACGACCGCCATGGCCCATCCAGTTTTCGGGTACATCTTCGACTTTGGTCGACAAATCGGTCATGTTGATGCGATAGATTTTTTCTGCCATGTCATATCTCCTTTTGATATTGTGGAGCTTGGCTCCTTCTGATGTTCGCACTGCAAGTAGTATATTGCCGATGTGGTATGGCGACTATGGTATTTTTGGGGGAGTGTTCTCCATGGGCCGGCCATACCATCAGTTTTGCTCATACATGATTTTACCACAATCACGCAAATTGTAACCTCCAAGTTGAATAATTTTACGGTGGAAATCGGTGTTATGTCGTAATTGCCGGAGCAGGCTTTCCACTCTGTAATCCGTATAGAATTCCTCGGGGATGATCAGGTCGTATCTTTCTTCGGCCACCGGCACAAAATCAAGATCCAGTGCCAGTGCGGCGGCCCGGATTCCCATTCCGGTATCTACACTTGATGAGGCAACAGCCGCTGCTATGGCCATATGGGTATATTCTTCGTGTGTGTAGCCGTGGATGGTGCTAGGGTCAATCTGCTGTTCTCTGAGAATTTTGTCGGTTAGAAGACGGGTGCCGGCACCTCCCTGGCGGTTGATAAAGGTCAGTTTCTGTCGGGCGATGTCGGCAAATGATGATATTTTGCGAGGGTTGCCTTTCGGAACCATGAAGCCCTGTTCGCGGTAACAGAGGTTAACCAGTTTCAGAGGTGTGTCGGGGAGAAGGCGTTGCAGAAAGGAAATATTATATTCACCGGTCTTTTCATCCAGCAGGTGAGAGCCGGCAATATGGGCTTCTTTTCGCCGAATTGCCATGATGCCGCCCATGGAGCCGACATGAGCCGAGGAAAGACGAACCGATGGTCTCTCTTGATGGAGCTGATTGGCGATCAGGTCGAGAATGTTGTCGTGGCTGCCGATTACCACCAGTGTAGCATCAACTTCCGGCATGGGTCTGAGCAGCTCTATTTCTACTTTTTCACCGGCACCAACGCCTTCGCTCCCGGCAGGGATGGTCAGCAAACCATCCGCTCTGACGAGGGACATTACCGCTCCGGCACCTTTCCCTGAAGGAGTGCACATCAGATTGGAGCCGACGTTACCGAGGGTTACCCGGACGAACTGGTCAACACCCATCGCGGATGAAACCGGTCGTGACATAGTTGCCTGAACTGATTGATGTGGCGGGGTCTCCATGCCGAAAAAGCCGTTAATCATTTCTTCGACAAAGAGACGCATGGTTAGAAGGGCAGAGATGGGATAGCCCGGCAGTCCGATGACCGGAGTGTCGTTCACTATGGCAAGAATCGCGGGTTTACCGGGTTTTATGGCAATTCCGTGAACTATTACTTCACCTATTTCGGCCAGCACGGAGGCGCTGAAGTCCCTAGTGCCCGCCGAAGCGCCGGCGTTTACTATCACCATGTCGTTTCTTTGCACGGCAGCAAGGATGGCTTCCCTGAGGAGTTCCGGATCATCTGATACCGGCAGGGAGCGTTGTGCTGCAGCACCCCATTGCTGTATGGTTCCTGCAAGTATGCGGCTGTTGAATTCAATAATCTGACCTGGCCTGCCATCGGCTCCCGGCTGAATCAATTCGCTCCCCGTTGGGATAACCAGTGCCTTGGGGGCGTATTTTACCTGGATTGCAGTTGTGCCCGTTGCCAGAAGAGCGCCCAGGTCTATTGGCCGAATAGTATGATTTTCCGGTAAGATAAGCTCCGTTGCGACAATATCTTCCCCGATGGTGCGTACATGCTGCCATGGGGTAGCGGGTGCGGTAAGCTCTACCCTGCCGTCACTGAGGTGGTGCACATCCTCAATCATGACAACGGCATCGAAGTCAGGGGGTAGAGCATTGCCGGTATTGACCGGCAGATAGCTGCTGCTTGATAATATCACCGGGTTGGTTTCGTTGGCGTCGCTGAGATCAAGAAAACGTACCGCGATACCATCCATGGCCGCACCATTGTATGATGGGGAAGAATGTCGGGCAAAAACCGGTTGTGCCGTGATTCTGCCGAGGCTGTCGTCCACTTTGATTTCTTCGACCGGGGCGCTGTTATAGAAGCCGTGGTTTTGCAGGGCATCATGCCACTTTTTTCGGGCTTCATGCAACGGTGTGTTTGTTACATAGATATTTCTTCTGCTCATTGATAAAGATAAACCTTAATAGGTGAAAGTTCCGTTAATCCCTCAAGGGGCTCTTCAATTATAAAATAGCCATGGGCACGGGAAAGGGTGGAGATCGACCCCGATTTTCCCAGAACCGGGTATGCCGTCAAGCGTTCTTCAACGTACTGCAGTTCAACGCGGATGATATCCATTCGACCGGCGGCGGAGTGGACATTTCTGCCGAGGAAGGCATCAACTGCTGGATTTGCCGGGTACGTTTCCTGCTCCACGCCGGCAAGTCTCGTTATTGCCGGACCAACGAACAGATCAAAACAGGTCATGGCCGATACCGGATGCCCCGGCAGACCGAATATAGGGGTGGTATCATGTAAGCCGATGAGAAGAGGCTTGCCTGGTTTAAGGGCGACCCCATGGACCAGCACTCCGGGACTTCCAAGAGATCCGATGGCCTTTTCACCCAGATCACGCGTTCCGACAGAGCTTCCTCCTGAAAAGATCACAATATCATTGTTCCGGACCGCTTCTTTGATGGCGGCAAAAAAGACCTCTTTTTGATCCGGTACAATACCGTAATCGGTCACATCCGCGCCGGAACGCCTGGCCTGGCATGATATGGCAATTGAGTTGATGTTGCGGATTTTTCCAGGCTGTGGTGCGGAGGCAAAGGGAACGATCTCATCACCTGTGGAAAGGATTCCTACCCTGACCTTTTTTCGCACTGCAACCTCTTCAATTCCCAGTCCCGCCAGGAGTCCCAGATCCTGCGGACGCAGCAGCCTCCCGGCCGGCAGGGCGATTGCGTCTTGTTGGATATCATCTCCTGCTTTGATGACATTTGCTCCCTGGCCGACACTTTTAACAACCTCAATCATGGTTTCATCAAGAGGGACAGTATGCTCAAACATGACCACACTGTCGCTTCCAGGCGGCAACAGGCCGCCGGTGGCGATACGGAAGCAATTTCCCCGAGAGAGGTTCTCAGTGGGGTTCTGCCCCATGAGTACTTCACCTTGAATAGTCAGATAACAGGGCATCGATTCGGAAGCACCGAAGGTATCTGCTGCAATAACGGCATAGCCGTCCATTGTTGAACGGGGATGACTGGGAAGATTTTCAGGAGCTGAAACAGCTGAAGCTGTGATACGGTCCAGAGCTTCCCGAAGAGGGAGGCGATCTGCAGAAAGACCGCAAGGCAGTTTGGCAAACAGCAGATTGCGAGCCCCGTCGACGGTCATGAGCGCTTTACGGCCCAGCATATCACGAGTCTGTTTTTCAGGTGGTTGTACTTCAGTCATTTTTTTATGTTATGTGAAAAAAGTAGCACTGATCTTTCTGGAGAGAAGAGAGAAAAGCGGTGGGGGAAATCTCCTGGCTATCAAGTTGCAGCGTGGTTCCGGACTGAAGTAATGACGGACGGTTATGGAAAAAATCCTTCAGGCTCTTCCCTGTAAAAAGGCCACCTCGCTGCAAGATCTTTTCTCCTTTTTCCCGGGCTATCATATTAAATAGTTTTAAACAGACAGTCGTTGATTTATTCTTTGAAATAGTAGAATTATTGTGACTTTCCCGTGTTCTCAGGGCGGCACAAAGGCTGTTTTTCCGGAAAATAGCTCCTGCTAAACCGGGCATTGCCGCCGACAGAGCGAGGACATGCTCAGCTTTGGTAAACTTGTGTTGCAGGTCATCCATGGCATTGCCGTCAAAAAAAATAGTCTGGATCCGGTCCGTAATATAATTCATGTTGAAATCGGGGAGACCGTCGAGGAAGACGCCTATTGAGGTGCCTGTCGGACATGTAAGAGAAATGCCCGATTGCAGAAGCGTGGTTAGCCGGGCCATGTTCTCCCGTGGTAGAGTAAGTGTCACTGTATGGTTTGTCTGAGACATTGCTTGCAACCGTTTTAAAAAGGAGCATACTATAAGAAAATGCATACATTACCACTCTGTGCTGCAGCGGCGACTCCGCCAACCATTTTCGGAGTGATGGGGGATACAGCCGGAGTGTGCGGTATTTTCTTGGAAAATCTATAATATCCGTGAGAAAAGCGCATATTCATGATAAATTATTCCTCTCTAAATAGCAAAACAAAGCACTTCAGAAAAAGCATTTTTTAACAGCTTCTCTGTAAAAATAGATTTTGCAGATATGAGATCTGCTGTCTTTCCATAAGAACTTAGCAGCTCTGTTTCGTCGGCAGTGTTCAGGAGAAAGCGCAGCGTTGCCATAGTTGAGAAATTGCCTGATTGACAGTGAGACACCGTTTCGAGGCTTTTTGAAATGGTGCATACGAATAAAGGAATACAAATGAAAGATTTAATTCTGCGGCAATTACCTGGTGATATAGTGGCGGGTCCTGTGGTTCTGCTCATTATGGATGGCATCGGCATCGGGCCGGGCGATGAGAGTGATGGCGTGTTTCAGGCCTACACTCCAGTTCTGGATGGACTTCTTTCTGAACCTCTGCAGACAACCCTGAAGGCCCATGGCATCGCTGTCGGTTTGCCGAGCGATGACGACATGGGAAACTCCGAAGTGGGACATAATGCTCTTGGGGCCGGCCGAATTATCGCTCAGGGCGCCAAACTGGTGAATGAGGCCATAGAAAAAGGGACACTCTTTTCAGGAAGCGGTTGGAATACTGTTGAAAAAAGAGGAAAGCAGGGTGGAGCCATCCATTTTATCGGTCTTCTGTCCGATGGCAACGTGCATAGTCATATAGATCATCTCAATGCATTTATCGATCGTTGTGTCGCAGAAGATATTGAGAGCGTCTGTGTTCATGGACTGCTTGATGGTCGTGATGTGGCCCAGAGAAGTGCTTTGCACTATTTTGAGCCTCTGCAAAACAGACTGAACGAAATATCCAAGGAGGGGAAAAATTATCGCATTGCCTCCGGCGGAGGACGAATGGTTACCACCATGGATAGATATGACGCCAATTGGGATGTTGTGGCAAAGGGATGGAAGGCGCATGTCTTGGGAGAGGGACGGAAGTTTCCCTCTGCTGTTGAAGCCATTCGAACCTACTACGAAGAAGATCCCGACATGACCGACCAGTATATGGACAGTTTTGTGGTTGCCCATGAGGGGAAACCGGTGGGCACCATTGAAGACGGTGATGCCGTGGTATTCTTTAATTTTCGCGGAGACCGGGCCATTGAGTTATCCCGGGCTTTTGACGAAAAAGATTTCAACGAGTTCGACCGGAAAAGGGTGCCTGATGTCTTTTATGCCGGTTTATTGCAGTATGATGGCGATGCCATGATTCCGAAGCACTACCTGCTTGACCCGCCGGTGATAGGAAAAACCGTCAGCGAATATCTCTGTGCTACAGGACTGTCCAGTTATGCTGTTTCCGAAACCCAGAAATTCGGGCACGTTACCTATTTCTGGAATGGCAACAGGTCGGGGTATATCGATCCGGCATTGGAGAAATATGATGAGCTGCTCTCCGATAAGGTCAATTTCGATTTGAGGCCGTGGATGAAGGCTGCCGAAATAGCGGAAAATGCCATCGAAGCCATTCAGAGCGGCAAATACCGCTCTATCCGTCTTAACTTTCCTAATGGGGATATGGTTGGTCATACCGGTGTGGAGGCGGCCATACGAATAGCCGTGGAGACGGTTGATCTCTGTCTGGGGCGAGTGATGGCTGCCGTACAGAAAGCCGGGGGGATTGTGGTGGTTACCGCCGATCACGGCAACGCCGACTGCATGTGGACCGAGAAAGACGAGGTGCGTACGCCCATGGTGGCACATACCAGAAATCCGGTTCCTTTTATAATAAAGGATTTTGGCGGGCAGGACAGATTTTCCATGACAGATGTGAAAAATGGCGGGCTTGCCAATGTGGCTGCCACATTGCTGATCCTGCTGGGATACGAACCGCCTGCCGACTATGGACAATCACTGGTAAAAAGGAACTGACAGGAAATATGGTTGAAAGAATCAGCAGATCGGAACAAAAAAGGCTTTTTAAACAGGTTGAGGATCTTGCCGTTGAACTGGTCGAGTTGACGAGCAAGGATTTGAAAAAATTGCCCGGCAGTGAGGCCGTTACCTCTGAAATCCTCAATTGCCGTGACTTGAGTGGTGGTGCGCGAAAGCGTCAGATTAAATATCTTGCCAAAATCTTGCGTCAGGAAGAGACTCTGGAGGAAATATATGGATATCTGCAAAGTAGAAAAGGTTCTGCTCTGAAGGAGAACCAGCTTTTCCATGAAGCGGAAAGGTGGCGGGATACCATCGTTAACGAGGCGATGGAGATCTATGAGCGGTGCCGTCGTGATCAGATCACCTTCGAGCCGGACTATCGCAGTCCCCTTATTGCAGAGGCTCTCATGCATTTTTCGGGCCTTGATGAAATGGATTTGCGGAGATGTACGTATCAGTATGTCAGAACACGAAATAAAACCCATTATCGGGAGCTGTTTCGTATGATAAAAGCAGCCGTTGAGATTGAAGAAAGAAAGGTGCGTTCTTGATAACATTACAGGTGGTTAAATTGCCTCACCACGAGTGGAAAAATGATTATCGTTAACGGTAGAACATCAGGCCGCGGTAAATGAAAAAGTAGACGAACATGGGCAGGGAACAGAGTAGTTTCGAACAATATACAAATGAGTCCTGCAGGAATTGCGAACTTTTATCCATCACCGCATTTCATTACTGTCTACGTAGGCGTACGCGCTATGCTTATGGATTGACTCAAAACTTTCCACCCCTGCTGAGAACCAGGTGATACTGGGATGCTCATATGCCGCCAGAGCTACCTTGCGAACCACGTCTTCGACGAACATCGGGTTTTTAAATGCCTGTTCCGTGACGAATTTTTCATCGGGTCTTTTCAGCAGTGAAAAAAGTTCGCAAGAGGCAGATTTTTCTATTATTTCGATAAGATCTTCTACCCAGATAAATTTTGAGAATTTTACATTAAGGCATACCTCGGCACGCTGATTGTGGGCGCCGGCCTCGCTAATCTCCTTGGAGCAGGGGCAAAGAGTAGTAACAGGGACATTGACCGATACAATGAAATCCTTTTTTGCAGCAGAGGTGCCGGTAAAGGTGCAGTTATATTCCATCAGACCTTTGGTCTCAGTGACGGGAGCTTTTTTTTCAATAAAATAGGGAAAGTTCATTTCCAGTTCGGCACTTTTGGCGTCAAGTGCCTGTTTGACCTTTTCCAGGATTTTGGAGAAATTAGTATAGGTAATATCTTCCAGGTATTTATTGAGGATTGAAGTAAAAACGGAAAGGCAGCTTTCTCTGTGCCGGCCCGGCATATTGACGCGAAGAGTAATGGTTGCAACGGTATTCTGTAGCCCGCCGTTCTTTTCTCTGACCTTAATGGGAAGTTGGATGTCTTTTATACCGACAACCTGAATTTGAGCCGTCATAAACACCTGGAGGGTACTACTGTGTTGATTTTATCCTCTGACGATCCTTTTCGCTGGTACCCCAGATCCGCAGGATACTGTGTGCCGAGGGGCGATTGTTCAAAGTCGATTCATTTCTGTAATACTCTATTTTGATTGAATCAACAATATTCCGGCCGAGGTTTTACCATAGAAATATTGTTCACGACCGTTTATGATGCACTACAGTAGAATCGGCAACTTTCCTGCAGCACAATTTTGCGGCAATAGAACCAGGTGTTAGATGAAAGATACTGAAGAAAAATTACGAATCGATAAGTGGCTGTGGGCCGCCAGGTTTTTCAAGACCCGCTCCATGGCGTCTCAGGCCGTCAATGGCGGCAAAGTGCACCTCAATGGAGCCCGGGTGAAATCTTCGAGGTTGGTTGCTTCTGGTGACAGGATGCTGATTACTAAAGGAGAGGTCGACTTTAATATAATTGTGCAGGGAATCCGTGCCGATAGAAGGCCGGCGGCGGAGGCCTGCCTGCTGTATGTGGAGTCTCCCGAAAGCATTGAGCATCGGCAAGAGAAAGCGGCGTTACGCAAAATGATTAATGCAGGACAATCATCACCAGTTAAGAAGCCGGGAAAAAGAGATAGAAGAAAAATACGGGAATTTATACGAAAAGAATAGGAGATTTGCATGAAACGAATCGAACGCGCTCTGATCAGTCTGACGGATAAATCGGGAATAGAGGATTTCGCTGGAGAATTAGCGCGCTCAGGGGTGGAAATTCTGTCCACCGGGGGGACAGCCAAAAAGATGAGAGATGCCGGAATCAAGGTGCGGGATGTCTCAGATTTTACAGGATTTCCCGAGATGCTCGATGGTCGCGTCAAGACGCTTCATCCTAAAATTCATGGAGGGATTCTCAATCAAAGAACGAATGAGGACCATCAGCAGCAGTGCCGTGACTATGCTATCAGTGACATCGACCTTGTGGCGGTTAATCTTTATGCCTTTACCGAAACTGTTGCGGATCCTGACTGCGGCCTTGCCGATGCCATCGAAAATATCGATATCGGCGGCCCTACTCTTTTACGTGCCTCCGCCAAAAACTTTGCAGATGTAACTGTTATTGTTGATCCGGCCGACTATGAACTTGTTCTGGCCGAAATAAAAGAAAACGGCAACACCACACTGAAAACCAGGTTTTATCTGGCCACCAAGGTGTTTGCCTTGACTTCGCAATACGATACCGCCATATCCGAGTGGCTCGATAACGTTAACGTCGATACCAACGACTATTTCACGGGAGAATAGACGATGCTGAAAATGGCCGTTCTTTTATCCGGCAGTGGCAGAACCCTAGATAATTTTCATGAGAAAATTCAGGATGGCAGCCTGCGCGCCCAGATTCAGGTTGTGGTCTCCGATATTTCCGATGCGCTTGGTCTGGAGAAGGCGGAAAAATACGGCTATCCCGCATTTCATGCCGTGGACAGCGCCGCCACCAATGCTATTTTGTCGGATTATGAGATAGATATCATATGTCTGGCGGGATACCTCAAACTCTATACACCTCCTGCCGCATTGCAGAAGAGCGTTCTGAATATTCACCCCTCTCTGATACCATCATTTTGCGGCGCTGGCTATTATGGTTCAAAGGTGCATAGAGCTGTTCAGGAAAGGGGATGTACGGTAAGCGGCTGTACGGTGCATTTTGCCAACGAAATATATGATGATGGCCCTATAATATTGCAGAAATGTGTGGCGCTTGACTATCAGGACAGCGTGGCCGAGATTGCCGCGAAGGTTTTTGCCGCGGAATGTCTGGCCTTTCCGGAGGCGATAAACAGTGTGGATGACAAAGGTATCGAATTTTTCTGGCAGCGGGTGGCGAAATGAGTACTTCTGTACGAGTTATAATGACGAAAGATGAAATTGCTCTAGCATTGCAGCGCATTGCTTTACAGATACTCGAAAGAAACCATGATGTCGGGCAGATGGCTGTTGTCGGTATCTACACCTGCGGAGTCTATCTGGCAAAACATATTGAAGTGCTGATCGGTGAAATAGGCCACACCAGAGTCGATTCCGGCAGCCTGGATATAAACCTCTATAGAGATGACTGGAGTTCAATTGCGCAGAGTCCTGTCGTGAAAACCACCGATATCGTTTTTCCCGTGGAGAACCGGAATATCATATTGATCGATGATGTTGTTTTTACAGGAAGAACAATCAGGGCAGCCATGGATGCGTTGATGGATTACGGCAGACCGCGTTCCATTCAGCTTGCCACCCTGGTGGACCGAGGGGGGCGAGAGCTGCCTATTCAGCCTGATTATACCGGACTGGTGACCAGTATACGACCTAATGAACGTATCAAGGTACTGCTTGACGGAGATGATCATGTTGACAGGGTCGTTATAGAGAGTTGATATGGAACTGCTTGCTCCGACCGGAAACATAGAAAATTTTCATGCTGCAATTCAGGCTGGGGCTGATGCGGTGTATATAGGTGCTCCGGGCATTAACGCCAGGAATTTAAGTCGGGATCTCAGTCTGGCAGAAATCTGGGCGATGATAGATTTCGCCCATGAAAGGAACAGAAAGGTTTATCTTGCCGCCAACAGCCTGATTCTGGAAAAAGATATTGTCCCGCTGATAGATACGCTGACGATGTTGCAGGCCTTTCGTCCTGATGCTCTGATTGTTCAGGACCTTGCCCTGTTTCGACTGATTCGTACATATTTTCCTGATCTTTCTCTGCATGCTTCAACCCTTATGGGGGCCTGCAATAGAGATATTGTGAGGTCGTTTAGCGCCATGGGCTGTGAACGTATTGTTCTATCACGTGAACTCACGCTCAAGGAAATAATCGATATCAATGCGGCCACCGAGACCGACCTTGAAGTCTTTGTCCATGGGGCCATGTGCTATTCTTTTTCCGGGTTATGTCTCTTTTCGTCTTACCTCGGCGGCAAGAGCGGCTTGCGCGGCCGTTGCGTCCAGCCATGTCGTCGAGGATATACCTGGAAGGGACAGGGCAGCAAAAAAAAGAGCGGCCCCGGACATGGTGGAGGAGGGGGCAGCTATCTTTTTTCCATGAACGACCTGGCCGGTTTCGCGGCAGTGAGCGCACTGAAGGACGCCGGGATAGCTTCTTTGAAAATAGAGGGAAGACTCCGCTCTGCAAACTACGTGGCTAAGATTGTAGAGGCCTACAGGATCGTCATCGATGCCGGGCCGGCAGAAAGGCAACAGGCAATTGTTAAGGCAGAGCAACTTGCCGAAGAGGCAATGGGAAGAAAGACCTCTGCCGGTTACTTTTTTTCTCCACAGCCGCAGGAGGCCATTACACCGCATCAATCCGGCAATACCGGGCTGCACCTGGGCAGTTTTACCGCTATCCGGCAAGAAAATGACAGGCTGATGGGGGAGATTCGTCTCAAATACGGCGTCAACACGGGTGACCGGCTCCGCTTACATCTCGAAGCAACGGGGGAGAGGAAGGGATTTACCCTGCATGCTCTGCAAAGTGGTGCAAAGGAGATAGAAACGGCCGAAGCCGGCAGAACGGTAAAGCTTCAGCTGCCTGGTGATCAGGAGCAGATACTGACCAGTCGGGTTGAACTTCTCAAGCTCGATCATGCCTCTGTTTCCGGGAAGAAGATATTCTCCGGTAAGATTCTCGGAGAGTACCGGGATGCCATGGAAACGGTGAGACGGAAAAAGAAAAAAAATGTGTCCGCCCTGCAGAAGTACCTGGTGGACCAATCACAGCAATCGCAGCAGGCCGACACGAGTGGCGCACCGGGAAGATCGGTACGCCATACCTCGAAGAAAGGCGGAAAACGAACCACCGGTCTGGAGCTGTGGCTGAGGACGGATTCCTGGAAGGTTGTTACCGGTCGTCTTGCTTTCAACCCGGATATATATCTGTTAAATATCGATAAGGCGATGCTCAGCCAGTCCGGTCATATTAAAAGGTTTCTGGGTAACAGAAGTCGTAATGTTGTCTGGGCCCTGCCTCCTGTTCTTTTTGATAAGGATCTTGGCAGATGGAAAAAGCAGCTCAACCTTCTGGTGCGTTCAGGATTTAAAAATTTTCAACTGGGCCATATCAGCCAGCAGAGTCTTTTTGGCCGGGAACGGGTACATCTTTATGGAGACTATACCCTTAATCTGGCCAACAGCCAGGCTATAGATGGTGTCTCTTCCTTTGGTCTGGAAGCAGCTCAGGTCTCCTTAGAGATGGATCGTCTTGCTTTGAAGGCCATGCTGGATGGATACAAAAAACAAACGGAGGGGGAGAGAACACACGGTCCGCAGAAAAAGATACGACTTGGTATAACAGTCTACGGTGCGCCTCCACTTTTCACCTCGCGGCTGAGCGGAAATCATTTCCAGTTTAATAAAAATCTGGTCAGCCCTAAGAACGAAGAGTTTTATTTGAAGAGAATGGGAGGCATGGTGGTCACGGTACCGAAAAGACCATTTTCGCTTTTACCCTATTTGACTGAGTTGCAGAGTATCGGTTTTGATTATGTAATTGTCGATCTCTCCCTGATGTCCCGCAGCGAAAAAGAGATGAACGAACTGGCGGCCCGCATATCAAACAGCGGCAAATATGGCAAGTTGCCGACCTTTAATTATCTGGGCACGTTGGAATAAAAACGTTTAAGGAGGGGGTTCGATTACTGAGACAGCAGAGAAAACAGGCAGGAACAGCGCTGATTAGTTGGTCGTTTTGGGGCGCACTTCATCCAGCCTGCGCATGCCCTCCATGAGCAGTTTCATAAAGTAGCCGATTTCCGGTGTTTCAAAATCTTCCGGTGGAATACCCGGAGTGAAGCGAAACCTGCCGTTATGTTCTTTGAGTACCTCATAAAATGCTTCTTCCCCGGAAGCCTCATTGTACTTTGCCTTGATTAGAGAACCGTGCCGGAAAGAAAAGCGGGCAGTACCGCGGGCAAGCTCATTTATGGTCAGTATTCCGGTTTTACCGTTCATGTTAAGGGTCTGGAAAAGCGCTTCCGCCGGAATATCGGAAAGGTTACCAATCATCCCGGAAGAGAGGTCGGCGGCTCGAATGGTGTTGGATTTGGTCAACCTGTTTGCCATCATTCGTGAAAAGTAGAGCTGCACCGTGGGGTACCGCTCAATAATCCTGGTGAAATTACCGCGGTCTATATAGAGGATGGAAGCCTGCTCCTTGACCTGAATGGTGGCACTTACTCTTTCGTTGCAGATAAGGCTCATTTCTCCAAAAACATCACCCTTGGTCAAGGTGGAAATGGCGATTCCACCTTCGTTAAGAACATTGACGGATCCCGAGGCGATAATAAAAAAATTGCCGCCGATATCGCCTTTGCGAATGATGACGTCGCCCTTGCTGAAGGTTTTGATGCGAAAATACTGGATGACCTTATCGAGGTTTTTCTGGTCGATGCTTTTAAAGAAGGCGAACCCACTCAAAAGGTGCATCATCGAGGCCAGTTCATCCGAGAGAATCGCTTCGCCCTCTCCGGGGATGAAGATATCATCTTTATTGTGCTCCAGGCGAATCATGCCGGTACAGCCGCTGCAGCTGAGTATACATACAGGAATCTTGTCGCCCCGTTCATATTGGATGATGAGGCGGGTGAGGTCGGCGTTGAGGATTTTGCAGGACTTTCTGTCTGATGGGGTATGTACCACCGAGGTGGTGATGTATGAATTGTCATCCTCGCTTTTCATGGCAATAGCTATCCCGGTAATGAAGAAAGTGTCACCATATTGAAAAAGCGGGCATTTTCTATTTTCAACAATTCTGAATTTTATTTCAGGAAAACCCATAAAGCCAACTCTAATGAATCAAAAAGTGCAAAAATTGCTTAGCCGTCAACAAACTTCAAACTCCACATGGCTGAAAGAAACGTGGTGGTTTAAAAATAATAACCCGTATCTTTACTGTCGTAAAGGAATCAATCGTCCATGACGATATTCAAGGAGGCGGGTTTAACTCCATGCCGTCCGGTTTTGAGCCGGACCGCTTTAGTCACATCGAGAAAAGCAGGTAACGACCAGGAAAACTATTGACTTCATCGTAAGAGTGAATTATATATTTCGTTCTTTTATCGATCTTATCGATGCAAGAGAAAGAATCCATGTGTCTACCAGTTTTCCGGCAAATCCGGATGAAGTATATCGAGAAATTCAGAGGAGGAAATAATTCGTGGCTAATCATAAATCTGCTGAAAAGAGGAACCGTCAGGCCCAGGTTCGACGTCTGCGTAATCGGATTAATAAAACCAAGATGAAAAATGCGATCCGGAAAGTCAACGAAGCCGTTCTGGCGGGTTCTGCAGAAGAGGCAAAGACAGCTCTTCAGGCGGCGATTCCCGTAATCGCCAAAACAGCCTCAAAAGGAACTATTCATCGAAGAAATGGTTCGCGAAAGATTTCTCGACTCTCAAAGCGTGTCAATAAACTCGAAGCAGGTGCGTAGATAAGGCTTGCCGGAGACGGCAGGACTGCTTTCCTGATTGCTGGGTATATGCTGTAAGGGGCTGGAAAACAAAGGTTTTCCAGCCCCTTTTTTTGTTCTGTGGAATTGCCGCCAGGTAATGCCGTTCCCGGGAAAACTGACCTACAATTTTTTACTGACCAACAAAGAGAGTCTTTTTCTCTCGCATCTAAGAGTTGTGGCAACGCATTAAAATGTGTTATGTTGCCGGGATATTGCTATCGCCACCATTCTAATTCATTGAGTAAGCTGCCATGTCATACGAGACCTATTTCCCTGATTACCAAGACTTTAGTGCGAATGTATCCGAAGCAGAGCTTGTGCCGGTGTACAGAAAGATAGTAGCCGACCTTGACACGCCATTGACCCTTTTTGCCAAAGTCGCTGAGAACCATGAACACCTCTTCCTCTTTGAGAGTATGGAAGGCGGTGAAAAATGGGGAAGATACTCCTTCATCGGATTTGATCCTCTTTTACAATTCACTTCCTCCGGAAGCACGGTCACCATCGATTATTGTGATGAAGACAGTGAAGACGTGCAGGAGAATGTCAATCCTCTTGAGGTTTTACGAAATTTGATTGAGGGACTCAATGCCTTTGAAGATGAGGGATTACCTCGATTCTGTGGTGGAGCCGTCGGTTTCCTGGGCTATGATATGGTCCGTTTTATGGAAGAGTTGCCCGATCGCCATGAGGCTTTGGATATCCCTGATTCAGCCTTTATCGTTCCCCGAATAGTCCTGGTCCACGACAGTTTCCGGCAGACAGTGACGATTGTCTGCTGGACGAGGACCGGTCGGAACGGCACGACTCAAGACTGTTATACACGGGCGATACAGGATATAGACAAAGTTGTGCAGCGTATTCGAGAGGCAGTACCCGGCCGTTATTATGGTGCCACTGACGGGCGGCCGGAATATCGACATGCGTTCACATCAAACATGGAACCGGATGAATTCGAGAAAATGGTTGAGGCTGCAAGGCAATATATTTTCGCAGGAGATATATTCCAGGTTGTCCTGTCACAACGATTTCATACGGAAACGGAACTTGACCCTCTTCATCTCTACCGTGCTTTGCGTCATATTAATCCAAGCCCGTATCTGTTCTTTCTTAAAATCGGAGAGCTCATCCAGATTGGATCCTCTCCGGAAATTCTGGTGCGTAAAGATCGAGAATCCATAGAGTTGCGGCCGATAGCAGGCACACGTAAACGAGGCCGGACGGTGGAAGAAGATACTGCTCTTGAAAAAGAATTGCTGGCCGATCCGAAAGAAAGGGCAGAGCACCTGATGCTGGTAGATCTCGGCAGAAACGATGTCGGCCGGGTAGCTATCGGCGGCAGCGTTGAAGTACGCGACCTCGCCGTTGTTGAACGATACAGTCATGTCATGCATATTGTTTCCGGTGTCCATGGTACCATAGCCCCAGGCAAAGATCAGTTTGATGTTCTGGCGGCCTGCTTCCCAGCAGGAACCGTCAGTGGCGCCCCTAAAATCCGTGCGATGGAAATCATTGATGAGCTCGAACCTGAACGACGAGGACCCTATGCCGGTTCGGTCGGCTATTTCGGGTTTTCCGGCAATATGGATTTTTGCATTACCATTCGAACCTTTGTCATGCAGGGCAAGAATCTCTGGATCCAGGCAGGAGCAGGTATTGTGGCCGATTCAGATGCGACAAAGGAGTTTGAGGAAACCGTCAATAAATCAATGGGGTTGATGCGAGCAGTTGAACTCGCCGAAAAGGGATTCTGAGAAAATGATAGTCATAATTGATAATTACGATTCTTTTACCTATAATATCGTGCAAACGATAGCTGGAAATTACAAGGATGCGGGGCAGGAAGCTGATATCCGCGTCTTTCGTAATAATAAAATATCTATTTCTGATCTCGCCGCCCTGCAACCTGAACGTTTGCTGATTTCTCCTGGGCCGGGGACACCATCGGATGCGGGAATTTCCATAGAGGCTATCCGGTATTTCTCAGACAAAATACCGGTGCTGGGAATATGTCTCGGGCATCAGGCTATCGGTGAGGCCTTCGGCGGTTTTACCGTAAGAGCGGGCCGGGTTATGCATGGTAAAACAAGCTCCATGCATCATGACGGCAAGGGTGTATTTACCGGTTTACAAAACCCGTTCGAGGGCATGCGCTATCACTCTCTCGTTATTGAAGAGGAAACGCTCCCCGCCGAGCTCAGTGTTACGGCACGCACCGATACGGGGGAATTAATGGGTGTACGGCACAAAACCCTGGCGGTTGAAGGTGTGCAGTTTCATCCCGAATCAATCATGACCAGGGCGGGTATTCAACTTCTCAGAAACTTTACCGCAGCAGAGTATCCTTTCCTGTATTTGTGAGGCGGACTTGCGGAAAATACAAAACAGCTGGAGACGATACGGCACCCATACTATTTCGAGGCGAATATGGACATAAGGCAAGCGATTGGTCTGGTGATAAGCGGCAGGGACCTGAACGAAGAACAGATGTATACGGTGATGGATGAGATCATGAGTGGGGCTGCCACTGCTGCTCAAATAGGTGCATTTATCACGGCACTGCGCATGAAAGGAGAAACCGTCGCGGAAATATCCGGTGCAGCCAGGGTGATGCGCGAAAAAGCTACCAGGATTGAGACAGGAGTTGATATCGACACAGGCGGAATTGTGGTTGATACCTGCGGCACCGGGGGAGATGGATCGGGTACCTTTAATGTTTCCACCACCTCGGCGTTTGTGGTTGCCGGAGCAGGGCTAACGGTGGCCAAGCACGGAAATCGCTCAATTTCCAGTAAATGCGGCAGTGCTGATGTGCTGGAGGCAGCTGGTGTCGTGCTGAGTCTTGTCCCGGCAGATATCAGCACGTGTATCCGGCAACTGGGCATTGGGTTTCTGTTTGCTCCGGCACTGCATGGTGCGATGAAATATGCCATAGGGCCTCGCAAGGAAATTGGTGTCAGGACAATATTCAACGTTCTCGGTCCGTTGACAAATCCCGCCGGCGCAAATGTTCAGGTACTTGGAGTTTTCGCGGCAGAGCTGACCGAACCGCTGGCTCAGGTTCTTGGTCGTCTCGGCAGCAAAAGGGCCCTGGTCGTCCATGGTGCCGGCAATGTGGATGAGCTGACCGTTACCGGGCCGACGCGAATCTCGGAATATAATAACGGTGCTCTTTCCACCTATACTATATCTCCGCAAGATGTCGGGTTACCCGTTTCCCCAGCGGAAGATCTGCAGGGCGGTAACAGTGTGGAAGAATCGGCCGACCAATTACGAAGTATTCTCAATGGCGAAAAGGGAGCCAAACGGGATATGGTCCTTCTGAACAGCGGTGCTGCTTTAATGGCGGCCGGCCTTTGTGACAGCTTGAGGGATGGTATTGATCTCGCCGCTAAGGTGATCGACAGCGGCAAAGCCAGAGAAAAACTCAATGCTCTGGTACAGATGACCTCTTCGCTCTATAATGAAAACTCTGGTGATTCTGGAACTGTTTCATGATACTCGATACGATTGTAGAAAAAAAACGAGAAGAAATCAAAGTCTTAAAAAAGAACGGTATCCAGCTTCCAGCCAAGTTCAGGGAAAAGATAATTCCTCCTAGCCGAGGTTTCCGCGAGGCCCTGGTTCGGTTCGAAGATGTAGCCATCATTGCGGAGGCGAAAAAGGCTTCTCCTTCCAAAGGAGTCATCTGTCCGGATTTTGATATAGAAAAAATAGTCTGTTCTTATGAACAGGAAGGCGCACAGGCGATTTCGGTCCTCACGGATCAGGACTTTTTTCAGGGGAGTCTTGAATATCTGGTACTGGCAAGAGAACGTGTTTCTCTGCCGATTTTGAGAAAAGACTTTATAATTGATGAATTGCAAATTAGAGAAGCCTCTGTGTATGGCGCCGATGCAATTCTTCTTATCGCAGCTATCCTGGATGAACAGCAGATTCGTGACTATCTCAGGTATGCTAAAGAGCTGCAGATGGATGTCCTGGTCGAGGTTCATAACGAAGCCGAGTTGGAGAAAACCTTGAAAACCGATTGTGATCTTGTCGGAATAAACAATCGTAACCTGAAGGACTTCAGTATAGATATCGAGACAACCTTTCGTCTGCAGAAAATGATACCTCAAGATATTCCAGTCGTCAGTGAATCGGGCTTGAGCTCTTCCAGGGATCTGGAACGACTGAAACATCACAATATCGCCGCGGCGTTGATTGGAGAGAGCCTCATGCGAGGGTCCGGCCAGGGAACTACTCTGGCGGCTTTACGCCATTATAGCAAAAATAATCTGTGAGATATGAAGTATCGAACGCGAATTAAAATGTGCGGCACAACAACCTTACAGGATGCCCAGGCGGCCGTTGAACTGGGCATAGACGCACTAGGTTTCATTTTTGCCGACTGGAGTCCACGATACATAAAGCCGGCGACAGCGCTGCAGATTGTTTCTGAAATCCCGCCTTTCGTGGATAAAATAGGAGTATTCGTCAATAAAGATCAAAAGGAAGTCGAAGAAATTATACACTATCTCGGTTTGACCGGAGTGCAATTGCATGGAGATGAGGATCCCGAATTCTGTGACAGGATCGCTCGAGCGGTCCCATCATGCAGTGTATTGAAAGCGTTTCGGATAGGACAGCATACCCAGATTGAGGACATTGCGCCCTATAACAGCGTTGTGAGGGGTTTTGTTCTGGACAGCTTCGTGGAAAATCAAGAAGGCGGCACAGGACGTACCTTTGCATGGGAAATCCTGCAGAGGCTGGATTTGCAAAAACCGTTTCTGCTGGCAGGCGGACTCAATCGGGATAATATCACAGAGGCATTGCGGCTAGTATCTCCTTTTGGGATCGATGTCAACTCAGGAGTCGAGGACGCCCCGGGCCGGAAAAACCATGAACTGCTGAGATATTTTATTGAGGCAGTATCCCAGGCAGATGACGGGCTTTCCAGCGTTAACGGGCCACAATAAAAGCCCCGGTATATCCTTTTTCAAGAAGTGCCTTTTCGGCTCGTTTAGCCGTCTGCAACTGATTACCGGTGAAAACCTGAACCCTGAAATATGTTGCCTGGTCGGCGGTGTATTGCTTGATTACGGTGGGGTGGCCCGCATCGGCGAATCGTTTCTGCAATCTCAGAGCGTTCTCCTTCTGCAGAAAAGAGCCTATTTGAACATAGAACTCGCCCTCTTCAAAATTTGGAGATTGAACCAGTCTCCCATGGGAGGAGGCCGCCAAGGCGGTAATTTTCACCCTGGCTGTACCTTTTTGCAGAATTCCCAGTTGTCTGGCTATGCCATAGCTTAAATCAATAATTCTCCCTCGGACAAAAGGACCACGATCGTTTACGCGTACTACAGCCTCTTTGCCGTTTTCAAGGTTCTGTACAAGAAGCATGGTGTTCATCGGCAGAATCTTATGGGCGGCGGTGGGGCCGTTCATATCGTATCGTTCCCCGTTGGAAGTCCGGCGACCATGGAATCCCGGACCATACCACGAGGCAATGCCTGTATCGATATAGCCGGATGACGACGGAATAGGGTAATATTTTATATTATTAATAACATAAGGTCTTTGGGTGGGAATGGCGGATACTTCTGTCAGGCTCAGGACAAAGAGGTAAAAGATAAAAAGAAATACTGCAAAGGCGTGGAGTAGATTTTTTCCAGGTGAAAAAGTGGCCATGGTCTCTGGTTGCTGGTTGGAATCTTTATTATTATAAAGATCTCTATATACCATAACCGTGCCGGAAGACGGCACTATTTTTGAAGTATCAGGGGTTGAGTCGGTACACAAAGAGGATTCTGCCACACCTCTGCCGATTTTGGCTGCATAGGAGTTGTTTTTTTCACCACAACCTGATATATAGTTGCTCGTTTGAGGAAACAGCTTGGAGAAAGATGACATCAGTTACAAATTGACTACTTGATAATCTCGTAAAAAGTCATTGAAGGTGCCGGGATGGGCTCTGGAAAAAGCTTGATATACTAGGCGTAGTATCTGAAACGGCGATTCGGCAGTACATGTGGTACGGCGAATCGCCGTTTCAGATCTACAACGACGTAGATCGAGCTTTTTACGAGTCCATCACTTGATTGCAAGCCACTTTAGCTCAGATGGTAGAGCGGCGCTCTCGTAAAGCGTAGGTCAACGGTTCGATTCCGTTAAGTGGCTCCAAAAATGCAGAAAAAGGGTTTTCGCCTTCCGGCGAAAACCCTTTTTCTATTGAGTACGACTATTGGTTTTCTTGAGAGAAGAGAGAGTCCTGCGGTGATTCAACTTCATAGAGATCAATCTATGATATATTCTCTCTCCATTAGAAATTGTGCCTGATAGTCTTCCAGGGGAAAGTCTCCCGATTG
>CAYUPL010000028.1:0-42750 GCA_964446655.1 uncultured Desulfopila sp.
CTTCTTCACTGCAGTCTCCCCACAACAAAAATGGGAAAACTGGGTTTTACCTCACTATCCGTTTGCACGGTTATGATCTCGGCATAGCGACCGCTGCTCTCTTTCAGGTTTTGCACCCGCACCACACAGCCCTTGCCGCTGTCGGTATCGCATCGCTGCACCAGTTCGCAAGCAATGAGATCATCGCGCTTGGTCTTCAACGAAAGAATGGTGAAGGGATACTCTTTATTCGGCAGAATTTCGATATCAAGCGCCAGATCCGTTCCGGCTTTACCTTTAAGGATGACATGCTCCGGGCGAATCTCGACAAATTTTACCACTTTACCGGTCACAACCAGATCAAGTACGGGTCGCTGCGGATCGTTGGTCCGCACCACAACCGTCTCTTTGACTTCCTGCCCGCCATAGCCTTCGCTGTTGAAGTTCACTCTGATATGTCCCTTTTCTCCCGGAAGAATCCGGGGCGTACCGGTGGCGGCGGTGCACCCGCAATGCCACTCAATATCAATAATATGCAACTCTTCGTCCCCATGATTATAAAAAACAAAATCATGGACAATCTCCATTCCTTCCGCTATCTGATCAAACCTGAAACTATTTTCAGGAAGATGGAGCTTCGGTCCCGTGGCCGCCTTGCTCATCGGGCAAAAAGCAAAGCTTGCAGCGCATAAGATCACCACCAATACAACCGTTGTTGTTCGCAACATGGGAAACCTCTTTATTTTTATCGGACTATTCTTGTGATGCAATGACGGAACGACCTTCACCGTGATCGCTCAAAAAGGAAGACATACAGCAGTAAATAGAGGGAAACCGCGAGAAAACCAACATCGCGCAGCACGGTACCTACTCCGGCGGGACCCTCGGTCACCTCGGTGGAAAAACAGCCGCAATGAATATCGAGACCGCGCATCTGATTAAAAACCAGCGCTCCGATAAAAACGATCATCAATCCAGACCCGATAACCGTCACCCCGGGCAGCCAGACTCCGGCGAGCAGGCACAGCCCCAGCAGCAACTCCAGCCAGGGCAGCAGCAGGGCAGTCATATTGATGAACGGATCCGGGACGATTTGATAATTATATACAGCCAGGGCGAAGGCTTGCGGGTGGAGAATTTTATCATAGGAGGCATAAACAAAGACCACCCCTAAAAAAATGCGGCAGATATGAAACAAGTAGAGAAGGCGGCGATGCCAGGCATCAGCCTGCACCTTGGCCGGTTTCGCCATCTGGTTGCTATGCATCGCTTTCTCCCTGCTTTGCTGTCGGTAATCCACCATCCAGCCAGACACTCCAGCCGTTAATCAGAACACGGACATCGACATATCCCACATCTTTAAGAAATGCGGCCAGGTCGTGGCTCAGTTCACAGCTTTCACCATCACAATAGGTAATGATGATAGCGTCATCTGCCAGTTTGGCATCGACCTCGACAAAGGCCCTGGCAACATCCTGCCAGGGCAGGCTTAAGGCTCCGGCGATGTGCCCTTTTTTATACTCCGCTAACGAACGGGCATCGAGAAACACGGCCGCTTGCTGTTCATACAGCTGCTTTGCCTCCGCCAAAGAGACGATGCTATTCTGCCCGTCCGGCTGGCTAAAACGTGCCGTAACCGAGTAATCACCAAGAAGCGGAAGCGGCGTCTCACGCCAATGATTTACCACCAGGGCAAACAAAAAGGAGAGCAGCAGCAGAAGAGGCACCTGTAAAACTGCCTGTCGCAGTGGACTGACTTTTTTTTTCATCTCTCAGTCCGGATCCCAGCCTGATAATGATGCGATAGAAACTCTGACACTCATACGCACACCTTTAACCATCCAGATGGGATTTCATTCCGGCGTTCTTCTGCTGTTCTATACGCTTAATGAATTCCTTAAGCAATTGAAGCGCCTCACGGCCGTCCGCGTCCAAAACGGCAGCCCTCATTTGCATCAACTCCTGCTCGGTCACATTCAGTACCATGGAACTCCTCCACTCTATTTTCCCGTATCTCGTTTCGCCTGTTTTATCGACAGAGCACCATGCCGCCATGCCGGCGTTTCCTCCAGGCCGAAAAGAACCCTACAATGGACCGCCGACAAAAGGATTGGCAATAAAAAAACCACCCAGCAAGGCAATCACCACCCCGGCGCCACGCCGGAACCACAATCCCACTCCCTGATAGGCGCTGCTTTCCATGACTTTGCGCACCAGGGCGGTGGAACTGCCGGCAACGGCAATGGGCAGGCAATGACCAATGGCAAACATGATCATCATCACCGAACCGGCGAAAATCTTCTGCTGCACGGTGACAATGGCCAGAATCGGGGCAATAAAACCGAAGGTGCAGGAACCGGATAATATGCCGTAGGCCAGGCCGAGAGCGAAGGCGCCGTGAATTCCCCGCAGCTTCAAACGGTAGAGCAGCGAACCGCTCATGGTGCAGGCCTGCACTCCCAGCATGCCCAGGGCCACCCAGATCAACACCGCGCCGACCAGGACCTGCCACCAGATGCCGACATCGCCGAGCATCCGCCCCAGCAGAGCGCAGATGATGCCCACTGCCGCGATGGTAATAAACAAACCAATGGTAAAGGCGCCGGCATACCAGCTTGCCTTGCGCGGCTGGACAGCACTCTCCTGACCACCGACATAGGCGACGATCAGAGGGATGGAGGCCAGATGACAGGGACTGAACAGCACGCTGACCAGACCCCAGAGAAATGCGCCACCGGCGGCAATGACCAGTCCGCCGCCCATCCACTGGTTGACGGCAAGTAAGAATTGATCAAACATTGTTCCCTCGACGTTTTTGCTCTTTAAATATTGTCATCGGATTCAGGATGCACCAAGTTTTGTTAATGTGGCGACAATCTTTTTTTTGTCCATGAATCCCACATGCCTCTCTTTTTCCACCCCGTCGGCATCAAAGAAGATCTGCGTCGGGATAGCCCGGATATTGTATTTTTTTGCCTGATCGGGATTCTTCCATACATCGATAAAGATAATCTCGGCCCTGCCCTGGTATTCCTGTTTTACCTCTTCCAGGATCGGTGCCATCATCTTGCAGGGGATACACTCGGTGGCCCCAAGATCAATCATGGTGACCAGACCCGAGGCGGGAATGACCGTCGTGCCGGTAGCCGCGACACCGCTTTCATTGACGACATCGACAGTGGTGGACGACTTCGACCCCAGCATGAAATACACACCCACCAGGACCAGAACGATCACGCCTGTAAGAATTATGGTTTCTTTTTGTATCTTCATTCTCCCACCCCAATCTGCGCCAGCTGTTTGGCTACCTCTTCTTCAGCAAAGAAGCCGGTATGCCGGAAGACTTCCTGTCCCTGAGCGTCGAAGAAGACCTGCACCGGAATAGAGCGAATACCATAGCGCGCCGCGAGAATCTGCTCTTCTCCCACATGAACGAACACCACATTGAGCTGGTCCCCATGCTTTTCTTTGAGATTATCGAGAATGGGCTGCATCATATCACAGGGAATGCAGCCTGTGGCGCCGAACTCCACCATGGTTGGTTTATTTGAGCGCCGTGCTCTGTCCACCGGATTATCCATGGCAAGGCTGTGCTGCGCCGCCACCCAATCGGCGTTGATGCGAAGCTGCAGGGAGGTTGTCACTGTCGAGAGATAGGAAGAAAAGACCTGCTGCTGTTTCTCCTGCAGGAGGTACTGACGCATACCCTCCTCAACGGACTCAAACGATGCTCCACCCACCATTTCGCGGTTGGCTTCGTAAAAGGCTCTGATCTCATCGTCGGCAACAACGACTGACGCTGTCTTGTCGGCAAACAGCTCACGGATCAACTTTTCATGGTCCTGGCTGTCAGCGGCGGCAATGCCTGCCTTTTGTGCTTCACCGGCAAGAACACGCCCTATCACTTGCTGCTCCAGGATAAAGAGGAGATTTTTCTGCAACTGGCTTCGCAAAGCGGGCGCCTGTTTATTCAAACTTTCCTGCAACTCTTCCTCTGTTATTTTCCAGGTATCGGCTGCGAGCAGGGTCTCCGCCCCCATGCTCCCATCCAGCACTGCCTCACCCAGGACTCCAGAGGAGAGACCAGGATAGGTTGTATTTACCGTCGATTGCTCCTCTGCCTGCGCGTATACCGCGTAAGCGACAAGCAGCAGCGAAAAAAAGATGATTTTCATGTTTTTGACACAAAAACTTTTAGGTATGCACTCATTCAAAATCGTGTTCTCCTGTAATACTTTGTTGATGCCGCAAAGGCTTCGTCCCGGCAGCAGCACTGGGAATATCTCTCCAATTCATTTGAACCGACCGGCTCAGAAAAGAGGCCGTATGTCGGATGCCGTCCACTTTTCTCCACCTGTCGGCTCATAAAGCACGGCTCAACCCTTGGAGGAACAACCGCAACCGCCTGCAAACGGCATCATACCGGGAAATTGCGGTGGACGACGTGATTTTTCAATACTCTTTTTCACGACTCGTTTCACCAGCTCAATATCGCTGCGTTGCAGGTTAAAGTCCTTATTCTTTTCAATTTCCTCATCGGTGATAACCACATAGTTTTTCAAGGGGACACCGGCTTTTTTAAAAATTGCCTTAGCGCAGCCAACGGAACAGCCGTCAATCACCACCATTTCCGCCACATCCTTGGCAGACTGGACAAAACCGGAGAGTTCGCCGCCGATGCCGGCAAGACAGAACATTTTCCCGAATCCTTCCCGGGTAAGCTCCACCGCCGCCTGATTGGACAGTTGTCCCACATTGGAACCGCCGGAGCAGGCCAGGAGCATGACTTCACCACCACTGGTGCAACAATTATCAGACATATCCCACTCCTTTATTTTTTCAACCAGGAAAGTACGTCGGCCTTTGCAGGAATTTTGCCCACGGACTTAACCTCTCCATCAATCACCACGGCCGGAGTGCCGAACACACCGTAACCGGCTATCTTCATAACATCGGTCACCTTTTCCAGGTCGGCGGCCACACCGGCCTCCGCCAGCGCTTCTCTGACAATCTCTTCTGTCTGTGAACATTTCGGACATCCCGGACCTAAAACTTTAATTTCCATAATACTACTCCTTGTAATAGTAATTGTGATGTGCCGCCTCCAGCAAGGCTCCGGCAGCACCTGTAAATCATTTCCTAAAACATCTTAAACAAACCATGTACCGTAGATCATCCCGGCAATAGTGGACATGACGATAATAATTCCACAGAACGTTGCCGTCTTTTTTGCACCCAGAACACTGCCGATCACCAGCATATTGGGCAGGGAAAGTGCCGGACCGGCCAGCAGAAGCGCCAGAGCGGGCCCCTGTCCCATACCGGAACCAATCAGCCCCTGCAGTATAGGAACTTCGGTGAGCGTGGCAAAATACATCAAGGCACCGGCCACGGAAGCAATCAGATTGGCGGAAAACGAATTGCCGCCAAGCAGGTCCTGAATATAATGCTCGGGAATCAGAGCCGGATGGCCGGGACGCCCCAGCATGAAGCCGGCCACCAGCACACCGCCGGCCAGCAGTGGTGAAATCTGTTTGACAAAACCCCAGGTCGACTCCACCCAGCTTTTGCGCTCATCACCGGTGAACCAGGCTTTGACCATGAACCCCAGCACGACCAGCAACCCGATGGTGATATACCATTTCAGCGAGAAAATCATCGGCCACAAACCGGTGGCGTCATCTGCCGGTTTAGCAAAAGCGGCAAAAATCAGAATAAGTACCATGGTAAGGATATAGGCGCTGTCCTGCAAGAGGGTACGCTCTTTTCCTTCTTCATCGGGGACATATATCTGCCCTTCGGTACGTGCCGCGTCATCCTTGCGAAAAATCAGGGCCATCAACAAGCCGGTGATGACGGCAAAGACCACCGCGCCGACGGCCCGGGCAAGTCCGAGTTGCCAGCCGAGAATCTTGGCTGTCATGGTAATGGCCAAGACATTAATGGCCGGCCCTGAATAGAGAAAGGCGGTGGCCGGACCTATGCCCGCCCCCCGGGTATAAATGCCTGCAAACAGCGGCAGCACCGTACAGGAACAGACTGCCAGAATAGTTCCAGATACGGACGCCACCGAATAGGACAGGATTTTATTGGCCTTGGCGCCGAAATATTTCAGCACAGAGGCCTGAGAGACAAATACGGCGATGGCGCCGGCAATGAAAAAGGCCGGAATCAAACAGGTCAGCACATGCTCTCTGGCATATTCCTGCAGCATCAAAAAGGCCTCGAGACCCGACTGCCGGATCAGTGCGGCATCCCAGGGGATATAATATGCGGCAAGAAAACCTCCCACAAGGAGGAGGAGTTTGGTACGTTCCTTCATTGTTCATTCTCCTTTGTAACGACCCTGCTTCTTTCCGCCGGGTCGCCTGTCGAAATTTTTCCAGATAGAATCAACACACAACTATATTCTGTTCTGATATATGTTTTCCCGATGAATCTCCGGCAGCCTTTGCGTCAGCGCTTGTATCTCGTCATCATCTTCCAGCCAATGCCTGAGGTTGCCCAGCAGGCTGGCAACATAGGGACTCTGACCGCCATCGGAAAGACGATAGTTGACCCACAGTCCCTCTTTGCAGCGGATCACCAGGCCGGCTTCTTCAAGGATCCGTAAATGCTTGCTGGCGCTGGATTGTGCCAGCCCAAGAGCCTCATGGATTTCACAGACGCAGAGTACTCTATGCTGCAGCATTTTAATAATTTTAACCCTGTTACTGTCGGACAGGGCTTTCATTACGACAATAAAATCGTGCATACCACCTCCATATTCATTTTCTGGAATATACATCTCCACCACAGTCTTGTCAACAGGGAGAATTATCTTGTTTTACGTAGTGGAACATTACGTCTAACCACCCTTATATATGATACATTTTGAATCTATTAAAAGGAAAAACCTCTAACAACAACCGCAGAGAAACCACAATCAACCAAAATCGTATATCGCCGCAAACCGATAAATTGCTGTAACTTCAGGATAAATATTATCATTATCATATTCTAATCTTTTCCTAATTTTTTCCCCGTATTGTTGTCGCAAATGAACATGTCGTAGCGGCATGTCAACGGATCACTTCACCTGACCACATTAAACCAGACTCGAAGGAGCAAAAAATTATGATTAACCTGATGAAAAAATCGATGGTTACAAAGACTGCCGTCACCTTGGCCCTGGTACTCAGCGGACCAACTCTGTCTTTTGGTCAATCTGACCTTGTCGACCCCGCCCTGGCGCCTTACAAGCCTGTTCAAGGAGTCAGCGGCAACCTCAAGAGTGTCGGCTCAGACACCATGAATAACGAGATGACCCTCTGGGCTGAAGGTTTTCTTACACATTACCCGAACGTGCAGATAGAAATTGAAGGCAAGGGATCTTCAACCGCACCTCCGGCGCTGGTCAGCGGCACATCCCATTTCGGACCGATGAGCCGGGCCATGAAAGGCAAGGAAATCGACGAATTCGAAAAGCGCTACGGCTACAAGCCCACCGGACTGGCCACAAGTATTGATATGCTGGCCGTCTATGTTCATAAGGATAATCCCATCGAGTGCATGACCCTGCAGCAGGTCGATGCTGTTTTCTCCAAGACCAGGCGAGGCGGCCACGACAAAGACATCACCACCTGGGGACAGCTCGGTCTGACCGGTGAGTGGGCCAATATGCCCATCAGCCTGTACGGTCGTAATTCCGCCTCCGGCACCTATGGCTACTATAAGAAGAATGCCCTTTTCGGCGGCGACTATAAAGACGAGGTAAAAGAACAGCCCGGCAGCAGCTCCGTGGTTCAAGGTGTTGCCAGCGAGAAAGGCGGTATCGGCTATTCCGGAATAGGCTACATGACCGCCGACGTGCGTGCCGTACCGCTGGCCGCCCAGCCGGGAGCCGAATGCATCGCTGCTATTGCGAAAAACGCCTATACCGGTGAGTATCCCCTGGCACGCTTCCTCTACATGTATGTCAACAAAAAACCGGGAGTTTCACTCGATCCTGTACGCAGTGAATTTGTTAAATACGTCTTCAGTAAAGATGGTCAGGAAGATGTGGTCAAGGACGGCTACTATCCCGTTACTCAGGTTATCGCTGCCGAGCAGCTGGCCGGAGTGGACATAAAGTAAGTCACAGCTCATGGAAAACCTGAGGATGGTGAACTGTCGTCATTTCGCCATCCTCTAGGTATGACAGAATTACCTGCAGGCTGTTATTTTCTCTCTGCAGGCTGAAAACACATATATTCTTAAGAAAGAATGGTGCGCAATGAGTGGTGCAGGAAAAACAATAACCGGACAGAGACGGCGGTACACAACAAGCAAGAGAGTGAAAATGGCCGATCGTGTCGCCGGCCTGCTGATTTCCATGGGTGGAATATGTACCATTCTCGCTGTTACAGGCGTATTTGTTTTTTTGTCAATGGTGGTGGTTCCGCTCTTTTTACCGTCCGAATCTCATCCTCTTAGAGATTTACCCGACATTCGGACAGCAACAAGAGGGGACTCGGCAATCGCGGTCGATGAGTATCTGGTTGCCGGCTGGTTACTGGAAAATAACGGCGCAACTGCCCGCTCTTTTCGGCTTGACAACGGCCAGACCCTTTTGGAGCAGGATATCTTTGCCGGTAAACGGCCCCAGTCCATGAGTTTTTCTTACAGGCAGAGTCTTCTGGCCACGGCCTTCGCCGATGGGACTGTCCAACTTGTATCCCTCGGCTTTATAACTGACTATCTCGTTGACGAGTCAGTCTTACCTTCTTCGCTTCTTCAACTCTCCGAAGGTCAACAGGCTGAATTTGAGGGTGGAGTGGTCGAACGTACACCCACCGGACAATTGCGTCTGCAAAGATTCAATGTAGACCCTCAGCCTCCGATCGACACCGGAATTGGAGGGATCCGCCTGATTGATTTTTCCATCCAGACAAGCGGACCAATCATAGCCACTTTCGGCGACGACGGCCTGTTTCGATTGCAGAGTATTTCCAGCAGACGCAATTTGCTTACCGGTAAGGTAACAACCACCCTTACCGGCGGTTCCGTGCCGATCACCACTGAACGACAGGATCCCCCCGACCATCTGTTGCTTTCCGGACGAGGTGATATCGCCTACCTGGCCTGGCGCGATGGTATGTTGTTACGGCTCGATACCCGCGACATTAATGCACCACGTATTGCCGAGAAGATTGACATTGTCGAAGGGGATGCCGAACTGAGCGCCCTGTCCTTTCTGATCGGTAAAACCACCCTTGTCACCGGAGATACCAAGGGCAGGGTCAATGCCTGGTTTACCACCAAACCGGCCGATGCCGCCACGGTTGACGGTGCTGTTCTTACCAGGGTGCACAATCTCGGCACCGGTCCGGCCGCCGTAACGACACTCAGCGCCTCCATGCGCAGCCGCCTCCTGGCCGTTGGATTTGCCGACGGCACCGTTCGTGTCAATCATGTTACCAGTGATCAGGTGCTGCACGAGGCCCAGGTAGGATCCGGCCCGGTACAGGCCCTCAGTATGACTCCCAAGGACAACGGCTTTACCGCATTGACATCTTCGGGCATGAGCCTGTGGCATTTTGATGCCGGGCATCCCGCCGCGACAGCACACACTCTTTTTGGCAAAGTACATTACGAAGGGATGAATGAACCGGCCCATATCTGGCAGTCTTCCAGCGGAACTGATGATTTCGAGCCCAAATATGGTCTGATCCCCCTTATCTTCGGCACCTTGAAAGGAACCTTCTATTCCATGCTTTTTGGTGTACCTCTGGCATTAATGGCAGCACTCTATACCACCGAATTCATGGAAAATCGAAAAGTTCGCGCGTTGATAAAGCCCATTGTAGAACTGATGGAAAGCCTGCCGACGGTGGTTCTCGGCTTCCTGGCGGCACTGGTATTTGCTGTCTTCGTTGAAGGCAGCATACCGGATGTGATGGCCTGCTTTTTCACGGTTCCAATAGCGTTTATCGGTGCGGCCTATATTTTTCAGCTCCTGCCTGTCGATTATTTTATACGATTGCAGCGCTGGCGCTTCTTTTTGCTACTGCTTGTTGCACTGCCGGCAGGCCTTGTTCTGGCCCAGGTTTTCGGGCCGATTCTCGAGCGTGTTCTCTTTGCAGGCGACATTAAAGCATGGCTCGATGGACAGGTGGGCACCGGTATCAGCGGCTGGTTTCTGATGTTTATTCCGCTGGCCATAATGGCTGTGATTTTCCTCTTGGGAGCCTACGTCAACCCATGGCTGCGCGCGCAGAGCATGGGCCGGTCCCGTTTCCGGAACGGCATGGTGGAAATTGTTAAAGCAGGTGTCTGTCTCATCGTAGTCGGCCTGCTGGCATGGTTCGCCGCCGCCCTGTTCAGCCAGATCGGCTTTGATTCCCGGGGCGATTTCCCCTTCATCGGTCCGGTACTGAGCACCTATGTGCAGCGCAACGCTTTGGTGGTCGGTTTTGTCATGGGCTTTGCCATTATTCCAGCTGTTTACACCCTGGCCGAGGATGCTTTGTCCTCCGTTCCGGAGCATCTTCGCGCCGGTTCTCTGGCGGCCGGAGCAACTCCGTGGCAGACCGCCACACGAATCATCATCCCCACCGCCGCCAGCGGGCTGTTTTCCGCGGTAATGCTCGGGCTTGGTCGTGCCGTTGGTGAAACGATGATCGTCTTGATGGCCACCGGCAACACCCCGGTATTGGAATGGAACATCTTTAACGGGTTTCGTACCTTATCGGCAAATATAGCCGTCGAATTACCCGAAGCGGTGCTATTCGACACCCACTTTCGCGTGCTCTTCCTGGCCGCGTTGACCCTTTTCCTCATGACCTTTGTGGTCAACACCATTGCTGAAGTTATCCGCCAACGATTTCGCAAAAGGGCTTTTGAGTTATGAGCACAAACGATTTGAACTCCATTGACACCACAGCAGACCAATCCATCAAGACCATGAAACGACGTCAAAAAAGCTCCTCCCTCAGTGCATTGGGACAGCCCCATGTCTGGCTTTCAGGCGGTATGCTGGCTCTCTGTGTGGCAATGATCGTCGGACTGGTGCTGCTGATATTTCTGCGCGGCATGGCAACGTTCTGGCCAGGAGCCGTGGTCAACCTGAAAACCCACGACGACAGAGTACATCTGGGAGAAATCACCCGTACCAGCAAATATCAGCCACGCCCGGAGCTTATTGAGGCATTGCCCGAACATGCCCGAGAAGCCGCTCGACAAATGCTTGCCGCACAGGATGGCTACTCGGACCGTATTCTGGTGCGTACCGGAAATTTTGAGATGACCAATGAGCATTTTAACTGGGTAAGTGACTTCAATATCGTTTCCAGAGAAAACCCGGAATGGGCGTTGCTCTTTGAACGCCTTACCTGGGGACGTTTTTATGGTTATCCGCTGCAATTTACTTTTGAAGGCAAACCGATTGCCGATACACCCGAGACCGTCTGGGCTGAATTCAAGCGTTATCACCAGGAGGTCAGGCAACGATGGCAGGAACGCCGCAAGTTGGAGACAAATACAATCGGCAAGATTAATCACTACCTGGAAAAAGCTCGCCTCAAACTGCTGGAGATCGAACAGAAAACACTACAGATATACAAACAATACGGTTCCGACTCCGCCAGGGCCATTGATGCCCAGGCAGCTCTAGAAAAAGCCAGGCAGGAATATCAGCAGGTGGAACAGCGCGGTCAACAGGAATATCAGATGATCCGTGAAGAAATTGATGCACTCAATACCTTGAACGACAGATATCAGATGGTGGTTCGTACCGCTGACGGTCGTGAAAAAAATCTCCCCCTTGCCAATATCGTCCGGGCCTATCCTCCCAATCGCTTGAGCTTTTTGGATCGCGTCGGCATTTATTTCAGCCGCTGGATCGAATTTCTCATCGATGATCCACGTGAGGCCAACAGTGAAGGCGGGGTCTTTCCAGCGATATTCGGTACCATTGTAATGACCCTGATCATGTGTATCTGCGTCGTCCCCTTCGGGGTTCTCTCCGCTCTCTATCTGCGTGAATATGCCAAGGCCGGTCCGCTGGTCAGCACCATCAGGGTCGCCATCAACAATCTGGCCGGCGTACCAAGCATTGTTTATGGTGTTTTCGGCCTGGGGTTCTTCTGTTACCTGATGGGTGGAACAATCGATCAGCTGTTTTACAGTGCCAAATTACCCAGCCCCACCTTCGGTACAGGTGGCATACTCTGGGCCAGTCTCACCCTGGCACTGCTCACTCTACCCGTGGTTATCGTGGCCACCGAAGAAGCCCTGGCCGCCGTACCCGGCTCCATGCGGGAAGGCTCATATGCCTGCGGCGCCAGCAAATGGCAGACTATCCGTAGAATTGTCATGCCGCGGGCCATGCCCGGCATCATGACCGGCGCCATTCTGGCAATGGCACGAGGGGCCGGCGAAGTCGCTCCACTGATGCTGGTGGGCGCCGTCAAGCTGGCCCCGGAGCTGCCCGTTGATTCCTATGCTCCTTTTGTCCATCTGGAACGAAGTTTTATGCATCTTGGCTTCCATATCTATGATCTAGGCTTCCAGAGCCAGAACAGCGAAGCGGCTGTACCAATGGTTTTTACCACCACCTTATTACTTATCTTAATAATTTTTCTGCTGAATATCGGAGCTATACAATTACGCGCCCGTCTCAAAAAGAGATTTCTGGTCAGCGCGGTGTAATGATTAACGGAGTTACTCATCATGGTTGAAAGAACGGAAAATGGTGGTGCGAATCCCGCCAAAGAGGCGATGCCACCTCTTTTTGAAGAACGAAAGCTTAACGGCAGACTGCAGGCCATTGCCGGGGGAGAATGGTTTCCCACTGTCGTCCATCCGGAAGTCGAGCAGGAAAAGGATCTTGTCCTGCAGATCAACACATTCTGTCTCTGGTATGATGAACACCAGGCATTGTTCGATGTCTCTCTCAAGGTTCCGAAAGGCAAGGTAACCGCTCTTATCGGCCCCTCAGGTTGCGGCAAGTCGACCCTGCTCCGTTCCGTCAATCGCCTGAATGACCTGGTTGATTCGGTACGAATCGGTGGAGAGATGCTTCTGTATGATGATCCCATTTATTCCGCCGGGGTCGATGTGATTGAGTTACGCAAGCGTATGGGAATGGTGGCTCAGAAACCCAACCCCTTTCCCATGAGTATTTTCGAAAATGTTATTTATCCCCTTCGTATCGATGGTATTCGTGACCGTCATCTGCTCAAGCAGATATGCGAGAAATCTCTACGGGGGGCAGCTCTATGGGATGAGGTCAAGGATCGCCTCGATCAAAGCGCCCTGGGCCTCTCCGGCGGACAGCAGCAGCGGCTCTGTGTTGCCAGGGCCATCGCCGCCGAACCGGAAATGCTGTTGATGGACGAGCCCTGTTCCGCCCTGGATCCCATTGCAACCAGTAAAATAGAGGACCTTATTCATACACTACGGGGCGAATACTCCATCCTGATCGTCACCCATAATATGCAGCAGGCATCAAGGGTGAGCGATTACACGGCGTTTATGTACCTCGGACAGCTTGTTGAATATGGCCCGACCGAGACCATGTTCAGAAAGCCAAAGCTCAAGGAAACCGAGGATTATATAACCGGCCGATTTGGTTGAAATGCGGTAGTGCACATAGCAGTAATAGCAGTAAACAGGTCAGAGAGTGCTTTTGAGAAAAAAGTACTATTTAAGATAGAACATCAAAATTAATGGAGAATACACATCATGAAAAGAATAGCTGCAGCCTTTATCATTACCACCTTTCTTATAATCGGATCCGGTTGTACTGCATCTGTAACGAAAAACAGTGAAACCGCCACAATGCAAAAGGGCGGCAATTATCACAAGGAAGGATTTGAGACCCGCATGGAAGATGGTCGTCTCTGGGTTTTTCTGCCCGGGAGCAAGGATCTTGCCAAATTCGATGAGCATGGTGAATTGGCCAAACATATCATCAGGCCCGGCGCCGGCCCCGGGGGTGTAACCATCAAAGCTCCCGATGCCGAGACGATGGATGCCTATCTTCTTGCCCGACCTGGTTTCATCACACGAATTGAGGATGGACGGTTGTGGGTTTTTAAAAGTGATTCCGAAGAGTTCCAGAAATTTACCGAGCATGGTGAGTTGGCCAAGCATATCATCAGGCCCGGTGCCGGCCCCGGCGGCGTAACCGTCAAGTCCCCGGATGCGGAAACATTGGACAGCTATATGGCCGGTATTAAATAATAAACGACAGCAGGCTAAGCCTGAATATACTTACCCGGGAAGTTTGTCACAAAGGATACTTTTCCTCATAGCGAGCCATCTCCAGGGATGCAAGCACGGCCATACTTTTGTTATGGTGAGCACTGTTCCGCCGATATTGATCCTCAGAAGGCTGAATTACGCAGGGAAAAAATTATGTGACAAACTCCCGGGAAAGACTCCGGAAAGAGGAATTCGCCTCAGACCAGGTATTTTTTTAACAACGTATACCTTTTGAAAAACCCAAAGCCTCTATCAGCTTAAGGAGCCAAGGCAATGTCAAAAATTTTTATCCGAGAAATTGATCGGCTCAAAAACCAACTGATCTACCTCTTCCGGCTTGTCGAGAAAAATTACGCCCTGGCCATGCAGGCCCTGGATGAGGGGAACACCTCTCTTGTACAACAGGTGTACCGCTGCGAGGGAAAAATCGATGAAAAGCGGATCGATATTCAGGAAGAATGTTTCAAGGTCGTTGCTTTGCATCAACCTGTTGCGTTCGACCTTCGCTTTATCATGGCCACCTTGAAATTTAACAACGACCTGGAAAGAATCGGTGACCTGGCCGTCGGTATTGCCGACCGCTGCAATTCCCTGGCAGACCTGCCGCCCTGCACCTGTCCTTTCGACGTAGACGAGATGGCCGGTTGTATCCACGGCATGTTTAACCAGAGCCTCGATGCCTTGATTAACCTTGATGCCGAACTGGCCTCCAGGGTCATGGAAAAAGAGCAGGAAATAAACAGTATTCATCAGCAGAATCTCGTCCTGGTGAAGGAAAAAATCCGCCACACTCCGGAAGATATAGATGCTTTACTGCATCACCTTTCCGTCTCCCGGTATCTTGAAAGAATCGGCGACCTGATCAACAATCTCGGCAGAGAGGTCATCTATATTGTCGAAGGAGAAATCGTCCCCCCCAAACACCAGAGCGAAGAACCGGTTGGATAAAGTCCCACATCATATAGAAAACAGCTGTACTTTTCTTGAATAGATTGAGGGGATTGATTTTTTTTACAGTGTTTTGTGAAAATGAAATCCTCTCCCATTATGTTGTAAACTACCCTCTTCCACCAACTCTCCTTTTTCTCTTGCAGCTCACCTGGATGCATCAAAGAAACAAGCAGGGAACCTCCTTTAGATAATACACTGCACCACCGACTGCAAGGCCCTGTTGCTGCATCGAAAACAGGGCTTTCGATTTGAACCGCTTTTGGTTGCAATGTTGTCCTATATATGGGTATATTCGCAGAAGCTTGGATATCTCATGTAGAATGTGTCGAATTCTATACTATTGCTCCGGCTACTACGACTGGAGGATTGCTGGTCTGCCATTATTTCTTTGCAAGCCTGCACGGCTAAGAGATCCTTCATGGATTTTTTACAGTAGGAGAAAAGATCAAATCCGCTTATCCGTATATCCAACTGAGTGTTGTATGAAGAGGTATTTGGATTTTTTCTGTTCTGATAAACAGGCTTCAGATCGGTTTGGTGATGCACATTATGGGTCCGCTACGGGAATCTGTTTTTTTTCCCGAGCGGATCAATACAAATCTTGCAAGGAGAGCTCTAATGCCTAAGTTTCTGTTCTCTACCGTGCTCCTCTCAGTCTTTTTTCTCTGTTTTTCGGCCATTGCCAGTACCAAACTTGCCCCATCACCCGAGACCTGTCTGATGTGCCATGAAGATGTGGTCACGGCGGAAGACTTTGCCGCCTCGGTTCATGCAGCCAACGGCTGTATCGCCTGCCACACCGACCTGGTGGATGTGGAAGCCCATATGGATGGCGAGCTCATGCCGCAGGCCCCGGAGTGCATCCGTTGCCACAAGCAGGAAACATCGGAACATTTTGCCTCCATACATCAGCTCAGCGGCATAGACTGCGCCTCATGTCACTACGACATTCACACCCATAAGGCATGGCAGGGGGATAAACGAATCGCCTCAGCCAAATGCGCCGAATGTCATACCGATTCTTACGAAGTGTTCCAGGCTTCCATACACGGCCAAGCCATTGAAGCAGGCAATATGGAATCGGCGGCCTGTCTCGATTGTCATAATCTGCACCAGATCAATGAACTGGCCCCGCTGGATGATCCCAAACATCGCTCCTTCCACACCGAGGTCTGCCTCAAATGCCATGCAGACCAGGACATGATGGAGCGCAATGATGTTTTTAATATCGCGGTTGATACGTATTTTTCCAGTTATCACGGCAAAAATTACATGCTCGGCTATCCCGAGAAAGTTGCCGGCTGCTCCGACTGTCACACCTCGCATGCGGTTCTGCCTCAGGATGATCCCAACTCCTCTCTTCACCCCGACAATCTGATTGGCACCTGCGGCCAGTGTCATCCCAATTCCTCCGCCAGGTTTGTCCAGTTTCACTCTCATGGCGATATGACGGACAAGGAAAAATATCCGATCCTGTACTACACCTATATCAGTATGACCACCCTGCTGGTTTCCACTTTTGCGGTGTTCTGGGTCCATACCCTGCTGTGGATGTTCCGCGGCTTCGTCGAAAATAGGGAAAAGCGAAGAGCCATGGCCGCCGGTCACCATCATCTCATCAGCGACGCTCACAAAATCTATCGCCGCTTCACCAATCTCCATATTTTTCTTCATCTCCTGGTGATCATAAGTTTTCTCCTGCTGGCTCTCACCGGTATCCCCTTGAAGTTCGCCGATCAGGAATGGGCGCGGGCAATGATCGACCTGATGGGTGGCGCCGCCAACGCAGGCTATCTCCACCGCATAGGCGCCGTGATCACCTTTGTGTACTTTGCCTCGGCACTTTTTATGAGTGCCAAATTCCTCTTTGTGGGCTTGCGTTCTTTCAGAGAGTTCCTACAGCGGCTTTTTGGGCCGGAATCTCTTTTTCCCAACCTTCGCGATGTTCGCGACGTCACTGCCATGGTGCGCTGGTTCCTCTTTCTCGGCCCCAAGCCAAGCTTTGAGAGATGGACCTATTGGGAAAAGTTTGATTTTTTTGCCGTCTTCTGGGGTATGTTTGCCATCGGCGGTTCCGGTTTGATGCTCTGGTTTCCCGAGTTCTTCACCACCTTTATGCCCGGCTGGATGCTGAATGTGGCAACCATCGTCCACTCCGACGAGGCTCTGCTGGCCACCGGCTTTATCTTTACCATTCACTTTTTCAATACCCATGGACGACCGGAGAAATTCCCCATGGACTTTGTTATATTTAACGGTGAAATCAGCAAGGAAGAATTTATCGACGAACGAGCCGACCAATGGAAACGCTACGAGGAAGCCGGTATTCTGGATCAGTATGTCAAGGAGAAACAGAGTACCATTCTCTACGATTTTATCCTCAAAGGTTTTGGTTTTCTTGCTCTGTTCACCGGTATTGTGCTTCTTCTTTTAATGGTCTACGCCTTTCTGATGGGTTCCGGCCACTGAGCATAATTATTCTACAAAATGGCTTTTTTTACAGCCCTTTAAAGAAACATAACTCTTCAGATCCCCGTTCATACCCGGCAGAGGCTCTCCATTGTCTCTGCCGGGAAGAGGTAGAATCATGGATAAAGGTCTGCTCTGCTCGGCTTTAGCTCTTCTCATTTATATCGGCGGTGGCCTGACCGTCTTCATTGGTATCGTCCTCCTCATGACCACAGTAGGCAAAGATCTTGGCAACCTGGGAGGAGAAGACCCTCTGGGCTACTTTCTCGTTTTGATCGGTCTGGCGCTCTCGGTTATCGGCGTCATCATTATGAAAATCCTGCGCAGGCAAAACTAAGACATACTGCAACTCCCAAAAACAATGGGAACTGACCTTAAAAAAAGTAATAAACCAAGTTGTTTCAGTTTTTGGGAAGGTACTGTGTCGTGGTCGGTGATCATTCCTAATCTTCTATTTGCAATAATCACCCCATCACGGTAACCTGAAAGAAACAGGTCCACCGGATTCTGCGTGGAAGTGTTCTGCCCATGGCTTTTTCTCAAATCGTAAATATCAATGATCACACATATCTTTGCGCATGGCCGAAGAACAATATATCAAACTGCTCCTGAAGGACATCAGCTGCTCCGGCTGCGCCATGGATATGGAAACCGTTCTGTTGAACACCGACGGCGTTCTGGAAGCAGCGGTACGCTATGCCGACGGCATAATCACCATTGCCTACGACCCCGAGGATATTGACAGAGCTACCCTCCTGGCCAAAGTTCATTCCTTCGGGTTCAAAGTCGAGGAGATAGGGTAGTCGATTGCTCTTTTTCCGCAAATTCAGGCTCGTTTCAGAGCAGCCCATCCCGTGTTTTCACCTCTGTCGTTGCAGCGTCCAGGTAAAATATATTCAAGCCATGTTCATGTTTATGGTCGTCGACTCAATCCATACCGCCGGGTTCTGCCGTCTCATGGTAATCCTCTTCGCTGTTCACTGCCCAGACAGGGGCCTTGTCCGGGCTGGCATCGCGAACGGCCGATACGGCAGCCATGGCCGCCAGCATGGAATGGTCCATGTTATTGTAGCGGTGCATTCCATTGCGGCCGATGAGAAAAAGATTTTCCAAGGTATCTGTGTATCTCCGGACGACATCGAATTGACCGAATGTTCCGAAATAGGCGGGATACGCCTTGGGCTGCCTGATCACCACACCATCAAGGACATCTTCAGCCCTGATAAGTTGCAGCTTGACCAGCTCCGCAACTCCGAATTGACGGAGAAGGCGATCGTCCATACTCCACAATTCGTCGCCCTCGTTGCAGAAATACTCCAGTCCCAGCCAGATCGTATTTGGATTCCGGACCAGATACGGACTCCAGTTGTTAAAGATCTGCAACCGCCCGAGCTTGACATCATTTTCCTGAATATACATCCAGTTATCGGAAATCAGGTTGCGGTCCGGTTGCGCTTTTGTCGAGGGATTGAGGAGAAGATCCTTGACCAGCAGTCCTATGGTGAAAAAATCCCGATAGACCAAACCGTCTGCGACGCGTTTGACCTGTTCCGGTGCTTCAGAAACGGCCTGGATCAGTTCCCGGACCGGCATGGAGGAAAAAAACCAGTCTGCCGTAAATGGTTCTGTTTGGCCGCTTTGCGCATTTCCGGCAATGACTCGATGTACTCGAGTGCCGGTGGTCTCCAGGCCGATCACCTGGTGATGCCTCAGAATTACACCGCCACGAGCCAACACCATCTCGGCCACCTTCTCCCAGAGCTGGCCTGGACCGAATTTGGGATAAAAAAAACGGTCGATCAGGCTGGTCTCGGTTTTGCTCTGGGATACGGAGTGATCCCCGGATACCATGGAACGAACGGCATGGAGTACGGCTTTGGCAACAGAAAGCCCTTTAACCCGCTGCATTCCCCACTGTGCCGAGATCTGGGTACAGGGTACCCCCCAGACTTTTTCAGTATAGTTTTTGAAAAAAGTGAGATAGAGCTGCCGACCGAACCTGTTGATGAAAAAATCCTCCAGACTTTCCTCCTTGGCAATGGGAAAAGCAAGGGACCGCAAATAACTCGAAGCGATGCCGGACAAACGACCGAGCCCCAGGTTGCGCATGGTTTGCCGATCCAGGACCAGTGGGTAGCGATAGAGCTTGCGCCCATACAGAATGCGCGAAACTCTGGAGCGAACCAGCATGACATCGTCACAACGTTCCGGATCCGGTCCGAAAGGGTCGAAATAGTTACTCATGTCCCGCCCCAGGCTCAGATCGTCCATGGCCGGGGCTCCCTGTACGGGCAGAATTTCCCGCCACCACTGCAGCACTCGCTCGGATTTGGAAAAAAAGCGGTGCCCGCCGATGTCCAGGCGATTGCCCCGATAAACGGCTGTGCGCGAAATTCCGCCGATTTCCCCGCTTGCTTCGAGGATGACCGGCCTGATGTTCGTGGTTCGCAGCAACTCCAGAGCCGCAGTCAATCCTGCCGGACCGGCGCCAATGATCAGTGCCTGAAGTTGGCCCTTATTTTGCATATGTATTTTCACCTAATGTGGTCCATGGGTGGTCGCTATCCCGGACGGAACAATCGTTCCGAAGCTGATCCTTTTCCGGATACCCTCTCAGAAACCATTAACCTTTCTCATTTATACACCATGGAAGGTAGAATATGAAATGCGCACTCGTCATTCCACCCTGGGCGCCGGAAGAAATATTCTCCGGCAAAACAGCCGGTTCACAAATCAACTACTGGCAGCCTCTGGGCATTCTCTATGTGGCCTCGATGGTCCGCGAAGCGGGTCATGAGGTCAGGTTCTACAACGGCGCCTTCACGTCCAATGCGGACATCGCCGATCAGGTCAAAGGCTTTGTGCCCGACTTCATCGGTCTCTACTCCACCGCCTTCGGCTGGCCCAAGGCCCGGGCTGCAGCGGCCGAATTCAGAAGACTGCTGCCGGGCGCCTTCTTGACGGCAGGCGGCCCCTATCCTATAGCAGTCAAAGAGAAATGCCTCGAAGATTGTCCGGAGCTGGATGCCGTTGTAACCGGTGAAGGAGAATATACCGTCGTAGACATGCTGGCGCAATTACAGGCGAAACAACCGCTTAATCATATCCCGGGAATTGTTCTCAGGCAGGCAGAACGGATTATAGTAACTCCCTCACGTCCATTGATTACCGATCTGGACGCCATCCCCTTTCCGGCCCGGGATCTTCTCGGCGACATCGACAGCTATGTTCCGCCACCGGCCACATATAAACGACGGCCCGTTGCCGTGCTCATGACCTCCAGGGGGTGTAACAGGCACTGTCTCTACTGTTTTCAGATCGACAGGAACCGTTCCCTGGGGGTGCGCTATCGCAGTGTGGAAAACGTGATCGCTGAGATTGAGCTGTGCCTGAGTCAGGGCTACCGGGAGATCAAGTTCATCGACGACACCCTGGCCGCCGACTACGACCGGGCCATGGAAATCGCCCGACAGATAAAGCAAAAAAAGCTGGACTTCACCTGGTTTGCTTCCGCCTGTGTCAACCAGGTCGACAAGAAACTGCTGAGAGCCTTCAAAGAGGCCGGTTGCTGGGCCATCCTTTTTGGCGCCGAAAGCGGAGTTCAGAAGGATCTTAATGCTATCCGCAAAGGCATCACTCCAGATCAGACGAGAAAGGCGGTCCGGGCCGCCAAAGATGTCGGTCTGACTGTTTACACCCCGTTTATCTTCGGCATTCCCGGTCAAACCTTTGCCGACGGCTTGAAAAGTATTGATTTCGCGATCGAACTGGATCCTGATATTGCCAATTTTCATGCCATGACACCTTTCCCGGGCACCGACCTGTATGACAACGTCGACCAGTACGGGACCATGTCCGAGGACCTTAATGACTTTTCCTACCAGGGTGCAGCCTTTGTGCCCTATTCCATGTCAAAAGACGACATCTCGCAACTGCGCCGGATCGCCTTCCGACGTTTTTACGGCCGGCCGCGATTTCTCCTGCGCCGCCTTTTAGGCATACGCACCAGACATGATCTGTACGCCGCTGTCATGGGTGCCAAAAGCCTTTTCTGGCTGTTCTGGGAGCGCAACCTGTTTAAGCGTTAAACACGATGCCTGCGGGAAGAACCGGCAAAGAGTTGCCAATACTCCCGCAGAAGACGCGGATACAGGCAGGGATTGAACAGAATATTGGTCATCATATAGCATTCATGGGTGCAGTAGCAGCGCTTTGAGGCAATGTCGGCCAGCACCTGTTCCGCCTTCGCACTCCGCATCAGTTCGTTCAGATCACAGCCGGATTCCCTGACGTTGCCCAACCTCATGGGCTCTTCAAAGGACTCGCACGGATACACATCCCCGTTTTCTGCAAGCACGAGGTTCAATCGCCCTGCATAACAGGGCAACAAACGTTTCTGCCTGGTTGCGGTCTGGAGGATGAAACGTCGTTGCAGAATATCCTGGGCTGCCTTCAATCGGCTCCCCCTGAAGCGATAGGTAGCAGCCACCTGAGTTCGTAATCGCCTTTCCAGGTCCATGATCACCGCGCCGTATTCATCCAGGAGGCTCTCAAGCTCAGGCGGCCGGTTGTGCCACGTCCGTCCCCGTACCAGAGAAACCGTATGGGTTTGAATCTGGGCCAGGTCTTGCATTTCATCGATGAAAGCCGGCAGATGTTTTCGACTGGTTGCACTGAAGACGGAATTGATACCCAGCTCAAAATTGTCATACTGGTGCAACAGTTCTCCCAGAGCTTCGCAGGTGTGCATGGTTTCGGCAAAACCGCCCTTCAGGTTACGGACTGCATCATGGACATGCGGGGGACCGTCCAGAGAAAGCTTAACCACGATGGTACTTCCGGGACAGCGCTGCAGAATGGCCTCGGTCCGATCAACAATGGTGTGCCTGTCCAGACCATTAGTGGGCAGGAGTATGATAGCCGGACGGTTTTGAGTATAAAAAGTGGTGACGATATCGACCAGATCACGACGCAGGAAAACTTCTCCTCCGGAAAAGGCCAGCCAGAGCAGGCTGCCCAGTGACGCAGAGACACGTCTCAGCTCGTCCGTGGTCATTTCCGGGGTCGAGAAGACCTGGTCGCCTTGGTCGCTCAGGTAAAAACAATACGGGCAACGCGCATTGCAGCGGCGCGTCAGGAAACAGGTCAACTGAATGGGCCTCCGTTTCCATAACGTGGAAGAGATATGACGAAAGAAAGAGTAGCGCATCAGGCGGTTTCAGAGGATTTCAGCGCCAGGGAAGGTTTGCCGAGGGAAGCATTGTGCTCAAATGGCGGCCGCACGGAGTGGACACAGCTGATGGGCATGTGGTTTTCCTCGCCCCCGGCGGGTTTGCGGGACCACAGCAGCCTATGCAGGTAGTAGTTCCCAACGCCGCAGAGCCCGCCCAACATGATCGCCCAGGGATAGATGAACATATAATACAGGACCGCTGTAAGAGCAAAAACAGGGCCACCGCTACTGCGAAAATCGGTGAACAGTGATTTTTGCGCCACCATATTACCCAGTTGCAGGAAAACCGCCACCATGATCGTTTGCGGCAGCTGCAATACAAGCCCGGCGAGAAGAAGAAAGACGCTCAGTACCAGGACAACGGCATTCACTTTCAGCGGCCTGGAAGCGGTGCCCGAATCGGCCAGCATGTCACCGTTACTCAAGGAATAGAGGACCCAGTACCGCGTCTTGCGCACAGCATTAACCTGGGATCGGAACAGGTTGAAATTGAAGATGTGTCGGACAGTCAGGCCCGGTTCCATGACCAACCGGACCCCCCGGCGACGCAGCCGGTGACTGAACTCGACATCCTCCAGAATAGGCAGAAACCGCTCCGGAAAGCCGCCGTGCTCGCCAAAGGTCCGCGCCTGTATGACCATGGCGTGGCCGGCCACATAGTCCGGGCTGTCCCGATGTCTGGTCTCACAGTGGTGAATGAAGATGGACTGAAAGGCATTAAAGAAACCAGGGTCTGCCGGTTGCCGTGTATAGGTCCCGCCGACCACCGTGTTGTAACCATGACGCCGGGAGGCCGTCTCCGCCACACGCAGGGTGTCGGATTGCACAAGACAATCCACATCGATGAACAGCAGGATGTCGCCCCGGGCACATGCGGCACCCAGATTGCGTGCTCGGGAGGCCCCCCCATGTTCGGTCATGCACATCAGCCGACAGGGATATTTGCCGGCCCGGCATACTGAATCATCCGTGGAGGCGTCATCGACAACAATCACTTCAAAATCATCGTGGTCCGAGGCCAGAACATGGTCCAGGCACCTGTCAATGGTCCGTGCTCCGTTATGGTTGGGGATGATGACCGAGAGCATGTTTGTCCTACCACCAGCAAATGGCCTTGTCCGTGTTCAGTAACATATCGACCAGCTTGTCGTAATCGGGATCAGGGTCCTGAAGACGAAAACTTTCCACCTCGCAACCCTCGGATACGATTTCGACAAGCCGCCTGGTATCTTCTTTAGGATCATTACGATAAACATGCAGGATTTTCATGATATACATTCTCCTTGTCGTCAGTCTTGCACGCCGAAGGGGACAATGACGTCTACCTCGCGCAGTTTTTGCCCCAATTCCTCGAGAGTAATTGGCGTCAATTTGTTCGTATCTATGTTGGTCTGGACAGTGGAGAAAACATCTCCCTCCATATCCCTGATCCACTCCACGTTCTCCGTGTTATAGTCATTAAAGGGCTGCAACTCGGTGTCCAGAATAGCGGCATAGGAATAGTTATTTCCCACAGCCATTCCCAGGGTTGAGCGGATGCCGTCGAGAACATCTTTCTCCAAAGGGCTGCGCAACATGAAAAAAACCGTCTTGGGCATGTCTCTCTCCTTTTCAGTTACAATGTCAGATATATGTCGCATTGGTTGACGATATCAACGTGTTTGCTCTGGGTCGACATTTGTTTCTCGACCAGACCAGCAGGGAGGTCCTTTTCCGGATCATATCCCATATTCTTGTAGCTGTCGGCGCAGACGGCCACTGTGGCCACCTTGCACAGCTCCGGAAACTGCGGATCCCTGGCCAACTTGGTGCCGGTCCAGGTCAAAAAGATGCGCACATTTGCTCCCCTGGTCGTAGCGGCACGGCTGATTCCCAGAATATGATGCATATTGCGCTCGTTGGTTACAAAAATGCCGATTTCATTGGCCATGTCTGCCTCCTCTATTTGGTTTTATCCGCCAGGTGAGGAGTATATTCAATTCTCCACATGGCGCATACTCCTCGACGCATTCATTTCATGATGAGCACGGCTCTATCCGATGTTTCAGCGACTTCGCGACTGACGCTTCCCATAAGAAACCTTAGCCCCCGCTTCTTTTTGGCGCCGAGAATGATCAGTCCGACGTCCTCTTCCTGTGCCGTCTTCAGAATCTCTTCGGCGGGATGACCGCTTTTAACCATGGTCCGAATCGTCACATCCGGAAACTTTTCTGCCAAAACGAGTCTGTAGTGTTCTAAAATTCGTTGTGCTTTGGTATCAAGCGCACTCTTGTACTCCGAACCTTCCAGGACCTCTTTCAATGTCTCCAGTTCCGTGTCGGGGATAACGTCGCACATGATGGACCGCCCGCAGAACTGTTCCACGTACAAGAGGATGTACTCCTTGCAGTCAATACATTTACCGATCATCATCTTGTCCGAGAATATTTCCATGCTGCTCTTGGTGTCGTCTACAGCAATCAAAACCTTACCCATAAGTACACACCCTTTTTTGGTTAAATCTGTATAGCCTTCAATTCCCCGGCATACCGTAACCGCCGCTTGCAGGAGGAGCACCGTAGCCGCCGGTGGATGATCTCTGTGGAGTCCCGTAACCACCACTTGGCGCGCCTGAGGGAGCGCCGTACCCTCCACCGGACGGTGCACCATATCCGCCACCTGCCGGTGCACCATAACCTCCACCGGATGGAGCTCCATATCCGCCTCCCGCGGGTGCACCGTAGCCTCCACCGGATGGAGCTCCGTAGCCACCACCTGCGGGAGCGGTCACTCTATCGGTCGGAGAATGTCCGATTATGCTGTAAACAGTCATGAAACCCAGCATCCCAGCGACTACCAGGATGATAATGAGTAATGGCACCTTCATAAATTCTCCCCTCAACACTTGTGCTTGCCTGAACAATCAAATCAGCCCTTTTCTATGGAGAAAAGTATTCTGTTTCCCTCTTTTGATTGCTCCAGAACCTCATGCCCAGCCTGCTCACACATCTGGATGATGGTTTCCGCGGATGAAGGATTATCAAAGATCATATCCAAAATGTCGCCTTCCTCCATTTTTTCAAGAGACTTTTTACAGTACAACTGCGGATGGGGACAAACATACCCACATACATCCAACTCAAATTTTCCTTCGCTTACTTTGGTGAATTTCATCTGTGCCATGATAGATCTCCTCTTTAAGACTATACAATATACTCCACAAACCTTGCCGCCGGCTCCGTTTAGAAATCGGCAATTTCCTTTGCCATTTTACGTTCCGTCCACCAGTTAAAGAATTTAACACCAACGAAGGCACCTGCTATCATGCCTACTCCATAGAGCCATCCACCTGGATTGCCGCCCGCCGCTCCGATAAAAAACGCCCCAATATTGCAGCCAAGCCCTGGTCGTGAACCGAATCCCATCAAAAAACCACCCAGCAGTCCCCAGATGATAAGCTCTCCTCTGGGGAGTTTGAACTTGAACTCACCCTGAACCAGAGCCAGGATCATGGCCCCGAATATTATACCGACAGACATCCACAAAGCAGGGTTACGCCATAGTTCGGGAAGGCCGTTAACCACGCCGAAAAAGACGTTGTCGCGCATGTTGAATCCGATCTTTTCCAGAACCCAACCGGCAAGTTGCGCCTCCTGAGTAGTGATATACCAGTATCCTGGATCAAAGACCCTTCCGAAATGACCCACATCCACTGTATGTCCCAGTCGAGTCAACAGTTCACCGAAATTTTCGATACCGAATTTATTCTGCATCCCCTTCATTACAAAAATATGCAGTCCGGCAGTGATCCCAATGAGCACCCCCATCAGCGTGGTCCTTTTGGAAGCCGTGATCATATGCCATATTCCCTGCAAGTGAACCCCAATGCCGGTCAACGCCAAAGGCGGAGCATCCGGGTTCTTCTTGTTGTAACGCATCCGATTTTTGAGGTAGCCTTTTTTAATAAAATAGAAATAGATGAGCACGATTAAAAGGATGGCGGGGATAATGGCGTTGACAAGCATGTCACCGACAAAAAACTTCCACGCACCGGGAAGGGAAGCAAATACGGCGGTTTGTGAGAGCTGGACGGGTTCCAGATCAAAAATATGTCCGACCATGAAAAAGTCGAAGTCAGAGTTTAACTTTTCTCGGGGAAACCAGGTCTTGGCGTACGCAGAATCGATCCAGGCCTGGGGCCTGAAGATTCCGCTGGTATTGACAAAGAAGGCCTGGCCGAAAGAAATACCGAGAATGGCAAGGAACGAGACCCCGTTTCCTTCTCCGGCTTTATACAGTGAACCTGAAGCGCATCCACCGGCCAATACCATACCCACGCCAAAGATAGCCCCCGAGACCAGCGTATGCCAGCCCATGGGCGCCGGGTGAAAGGTACTCATCCCCGTTGCCTGTAACAAGGCCTGAACAAAGCTGAAGAATATCAGGGCAACCATGATGCCTACGGCCATTCGCGGTACTCCTGCGGCAAACAGATCCCTGGAGGCCGAGGCAAAACAAAATCTCCCATATTGCAGCATCATGCCATAGGCCAGGCCAAACCAGATGTAGACATTTATATACATGTAATATTTGTGGGCACTGGCATACAGAAGGGTGATCAGCAGCATTCCCCCGAGTACTGCCAGGGCTTTGCTGTTATTGTTTTTCGCATCCATTCCCTGCTCCTTCCCGGTTTTCGCTTCATTTACCGACACCTCAAACAGGATCCTTCCGTTGGAGGCGTCTTTTTAAAGTGGTTTTACTTCATGACCTGCCAGAGCCAGACCTGACCTTCGGCGGGCAGAGCCAGCAATGCCGCCCATTCTCTCCATCCTCCATCATAGAAGCGAACGTTTTCATATCCGAGCATATGTTTGAGTTGAAAATAGGCATGAGCAGAGCGATCACCACTATGGCAGTACTCATAGATGGTTTTTTCTTTAGTCAGGCCCTTTTCCGTGTACATTTTCTGGATTTCCGCCACAGATTTAAATCTGTGGTCCTTCGGGTCGACAGCATCGGCGCCGGTTACGTTGATCGCCCGGGGGATAAACCCGGCACGAATGGCACGGATTTTCTGTCCCTCATGCTCAGCCCGTGGTCGCGCATCCAGAAGCATAACCTCAGGCCTGGCACCCTGCACGACATCACCATAGATATCACTCCAACTAATACGCAGGCTGTCGTTACCTTCCTGTGCCGAATACTTCGCTTCTTCGGGAACGAACGGCTCCTTAGTCATGGCGTAGCCGAGTTGCTGCCAGCGGACCGTACCACCATTGAGCAGTTTGAGCTTGTCAAGGTCGTGGCCGTAATACTCCATAATTACCAGCAGCCTGGAGGCAAAGAGCCCAAGCGTGTCGTCGTAGGCCACCACCACGGTATCGTTACCGATTCCCAACCGCTGCATCAGTAGTTCATACTGCTCTTTAGTGGGATAACGGTTGGGCGGATAGGCATTTAAATCACCCAGATCTGTTTTTCTATACACCGCCACCGCCCCAGGAATATGTCCTTTGGCGTAGGTGTCCGGCTTATTGGAAACGTCCGCTATCCGAATGGATGCGTCCTGCATGTTTGATTGCAGCCATTCCGCCTCAACAAGAGAAATAGCCATTGCTGTCGATGCCCACATGAATGAAAACACGATGCTGCTGATAAAGGTTTTGATTATCATAAGTTAGCTCCTTGAAAAAGATGATCATCTGCGACCGAACATGGTTCAGACTATTTAGACCATGGCCGTCCCCCTCTTAAGAGGAGCAAAGCAAGGAGAGTGCCAGACAATTTAAACCTGGGAAATAAAAATGAAATATAACTATAACTGATACTTATGAATATTCATTTAGCTGATAATGCCTGGATGGGCGACTAGCCGACATGATGCATGCTTGCATTTTGCAATGCTTGTTGCAAAATGCAAATGCGAGGGAAGTGTTTCCAGGTGTTTTCTGATGGCAGGCTACAGGGGATTGCATTCGTTGAGCGTCATTGGAGGCCGTCGCGTTGCATTTTGCGCCACAGGGTGGAAGCGTCGATGCCCAGAATACGTGCCGCCGCAGCACGGTTGCCCTTGGTGACATGCAGAGCCTGCCTGATCATTTTACGCTCCATCTCCCGTAAAGGCTCAGGTATCACGGCATCTGCATCCGAAGGCGGCTGAAGGGCTTCGGACGATTCAGGCAGGTTCACATGTTGAAGAACGTCGTCTTCGGCCATAATCACTGCGTTGGACACAACATTATCTAATTCGCGGACATTGCCGGGCCAGAAATAAGATGTCAGGCGGCCCAGGACATCTTTGCTCACCCGGCGTATATCCTTTTCATAAAGACGGGCGGCCCGGTGCAGCAAAAAATGGGTTAATTCGGCAATGTCTTCCCTCCGCCGCCGCAAAGGAGGTATTTCGAGAGGCATCACATTCAGACGGTAAAACAGATCCTGGCGAAAACGACCGGCGGCCACCTCGTTTCGCAGATCCATATTGCCGGCGGCCACCACTCGCACGTTGGTGCTCCTTTCCTGAGTGCCTCCCACACGCATATATTTGTGATCCTGGAGGAAACGCAGGAGCTTAACCTGGAAAGAGGGCGGCATGGCGTTAATTTCGTCGAGAAACAGTGTACCGCCATCGGCAAGTTCAACAATTCCCTGTTTGACATGATTGGCACCCGTGAACGCCCCTTTTTCGTGCCCGAACATCTCTGATTCCAAAAGAGTTTCCGGCAAGGCCGCACAGTTCACGGCCAGGAAGCGGGCCGATGCGCGACGGCTGTGCCGATGAATGAGTCTGGCCGCCAGCTCTTTGCCGGTCCCGGTTTCGCCCTGGATCAGTACGGTCACATCCAGGGGAGCCATGCGCGCAATCAGTTGTTTGACCTTTTGCATGGCTGGACCGGAACCGATTAATTGCGAGTCCTGCATTTCCATAATTGCTGTATCCAGCTTGCGCGCGCGGAGGACGAGCCGGTAATGATCCAGGGCTCTGTCCACGGCCAACAGCAGCGCATCGGGGTCGAACGGCTTTTCGATAAAATCGTACGCTCCCTGGCGCATGGTGGCCAGGGCAGCCTGAACCGTGCCATGCGCGGTCACCAGAATAACCGGCAATTCCTTGTCCTTGGCCTTGACAGCCTCGAGAACGGCAATGCCGTCTACTTCAGGCATTTTCAGATCCGTGACCACCAGGTCGAACGATTGTGCCGCCAGATACCCCAGGGCTTCACGACCATCGTCCGCCACGGTCACCTGCAACCCCCTGTTATAGAGTATCTCAGCCAATAATTCGCGCATCCGCAGATCATCATCAACCACCAGGACCTGTTCGACATTCATGGATTTTCTCCCCTGGTCCGTGTAACAGGAAAGCTTACGGTGAACTGCGCTCCCCCATAAGGGCTGTTGTCCTGTTCCAGGTGACCGTTCATCTCCGCGACTATACCTTCGCAAATGGCCAGCCCCAGCCCAGTACCCTTTCCCGCCTGCTTGGTGGTGAAGAAGGGGTCAAAGATACGACTGCGTAACTCCATGGGAATGCCGGGGCCGTCATCAGCGATGGCAGCCATGATCATGTCTTTCTCCAACCATGTCTTAAGTACAATTGTCCCCTCCTTTTCCACGGCCTGGACGGCGTTGAGCAACAAATTAAAAAACAGCTGCTCAGCCTTACGGGCATCGACTGTAACAAAGGGCAGCCTATTCAATTCAAGTTCCAAGCGGATATCCTTTTTCTTGAGTTGCAGTTCCATGATCGCCACCAGCCTCTGTAGAAGGGCGTTGATGTCAAGGGTACGAGGGTGCGTTACCGATGTTCGGGAGTAGTCCAGCAATTGCCTGACAATCTGGTGACACTTTTCAGCCTGCTCGATAATTACTTCCCGGCGGGCTTCAATACGGGCCGGATCATCACCAGGGCGCAGTAATTTCGCGTAGCCGAGAATATTGGCCAGAGGATTGTTGATCTCATGGGTGACTCCGGCAACCAGTTGCCCGACAGCCACCATCTTTTCCGTCCGGCAAAATGCGTCCAGACGCCGTTTTTCTTCGGTGATGTCCCGAAAGGTCTGGACACCGCCGCAACGGCGGCCCTGGTCGTCATAGAGCACCGCGGAACTGACGGCCACAGCTCGCGTCTTGCCTTCCTTTGTCACCAGAGTCGTTTCAATTCCGGTCAAGGCTTCGTTCTCATGCATCAGGGCGCAGGCGTCGCGACAAAGACTGGTTTGGAAGAGGCTCTCGCACCTGTTCCCCAAGGCTTCCGCACGGTTGTAGCCAGTGATCCGTTCGGCGGAAGTATTGAAGGAGAGGATGACACCGTCTTCGTCGGTTACAAAAAGCCCATCGGCGATGCTTGCCACTATGGCTGCCAATTTTCTCTCTTCGGACGCCGAGTGGGCACGCTGTGCAAGCAGCTCATCGAAATGAATCTTGATTCTGTCAGCCATGGTATTGAAGGCGGAAGCAATCTCTTTAAACTCGACCGGCCCCTCCATTGCAATCCTGTGCTCCAGATTTTCCGTATTCACGGTGGAAATGGCATCACGCAATCGATGTAAAGGACGAATTACCGTACGCTGCAGCACCAACCGGTTCACCACCAACCCGACCAGATGCAGCAGGATCACGGCCAGTATAGCGGTGGAAAGAATGATCCAGGTGATTCGTTTCAGTCTCGTGGTGGAAAATTGCAGCACCACCATGCCGAAAACATCCTCACCAAGATCAATTGGATAAGCCAGGTCATAGGTCGAGACACTCTCCTCGATACCTGCCGCAGCAAGGATTACCCCATCGGTACGGGTGATACGCAGAGATACGACGAAGGGATCATGGCTGATTTCCCGCACAAACTGTTCCATGGCCGCATCGTCGCTGTTTCTCTCCGCATCCTTTGCTGCAACGGCAAGAATCCTGCCGATGATATCCCCTTTGGCTCGCAGGTCTGCAAGAAGTAGCTCGGATGCCGCATAATAGGTAAGCATCGAAAGAGCAATTACAGAAAACATGCCCGCAAACATCAATTTGCGGAAAAAATTCTGTTCCAAGGACAGAGTCATAGTTTTTGCGAAGACGTGGTAGCCGGTTGCGTTAGTTGCAGAAAATAGATTGACATCATAGATAGTATCAAAGCAGGATTATATCGGTTTTGCAAGCGCTTCATGGTTTACGGCAATTTTGCGTGATGATAAATAGTAACCACAATCCGATTCTGAAAGACCCCGCTGTTTTGCGAAAAGCGTTTAATGGTGTCAACGTCCCCTATGAGAGATCCGACGACCATCGGTATGACAGGATGCTCACGGTCGCTGATGACCACTGTGACCTCGGATCGCTCATGTGCATTTTCTGCAAGATACAGGCTCGGTATGGGGAATTCCCAGGTGAAACGCAATGACGATACTGCGATGGAGGCCGGATCAGCCTCAGGGTTCGTTGTCGTCTTGTACTTGATTTTTTTGTGGGTGAAAAGGTCCAACAGCAACACGTAGACCCGCTGATCCAGAAGCGGAGATGCCCCGTTGATGGCAAGCACCTGAATATGCTCCGGTTGCAGCGTGTCCAGATATGCCCCGGCATCCTCTATGTTGCGTTCATCCATGTTTTTCAAAAACGGCAGAAAGGCGCCCCAGGCTAAAAGTACGGAAGGTAAGACTATGGCAGCCACCAGGTGTCGGGCCAACTTAGGGTCGACCGGATCACGGATGCCATACGCAGCCAGCAGTGCTACCAGAGGAAAGAGCGGGATAGAATACCTGCTTCGCCTGATTTCCAGAAATACCAGCAGGACGACAATCAGATAGGCTGGTACCAGCCATCGCCTATCACGATTACGCCAGGCCCGAAACACTGAAAAAAGAGCCGCGAGGGTCAAGAGGGGATGTGTTTGAAAGAAAAAGGTTGAGATCAGGTTTTCGCCCCAGCGCCGGAGGCCGGGTCGCTGGTATTCGTTGAGCAGCGCAACCTGCTCGATCATTACATCTTGATGAAACCAGCATACCGCGCAGATACCGGCAAGCGAAGGTATGATCACCATAAATGCTCGAATGAGGCATTTTCGCCGGTCGTGGCTCATGGCGGAAAAAAAGATTGGGACCATTACCGTAAGCAAGATCCAAGCAGAGTATTTCACAAAAACCGTACAAAAGATCGCCGATGCGGCCAGAATGATAGAGAAGGGGCCACCTCGGGCCACGGCACGGTACATGGCTACCATGGCCAAAAGCAAAAAAAACATGGTTCCCACATCAACCAGCATCAGGGGTACCTGGGTGAAGAGAAAAGGAAATCCCAGAAGCAGCAGACCACCGTGAAAACCAGTCTTCTCGTCCCATAGCTCCTTGCCCAGAACATAGACCAGCAGCGTTGACATGCTGAACATGGTCGCGTTTAAAAGCTGAATGATTATGCGGTTCTCACCAAAGAGTTTGAATGCCAAACCGTAGAGAAACGGGATCAGGGGCAGATCGGTCCAGGCGAAAATACCCCTTCCCCATTCCCTGAAAAAATAAGCAAACCCGTACTCATTCAATTGTTTCGCCTGGGCAAAATAACGGGAGGCATCGACGATTACTTCGGGTGCCGACCAGAACAAAGGGCAAACCAGTAATGAGGCGAAAACAAGGAACAGGGGGCTGTTTCCCGCAGGCAGACGATCTGCCAACAGGTGCAGTGCCACAATGATGACGATGAGAGCCACAAACAGCAGGCCGGGATGGGCCGCCGTGAACACCCAGCTCCAGCTGGTGAGTCGGTTGTCGTCAATGTTCCGCGATAGATAAAGAACCAGCGGCAGGAAAAGAGCGAGAAAGGAGATAGCAAGATGGGCATCCGCTTTTTCCATATTCATGGATTTCACAGGGCCTTCCGCAGCTGCTTGAATTTCTCGATTTTTGCAACGTAAAATGTGCTGAACCGGTATAAAATAATTGTAAGCACCAAGCAAAACCTCCTCATATTTTTCTTTCTTGAGTTTTTACCAACCACCAGACTACCAAAATATTGTGGATGTGAAAAGATTACTCGAAATATTTCGACTTATCTAGAAATATCGATTGACATAATGGTCATCCTTCTGTTACTGGTAATGTAATTGCAATCATGGGGTTCAAAGGAGAATGTCACATTGGATCTAGAGTCTGCCGCCGCATGCTGTACCGAACTTGGCAACACCACCCGTCTCTCCATTTTCAGGTTGCTGGTGAAGGCCGGTAACGAAGGGTTGCCGGTTGGTGAACTTCAAAAACACCTGGGTATTCCGGGGTCGACCCTGTCTCATCATGTACAGAGACTCGTCCAGGTAGGCTTGGTTCATCAACGGCGCGATAGCCGAACACTCTTTTGTGAGCCACAGATCTCTGCTATCCGCGATCTCGCCGCGTATCTGCTGTCGGAATGTTGCTCCCTGCAATTTGAGCTGAAAAAGGAATAACACTAAGAGAATAAAAACACAGACGATACGGCCTGTGTTTTTAATTCGATTATACTAGAAATATGGAGACAACCTATGCGTTCCAGTGAACTGTTACCACCACTCCAGGAAACCATCCACTTTTTTCTTTTCACGATGGCTGAACTGGCTGTGCTCTTTGTCGGCATCAGCTTTCTGGTCGGCGTCCTGAACGAATTCATGCCCCAGGAAAAAGTAAAACGATGGCTGTCAGGCAAAAACGGACGGGGCTACCTGATCGGTTCACTGCTGGGAGGGCTTACCCCATTCTGCAGTTGTTCGACTATTCCTGTAACCGTCGGCCTGCTCAGGGCTAAGGCGGGATTTGGTCCCACCATGGCATTCCTGTTTACCTCTCCCCTGGTCAATCCCATCATTATCCCGCTCTTTATAACATTGCTTGGCCTTAAGGTGACCCTGGTCTATGCCGTCGTGGCAATCAGTCTTTCCATCGGTATCAGTTTTATGCTGAACCGGATGGGCTTTGCCCGATATATCAAAGAAAACGTATTTACGAACAGTGAGGAAGAGAGCGACTTACGCTGTGATAGCGCGCCATCCGGGCAAACCATCTCCTGCTGCGATAGAGAGCCGCAACCACAAATAGTGCAACTGCAGGCTCTCGCGCCATGCTGCGGCACTACGGAATCTGCGCCACCAGCAAACAAACAGGCTCCCATGACGACATCGGCGACTATGGCCCGCCCCAACAGGTGGCGCAGGATTTTCGCCGATGCCGTTGGACAGTTCAAAAATCTGCTTCCCTTCATTGTTCTTGGTGTGGCCATCGGCTCCATTATCCATGGATTTCTGCCAACAGACATCGTTGTGCGCCTGGCCGGGGCAGATAATCCTCTGGCTGTACCGGCGGCGGCTGTGATCGGTATCCCCCTGTATCTCAGGGTCAGCACCATGGTTCCAATTGCTGCAAGCCTCATTGCCAAAGGCATGAGCATCGGGGCGGTTATAGCCCTTATTGTCGGTGGCGCGGGAGCGAGCCTGCCCGAGGTGGCAATGTTGAAAGGAATTTTCAGAATTCAACTGCTCGTCGCTTTTCTCGCTTCTGTAATGATAATGGCAATTACAACAGGCTTTATGGTAAATCTGGTTCTTTTGTAAATTTGGCAAATCATCTCAGATATGATAGACCGTAAGAAACACTTTCTACCTGCTTCTGCTTTTCCGATAGAGCATTTCGATGGAATAAGTCGGGACTTGACAGATTGAATGCTCTGCCTTAGACTAGTCTGATACTGGTCTAAACTTATTAGAAAGGTTTATTATGGAAACGATTGGTGCATATGAAGCTAAAACACATCTCCCTAAATTGCTTGAGCGCGTAATGAAAGGCGAACAGATCACAATTACAAAACATGGTGTGCCGGTTGCTGTTCTGCAGCCGCCATTGTCCTTAAGAAAGACTGAACCACTCAAGGTAATCGCCGAATTACGAAAATTTCGTGATAAACACCCACTTAAAGGGCTTTCAATTCGAGATATGATCGAAGAAGGAAGACGATAAATGAGCGATGATTTTGTCATTGACAATTCAGTAGTCATGACGTGGTGTTTTAATGATGAAGACAGTCAATACACTGATTCAATACTCAATAAACTTGTAGATGCCACCGCGTTCGTCCCATCAATTTGGCCTTTGGAAGTCACCAATGTGTTATTAGTGGCTGAGCGAAAAAAACGTCTTGGTGAGGCGGATAGTACGCGGTTCATGGCCCTGCTCACGGAACTTCCAATAATTGTCGATCAAGAGCCACCTGAAAGGATGATCAAAGAAATTTTTGCATTAGCCCGTAAGCACAACCTTTCAAGTTACGATGCTTCATACCTGGATCTTGCCATGAGAAAAGGTTTGCCGATTGCCACACTCGATAAAAATTTATTGGCTGCTGCAAAACGAAGTAAAGTTTCAATATTAAACCGCAAATCTACGGAGAAGTCATGAGTTTCACAGTAAAAAACAATATAAAATGGGTCGGCAAGATCGACTGGGAACTACGTAAATTTCACGGTGACGAATACTCAACCCACAGAGGATCCTCATATAATTCCTATCTGATCCGGGAGGAAAAAACCGCGCTGATCGATACCGTATGGACGCCTTTTGCCAAAGAATATGTCGACAACCTGGCCGGGTTGATTGACCTTGGCTCAATCGATTATGTCATCGCCAACCATGCCGAAAGTGATCACAGCGGCGCCCTGCCTGAACTGCTGCGTCATATTCCAGACGTACCGGTGTACTGCACCAAGAACGGCATAAAGTCGCTTCAGGGAATGTATCATCAGGATTGGAACTTCAATATTGTCAAAACCGGCGACAAACTGAACCTTGGTTCGAAAGAACTCATCTTTGTGGAAGCACCCATGCTGCACTGGCCCGACAGCATGTTTACCTATCTCAGCGGCGAGGAGATCCTGTTCAGCAACGACGCCTTTGGGCAACACTATGCCTCGGAATTCATGTTTAATGACCTGGTTGATCAGGCTGAACTTTTCCAGGAATGTATCAAATATTATGCCAACATTCTGACGCCCTTCAGCCCCATGGTAACCAAGAAGATCAAGGAGGTACTGGGGTTTAACCTTCCGCTGGACATGATCTGCACCAGCCATGGCATTATCTGGCGGGACAATCCGGCCCAGATTGTAGAAAAGTACCTCGAATGGGCCGACAACTATCAGGAGAACCAGATAACCCTGCTGTACGACACCATGTGGGAGAGCACACGCGTCATGGCTGAGCAGATTGGTGCGGGCATCCACGAGGCCGACCCCCATGTGACGGTCAAACTCTTCAATCTGGCCAAAACCGACAAAAACGATGTCATCACGGAAATATTTAAGTCAAAGGCGGTCCTGTTCGGCTCCCCCACCATCAACAACGGTATCCTGGTATCGGTGGCCGGCTTGCTCGAAGAGGTCCAGGGCCTGAAGTTTAAAAAGAAAAAAGCCGGGGCCTTCGGCAGCTATGGCTGGAGTGGAGAATCCGTCAAAATTTTATCAAAAAAACTGGCCGAAGCGGGTATGGAAGTCGTTGATGAGGGTTTGCGCCTCAGCTGGGTCCCTGATACACAAAGCAGGCAGCAATGCCGGGAGTATGGCAAAAATTTTGTCGCCGGGCTGTAGCAACCGACCACTTTGATAACGTTGCCTGATTGCAGCATGAGATACAGGTGAAGAGCTACGCCAGGAGGCTACAACGCCGCCTCTCATGGTCTCTTGACGGATTTAAGCTCTTCTACTGTCATTTCACAATGATGACAATCAAAAACAAGGCGATACTCGCCGGATTTATCCGCTAGCGTGCAAGGTTTTGTAAAATAGTTTGACAAACGCCTCAACAGCATATTAATATGTATTTATATGCTGTTGGGGCGTTTCTGATTTGGCGATAAGTTAGTTAAAATTTATAGGACCGTTAGCTATTGTGAAAAATCAACATTTACAAAGCACTGCGTTTTTGGCCAAAAGCCTATCGGATACTAATCGTCTCAGGATTTTGCTGCTCATCAGCTCAGGCAGCAAATCCGTCTCTTCAATTGTAGAGGAACTTGAACTTTCGCAGCCGCTGGTCTCACATCATTTGAAGGAGTTAAAACGTTCACTGCTGGTCACGGTAACAAGACAGGGACCATTTATATATTATGAACTGGCTGACAAAAGAATTCTCGATGTTCTTGAGACATTAAATGAAGTAGCGGTCGATCTCCTGAGCTCTCACAAGTTTTTTAATTAATAGAGGTAGAATTATTTATGGATGCTCTTCTTCAATGTATTTCCGATTTATCTCCGGAAGAAGCTCTGGCGCAAATCAGCGCTCTGGTAGAACGGCTCATGGCCGATCTGGACGACGACGCTCGCAGTCGCTTTCTCATGAACCTGGTCAACCGGCAGGAAGGCGATAAAATTTCCGGAATGGTTCATTTGTGACTGGCCGAATGCATGGGCGAAGGTGTCGACCCAACCCAGATGTGTCAGAGCCTGGTGGAAAAAGTAGCGCAATCGAGGCAACTCCAGTCAATCACCGATCCCGATCTGCTTGTTCTCTTTGAAGACTGGCTCGAAGAGCTGGAAGCGGAAACGCGGCTGCTGGTAAAAGAACATGATATAGAAAACGAAAACGATCTGGCAGCCAGACTGGGTGTATCGCCACGAGGCGCCAAATTCCTGCTTACCAAGATAACAAAGGATCCATCATGATGAAGAGAAAGAACTCAGCCGTCATCGCCCTTGCCGCCGTCCTGCTCACCGCTTTCAGTGTCTGGTATATGCAGCGTCCTGTTGCCCTTGAGCAGGTAACCTGGGATGATGTGCTTGCCGAGGCGGAAAGGGGCGGATACGACATAATTACCACAGAGGAGCTGGCGGAACTGTACCAGGACTCTGCAAGCTCCCCTCTGCTGATCGACACCCGCCAGGAATGGGAATACCGTACCGGCCATATCGCCGGAGCGCTGAATTTTTCCATGGAACCAACCTGGTGGGCGCGCTGGAGCGCAAAGGATGAAATGGCTGAATTTCTCGGGCCGGACAAAGACCGGGTACTGGTCTTCTACTGAGCAGGCTTAACATGAGTCCGTAGCGACTCGGCGGCCCGGGTGGCCGTATCACTTGGATACACAAAGGTTTATCGCGATCCTTACGGATTCCCGAAGTGGCAGGAACATGGACTCCCAATTGACAGCAGCCCGGCGGGACTTGCCGAACCCGCACCGGCCGGACATGGTGCGCTCAGCGGCGGCTCACTGCAGGGCTGGGGATTGCTGTGGACCCTGCTCGGCATATTTGTCGGCGGCATGGCCCTGAACCTGACGCCCTGTGTCTATCCAATGATCCCGATTACCGTTTCATTTTTCGGCGGGAGATCAGCGGCAGACGGCCCCAGCCAGGTAAAGCTGGTACTTCACGGTATCTGCTACATCCTCGGGCTTGCCCTCACCAACTCGACCCTTGGAGTTGTGGCCGCGCTCACCGGCGGTCTGATGGGCGGGATCCTCCAAAATCCTTTGGTCTTAGCGGGTGTGGCCGTTGTGCTGGTGGTCTTCGCCACCAGCCTCTTCGGCTTCTGGGAGCTGCGTCTTCCCGGTTTCTTGAGTCGCGCCGCGTCTCAATCCCACAGCGGCTATTTCGGCAGCCTGTTCATGGGGCTCACCCTGGGCGTTGTCGCCGCTCCCTGCATCGGTCCTTTTGTTCTCGGGCTGCTCACCTGGGTGGCAGGTATGGGAAGTGCGGTCTACGGCTTTCTCATATTCTTCGTCCTCAGTCTGGGGCTGGGGCTGCCGCTGTTCATTCTGGCTGTCTTCTCCGGCCAGCTCCGGCGACTGCCGAAGGCCGGCGGCTGGATGATCTGGGTGCGGATGCTCATGGGATGGGTTCTGGTCGGCATGGCTGTCTATTTTATTCGCCCGGTTCTGCCCGGCGCTTTCAAAGTTGTGCTGCCGATAACCATGGCTGTTGCCGCCGGTCTGCATTTGGGCTGGTTTGACAAAAATGTGGCCGACTCAAAGATCTTCCCCTGGTTGAAAACCATCGTCGGGTCCGCCTGTCTGGTGGCGGCGACCATCTGGGCTATGGGGTGGGTTATGCAGGGACCGGGCGTGCAGTGGCACGACTATTCAGAGGAAATCCTGCAACAGGCCGACGCCGCTGACAGACCGGTTATTATCGATTTTTACGCCGACTGGTGCACTCCCTGCCGGGAACTGGAAGAAATAACCTTTCACCATGACGGTGTTGTCGCCATGGCGAAGGAGAAATTCGTCATGATCAAGGTCGATGTCACCACCGGGGGCAATCCGTTCCATGAAAAGCTGCTGGAGCAATACAACGTCAAGGGCGTTCCCACCGTAGTCTTTGTCGATGGTAACGCTAAGGAACGTACAGACCTGCGCCTGGTCGACTTCCTGCCGCCCGAGCCGTTTCTGAATCACATGGCCGAACTTGCCGCGAGTTCGAAATAAAAAACTCATCACCAATGAATCAAAGGAGATCAGCATGCTCAAAGTCCGCTTTTTTCTCAACGAGCCCAACGGCAAACCGTGAAAACATTTCAAACAGATTATGCCCAGGCTGGGCGAAAAATATCCGGTTGAAATAGAAGTAACCACAAAACCAAACTCCGAATATGAAACAGACGAGTACTTCGAACTCGATCTGCCGGTGGCGCCGGCTGTCATGGTCGGCGATGAGATTGTCGTGGAAGGAACAGATGTATCCGACCACCAGCTGGAAGCATGTATCTGTCGCCAACTTGGTCTGCCGGAGCCTCAGAAAAAAGGCTTTCTGAGCCGTCTTTTAAAAAATTCTTAGGGTGCAACATGAAGAAGGCACCCATCATGGAATCAGATCAACGGGATTTGGTAAAGCACAACAACAAAGGGCGTAGCGCCTTATTGAAAATGATTGCCCTACTCATATTCATAGGGGCGGCCATCTATCTGGTCCGTTTTTCTCCAGCCAGTCAATACCTCACTTCACAACAGCTGGGACTGTTTCTTGAAACCGCCGGTTTCTGGGCGCCACTACTATTTGTTGTTATCTATGTTGTCGGCGTTTGCATTTTTCTTCCGGGCACTCTTTTGACAGCTATAGGAGCCGCCATCTTCGGCCCATACTGGGGCTTTCTCTATGTCTGGACTGGGGCGATAATTGGGGCAAGCCTCGCCTTTCTGATAGGAAGATATCTGGGCAGGGACTTTGCCGAGTCCGTCATCGGCAGCAGGCTGCAACGATTTGACGATGCCATAGAACGTAACGGCTTTGCCACGGTTCTCTATCTGCGGCTGGTATATTTTCCCTTTACGCCGATGAATTTCGGCATGGGACTTACCAAGGTTCGATTCCGTGACTACATTGGTGGAACGGGCCTTGGCATTATGGTGGGGACATTCATTTTCACATTCTTCGTGGGCACCATCAAGGAGATCTGGATCAGCGGACGGTGGGAAGAACTGGTGAGCTGGAAAGTCTTTTTCTCCGTGAGTCTTTTTGTTTTCTCGTTTTTTATCCCGAAGCTTTTGAAAATGGTTAAAGGCAACAAAGGTCTGGAAACTGTTTAGGTGATGACAACCAGGGAAACTAAAGAGGTGTAGACATGAACGAATCGGACAAAAATAATGTAAAGGGTTTTTCGACGCGCTGTGTACACGGCGGGGAAACGATGGACGCCGAGGGTGCGGTTCATATGCCGCTCTACAACCACTCAACCTTTGGCTTTCCTTCCACGGAAGCCCTGCTCAACGTGGTTGAGGGCCGCACGAAGGGTAATCTGTATACCCGCTACGGGCTTAACCCGACTATCCGGGCAGTCGAACAAAAGCTCGCAGACATAGAGGGCAGCGCGACAGCACTGGTTTTTTCCTCCGGGATGGCCGCCGAAGCGGCCACTTTTATGGCATACTGTGGGCCTGGTGATCATATCGTCTGCATCGGTGATGTATACGGCGGCACCTTTGAGCTTCTTAAAGATAACTTCTCTAAGCTGGGAATCGAGACGACTTTTCTGCTGGGTAGCGAACTCCCCGGTCTGGCGGAAGCCATGACTGAGCATACACGCCTCGTCTTTTTCGAAACTCCGACCAATCCCAATATGGAAGTGATCGATATTGGAGCCGTCGCCGAGGTGGCCAAGGCACATAAGGCGCTCACAGTGGTGGACAACACCTTTGCCTCACCGGTGAACCAGGCGCCGCTGGCCCACGGTGCCGACATGGTCATCCATTCAACAACCAAGTACCTGGGGGGACACAGCGACCTCACCGGCGGCGTGGTCATGGGTCCGGCCGATCTGATCGAGCCGATCTGGCCCTGGCGTAAAAACCTGGGCCAGATGATGGCCCCAGAAGTTGCATTTTTGCTGGCACGAAGTCTGCGTACACTTGCCGTTCGCGTTCGCCAGCAAAATGCCACCGCCCATACCGTCGCCGAATTCCTGGAAAGCCACCCGAAAGTGACGCGTGTCAATTATCCCGGGTTGGCCAGTTTTCCGGGACATGTTGTCGCCAACTGGCAGATGAGTGGCTTTGGCGGTATGGTAAGCTTTGTATTTGACGGCAACAGCGCTGAAACAGCAGCGGTTGTCGACCGGTTGCGGCTTTTTACGATCGCCGCAAGTCTCGGCGGAGTTGAGAGTCTGGTCACCCAGCCGACAACCACTACCCACCACGGACTCGAGCCTGCCGAACGCCTGCGACGCGGCATTGTCGATGGCCTGGTTCGGCTCTCGTGCGGTCTGGAGGAGGCCGAAGACCTGATTACCGATCTTGCTCAGGCCCTCCGCTGAATATAATGAGTTATGCAGGCATGCTGAGCGATCTGACTGATGAAGAACTTTATGCCTTCACACACATAACAAAAAGACGGAATTTATTTGGTGGACTTGAACTACATTTCAACACCCCTCAGTAGTGATCCGTAGGCAAACAAAAGATATTACAGTTATATATACTGT
>CAYUPL010000029.1:0-12828 GCA_964446655.1 uncultured Desulfopila sp.
GAGTCTTAGAGCCGTCTACTTCTTTGGAGTTGGTCCTGAATGGAGCAACCGCAAAGTGGAGCTTCCCAAAGCACAAACTGGCTATTAGGAGATTATCTCGTCAGACGCATAGATTTTCACACCATGATTATCCTTCCGGGCGGCTTTTACCATACATTTACCGACTGATTCAGCTTGAACGGGTCTATATTTTTTAAGAGGACCCAGCATCAGTGGTTTCAGCAGAGGAGCCAACAATACCCCGACTTTCTCACCTAAGCGAAATTCTTTTCGTGGTCCCAAGAGTAGAGATGGCCTGACGATATACAGGCATGGGTAGTTAATTTCTTTTAATGCCTCTTCCATCTCGCCCTTCACTCGATTATAGAACACTTTTGAATCCTTATCAGCTCCCATAGCAGAGATCACAATAAACTTCTGAGCACCCTTCTTTTTCATCATCTCTGCTATCATTATCACCAGGGAGTGGTCAACTGCTGTAAATGCATGTTGTGAACCGGCCTTTTTGATTGTTGTACCAAGACAACAAAAGACATCATCTGCATTTAATTGAGATGATATTTGATCGAGATTCTTGAAATTGGTGCTCACTTCTCTGAGTTTTCGGTGCGTTTTGAGGAGAGGTTTTCTGACAAGTGCGATTACTTCTGCATAGCTTGGATCATCGAGAAGGGCTTGCAGGCAGTATCCACCTGTGAGTCCTGTTGCTCCTACTATTAGTGCTTTTCTGGTTGTCATGTATAGGTATTGGTTGAAGTAAGATGTTGTCGGGTGTTTTTTTTTGTCAGCAATTAACGTATTTGAGGCCCAGAGCCTGTTTTGTAGATCTTGACATAATTTAATACATCTATGTAAGATACGCTCTCTTAGTAACACTCTACCATAAGCCTTCATGCTGGTATAAGGTAAATTCGATATGCGAAAAATCCTAGATCATCGCAGTATCTTTGAAAACACCGGGACGGCAACTATCATTATCGAAAATAACACCACAATTTCACTTGCGAATCAAAGCTTTGCCAACCTGACCGGCTATGCCTAACATGACATCGCAGGGGAAACAAAAGCCTTTGAGGGGTTTTTCGACAAAGCTATCACGACATTATCACTTTAAGGAGACATCATGCAGACAAAAATCATGCCCCCCACCCCTTCAGCCTATGCCCAGCCCCTTCTCATCAAATATCTGCTTACCGGGCCGCTTGTCTTTGCCGCAGAGCAGGAAATTCTCTATCGCGATGAAAAAAAGCTGACCTATCGCGAGTTTGGCAAACGCATATGCCGGCTGGCCCATGGTCTTGACAAACTGGGGGTAAAGGCTGGAGATACCGTCGCCGTCATGGACTGGGACTCGCACAGATATCTTGAATGTTATTTTGCTGTTCCAATGATGGGAGCCATTCTCCATACCGTCAACGTCCGACTCTCGGCGGAACAGCTTCTTTACACCATAAACCACGCTGAGGACGATATAATTCTGGTAAACGCTGAATTTTTACCGCTTCTCGAAGCCATACAAGACAAACTGACCACGGTTAAAAAAATTGTGCTGCTTGGCGATGAAGCGACAGCCCCACAGACCAGCCTGGTGATCGACCATGAATATGAAGCCATGCTCAGCGAAAACCCCTCCGAGTATCACTTTGAAGATTTTGACGAGAACTCCATTGCGACCACCTTCTACACCACCGGTACCACGGGGCTGCCCAAAGGAGTCTTTTTCAGCCATAGGCAACTGGTCCTGCACACCTATGCCGTTATGGCGGCTCTGTGCGGCTACGATGCCCAGGCAAGAATAGGTTCTTCCGATGTCTATATGCCCATCACCCCCATGTTTCATGTCCATGCCTGGGGCATGCCCTATCTCATGACCATGCTCGGCGCCAAACAGATTTATCCCGGCCGCTATGATCCGGCAATGCTGCTCAAACTTGTTACCACCGAAAAAGTCAGCTTCTCTCACTGCGTGCCGACCATTATGCATATGCTCCTCTCCTCTCCAGCCATTGAAAAGTGTGATCTCAATGGCTGGAAGGTTATCATCGGCGGGTCGGCTCTGCCGGGCGGTATGTGCAGAGCGGCACTGCAACGAGGCATTAATATCTACACCGGCTATGGCATGTCGGAGACCTGCCCCATACTGACCCTGGCCAACCTTAAGCCGCACATGCTCGGTTGGGACCAGGAAAAACAGGTGACGATCCGCTGCCGTACCGGCTTGCCCATCAACAATGTTCAACTTGAAATTGTTGACCCGGATGGACAAGCGGTGGTCCATGACGGCAAAACGGTTGGAGAAGTTGTAGTCCGGGCGCCCTGGCTCACCCAGGGATATCTCAAGGACGCCGAAAAAAGCGAAGAACTCTGGCAGGGAGGTTGGCTCCATACCGGAGATATCGGGTTTATTGACAGCGAGGGATATCTGCAAATTACAGACAGACTCAAAGATGTCATCAAAACAGGAGGTGAATGGATTTCCTCCCTTGAGCTGGAAGACATTATCAGCCGACATGACGGTGTCAGTGAAGTTGCCGTTATCGGTGTTCCCGACTCCAAATGGGGCGAGAGACCACTGGCGCTTGTTGTGGGCAAAGAGGGCTTTAAAGAGGCTCTGACCGAAGAGGATGTCCGAAACCTGATCCAACGCTCTATCGACAACGGTACTCTGCCTAAATACGGTATGCCCGAACGTATTCTGCTGGTCAATTCCATTGCCAAGACCAGTGTCGGCAAGTTGAACAAAAAAGCATTGCGGCAGGAGTTCAGCACTCTCTGAAACATTAAACTTTAATAGTCCAGTAAACTACATGGATTTTGCCCTCTTCTCAAAAAGCTTCTTTTCCCCCGGGCAAAATATTGGTAAGAGTTAAGAAAGATCTGCAGGGATGGCCTGGCCGGTTATTTCTGTATCCATCGCCTCTGCCGTTACGTGACGAATTGGCCTTCTCCCGGCGGCAGAGGCGTTTTTAAAAACCATAACGGTACAGACAATGACAGCAGACAAACGCCTGGAGGGCGTGGCACAAGACAAGGATCACATCAGTGAAGAACAACTCCTCAAAGTATCCAAGGAAGTTGTTATTAAGTTTATCGAAATGGGCAGGATCACGCCGGCGACCTTCGCGTCGTCGTTCAAGGAAATCCACAGCACTATCAGAGACACTGTCAAGAGAGGCTAGCCCAATGCTGGATCCTGAAAAGAACTGTGCGCCCCAGCATATCGATACCATACACCTCATGGGAGTCTGTGGTACCGGCATGGCCGCCCTGGCCGGAATGCTGAAAGATTCTGGCTACATTGTCACAGGCTCGGACAACCAGGTGTACCCACCGATGTCTCTTTTCCTGCAGAACATCGGCATTCACCCAAGAGAGGGTTACCGCCCTGAAAATCTTGATCATCGACCGGATCTGGTGATCGTCGGTAATGTTATTACCAGGAACAATCCCGAAGCTCAGGCTCTGGCCGATGCAGGACTGCACTACCTCTCCTTTCCTCAAGCCCTGGCTGAATTTTTCATCCGGTCGCGCCAATCTATCGTCGTCACCGGAACACATGGAAAAACCACGACCTGTTCGCTGCTGGCTTCGGCGCTCTACCATGCCGGTCTCGACCCAAGCTTTATGATTGGTGGTCTAGTCAAGGAGTTCGACAGCAACAACCGGCTAGGCAAAGGCGTCTACTTTGTCGCGGAAGGTGACGAATATGACACTGCGTTTTTTGATAAAGAATCGAAATTCCTCCATTATCGTCCTCAAATGGCCATAATCACCTCAGTTGAGTTCGACCATGCCGATATTTTTACCGATATCGACCAGATCAAAAAATCGTTCAGGAAATTTGTCGGTTTATTGCCGCCGGATGGAATGATTATTGCCCATCTCGACGATGACAATGTAGCAGATGTCGTCGCCGAAGCTCCCTGCAAAGTTGAAGGATATGGTTGCAAGGACCGAAACGACTGGGTGCTCTCCAATCTGCAGGCAGCCGGCCCAAACACCAGTTTTGACCTGCGCTATCACGACACTACCGCCCATCTGACAATACCACTCTCCGGTAAACATAATTGCCTTAACGGCCTGGCTGTGGCAGCGATACTGCATCATGCCGGCTTATCAATAGATAGGATAGGGCATTGCCTCGGCAAATTCGGCGGAGTGAAAAGGAGGCAGGAAATTCGAGGCATAGCTCAGGGTATCACCGTCATTGATGATTTTGCTCACCATCCGACGGCGGTAAAAGAAACACTCGCCGGTCTGAAAATGGCATCGCCGCAAAACAGACTGGTAGCCGTCTTTGAACCACGGACAAACTCATCGCGTCGGGCTATTTTTCAAAAAGAGTATGCCGAAGCATTCACCGATGCCGATCTCATCCTGTTGCGTGAACCGGTACCTCTGCAGAACGTTGCCGCTGAGGATCATTTCTCTTCCACCAGGCTGGCGGAAGATATTCGCCGGACCCAACCGAACGCCTGGTCGTTCCAGAACACTGCTGAAATCCTGGATCACCTGGAAACACATCTCCGTCACGGTGATATTGTCGCTATTCTTTCAAACGGAGGATTTGACGATATTCATGAAAGACTACTGGAGAGACTGAAAAAGAGGGGGAAACAGCCTACGGGACAGTCACATTAATGCTCATTGACAAAGGCATCGACGATTTCCGCCATACTGTCAATGAGTGCAGCATAATCCATGGTGGTGTCGTTATTTGCAGCGCCACCTTCGATTCGTTTTGCCAGTTCGGCGCAGTCGGTGAAGCCTAAATTAAGGAAAGCACCTTTGATGGTATGGGCTGCCCTTGCCAAGTCACCAAGGCATTGCCGACGATGAACATTTTCCAGGTTTTCCATATGACCTACCAATGTCCTTTTAAACTCAGGCAGCATCGATTCAACCTGCTCTTCCGGAAAGTTGAACTGCCGGCCGAGATATTCTTTAATACTATCACTGAAATTACTTACAACCATGGCGTTCTAACTGCTCCTTCTTGTTGAGTGGAAACCATACGAACACACAACTTCGGTGAAAACCTGCAGGGCTCGGCTCGTTATTCTGCCGACAGATATTACATTAACATTATAACGACGATTTATCAAAATTTTAACTGAATCACAATATTCTATATCTTAAAAGTGACCCCGGCTCAATTAAAAAATATATTACTGCACAATAATTTAGTCACCAAAGGCGACGGTGTCATCGTTGCATACTCCGGTGGCCCCGACTCGACAGCTCTGCTGTCCCTTCTTGCCGCATGCGAGTTGCCGTTACGGCTCATAGCGATATATATCGACCATTGCCTGCGGCCTGATGAAAGCAGTCTGGAGAAAGCGCAACTGCAAAAACAGGCTGCAGCATTACAAATCGAGTATACAACCATCACTGTCGATGCTTTAGGACATAAACAGCTGGAAAAGATCTCTCTGGAAAAGAGCTGCCGGGTACTGCGCTACAGAGCATTGGAGCAATGCAGGATCGAGTTCGGCGCCGATGTCATAGCAGTCGCCCATACCGCCGATGACCAGGCCGAAGAGATATTGCTGCGTCTCTTTCGCGGCACCGGGATGAAGGGGTTGACAGGCATGGCTCTACAAAACAGGCGGATCATCAGACCATTACTCGGCTGCAGCAAAGAGGCTTTGCTTGAGTATCTGCACGACAGGGCCATTCCCTATTGCATAGACAGTTCCAATAGCAATCGAGTATTTCTCCGCAATCGTCTCCGTCTGGACATACTTCCCCTGCTGCAAACACATTTTAACCCATCTCTTCGGCCAACACTTCTCCGTACTGCCGATATTCTGCGGCAAGATAATGATCTGCTTGAAAATATTACCGAGGCGGCCTATAGAGAAGTCGTGCTAATGCTGAGCAGCAGCGCCGAAAAATCCGCCACAATTGCTCTTACTGGTTTCCAGCCCCTCCATCCGGCTGTCAAAAGAAGAGTGATTGAAAAGGTCTGCTGGGAATTCGGAACACCTCCCGATTATGATCATATAGAGAAAATATGTTCTCTGGCCGAACAGGGCCGCACCGGCGCGGAAATCCATCTGCGCCGGGGCCTTCGTCTGTATAAAAACAGTACCAGCCTCGATTTCCTGCAGAGAACAGGAGGAGAAAAATTTCGCGGCCGCATGCAACAGGCAATGCTGTCACCAACTGTTATAGAAGGACCGGGCAAGGTTGACATAGATGCACTGCAAATGCAGCTTAACATTGCCTATTTGAGCAGAGTCCCCGAAGAATTATCGGAAAAGAGCCTGCTGCTCGACGCCGGTGTGGTTTCTTTTCCTGTTTTGCTGCGTGCCCCCCGACCGGGAGAACGTTTTACGCCCCAGGGTATGCAAGGCTCAAAGAAAGTTGCCAGGTTTCTGGCAGACTGCCGCATAGCCCGAAACCGGAGGAGAATATATCCGGTACTGGTATCATCTAAAAATGAGATTATGGCTGTCCTTGGCCTGCGGGTGGACTCAAAATATGCCGCTACCCCACAGACGACAGAATTCCTGCTCCTGTCCTGGAACGTAGTGAAATAATATTAATGAGAAATTTGGGCCGGCTGTTCCACGGTGCTGCTATGAGGAAGATTTGCGCAGGATTCGTTTATCATCCACTCGATAGGTCAATTTAATCCGGTCAAAATACTCCAGAATCGGGATAGAGAATTTCCGTGTCAACCCAGTCATCTCCTTAAAACGGGGGGCATCTATTTCTCCCTCTTTTTCCATAAAGGCGATAACTTCTTTTTGCAGTTCATCCATCACACCTTTTTCATAATACAGCGTCTCGCTTACCTTGACGAGCTTCTCCTGACGCAGGAGCAGGCTGATGACATCCTTTAACAGGGCGGCGGGATATTCATGAAAAGAGTCGGAGGTTTCTTTGATGGTTGCAGTTGCAAGGCCTTTGGCGGTGTACCATTGCAACAGATCTCTCTGCAGCTTTTCTTCGTCTGCCTGCAGAGCGACCTGATGACTTGCCAGTCGGACCAGCGACTCCTCCTGAACGACGGTGTTGTTTTTCAACAGTTCGTTAAGGCAATAGGTAAAGACCTTCTGATCAAGCTTTCTCCCCGTCTCACTGCGCAGCCCTTCCTTGGAGAGGCCGCTTTGCAGCGGGTTTTTACGATGAAATTCAGTAAGAATTGCCACGATGGAGGCGGTGACTTTTTCGGCAACACCCCTGTCGAGATAACGTTGCGCGGCCGAATCGACCACCACCATTTTTTTGGTCGATAGAGGTTCATTGAGAATCTTCTTGAGTTGTTTGCCAAAGACACCCAGACGAATGGCCAGATCATCGAACAGCAAGCCTTTTGTATCACTTTCCTGTAGATACAGAAGGACCTGCTCTTCCGGGGTTCCCTTCTCGAGAATCTTGAAAACGTTTACATTTCTCGTTCTGTCTTTTTCCGCAAGTCTTTTACGTTTTCTCTGGGAAACATTGCCCAGCACCTGCCCCCCGCCGATGGTAATGACAGGTGAATAGCTGCGAATCACATACCTGTCCCCGGGCCAGACCGCCACAGGTTCCTCAAGCAGTAATTGCACTCCTGCTTCTTCGCCGGGCTGCAACTCATCCCTGTCGAGAAGAGAAACTCTGCCCATGACTTCAGCCGTGCCGACATGGACCCGCACCCTGGCCCTATGCTTAAGTGATTTACTGTTTGAAGAGAGATAGGTGAGAGAGCTGTCCAGCATAAAATTAGGCTGTAAGGAGCCCGGCGGAGCGACAACCATGCCCCTGGCGATTTCGTGTGTTTCAACACCCTGCAGGTTGATGGCCGTGCGGTGCCCGGCCTCGACAACATCCACCGAGGCGGCATGGACCTGAATCCCTCTGACTTTGGCCGTTCGTTTCGTGGGGTAGATCTGCAATTCCTCGCCCAGTCCGATCCTGCCGGAAATAGAGGTGCCGGTTACAACGGAACCAAATCCTTTCATGGCAAAAACTCGATCAACCGGCAGTCGAAATGGCCCAAAGGCCTCCTCAAACCGATGCCTGGCAACCATATCATCGAGGATTTTTTTGACAGTATCAATCCCTTCACCGGTAATGGAAGAAACATGAACAACAGGAGCCTCTTCCAGAAAGCTTCCCTGGAAGAAATCTCGAACTTCCTCCTCCACCATTTCGAGCCATTCCTGTTCCACCATATCTTTTTTAGTTATGATGACAACGCCCCGAGATACACCGAGAAGACTGCAGATTTCGAAATGTTCACGGGTCTGCGGCATGATCCCTTCATCGGCTGCGATGATAAAGGCGACAATATCCATGCCTGTGACACCCGCCACCATGTTTTTGACAAACTTCTCATGGCCTGGAACGTCAACAATTCCGAGACGGTGCCCGCAAGGAAGATCAAGAAAAGCAAAGCCAAGTTCAATGGTTATGCCTCTCTTTTTTTCCTCCTTCAATCTGTCGGTGTCAATATTGGTGAGAGCACGGACAAGACTTGTCTTACCATGGTCGACGTGGCCTGCTGTTCCTAAGACTATTTCTTGCATTCTTCAGGCTCAACCGAGATAAGGGTTGCTGCGCTTTTCTTCCCCAATGGTGGATTGTACGCCACCATATCCATGTCCAGGCCAGACTACCGTCTCATCAGGCAGGGCCATGACCTTGTTTTTCAAAGAACTGATCAATTCATCATAGGATCCACCGGGAAAATCCGTCCGCCCCACGCCGCCGACAAAAAGAGTATCGCCTGTGATGAGGTCCGGGGCGGCATAGAGACACATTCCGCCGGGAGTGTGTCCAGGGGTGTGAATTACCTGCAGCTCAACATTACCCACCTTGATAATATCACCTTCTTTGACTTTCACTTCGGCAGGGGGCGAAGGCTCAAGGCCAAGCATGGAGAAATAACTTCTGGCTTCCGCATTTTCAAAAAAGAGCGCGTCAGCTTCATGCATGACTATCGCTGCTCCGGTAGCTTCCTTGATGGCCCTGTTGCCGCAGACGTGATCGGGATGTCCATGGGTGGCTATAATATATTCCACCTGCAGGCCCAGTTTTTCCACTTCCTGCAGAATCCTGCTCTCATCTCCTCCAGGGTCGACAACGGCACCTTTTTTCGTTTCTTCACAACCTATTATATAGCTGCAAACCCCCATACTGCCGACAATGAGTTGCTGTAGTATCATATCACCTCAAAAGAAATAGAGATCGAATGTGAGGCGGCAAAAGAACCGCCTCCTAGAGAGTGTCTGTCCATAAATGGCACTTTTGCCCTAACTCGTCGTTGCTCTCAAAATTTAATCCTCGAAATATCAGTTATATGCCTGCGGTTAAATTCATCGAGCGCCTAGATTTAGAACAGGTAAGCGCAGACTCCGAAATTACTCATTCCTGGACAGACACTAGAGAACCAATAACCACCAAGAAACAAAATAATACGATAATCATGCACAATGTTCATGAGAAAGCCCGGTTAGCTGCAACTGCAGCCGCAACCGGAACTGGCCATGTTCAACGTAACAGGCGGCGCTACGGGAGGATTTCTTTTCTCCACAGCCGTTACTATTGTGGCAAAGGCTTGAGTGGCCGGACTGCTTTCATCCGAGGAGAGATACGGTTTACCGTCATCACCTGCTACAACTACCCGGGGATCCATTGGTATCCGACCAAGGAACGGCAGATCAAATTCCCTGGCTATTTCTTCTCCACCACCGTTTTTGAAGATATCCACCTTCTCATTACAGTTGGGGCAGACAAAACCGGACATATTCTCCACTACTCCGACTATGTCCATTTTCACCGTTTTGCAGAAATTTATCGATTTTCTCACATCGGCAAGCGCTACCTTCTGGGGTGTGGTTACGACAACCGCCTTCACACGAGGGATGGTCTGCGCAATGGTCAGTGGCTCGTCACCGGTGCCGGGAGGGGCATCTATTATAAGATAATCGAGATCACCCCAGTCCATATCGGCAACAAATTGCCTGATGGCCTGTATCTTCAGGGGCCCACGCCAGATTATCGCCTCATCTCTATCCTGCATCATATACTCGAGTGAGACAACTTTCAAATTATCATTATACTGAAGAGGCGCGATGAGGTCATCCTCTTTTGCAGGCGGTTGTATGGAACCTTTGAGGTCCAGCATTCTGACGACATCAGGCCCATGAAGATCGACGTCCATCAAACCGACTTTATACCCTTTTTTAGCCAGACCTAAGGCCAGATTGACAGAGACCGTCGATTTGCCGACTCCGCCCTTGCCGCTCATGACCAGAATTTTATTTTTTATTTTGCCAAGAGAACGGGTTATGGCGTTTTCCTGCTGTGCCATGGCCGCCTGCTGCGCTTCGTTGGAAGCACCGCCACCACATGAATTGGACATCTTTTACCTCCTGAATGAATATGTTTCTCTACGAGATGGAAAACTGTATATCGTATTTTTCCTGCTCGGTCGAGTATTAATAACAACCAACAGTACAGTAATTATACTGACGCCAAAAGCAATTAATTTAATGGGACTCAAGGCAAAATTTGTCATAAGAACAAATTGTTATACCACATAGTGGATCACTCCTTCAACATCAGGGGAAAAATGATTGAATTTTTTGTGTTCGGTGTTTGATTTTTTCCTTTCTTCAGCTTTGATACGTAGTATGTTATGGTGTTTGCAAAAAGAGCATGTGGAGTCAGATCTCCCCCAACACCAGAGAGGACGATAATGCTTGGTTGGTTTAAGAAAAAAAAGACACAAAGGGATGAGCCTGCCCGCCCGGATAAGGATGCCCCGGTAGACCTGGACGCCGAAACGACACCGCTCAGTTCCGCAGAAGAGACCTTAAAAGGAACAGGACTGTTCAGCTCTTCAGGAGAAAACGAAGAAAAGATTCCTTCTCTTCCGGAGGCTAAAAAGCAAGAAAAGCAGCAAACCACATCTGCTGCAGCGCAACCCCAATCATCCTCTCTCATAGGCAGGCTGGCCAAAAAGCTCACCCGCACCCGAGAATCACTGGTGCAGCAGATGGACACGCTCTTTCTCGGTAAAAAAGAAATAGATGCCGAGCTCCTCGACGACCTGGAAGAGCTGCTCATCACAGCCGATATCGGTGCGGCTACCGCTGTTGAACTTCTGGACTACGCCCGCAAAATGGTCAAACGGGCCGAATTGTCCGATCCCGCCTCCTTGAAAAAATTCATTAAGGAACGGCTGCGTTCCTACATTGTCGACTCAACCAGACCTGCCGAACTTGTCATGCCGGATTCCGGTCCTTTTGTCATTATGGTAGTCGGCGTCAACGGCGTCGGCAAAACAACCACAATCGGCAAGATTGCCCATAAATTTCTCAACTCCGGCCAGACTGTTCTTCTCGCTGCAGGGGACACCTTTCGCGCTGCTGCTGTGTCGCAACTGAAGATATGGGGCGAACGAAGCGGCATAGAGGTCGTCTGTAAAGATGAAGGCGCCGATCCCTCATCTGTTGCCTTCGATGCGGTCGCCAAGGCGGTTGCGGAAAACTATGATGTTGTTCTGGTAGACACGGCCGGGCGCCTCCACACGCAGACCAACCTGATGGAGGAGTTGAAGAAAATCAGACGGGTCATCAATAAAAAGCTGGAAGGAGCTCCCCACGAGGTTCTGCTGGTCATTGACGCCACAACAGGACAAAACGGCATATCGCAAGCTAAATTATTTAATGAAGCCGTAGGAGTAACGGGACTGGCTCTGACGAAACTCGACGGAACGGCCAAGGGTGGTATTGTCGCAAACATCAGTCGTTATATGGATATCCCCATTCGATTCATCGGAATCGGCGAGAAAATTGAAGACCTGCGCGACTTCGACCCTGATGAATTTATTGAAGCCCTTTTTCAGGAAAAATCATAGCATCCGTCTTTATTGTATCGCAATGGCAACCTCCTGCCAGTCCCGGCGTCACAGGAGTGGTTGCCGGACAGATAACGGCTACTATTAACGTCACCTTTACATTACATTTAATTCGATCACCATGTATTATCAACGGCAGCAACAACCAGGATGCGGCGGATGCCTGCTCATCCTGCTCCTTATCATCTTTGTCACCGGCGGTGCTCCGGCACTGATAAGCTTCCTCGGCAATCTGTTTTTCTTTGGCCTGATGACGGTTCTGATTTTCATGGCCATCTTCTGGGGCTTTTCTTTCTGGGTCCGAAAGCAGGTGGTCAACTATGAATCCTCGCAGACAGAGAGCCATAACCGTTTTGTCTGGCTGCTGGTCAATATTCTGGTCAACATCTCTAAAATCGACGGCCAGGTCACCAGGGAAGAAATCGCCACCATCCATCGTTTTTTCCAGTACAATCTCAACTATACGCAGACCAAAATGGTCTGGGTCAAGGATCTTATCAAAGAGGCCATCTCCTCAACCGCTACGCTGGAAACACTTCTCGAAGAATTCCGCTCCACCTTTGCCTACGAACCGCGCCTTATTCTGCTTGAACTGGTGTATCAGATACTCTACACCAAAACCGTGGTACCGGAGGATGAGCTACAGATTGCCAGGAATATCGCTACGTTTCTGGAAATCTCGGTGTACGATCAGCGCACCATTGAAGCGAAGTATAAATACCGACGCCAACAGCATCAGGCCGCCGACCAGGGCTCAGCCGATCAATACTACGCCGTCCTGGGACTTGAGCCCGGTGCGGATATGGAGACAATCAAGAAGGCCTATCGCAAGTTGAGCATGAAATATCATCCGGATAAGGTTCGACACCTTGGCGAAGAGTTTCGCACCATAGCAGAAGAGAAAATGAAAGAAATCAACGCGGCATATGATTATTTTAAAAAAAAGGACCGCTGACGGCAACCCTTTCCAA
>CAYUPL010000029.1:12928-42582 GCA_964446655.1 uncultured Desulfopila sp.
ATCAGACAGAAGGTGAACACCAACATGGCTATTTCTGAAAAAATGCGGCATTTTGCAGAGAAATCTTCCTGGATCAGAAAAATGTTTGAAGAAGGCGCCAAACTCAAGGCGAAACACGGCGCTGATAATGTTTTTGATTTCAGCCTCGGCAATCCCGACCTTATGCCCCCGCCGGAGTTTGACGAAAGTCTTTTAAGAATTGCCCGGGAAAATGTTCCCGGTGCACATTCCTATATGCCCAATGGCGGATACCCCTGGGTGAGAGAAGCCGTGGCAGCGCGCATGAGCAGCGAACAGGGTGTCCGGGTCAATGGTGCTGATATGCTTATGACCTGCGGCGCCGCAGGCGCTCTCAACGTCACCCTCAAGGCTCTTTTGAATCCTGGGGAAGAAGTTATCCTGCCGGCGCCCTATTTTGTCGAATACAACTTCTATGTCGACAATCATGGCGGCATATCCCGAGTAGTAGCCACCGACAGCCACTTTAACCTTGACTTTGAGGCTTTGCAGGAAGCCTTGTCGGAGAACACCAAGGCTCTCATCATCAACTCTCCCAACAACCCCACCGGTCAGATCTATTCCCGGCAGGATCTTGAAACCCTGGGAAAACTTCTGGAAGAGGCGCAGACACGATTCGGCACCTCAATTTACCTGATCGCCGACGAGCCCTACCGCAAAATAGTCTTTAAAGGGAACACCGTTCCCTCCATCTTCCACTCCTACAGGAACAGTATCGTCCTGTCGTCCTACTCCAAGGACCTTTCACTTCCGGGGGAACGTATCGGTTATATGGCGGTCCATCCTGAAATACATGATAAAAAGCCGTTGCTCGATGCCATGACCCTGGCCAATAGAATTCTCGGTTTTGTCAATGCTCCCGCATTGATGCAGAAAGTAGTGGCTGAGTTGCAGGATGTCAGTGTCGATTGCACCATCTATGAAAAAAGAAGAGATGTTTTCTGTGATATTCTTGAGAGGGCCGGCTACGACTTCGTTCATCCGAAAGGCGCCTTCTACCTCTTCCCCAAGGCGCCGATCGAAGATGATGTCCGTTTTTGCGCCATCCTGCAGGAGAACATGATCCTCGCCGTACCTGGTCGCGGTTTTGGTGCTCCCGGCTATTTTCGTCTGGCTTTCTGTACCGACGAGAAAATCATCAAAGGTTCAGCAGCCGGCTTTGCCATAGCTTATAACAAGGCTTTGAAGGAGTAGACGACGGCAGCCCTCAGAAAGCGGGTGTTGCGGCAAAGCTATTTCTGCCGCTGCTCCCGCTTATCTTTAAAAAAAAGTTTAATCGGCACTTTGTCCAGACCAAGCCCCTCGCGAAAACGATTGGTGAGGTAACGCTGGTAGGAAAAATGGACACCTTTGTAGCTGTTTGTCATGATCACAAACTTTGGCGGTCTGCTACCTATCTGGGAGGTATAGTAGAATTTGAGTCGTTTATTTTTATAGATCGGCGGAGAATGATCGGCAACGGCATCCTGGAGCAGACGGTTCAGGGCAGACGTTGGAAAGATCTCTTTGAACTGGCGATACACCGAGCCGATGGTGGGAAACATCCTTTTTATGCCGTAGCCGCTGAGCGCCGACACCTTCAACAGGGGGGCGAAACCTACAAAGGGTACACCACGGCCGATTTCCGCCAGGATCTCTTTCTGTCGCTTAATATCATCGGCAACCAGATCCCATTTATTGATCAGTAAAATCAACCCTCTGCCCTGCTCCTGGGTATAACCGATCACTTTGGTATCCTGTTCCGTCAGCCCTTCCGAGGCATCAAGTAGAACAACGGCAATATCGCATCGTTGCAGAGCGCTGAGAGCTTTAAGGATACTGAATTTCTCCAGTTTCTCCCTCGTTTTTCCCTTGCGCCGTATGCCGGCAGTATCAATAAGCAGATATCTATGCTTGCCATGTTCCAGAAGAGTATCAACAGAATCCCTTGTAGTTCCCGATATCTCGGAGACAACCATCCTCTCTTCGCCCAGAATTTTGTTGATCATCGACGATTTTCCCACATTGGGCCGTCCAAAAAAAGCCACCTTTATGGTATCTTCGGGTAGATCCTCATCAACCGTACTTTCCTTGAGGGAAGCGACAAGATCATCCATCAGGCCATAAAAGCCGTAGGTGTGTTCCGCCGATAGCGGCCATAATTGCTCAACCCCCAACTCATAAAACTGGGACAGAATTTCTACTTCCTGTTCCGGGCCATCGATTTTATTGACGACATGAAAAACCGTCTTTTCGGACTGGCGCAAAATTTTTGCAATTTCATGGTCCGCCGGAGTCAACCCTTCCCTGCCGTCAAGCAGAAAAAGAATGGTGTCCGCCTCCTCGATGGCCGCCACAGCCTGGCGACGAATGTGGCTGACCATGACATCTTCGATATTGTCATCTATTCCACCGGTATCAACGAGAATAAAGGATCGCTCATTCCAGATAACACGTTGATAGTGTCTATCCCGTGTCACTCCGGGTGTGGGATCAACAATCGCTTTTCTCGATTTTGTAATCCGGTTGAACAGCGTTGACTTGCCGACATTGGGTCTGCCGACGAGGGCAATGATTGAATGTGTCTCTGCTACCATATTATGCCTGGGGTACTTGTAGAATGAAAGGATGCTGCAAAGTCGTTTATACCACACCAAGAGAGGCGGATACTTACAGGAATCCATCTCTTTTTGCAAGTGATATTACAGAAACTCGCTGAGCTACAGCTTCCCTTCGATCCTGTCCTCAGCCCGCATTACTATCTTTCGTAAACGACCATAACAGCGTAATTCAGGCTTTTCAAGGGTAAGCCTCAGCTGGTTGAGCGCCGGCGCGAGATAGTTCCTGAAGAAGGGTTTACCCCGTTTTCGGAATAGAGAGGAGAATGCTCCAAGTATCTGTAAATTGCGCTGCAGGGCAAGGTAGAGATATTGCCGGAGAAATGTTTTCTCATCATATTGAAGATATTTGTGAAGTTCGACGAGATAGAAATCGAGCAACTCTTCTCTCAAGTCCTCCGCCAGACCACTGTATGGATCAATCAGCAAAGAGGCCAGATCATACCCCGGCGGTCCGATTCGTCCCCCCTGAAAATCAATGATTTTGAGGTCGGAACCTGCCAGCATGATATTGCGACATTGAAAATCACGGTGCAAAAAAAGGACATCTCCCCCCCTGCCCGCCTGCAAAGCGATATCTTCAAACTCCTCCCGAATATCCTCGCACTGTTCTCCACCAAGAAGTCCATACCAGAATTCCTGCAGAAAATAGAGCGACTCTCTGCCTATCATGATGTTCCGATCATACTCGGTCGTATCATGGCACCATTCTCTGTTAAAACCCGTCACTCCGACGCATTGCATCCGAGCCAGTATGGCGACACTTTGCCGCAGGAGTATTTTTTGTTGTTCCAGCGGCAGCATATCTGCCGGTGCTTTCTCAACCAGGATGTCATGGAGACGGATATCTCCGCAATCTTCAAAAAGAATCAGCCCGGTTTCTTCATCAGCCGCTACAATCGCAGGGACAGGAATATTTAAGGAATACAGATGCCTGCCGATACGCATTGCGGCATGAGCCTCCGATAGAGCAGCAGGAGAATCATCCGCTGGAAAGACACCGATACAAAGCGATCCCGCAGGTCCCAGAAGCCTGAAAAAATTCCGGGACGAGCCGTCGGCCGGAAGATGAGCCATGCTATAAGAAGAAGTAAACTTTCGCCGTGCTGCTGTCCCAATCACACCATTCTCATGGAGAAGATCGGCAACAGAGTCAATTTTCTCTTTGGCATGCATCTTCATATGGCAATAGTATCAATGATATGACTGTTGTCGGCGATAACAGCGCCATCCCAGACAACTGAACGGCATATGGTGACATTCCTGCCGAGTGTGGCCCTGCCGACAACGCCCCATTCTCTGAGGGTAAGATTTTCTCCGATGACAGCCTCTTCTTCCAGGAAAAATGATGTGGCGATACGGTTCTGCAACTCAAGCAGGCATGGTATCTTCCGGGTCAACAACCCACCATGCAGATCAAGGTAATCCATTACAGTTCCCATATCCTTCCAATAGTGCTGATCGACCCGAATTGCGGCGATTTCCTTGTCACAACGCAGCAAATTTCCGTAGTGGTCGATGATGGAACTGTATTCATTCGGATCAATGGCCTGCACAACGTCCGGATTAATAACATGTACTCCGGTAAAGGCAAGGGATTCTTCTTTTCCGAAACCGTCAAAGCCACATACCCGCCCTGCTGCAACACAAAGCATATTGAACCGGGGATAGTCATGAACCACTAGTGACACCGGGGCGCTGTGCAGCTGATGACGTCGATACAGATCGGCCGGGTCCATGGTATGATAGATGTCGCCGTTTGTTACCAGCAACGGCTCATCTCGCATCTGCTTGCCGGCACGGCCCAGGGCGCCACCGGTGCCGAGAATGATTTCTTCCCGCTGCAGCACCACTCCGGGAATATCATGCAGCAGACTCTCTATCTGAGGGGCAAGGTGGTGGCAGTTGACAATGATATGCTCAAAACCGCAGGCCTGCAGCCTTCGTATAGTCAAACGCAGCAGGGGAATGTTGAGCAGTGGAAACAAAGGCTTCGGCCTGATGGAAGAATAGGGTAAAAGGCGGGTGCCGAATCCGGCGGCAAGAATCATGGCCTGCATAGTTTTTCCACTGGTTATTGCCGCTTAAGGGCAACAGGACAGAGCTGGGGAGAAATCCAGGAGAGCAGGCAGAGGCCTGCGCTCATTTGCCGGATATCCCGTTACACCATGGCTGTCTGTTCAATAGCGGAGCATCCCGTTTTCATCCTCCGTTATTCCCACAACGACCAGGCCTGCGGCATCAGCCTCCCGGATAACGGCTTCTGAATCAAACATCAGTGATTTACCGGCTTCCACAGCCAACACGGCAGCCCCCGCCGCCTTCATGCTCTCTATGGTCTGTAAGCCGGTGGCCGGCAGATCAAAGCGAAAATCCTGTCCCGGCTTATGCACCTTCACAACCACAACTTTTTCCTTGCCCAGCTTTCCTCCACGGAGGATGCAGGCATCGGTTCCCTCTATCGCTTCAACGGCCAGGACAGCCCGGTTGCGCACAACGACACATTGGCCGATATCGAGTTTGCCGATCGCCTTGGCCATCTGCCAGCCGAAAACGATATCTTCTTTCTGCTGTCGAGTGGGTTTTTTCCTGGTAAGTATTCCGGCTGGAAAAAGCAGATCAGCGAGATAGCGAGTTGACTCTACGATGGTAATGCCGTCATCCTGCAGGGAATCAGCGATGGCCCGCAAGATAGCATCATCGTGTCTTCGATCTATTTTTCGCCACAACGAGAGCCCTTTGAGATCAAAAAAAACATCGCGGAATATGCGTGTCTTGGTGATTGTTCCCAGAAAAACCGCTTCAGCAACATTATTTTTTTTAAAAAACTGTATGACCTTGCCAAGCTGCCCCAGCTTAACCCAACAGAAACAATCAGCAGCCGTTGCTACTTCCGGGGCTGTCTCACCTTTAAAACCGACGACAATGGATTTTCGTCCGGAATCCTTGGCCGCCTCAATGAAAAGCCGGGGAAACTGTCCTCCGCCTGCTATTACACCTATATTTCCAGAACCTTCCATCTCTCAATCATCTGCTGTTCGGCGGACGACTCCACGTTGCGATTCTTCAAAAAACTTCACCATGTCATCCACTTCGGGACAATCAGTAATCTCCTTTCTGGCCAACAGCAACGCATCCTTGAGTAACAGATCAGGAGATCGAAAGATGATCCGAAAGGCGTTGTCGATTTTGCCGATGGTTTCGCGGCTGAAACCTCTTCTCTTCAAACCAACCTTATTAATTCCGGATATACGGGTGCGATTGCGTGTTCCGGCGATAATGACATAGGGCGGCACATCAAGAGTGACACCGGAAACGCCACCTATGTATGAATACTTACCGATTCTGGCAAATTGATGGACAGCTACCAGCCCACCTATCGTGGCACAGTCTCCTACTTCAACATGTCCTGCCATGGTGGCGACGTTGGAGAGGATAACATTGTTTCCGATAATGCAATCGTGGGCGATATGAATATAGGACATCAGCAGATTGTTATCGCCGATAACCGTCTTCCCGCCACCCTGTACGGTGCCTCGGTGAATCGAGGCATATTCCCGTATGGTATTATTATCTCCCATTATCAGTTCGGTCGGCTCACCGGCATATTTAAGATCCTGAGGATCACCTCCCACTGTTGTAAAGGATGATATCCTGTTGTTTTTCCCTATTGTGGAAGGACCTGAAACAACTGCATGGCCGGCGATGGAAGATCCGGCATCAATGCGCACCTTGCCGCTGATGATGGCGTAAGGCCCGACCGTCACGGACGAATCGAGCTCTGCTTCTTCATCTATTACTGCTGTTGGATGTATAGTCATATTGTTTTCTTGTTGTCTATGTTGAATGCCTTACAGGTGCTCCGAAGACATATTGGGTTTCTTCACGTATTGTCTATCTTTTTGATACGGGACTGAAACAGGTCCGTTACCCGAATGAGGCCATGAGCTCTGCCTGTGCCACCAGCTGATCATCCACGTAAGACTTGCCGTCCATAATCATTATGCCGCGTTTCATCTTCAGCAGTTTCAACTCGAAATGGAGCTGATCTCCGGGAACGACCGGTTTTCGAAATCGCGCACTATCTATTCCGGCAAAATAGAGGAGTTTATTCCCTATCATTTCCGGTTTTGTGTGAAATCCAAGAACACCGCCGACCTGCGCCATTCCTTCAAGAATCATGACGCCCGGCATCACAGGCTGACCGGGAAAATGTCCCTGAAAATAGGGCTCATTCATGGTAACATTTTTAATACCTGTGATTTCCTGTCCCGGAATGATAGACGTTATTCGATCTACCATCACAAAAGGATATCTATGCGGCAAAAGCTTTAATATTTCAAAGATATCCAGTTTTCCCGGAAGATTACTCTCTGTCATCACCTTTCTCCTTACCGACCTGCTTAGTATTCAAAACCAGTTGCCGCAACATTTCCATTTCTTTGCGAAGCCGCCGTACTTCCGTACGCATTTCAGGAATCTTACCATAGGCTGTTGCCGCTTTTGTCCACTGTTTTATTGGAATTGCGGGCATACCGCCGATTATGGCTCCAGCCGGCTGATTTCTCGTCACACCACCCTTACCGGCCACCATGACCCCGTCTTCCAGTCGAATATGCCCCTTGGTCGAAGCCTTGCCGCCCAGCACAACATTCCTGCCCAGAACCGTTGAACCTGAAACTGCCGAATGGCTCAGCAACAGACAATTTTCGCCTATTACAACGTTATGGGCGACCTGTACCATATTATCGATTTTTGTGCCCGATTTAATCCAGGTGAGTCCATATGCGGCACGGTCGACACAGCAGTTGGCACCGATCTCGACATCATCATCTATACGGACACTGCCTACCTGTGGACGTTTGATATGCCGCCCTTTTTCATCGGGAACATAGCCATAGCCGTCACTGCCGATAACGGTTCCGCAATGAATAACCACCCGTCGGCCAATTCCGGTGCCATACTCTATGGAAACATTCGGCCGGATAACTGTGTCGTCGCCGATCGAAGAGTCGTCGCCGATAGAGGCGCCGGCTCCGATAAAAACCCGTTCACCTATTGTGACATTGTCTCCTATTACCGCATTGGCTTCTATAGTGACTTCAGCTGCAATCCGGCAGCCTTGGCCGATATGTGCTTTACCATGGATACCTTTGGCCTGGAACGGTTTTTCCAGAAGAAAATTATGAATGACGGCAGAGGCAAGATACGGACTCTTTACTCGTATTAACGTCTTGTCACTTGTTGTAATATCCAGCGGCACTATCACAACCGAGGCCCGGGTCTTCTCCAGCAGATCGACCTGTTTGGCCTTAACAAGAAAGGTAATCTGGCCTGGTCCGGCATCTTCTATGGAATTGAGTGCGTCTACCAGAGTGGCGCCATCACCTGCCAGCCTGCCATCCACCAACTGCGCCAGTCTTTCGGCCGATATCTGTTTTTCTTTCACGTTACAAACTCCGGTGTTGCTTGGTTTTTTCGAGACGACAAAGCATCATCTTTTTTCCCTGATGCAAAAATCACTGCCCAACCACTGTTTTCAGGCATGAACTCAGCTATAGAGCAAATAGGGTCGGCGACGTTCGGCAAAATCCGCCAATTCGCTCCTCCACTGTTTTTCCATCTCCATCACCGCCATTCCCTGTTCAAGTTGCTCCCTGACCTGCATGGAACCCAGGATAAGGTCAATGGGCCGCCGGGAAAACTCATATTCATAGGGTGGTTCCTTATATTTAAACTGCTTCGGGTATACTATCAACAGGGCCTGCAGCAAGGCCAGACTGGTCCGATACGGCTTATAGACCTGCGGGTCCGTGACATGAAGCTGAAATCCGGTACATACCTGATTGGCCCATTTTCCTGAAGTAGGCTGAAAAAGCAGCGGACGCAATAAACAGCCGGGCAACTCCGTCTTCTCCACAAAGGAGAGCACTTCGTTGTGCTTGAGATAAGGACTGCCGAAAAGTTCAAAGGGCATGGTTGTGCCCCTGCCTTCGGAAACATTGGTGCCTTCCCACATAACCTGGCCGGGATAAAGAAGAGCTGTTGCAGGCGTCGGCATATTGGGAGAAGGAAAAACCCAGGGGAAACCGGTGTCTCGAAAAAGCATATGCCTCTGCCACCCCTGCATGGGAACCACCGTAAGCTCAGCACCAATACCGTATTCGCTATTGATAAATAACGCCAGTTCGGCGAAAGTCAAACCATGCCGCATGGGCAGAGGGTAGAGACCGACAAAAGAAGTGCATTGCTCGGTGAGCAGGTTACCCTCCACAGTATGTCCACCAATCGGATTGGGCCGATCAAGAACAACTACCTGTTTGCCATATTGAGCAGCGGCTTCGAGACAGTAGGCCATGGTGTATAAAAATGTATACACTCTGGTACCGACATCCATAAGATCAACCAGCAGGACATCGATATTTGCCATCATCTCCTCGGTTGGTCTGCGCACCTCGCCATAGAGGCTGAAAACAGGCAAGCCGGTCTGCTCATCGACACTGTGATCCGACTCAATCATATTGTCCTGCTTCTCTGAGTAGAACCCGTGCTGAGGAGAAAAAAGAGTGGTGAGGTTTTTACCGTATTTGCGCTGCAGCAGGAGTCTGTTATGGACGAAACAACGATTGACAGATGCCTGATTCGTCAGTAATCCCAGTTTTTTACCAGCATACGGTTGCAACTCTGCATCAAGCAGAACCTCCAGACCGATTGTAATCATCTGCTGCTCCGCTTCCTGCCCGTCATATCAGGCCTCTGTTATTCAACGGTGACACTTTTTGCGAGATTTCGCGGCTGATCGACATCACATCCGCGACGGGCTGCTATCTCATAGGAAAGCAGTTGTGCCGGGATAGTATAAAGAATCGGGTTCATCTCCTCGTGAATAAGCGGCAGATAAATAACATCATCGGATAAAGCCGCCAATTGCTGATCGCCTCTGCTTCCCATCAAAATCAGCCTTCCCTGCCGTGCCTTGATCTCTTCGACATTGGAGATCACCTTCTGATACACCGCGTCCCGCGGCACAATCGCCAGAACAGGCATGTCTTTATCTATCAACGCAATGGGACCATGCTTCAGCTCTCCGGCAGCGTACCCCTCGGCATGAATATAGGAAATTTCTTTTAATTTCAGGGCTCCTTCAAGAGCAATGGGAAAATTCATACCACGGCCGATAAAGAGAAAATCACGACAATCATAAAAACTGTCGATCAGGCTGCTTATCTGTTCCTGTATTTGTGGAAGCTCCTCTCCAATAAGAGGGCCGACATCTATAAGGGCCTTGGCCAGTTCTTTTCGTTTTTCAAGATCCACTGTGCCCCGTTTTTCCGCCAGAAACAAGGCGAACAAAAACAGCGCAGTGAGCTGAGCGGTAAAGGCCTTGGTCGAGGCCACTCCTATTTCCGGACCGGCATGGGTATAGATGGTTCCATCGGCTTCACGCGTCATGGTGGATCCCACGACATTGCATATGGTCACAACGCGTGATTCCATCACTTTGGCAAGACGAATTCCCGCCAACGTATCGGCAGTTTCACCTGATTGGGAAATAGCGACAGTGAGAACATCGTTATCGATAAGCAGTGTTCTGTAACGAAATTCCGAGGCAATATCAACCTCCACCGGAATACCAGCCCATTTTTCAATCCAATATTTGGCCACCAGGGCAGCATGCCAGGAAGTGCCGCAGGCAACCAGGAAGATACGCTTGATGTTCCTGACGGCATCGTCATTCAAGCCGATCTCAGGCAGTGTCACATCCCCTGTTTCAAGATTGATCCGGCCGCTGATGGTATTGGCAATTGCCTGGGGCTGTTCAAAAATTTCCTTCAGCATAAAATGGCGATATCCGGCCTTTTCCGCCATGGCGGTATTCCACTCAATGACGGTCTCGGCACGAAATATTTCCTCGCCGGTAGTCTGCGATACAATAGTGTGCCCTTCTCGCGTCAAAACAGCCAGTTCACCATCTTCCAAAAAAACGACACGGTTGGTATAGGGCAGAAGGGCTGGTATATCGGAGGCCAGAAAAGAACCACTTTCCTCATGCACACCCAGCACCAACGGGCTTTGATTTCTAACGGCAACCAGAGTATCAGGCATGCCCGCCCAGATAACACCTAAGGCGTATGATCCCTCAACCCGTGCTATAGCACGGCGGACGGCGGCAAGCAGATCTTCTTCGAGGTACTCTTCTATGAGATGGGCCAGCACTTCGGTATCGGTTTCCGATGTAAAAACATGGCCTTTTCCCTTGAGTTCCTGTCGTAGAGAGTGGTAATTCTCTATGATGCCGTTGTGAACAATGGCCAGCCTGCCGGAACAATCACTATGCGGGTGGGCATTATCCGTAGTTGGAGCACCGTGGGTTGCCCAGCGGGTATGCCCAATACCGATGCAGGACTTGCTCAGATAGGCCTCCTCGATAAGGTTTTCGAGGTTGACAAGTTTTCCTTCACAACGATATTTGACCAAAGCCTCATTTTCGAGATAGACCACACCGGCTGAATCGTAGCCTCTATATTCAAGCCGTTTCAGTCCCTCCAATATGATTGGCACCGCTCGCTTCGAGCCGACATAGCCTACAATACCACACATAATATTCACCTTCTTCTTCAGGATTAGGTCGTCGCCTGTATCACTGCAAACGCTTCTGTTACGACTGATTAAACCAGGGAGTTTAACATTTCTTTTTTATTGATTGCGAGTTTTTTCTTTGCACTGCTGAAAAAAGAAGGTACCATTCCGGCAACCGGGATGGTCGACAATACACCCCCGGTTCGATATTTTCATGCAATTGTTAACCGGCAGAATAAAAGCTCTCAAAATTTTACAAGATTTTTACTGAAAAAAAATATACCATGAATGACAGACAGCGACTTAAAGAAATCCTTTTAGAGAAATCCTATCGCCAAGGGGCCTTCAAACTGACCTCCGGCAAGACCTCCGATTTTTATGTTGACGGCAAACAGACCACACTTTCAGCCGAAGGCGCCTTTCTATGCGGCAAGCTTCTTTTCGATCTTATCAAAAACGAAGAACATCCCATTGATGCCGTGGGCGGCATGACTCTTGGAGCAGACCCCATTGTTACGGCGGTCTCCATTGCCAGTTTTCTCGCGAAGAGTCCCATTCCTGCTTTTATAGTACGCAAGGAGGCCAAGGGACATGGCACCGGTAATTATATCGAAGGCCTGGGGAATATGGAAAAAGGATGTCGCGTCGCCCTTGTTGAGGATGTGGTAACCACCGGTGGGACACTGCTTAAGGTTATTGAGCGCGTTGAAGAAGCCGGATTTACAGTGGGCCTGGTTGTTACTCTAGTTGAAAGAGAAGAAGGCGGCGCCGCCGCACTGCAGAATGCCGGATATCCTCTCAAATGGCTGTTCAGTAGAACAGAGTTGTTGAGCGAGACATGATGCAGTGTAAACGTTGCCGGGAAAAGCTCGAGGTCTTTCGAACATGCGGAAAGGTGAGGATGCGCTGCACCGGCTGCCGACATGAATATCAAATTCACGAAATAGCGGACCAACTTGACCAGGAAACGGAAGAAATTCTGGCACGGTATACAGCAATCATTTACGACTGAATAGTCTATCCACTCACGGCCGCGACGTTGCGGAATTTCCCACTTCATATCGATCTCTTTTTGCAGGGCAGAGGGAATGATTTTTCTTGCTTTCCGGGAAAACATCATAATTGTCTGTTTTAATCTAGTTATTTCATTACAAAACAGACACAAAACCGCAGCATTGCCCTCTCCTAGCACGACTCCCCTACAAAATATCACCCTGACAAGGTTTAGCCATTGATCTAAATAGATATAAATGTAATACTAATCAGGGTATCAAAAAATATGTAGTATCGTTTTGGTTAACGGCGGATTTTTCTATGGAACGGCGTCCTCTTTCCTCCAACAGGTGGATAGTGGAAATGACACTTTACAACAAGTCAACAGCAGACACTCATCTTTAAGGCACTATGCAGATAACTAAAACTTTTGTTACAACCGATAGCACTGCCACCATTACCTGCCCGAAATGCAATAAATCACGAAATATTTCCATAGAAAAGTACCGCAACAATAAACATACCATAAAGGTTCGCTGCAGCTGTCACTGTCAATTTACAGTGCTCCTCGATTTTCGCAGGCATTATAGAAAAGAAACCAACCTCGACGGCACCTATGTCATGGTACCTCCTGCCGTAGGCAAGGGAAGGCTCAATATTTTAAATATTTCTCGAAGCGGGGTTGGATTTACCATTGGCTTTTCTGTGAGCGGATCACATGTAATAAAGCCGGGACAGAAGATACGGATTGCCTTTCAGCTCGACAATAGAAAGCGGACCAACATTGAAAAGGTGGTCACCATAAACAATGTCGACGATCACTATGTCGGCGGTGAGTTTGACCGCAATAGCGCCTTTGAAAAGGATCTTGGGTTCTATCTCCAGCCAGCGCCATAACAGGGTCTTCAAGTCACTCAGCCAAGCCGCCCCAGTGATTTCCCCACCATGCGGCGGGCATTGTCGAGAAAAGGCTCAAGAGTGGTACGGTCCACCGCGCTCAGCACAACACCCTCACGAGCAACATCAGCAAAGAGATTTTCACCGTCTTCCACAAGATCCATTTTGTTGAATACCTTCAGGCAAGGAATATCATTCAGGCTTAATTCATCGAGAAGGGTCTCAACAACCTTGATATGATCCCTGAAAGACGGATTGGAAATATCAATGACATGAACCAGCAGATCCGCCTCCTGCAGTTCCTCCAGGGTCGCCATAAAAGCCTGCAATAACTCGTCGGGCAGATGACGTATAAAGCCCACGGTATCGGTGATGATGACCTCAACGTCCTCGGGAAAGCGCAATCGCCTGCTGGTGGGATCGAGGGTGGCAAAAAGTTTGTCTTCGGCGATGATATCGCTGTTGGTCAGCGTGTTCAGCAAGGTCGACTTTCCCGCATTGGTATACCCCACCAGGGAAAGAACCGGGAGATCGTTTTTTCTCCGCTTTGATCTTCTCCTGTATCTTTCCTTGCCGACGTTTTTCAATTCCTTGCCGAGCCTGGCAAGCCTGTCGTTGATCCGTCTTCTGTCAATTTCGAGTTTGGTCTCCCCGGGTCCTCTGGCGCCAATACCACCCGTCAGTCGGGAAAGGGCATCATCACGCGAAGAGAGCCGCGGAAGCATATATTTCAACTGCGCCATTTCAATCTGCAGTTTTCCTTCACGGCTCATGGCTCTTTTGGCGAAGATATCGAGGATCAGCTGGGTCCGGTCTATGACCCTGAGATCTGTAAAATCGGTTATTGAGCGAATCTGAGAAGGATTAAGTTCATGATTGAAAATGAGCAGGTTGGCATCGAGCTGCAGCGCCCGAATCATAATTTCAGCAAGCTTGCCTTTGCCGAGGATGAGTCTGGGATTGATCTGCCTGCGCCGTTGCAGCACAGTTTCCAAGACAACGATATCATCGGATTTGGCCAAATCCACCAGCTCGGTCATGGCCTCCTCTGCCGCTAATTTGGGCTCGGTACTGACGCTTATCAGAATGGCACGGTCTTCGCCGTCTTTGAGCTGTTCTACTCCACTTTGCCGTGAAAACCGTGCTTCAACGGCGGCAATCAGTTCCTCACAGGATATCTTTTGTTGGGCGGGATGGACGGCTTCGAGAAAATGGTAGTTGCTTTCCTGCTGCCCGGGCAGCAGATGTACTCCATGAAGATTGCCCGGCAGGCCGGCTTTGTCGACATGAAGAACTGCAAGAAGGTCGAGACGCAGAAAAAGAAGATCCATCAAATCTTCATCATTAATATTCTCCCCGGCAAGATGGGTATGTACGAGTCGTAGCCCACGCAGCCTGCCACCGGCCGTTCTGATATGGCCGATAGGTGGAATCATGATTCCTGAATGACTGCCGACAATCAGCGTCTCAATCTTTCCCGACCTATGAATCAACACTCCGATCTGGCGATTCAATTCAAAGGAAAGCCTTGCCAGAGTACGAGCTGCCTCCGGACTGATGATTTCAGTTCTCGGCATTCGTTTACCGGCAAGCGCGGTGAGTTGTTGACGCCGGCTTTTTCTTAACCCGTCAGTATTTCCACTAAGTATTGCTATGATCTTCTCCTTTCTGTCGGGTTAAACAACCATATCATCATTCCTGAAAGTTCTGCACATTGGGATATCTTCTGCCATATCCGAAGGCTTTGCTGGTCACCTTGAGACCAAGAGGCGCCTGCTTCCTTTTATATTCGTTGATCCGAATGCGCCGCAGAATATCCCGCACAAGTTCTTCATCAAACCCTTCGGCAACGATAGCACCAAGCCCCATACCTTTCTCAAGATGAAGTTCGAGTATTGCATCAAGAACATCATAGGGCGGTAAATCATCCTGATCAAGCTGTCCCGGCTTCAGCTCCGCACTGGGAGGTTTGGTAACGGTTCTCCAGGGGATTATTTCCCTGTCCCTGTTGACATAGTGCGCCAGTTTGTAGACCAGCTGTTTCGGCACATCGGCAATAACGGCAAGACCGCCGCTCATATCGCCATATAAGGTACAATACCCCACGGCCATCTCGCTTTTATTTCCGGTGGTGAGCAGGATGGAACCGAATTTATTGGAGAGTGCCATCAGAAGATTGCCTCGAATCCGGGCCTGAATATTCTGTTCGGTCAGATCTTCCGGCAAGTCGGTAAAAAGCGGTGCCAGTGTTTTGATAAAAGCGTCATTCAAATCACCGATGGGAATGACTTTAAAGGGGCAGCCAAGCGCCAGTGCCAGTTTTTCGGCATCTTCTCTGGAATGGGAAGAGCTGTAGGCGGAGGGAAGAGCAACAGCCATGACATTGTCGGCGCCAAGAGCATCAACCGCGACGGCCGCCGTCAGAGCGGAATCGATACCTCCTGAGACGCCAAGCACGGCACGACTGAAACCACATTTTCGGATATAGTCGCGAACTCCCATGACAAGCGCTGCATACACCGCTTCCGTTTCATCATCAAGCCATGCCCCCGCCATGGGACCACTCCGGTCCGCACCGTCCACCACCAGCATATCTTCTCTGAAACCGCCGGCCTTAGCGGTTATATCACCATTGCTGTTCATGACGAGACTGCGCCCGTCAAACAGAAGCGCATCCTGGCCACCTACCTGATTGACATAGAGAAGGGGGGTCTGGTAACGGCGGCAGAGCCTGGCCAGCATAGCATGCTTTTTCACCTCCTTGTGGAGATGAAAAGGAGATGCGGAAATATTAAGTACGGCGTGGAGTTGTATGTTGTTTGCAGCAGCGCACTGATGCAACAGAGCAACCGGCTCTCTGCTGTAGTGCTCAACTTCCTCATGCCAGATATCTTCGCAAACCGTCACCCCGAAATAATGGTCGTCGAGCTGGTACGGCTCCGACAGATCACCCGGTTCAAAATATCTTGTTTCATCAAATACATCATAGGTCGGCAAAAGCTGCTTATGCGTCCGGAATACAATTTCTCCCTGCCGAGCCACCATCGCGGAATTATAGAGTTTTTTTCCCCGACACGCCTCTCGTTCCGTAAAACAGCCAAAGAGAACGTCAATCTGAGGCAGTTTGGCGGGTAATGCCGCAACTGCTTTGCTTTGTGCTGCAACAAAAGAGTCACATTGCAGCAGATCCTGCGGTGGATATCCGGAAACGGCCATCTCTGGAAAGATTGCCAGCCGGCAGCCACGTTGCCGTGCCTTTTCGGCCCACCTGACAATTGTATTACAATTATAGTCGAAATCGCCGATGGTGGGGTTTGTCTGAACCAGTGCTATTTTCACCTTGAGTCCCCTTAATATGGCGTATCTCCGCGATAAAAAATCTGCACCAGAAGACACAACCGAAAATATCTACTCAATCACAACGTGTACCGCTTCTTCAATTCTTTAGCGCATAACCTGTGTGAATTCAATCGGTTTTAATTGCAAAATCAAACTAACACCCCACAAGGGGGTATAAGTGCCTTGAATGTAAAGGGTCGCCACTCCTTGCTATTTATTCTTTGCCCTCTGATATTGGTAAACAGCCCGGTTGTGCTCCTGCAATGTTTTGGAGAAATGATGTGTGCCGTCATTTTTCGAGACAAAATAGAGAAAATCCTCATCTGTTGGATGAAGTACGGCCTGCAGAGCGGCTTTCCCCGGATTACTGATCGGGCCGGCAGGCAATCCCTTGATAACATAGGTGTTATATGGTGTTGCGGTTTTTAGATCTGTTTTGCTGATAGGCCCGGTAACACCTTCTCTGCCATAGAGCACCGTTGGGTCTGATTGCAGCCTCATATTTTTTTGCAGCCTGTTCAGAAACACCCCTGCAATTCCGGCTCTCTCATGAGGTGCGCCGGTTTCTTTTTCCACAAGGGAGGCAAGTATGACGACATCATGTCGTGCCACATCACCAGGTTCGAGCGAATCCCAGACACGGAAAAACCTGTGAACCATCATTTTGATAATCTTTTCAGCATTGACAGGAGGGATACGGGTGAGGAAATAGGTATCCGGATAGAGGTACCCTTCAAGGCTCGATACCCCTTCTAAACCAAGAGATGAGAAAAAGTCTTTATCATGAACAAGCCGAAGAAATTCCGCCTCGTCGCACCAGCCGCCCTGTGCAAAAATCCCAGCCACGGCCTGGGCCGTCAATCCTTCAACAACGGTAACGGCATGCTGCACGACCTCAGCTCGGTTCAGTCGCTCCAGGATTTCAAGCGGCAGGCTGGAGGCGGGCAGACGGAACTCACCCGCCTGAAGTTTATCGGCCAGCCCATACATCCGGCCAAGAATTTCAAAGCGGATATCCCGATGTATCAGGCCGGCATCAGCTAATATTTCAGCAATGGTACTAAAGGAAGAGCCCTGAGGAAGGAGAACGACAACCTCACCGGATGCCGGCGGCCCCGGTGTTCTCTTATACTGTTCGAGCCAGAGAAAGGCAACACAGCCCGGCACAAGCAGCAGAAAGGTCGCTATCACAACGACCCTTCCGAAACTGCGTCGTGGAGGCACTGTGGACTCTGTATGATCCGGTTCCACCACAGTAGGTCTGTTTTACCGGTTGATTTTCTTGTTTTCCGGGGGTGTTGCAGTTTTTCCGCCTGATCGGGGAAAAGCCAGCTGGACGATTTCATCCATACTTTTCACCGGGAAAAACTGCATCTTTTTCCTGATGGTCTCCGGTATTTCAGCTAAATCCTTTTTGTTCTGTTCCGGAATGATGACTTTGTGAATATCGGCCCGTAGAGCCGCAAGTGCTTTTTCCTTCAGTCCACCAATGGGCAACACCCTGCCTCGCAGGGTGATCTCACCGGTCATGGCCAGTTTTTTGGCAACCTTTTTACCGATGATGGCGGAATAGAGCGCTGTCGCCAAGGTAATACCTGCTGACGGCCCATCTTTTGGTATAGCACCTGCCGGAACATGGACATGTATGTCTATTTCGTCAAAGTAACCGGGTTCTACTTTAAGGTCGGCATAACGACTGCGGCAGTAAGTCAAGGCAGCCTGGGCCGACTCTTTCATGACCTCACCGAGTTGTCCTGTGAGAATCAATTTGCCTTTGCCGGGCATCAGATTAACCTCGATATGCAGAATCTCACCGCCGACCTCAGTCCAGGCCAGCCCGGTGGCAAGGCCTGGTTGATCAAGGGAATCCTGCTCTGATTCCGGAATGGTCTTGGGCGGGCCGAGGTATTTATCTATGGTTCGTACAGTAACGGAGTATGGTCCACTACCGCCTTCGGCGATTTTTCTGGCTATTTTACGACAGACCTTGCCGATCTCTCTTTCCAGATTCCGCAGTCCGGCCTCATAGGTGTAATGCGTTACCATATACTGAAGCGTCTCATCATCAATGCGCAGATGTCTTTTCTTGATACCGTTTTCAGCAAGCTGACGCGGCAGAAGATACCGGTTGGCAATGACGATTTTCTCCTCCAGGGTATAGCCGGATAAACGAATAACCTCCATACGATCATAGAGTGGACCAGGTATGGTGTCGCTCATATTAGCCGTGGTAATAAACATCACCTTGGACAGATCAAAGGGAAGGTTGAGATAATGATCGGAGAATTCAAAATTCTGTTCCGGGTCAAGGACCTCGAGAAGTGCCGAAGAAGGGTCGCCCCGATAGTCGGAACCGATCTTATCGATTTCGTCCATCATAAAAACAGGGTTATTGGAGTTGGTTGTTTTCAACCCCTGAATGATTCTGCCGGGCATGGCTCCTATATAGGTGCGCCTATGTCCTCGTATTTCCGCCTCATCGCGCATCCCGCCAAGAGAAATCCTGTGAAATTTTCGGCCCATGGCCCGGGCAATGGATTGTCCCAGGGAAGTCTTGCCGACTCCTGGAGGCCCGACAAAGCAAAGAATAGGACCTTTAGTGGATTTATTCAGCTTTCGTACCGCCAGATATTCCAATATTCTCTCTTTAACCCGCTCCAGTCCATAATGATCTTCGTCGAGAATCTCTTTGGCGGCAATAAGATCCAGTACATCCTTGCTCGATTTTTTCCAGGGGACATCGAGGATCCAGTCGATATAGGTTCGGATGATGGTGGCTTCGGAGGAATCAGGATGCATCATCTCCATACGGGAGATCTGCTTTCGTGCTTCCTTTTTCACCGATTTTGGCATCTTCGTCTTTTTCAGCTTTCCCTCAAGCTCTTCTATTTCCTGTAATCTCTCATCAGTATCACCAAGCTCTTTCTGCAGGGCATGGAGCTGCTCCCGGAGAAAATATTCCCGTTGGGATTTGCTCATCTCCTCCTTGGCGTCATTTTGAATTTTTGCCTGAACGGTCGACACCTCAAGTTCTTTTCCCAGAAGTTCACTGACCAGTTTCAATCGTTTAACCGGATCTATTTCCTCCAGGATCGATTGGGACTCCACCACCTTCAAACGGAGGTTGGAACCGACCAGGTCGGCAAGGCGACCCGGATCTTCGATATTATTTATAATCATCATCAAATCGGCAGAGAGAATGCCCCTGAGAGACATGATCTTTTCCGTCTGTTCCCTGACGGTGCGCATAAGCGCCTCGACCGCAACGGTGATCTCTTCAACCTCCGGCTCTGTTATCTCTTCAACCTTCACCTGGTAGGAGGGTTCGGTACGGACAAATTCCTTGACGCGTGCCTTGGCCATAGCCTGCACAAGGACCTTGAGCCTGCCATCGGGTAACTTCAAGGTCCTCATCACCATGCAGACCATCCCGACTTCGTACATGTCTTCTATATCGGGATCGTCCTTGGTGGCATCCTTCTGCGTTACCAGCATCAGCAGCTTGTTTGCTCCAAGGGCCTCATTCACTGCCTCGACGGATCCGGGACGGCCAACGAAGAGGGGGATAATCATGTAGTTGAAAACAACCACATCGCGAACCGCCATCATCGGCAGAACTTCAGGAATCTCAATATCCTCATTACTGGAGAAATCGTCCATTCCTATGCTTAACGAATCATTAAATTCCACAAAAACCTCCTAAAAGGTGCAAAAAACACTATTTTTCGGTGGGATGACCCCCCCCCCACCAATACTCTATCTATAAAGACAGGTATACAGACGAACCACAATTCTTTCTCAAATATATGGTACACATTATTGATCCATTTATCAAAAGTTGGCTTAAGCTAAACATTGAAACAGTGTTAGTCAAGAAGGCTCTGCGTAGACAGCAAAGGAAAAAATTCTTTTTCCTTGAACTCTTGCAGCTTATCCACCATATTGTTATATGACACTAATCGGGCTGAAAGATACCGTCTGCCGGAGATTAAGCATGCTCTACAGTGAATCATTTTTCGATTTAAGCGATTTTCCTCATCCCCAACTTATTCGGCCTGCCGATTACGTCTGGGAGGGGCTCAACTCTCTCAAAGAATACCTGCTTGATTACCCGTTTCGTTCGCTGTTCACCAGCGCTTTTAAAAACAATACCCCTCTGGAGCGCACCATGATTCTTCACAATGAAGCGGTCATCGATGGTGAAGATGCGATTTTTGTCTGGGGCGACACCGCCGCGGGAGGCCTGCAGGTCTACCTCAACGATGAGATTTTAGCCGGCGCCTCGGTTCTCATGGCAGGATCATGTTTTCTAGGAGAAAAAATTGCAATCGGCAAAGGCGTTCTGGTGGAAAGCGGCGCCATGCTCAAATCACCCATCATTGTAGGCGACTGCAATGAAATACGACAGGGTGCCTATCTCCGTGGTAATATCATCTCCGGCACAGGCTGTGTACTCGGTCATACCACTGAAATTAAACATTCTATTTTCTTAAACAGCGCCAAAGCAGGTCATTTCAACTATATCGGCGACTCAATCCTGGGAAACAACACCAATCTGGGCGCCGGCACAAAGTTTGCCAACCTCAGATTTCTGCCGGGAAATATTCATATAGAAAACGAAGGCCGGGATATCGACACCGGCCGGAAGAAATTCGGGGCTATCCTGGGTGATAACTGCCAAACAGGCTGCAATTCAGTCACCAATCCCGGGACAATTTTGGGGCAGGATTCGTTCATTATGCCCAACGCCGTCGCCCGTTCCGGTTTCCATGCACCCGGCAGCTGCATCCGTCGCTGATCAGCAGCGATGACCTTTTCTTCTTTATCCGGCTTACAGCCCGACTACGGGACAGAAGAGACGGGCTACTCTGCCATCAAGCCGCCCATCTTAAACGCTCTATGCAGAACTGCCTTTTTCCCGACGTAAAATTCCATGTATCTCTCCTTCCGTCAAATCCGGTTCTGTCTGCAGATACACAAGATTGCCGGGATTGGCTGAGGACAGCTCTTCCTGCTGCGCTGAAAGCATCGACACAACTTTGACGGCCTGCAACACCATTCCCCTTCCCATATATTCCAGCGTTTCACCAACATGGAGCCGGTTCCGTATTTCAACATACAGCAACGCTCCGGTCTGTCGCACTACCGCCACAGGTTCAACAACCTGCAGAGCCCTGCTGGATTTGTATAACATGTCATCCCGGGTCGGCTTATGATGCATAAAATTTTCCGTCATACCGCGGGTGCCGGTCTTGGCGATCTCAGCAAAAAACTCCTCCGGGAAAACGATTTCCTCGGGATTGCGCCAGGCCGACTGCGGCAGCCTGCCGAGAAAATCCAGCGCCGCCCTATAGACCCGGACTACTCCACCGACATAAAAAATCGATTTCATCCGTCCTTCTATTTTCAGGGAATCGACTCCGGCAGCTACAAGTTGCGGCAACAGGTTAAGCAGGCAAAGATCTTTGGCATTGAAGATATAGGTGCCCCGCTCATCCTCCTCCACCGGAAACATCTGTCCGGGCCGTTTTTCCTCCACAAGGTGATAGCTGAATCTGCAGGGATGAGAACAGTGCCCTTTATTAGCGTCTCTTGCGGTAAGATAATTGGACAACATGCACCGTCCCGAATAGGAAATGCAGAGCGCACCATGAACAAAAACCTCAAGTTCTCCGGCCACCTTCCACCGTATCGTCTTGATCTCCTGCAGCGAAAGTTCACGGGCAAGGTTCAAGCGGTGTACCCCCTGCTCGAGCCAGAAGGCAGCAGAAGCATGATTGGTGACATTGGCCTGGGTTGAGAGATGAATGGGAATATCCGGAACTGTTTGTCTTGCGATGTTAAGAATACCGGGATCAGCAATTATCAGAGCATCAATGCCAAAATGCCGCAGGTCGACAAGGTATTCCTCCAGACCCTCCAGATCACAATTATGGGCCAGAACATTAACGGTAACATAGACTTTTTTGCCATGGGTGTGGGCGTATTGAACACCTTCTTCCATGTCAGCGACAGAAAAATTGCCCGCCTTAGCCCGAAGGCTCAGCTCTTTTCCACCAAGGTAAACGGCATCCGCACCATAATGCACCGCTGTTACGAGTTTTTCCAGATTGCCCGCCGGAGCCAGCAGCTCAGGAAGCTGTTTTATATTTTGCCTCCCTTTGCGGCTTTTATTATTGGTCATTTTTTAGTATGATAGAAAGTTTGATATTCCGGTGAAACAGCTCTTCTCCAGAGGATTAAAGGAGTTGAAAACTTGCGCCACACCGGCGGCGCCGGCCGCAACAGCGGGTGAACCTGACCGGTTCTTCGCAGCAGGCTTGATATAGTGTTCATCAGCCTAAATGACAAGTTAATAATAAAGGATTATGTGGAAAGAATAAAGGTTGGGGTTGCCATGAGTGGCGGTGTTGATTCCACCTCCACTGCTCTATTGCTGAAAAACCGTTATGACGTGACCGGCTTTTTTATGCGATTGGCGCAACCCGACATAAAAAAACAGATTGAACGGGTCTCCAAAGTCGCCGCCAAGGCCCACATCCCTCTGCATATCATTGACCTTGCCGATGCCTTTGAAAAGCGTGTATTGGACTACTTCTGCCAAAGCTACCTTGAAGGAATCACACCTAATCCCTGCGTTGTCTGCAACAGAGAAATCAAGTTCGGCCTGTTTTTAGACGCCCTCATGGAAAGGGGAATGGACATGATGGCCACCGGACATTACGCCGGAGTGACGAAAACCCCGCAGGGATACAGCCTCCGCAAAGGTGTTGATACTCGGAAGGATCAGTCCTATTTTCTGGCACGACTCAGGCAGAGACAGCTGTCCAGGCTGCTTTTTCCTCTAGGTGAATTTACAAAAGAAGAGGTCTATTCTTTCGTCGAAGCACACGGCTTCACCGATTTCAGAGGCACCGAAAGCCAGGATGTCTGTTTTCTCGAAAACAGCAGTATAGCAAGGTTTCTCCAGGACAGAATGCCGCAGACCATAGCTCCGGGAAATATAACAGATGTGGCAGGCACGGTTCTCGGCAGACACAGCGGTGCTGCACACTACACCATCGGCCAACGCAAAGGATTGGGAATCTCGGCGCCTCAGCCCCTCTATGTTATCGGTATTGACGCCGTCGCCAACACAATTATCGTCGGAACAGATACTAATCTGCTCAAAGAAGATATTGATGTCTACGATCTTCATTGGATAGCAGGTTCTGCTCCTGCCGAGCAAAACTCTTTTTTGGTAAAAATACGCTCCACCCATACAGGATGCACAGCCCAGCTCTTCCGGGGTAAAGATGACTGCTGGACATTGCGCTTTGACAAACCGCAACGCGCCATTACTCCGGGACAGTATGCCGTCTTCTACAAGAATGATGAAGTGATGGGCTCGGCCGTGATAGCAGGATAGCCGGTGTTGACCACTATTTCATCTGCCGGAGGAACAGGCCGGAATACACTCATGAAAAAAATCCAGATCAACACGCTTGGCTGCAAGGTCAACCAGTACGAATCGGCAGCTTTCCATTCACATTTTGAAGAGCTGGGGCATCAGATTGTCTCTTCCGGTATGGACACAGACATCATCGTTATCAATACATGTTCTGTTACCGGAAAAGCCGGAGCCCAATCACGGCAAGCCATCAGAAAAGCAATTCGCCGCCATCCCGACGCAGAAATAGTCATCACCGGATGTCTGACGGAAACGGCCACGGCGGAACTGGCCACCATGAAGGAACTGCAGCACAGACCTGTCAGCATCATCGGCAATGGCGACAAGCATATATTGGTTGACACCGCTCTGCAGGAGAAATCGCTTTTAACCATCCGGCAAAGCCCCATAGAACGGCAAAAAACAATCAGCCATCTGCCGATACAACAATTCAGCGGCAGAACCCGTGCCTATCTGCGAATTCAAGACGGCTGCAACTCCTTCTGCACCTACTGCATTGTCCCCTTGACACGGGGCAGAAGCAGAAGCCTGCCCGTCAAGGAGGTCATAAAGCAGGCCCAGGTCTTTGCACGCAACGGCTACCAGGAAATCGTCATCACCGGCATCCATATCGGCTGTTACGGTACGGATCTACCGGACGATATCGACATAGCCACCATACTGGACAAACTCTGCCGTGCCACCCCGAAGGTGCGGTATCGCCTCAGTTCCATAGAACCTCTGGAAATATCAGAAAAACTTCTTGATGTGATGGCAAATAATAACAATTTTATGCCACACTTACATATTCCTTTACAGAGTGGTAGTGATGATATACTCTTGCGCATGAACAGGCGGTACAGCACCAGCCGCTTTGCCGCGATACTTGATTCCTGCCGTAACAGAATCGAGGGTCTTGCTCTCGGCGTAGACATACTTGCGGGTTTTCCCGGAGAAACAGACGGCCATTTTTCAGAAACCTGTTCTTTTCTTGACGAGCTCGATTTTACGTATCTTCATGTCTTTCCCTACTCCAAGCGCCCCGGAACACCAGCTGCAAGTTTCAAGGATCAGGTGGCCAAATATACAAAGGAAGAACGAACTGCACGGCTGCGGCAACTGAGCGACAGCAAAAAAAATGCTTTTTACCGGAAATTCCTACACAGCATCCGTCCGGTCCTGGTGGAAAGCTCCAGGGATAGTCGGGGCCGACTGAAAGGCTTTACCGACAATTATATTCCGGTAAGCTTTGCAGGAGAAGAGAGATTGAAAAATACGATTGTTGAAGTACGACTGGAGACTCTACAACAGACAGATGTACAGGGCACTGTAATTACATAAATATTATGAAAGGTGAAATAATCGCCATAGGTAATGAGCTGACTTCCGGACGGATCTTCAATTCCACCAGTGGGTTCGCCGCACGTCATCTTTTTGATGCAGGCTATGAGATTTATGCCATGCACACCATTGGTGATACGCCGGAGCTGATTGGAGAAGCCCTCAAACGTGCCATTAAAAAAGTGGATTTTGTCATTGTAACCGGGGGACTGGGCACCACCGATGACGACCTTACCAATGAAGCGGTATCGCGTGCGCTCAACAGACCGACAATGCCGAACCTTGAGATACTGTCACAAATCCGTTCTCACCTGAACGCTGTTTCCGGCAATCCTCTCAGCCCTCTGGAAAAGCTGGCGTGGCTCCCCAGGGGAGCGGAAGCTCTCAATCCAAAAGCAAAAATGGCCGGTTACCAGCTGGTTCACAACGGCAAACCTATCTTCTTTCTGCCGGGTATTCCCAGCCAAATGGAGCAATTGCTGCTGGAGCATGTTCTACCCCGTTTGACTATCTGGTACTCCGATCCCAGTCGGGGAATGCGCCAGAAGATGCTGCGGGTGTTCAATATGGATGAGGTTGAGGTCAACGCCAGAATCGCCACGCTGAAACTCTGCAAGTGGGTCAGCATCGGTTACTATCCTGTTTTTCCGGAACTCCACATTTCTCTCACCATTCGGAAGCAGCACAGCAGTCGGTGCAACGCCATATTATCGCAAACCACCAAGGCCATCTATGGAGCGCTTGGAGATGTGATATACGGCCAGAATCAGGACAGCATGGAAACCGTTGTCGGCAGGCTGCTGGCCAAAAAAAAGCTCCGCTTCGCCGTTGCCGAATCCTGCACCGGCGGACTGCTTTCCCATAAAATCACGAAAGTGCCGGGTAGCTCAGCATACTATCTCGGCGGGATTACTACCTATGCAGACAGTATGAAAGCGCATTTTCTTGGTGTTCCGCAATCGATGCTGCAACACTACGGTGCGGTCAGTAAAGAGGTCGCTGCAACCATGGCCACCTCGATCCGGGAAAAGACAGGTGCCGATCTCTCCCTCTCCATTACCGGGATTGCCGGACCGGACGGAGGCAGCGCCGAGAAACCTGTCGGTACCGTCTACATCGGCCTCTCTGCAGCGGCGCAATGTTTTGTGCGCCTCTATCATTTTGAGGGCAGCCGGGAACAGATTCAGGAACTGACTGCGGCCACAGGCATGGACCTTATACGAAGATATCTTTTGGACCTGTTATAGTATTATGGTGTTGTCCAAGCAGGATCGGTATTGGTGACGCATACAATAAATAACTGTGCCATTCTTATACATTACGTTTATTTTTCCCTTTTCAGGAGACTATCATGGCAGCTTCAAGCGGCAATAAAACAAGCAGCGTCGATAACGCTATCAACCAGATCCAGAGACAATTCGGCAAAGGCTCGATAATGCGCCTGGGAACCCATGAACTGGAACGCATTCCTGTGATTTCATCCGGAGCCCTCAGCCTGGACATAGCTCTTGGAGTAGGTGGGCTCCCCAAGGGCCGCATAACAGAGATATATGGCCCCGAATCTTCAGGTAAGACCACGCTTGCCCTGCATGCCGTGGCGGAAGCACAGAAACTCGGCGGTACTGCAGCCTTTATTGATGCCGAACATGCTCTTGATACCAATTACGCCGGACGCCTGGGAGTCGATGTCGACAATCTTCTTGTTTCCCAGCCTGATTTTGGTGAGCAGGCTCTGGAAATTGCCGAAATACTGATCCGCTCAGGCGGTGTCGATGTCATCGTGATCGACTCAGTGGCGGCACTTGTTCCCCGAGCCGAAATTGACGGCAATGTCGGAGACGCCCATGTTGGACTGCAGGCCAGGCTGATGTCCCAGGCTATGCGCAAGTTTACCGGAGTACTGAACCGCAGCAATACCGTTCTTATCTTCATCAATCAGATTCGCATGAAGATCGGGGTCATGTTCGGCAACCCCGAAACCACCACCGGCGGCAATGCCTTGAAATTTTATTCTTCCCTCCGCCTTGATATTCGTAAAGTCGGTCAGATCAAGGACGGGAATGATCTGGTCGGCAACAGGACAAAGGTGAAAGTCGTCAAAAACAAGGTGGCTCCTCCGTTCAAGGTTGCTGAATTTGACATTATTTATGGTGAAGGCATTTCCAGGATCGGCGACACTCTCGATCTTGCCGCGGAGCTGGAGATTGTCGACAAAAGCGGTGCATGGTACTCGTACAGCGGTGAAAGAATCGGCCAGGGTCGCGAAAATGCCAAAAAATTTCTCGCCGATCAGCCTCAGATGATCAGTGATATTGAAGAAAAAGTACGCGCCGCCTATGGTTTGACGGCTGCTAAACCAGCTGTTCAGGAAACTTCCTGAAATCAGCATCCCAAAGGCAGTCGTGAAATCGTCATTAATGACTAATCGGTACAGCTGCAAAGGTTATTGATTTATATGAGTACTGTGCACACACCCGAGCATTACGATGTTGTTATCGTCGGCGGTGGTCCCGCCGGGCTATTTGGCGCCTATTATCTCGCCGAACACTCAAACCTCAAGATTCTGCTCCTTGAAAAAGGCAAACCACCTCTCCAACGGACATGTCCCATTGGAGACAAGGGATGTATCAAATGCCGCCCCTGCAACATACTGTGCGGCATAGGTGGTGCAGGCCTTTTTTCCGATGGAAAATTGAACTTCATCCACAAGCTCGGCAAAACCGACCTGCTCCAGTTTATGGATTTGTCCGAAGCCAAAGCGCTGATAGACGAAACCGAAGTCATTTTTAACCGCTTCAATATGGATGGCCAGGTCTACCCGACCGATATGGAAAAGGCGGAGGGAATACGTAAAGATGCCCGCAAAAACGGTATTGAACTTCTTCTGATCAAGCAAAAACATCTGGGCAGTGACAATCTGCCCAATCATATTGCCAAAATGGCGGAGTACGTTGAGAATCGCGGTGTCATTTTCAAGCATTCCGAAGAGGTGGTCGACCTGCTCGTTGACGACCTCGCCGTCCATGGCGTGATTACCACCAAAGCGACCTATTCAGCCGACAATGTCATCCTCGCACCCGGCAGAGTAGGGGCGGAATGGCTCGGCACCATTGCACGCAAATACGGGCTCAATCTGTCCCAGCGAGGAATCGAAGTTGGTGTTCGTGTAGAAGTACACAACGAGATCCTGCAGGATCTCTGCTCAATTATTTATGATCCCACCTTCTTTATTCGAACCAACAGATATGACGACCAGACCCGGACATTCTGTACCAATCTGGGAGGATATGTCGCTCTGGAAAATTATCAGGATTTTGTCTGTGTCAACGGCCACGCCTATATGGATAAAAAATCGGCTAACGCCAATTTCGCCTTTCTCTCCAAGGTTGTCTTGACCGACCCGGTTGAAGACAATCAGGCCTACGGTGAGTCCATCGGCAAGCTTGCCTCAATAATCGGCGGCGGTAAGCCCATACTGCAGCGCTTCGGTGATTTAAAAAGAGGACGCCGCTCAACCTGGGGACGTATAAAAAACAGCTATATTGAACCGACTTTGAAAAATGTAACCTGTGGTGATATTGCCATGGCCCTGCCGGAGAGGATCGTCACCAATCTAGTAGACGGTCTTACCCAGCTGAACCAGGTTGTTCCTGGTGTCGCCAATCACGAAACTCTGCTCTATGCCCCGGAAATAAAGTTTTTTGCAACCCAGGTAGAGACCGACAACCACCTCGAAACCAGAATCAAGGGACTCTATGTCGCCGGCGATGGACCCGGGGTAGCCGGCAATATTGTCTCCGCAACCGCTACGGCACTGATACCGGCTAAGGAAATAATCCGGTCGCAGTAAAAAGAGCAAATCGCTTGCAATATAAGCCATTTGCTCTTTCTGCGTTATCTAGGCTTCCGCCACAAAGACTCGTTTGCCCATTTCCATATCCAGAGCAAACAGACCTCCGGTATCATTTCCAACCAGTGTCAATCGGTCAACGACAGCGGCTGCACTTGCTTCCTCTTCCACCTGCTCGGCAACAAACCACTGCAGAAAGTTATTTGTCGCATGATCTTTCTCTTTGATAGCAACATCGACTAGCGAGTTAATCATTGCAGAGATCATTTCTTCGTGCTTCAGCGCCTCTTTAAATACAACAAGGGGAGAATCCCACTTCGACTCCGGCTTGGCTATGGACTCGAGGACGACTTTTCCGTTGCGTTCATAGATATAATCATAAATTTTTTCGGCATGAAAGGTCTCTTCTTTGGCTTGAACCCTCATCCAATTAGCAAAACCGGCAAGTCCCTGCGTTTCAAACCAACCGCTCATGGAAAGATAGAGGTAGGAAGAAAACATTTCGGCATTTACCTGTTTGTTTAACTCATTATTCATTTTTTTACCTAACATAACTGCTCCTTTCTGATATTTTCAGTTATACATATTCTCTTTAATAATTCTTTCAGAT
>CAYUPL010000030.1:0-27331 GCA_964446655.1 uncultured Desulfopila sp.
GCGACTCGTTTTTTGTCGGCGGGAAATTGCGGATGCGACAGTATGGTAACGCCGACATAGACACCACCGGCAATGGTCGACAGAATCGTGAGATAGCCAAGTGTCAGGCTGCTTAACCACAGGCTCCAGATAAGATCCGAAGCCTGCCACTGCAGCCACCATGCCGCCAATAACCCAATGCCGAAAGCACTGAGTTCAGGTAAAAAGGTAATGGCTTTTCGCATATGAAGACCGAGAGAGAACGATACACTGAACCTTTAGTCAGCAAACTTTCTTAATAAAAATAAGATCTTCTGATGGTAATGTCTGCATAAACAGATAGCATAATAATATTCCCTTCATGTTATTAATAAAAATCATTATCACCCGATTGAAAAATCGTCCACCAGAGGCCTTACCAGTCACTATAAATGACACCATATTGGGGTCACATTTTTTACAATAATTGTATAATTTTAAATGTTTGCAAAACCTACCTATGAAATGTTGGAGAAACGTGTAGCCGAGCTTGAGGCTCAGAACAGTCGTTTGTCCAAGGTGCAAAGCGAGCTTCAGCGCAGTCTAAATTTTGCAGAATCGCTCCTGACAGCACTTCCCGCCGCGATTTTTTATAAAGACACCGAGGGGCGATACCAGGGCTGTAACGGTTTCATTCAGAAGCCATTTCAAACTCATGTGTTAGACAAAAAAATACGATCTATACTGGACTCTTCCAAACTGGTCTTTAGCAGTTTGTCCGGCGATCAATAATCGACATACAAGCCCAGGCTAACTTTTTTATAAATCCTCTTCCACATCGAGCAATTCAAAGCAGCCTCTCTTCTTTTTTCATGTTTTTCCCATTGATTGTCCCTCTTCCTTAAGTTTCAATGACAATATTTACGCTCCCCTGGCCTGTGTCGCCGATCACCCTTTCATCACCTCAGTAACGGCTCTGCCGATACAATCGATGACGGCGGTTACCTGGCTGGCCGGTGTCGGCATGGCAAGTTGCCCGGCAAGCCGGTTTATACGGGCCGCCTTCTCGGCAGCTTCAGGAACCGGGATGGAAGCAGCGATAAGGGCTGCGGCAATCCCTGTCACGGTATCTCCTGTTCCGCCCATCGCCTCAAGGGTCGGGATGCTTGGTGAATCAATCTTTGCCAGGATACCGCTGCGATCGGCTATATAATCGGACCCGCCTTTGACCAGCAAGCTACCGATGTCTGGAGCAGCGAGGTAGAGGGAGAATCTTCTGCCTGGGGCTTCAATTTCATGTATCACGCTGTAACAGAATAGTATCTCGTTCTCAGCTGTATTTACGACGAAGCTGACGAGCCGCCTCCACTATGGCACATAACTTCTTGTAGGCCACCTCTTCAACATTGACGGAGCGCGAGGCGAAACAGCCAAATCCGCAGTCGGTATTTAAAAAGAGCTGGGAAGGCCTGTAATACTGTAACGCTTTTTCAGCCTTAGCGACAATATATTCCACCTCTTCAACCGTATCCGTTCTGGGGTTAACGACCCCAAGACCAAGTTCACGGTCGTTGAGTGTTCTGCCGACAACGTCGATGTCTCCGGCACGGGGAGTGGCATATTCCAGAACAAACTGCTGAATCTTCATGCGTTGCAGAGCGGGCAGCAAACCGGCATAATCACCCTTGAGCAGCACATCTTCCTGCTTGCTCCAGTTGCCCCGGCAGATATGCACACCGAGGCGGATTCCGGTAACTCCTTTAGTTACTCTGTTTATCAGGTCTGCGGCAAACTTCAGCTCTTTACCCGCATCACGGCGGGTGGCCAGAGTAGCTCACATGAAGGTGCGCCGTTCACACTCCTCCGACATAATGATTTCCGTCAAAACCGGCTCATCAAACTGCACAAAATCACACCCGGCATCACGCAGATCGATGAGTTCCTGCCGCAGGATCTTGACAATGTCATCCGCCATCTTTTTATGATTGCGATAGGCCTTTCGTGTCAAGGCGCCCACCCACATGGACCTGGTAAGCAGATATGGGCCGGGCAGGGTTATTTTAACAGGCTTTTTAGTCAGACACCGGAGAAAATGATAATCGTCCAGCGCCAGAGGCTCTCTGCGGGAGAGGCGATCGATGCAGGTCGGATTTTTCACGGCCGAGGCAGGCATATCCATGGTTCGCAGCATTTCCTCAAATTCCGACTTATCCTCGACATAATCGAGCATATCGGCCAGGGACATCAGCTTTGTACCGGCAACCTTGTCGGTGATGAAGGCATAAAAACTCTCGCGGCGATGTTCGCCATCGACCACTATGTCAAGGCCCGCCTTCTCCTGGAGCATAACGGTACGCCGGATCTCATCCTCGGCGACGGCCATGAAATCGCTGCGGACCACCGTGCCCTTCTGATAGCCGCGCAATGCCTTGAGAAGATGCCTGGACCGAGGCCATGAACCCACCTGGGTTGTCAAAAAACACTCTTTGTCATTCATATTTCTACACCATCACCAGAGCAGTATTCAGCTTGGCAGCTTTCGCCAGAGTTGCCGCCAGAGGAGAGCGAGCGACCGTATTTCGCCAGGCCTCACGCACCATTGTTTCATCATCAAAGGTTGAGGCAAAACATTTAATGTTGATTTCCTTTATTGATGGATCACCTTCCTCCAGCCCCATATGCGCCAGAATATTCTCAAGAGAACCACTCAAAGAGATTTCGATATCATCTACTTCAAGGTTGTTTCTGGCGCATTCCGTGGCAAAGGCGGTGCTGAGCGAGCCTGCCAGTGCTCCGAAAAAATATTCAAGCCCGCAGGGATTTTTGTCTTTTTCCTCAAAACTGGCGGGCTGTCCCACACCAAACGAAAAATTGCGGCAATAGATGGTTGATTGCAGGTGTCCGGTGGAGCGTGCCCGCAAGCGCCATTGATACCTTTTCGCTTCCTGCAAATCCTTCTGCAGCGCCTCCTCTTCCTGCTGCACACCGCTGCCGCGTCTGACAAAATAGCAGGTGTAGCCTTTGCCGTCCCGGTGTCCGAGATATTCGTGCCCGGCCATACGACACCAGGGCGGCAGATCATCGGCAACGGTCGGCTCCCGACTGCGCATCTCCATAAGCCCACCTACCGGTGTTTTCATCATATGCTCCCGAATCAGGAGAATCAGCCCCGAACCGCAATCGAGGTCTCCACCATCAAAAACCGTATCGGCCTGCAATGCGTCGATGTCATTTTTCACGAAAATTTTCCCCACTGAAATACTTCAAGACTCTTTTTCACCACGCTCGGCCGGCGCCTTGCTCAGCCCATGAGAGACAATGATCCGTCAAAAGGCCATCCTGTCAATAGGCTGCGGCAGGCGAACCGGAGGAGAGCCATTCAACCAGGGCCGCGCCACCTGCGGGAGTTGCGCCCTTGATCAGATGTTCTTCCGTGATGCCGCGTTTTTTCATACAGGGGGTGCATACATATATCTTGCCGCCGGCCGTGATGAACTTATCGATCAGATCTTTCAGCGGAGCAAAGGGAGCGCCTTCATCAATCTTGGCAATCTCTTCGGGAACACCACACCAGACACCGTCTGAACTGAGGAATACCATGGCCTCTTTTTCGCTGCCCTGGGCGGCATTGGCTACCACAAATCCTAACGTGGCCTTGTCCGGATCGGTTTTGCAGTGGGTAATGGTGACACAAAAGGTATTCGACATGGTCCTATCTCCTTAATAAATCGGGTTTGAGGGTTATCAGATAGTAGGGATGCTGCATAGCGGTCAAGGCATTTCCGGTCATTCGACACCAGGCAGGAAGTTCCATGGGGGCGCCGGGGTCTCTGCTGATAACCAGAATTCGATATCCCGGCTGCTGCTCACGAATATAGAGATGAAGGTTGACAATAACTCTGCCGCACGTCTCCTCACCTCCATCAAATTCATCATCAAACTGCCAGTCGGGACGCTCATCAGCCATTGGACAAACTCATCATGGTTCAGACAACAACAGGTACCGAAGGAGCCGTTGTTGTTATGTTGAATTATGCGAAAAACAGGAACCGCATCACTACACGATGCAAAGGTACATCACCTCACCTTCTACCGAAGATTAGTCCGCAGGACAAATAGTTCTTTTGTATGGAAAGTAAGAGACAGATAGGTGCATCCTATAACGAATGCATAACGGGGGGGGACAGCAAGCAGATCGGCTGTTCAAATGGGCTCTTTGCTTTGTGCAACAAGCAGAAATAAGGCAAAGAGCCCTTAATCCGGGACTGCTTCAGACTTGCCGGTTCAGGATCAACAACCGCATCCACTGGAACCGCAGGAATCGGAACTGCAACCACCACCTCCTCCCGGCAATGGATTCTCGCTGCTTATGCTGAAACCCGACCTGCTGCCGGCATCAACAAAATCAACGACGATATTACCGCATTGGCTCAACAGTTCTTTCTCAACAAGAACCGTTACCTTTGCCAGGCTGGTGACCTCATCGTTATCCTTTTCTTCATCGAGCGCCAATCCCAGTGCCGGACCGGAGCAGCCGCCCTGCATCATCATGACCCGCAACGATGATGTAATATTATTCTGGTCCATATATTCTGCCAGTTTTTCTTGTGCTGAATCAGTAACTTCTATCATATTATCATCCTTAGTTGATTTTTTTTTGCGACATGAACTCCTCCAGCTGCTCAACCCAACCTTTCAGACACAAAATCGCCTCGGCAGGCCGATATAAAGAACAGCAAACGAGCACCTTCCGTTATCAAACCTTTAACAACGGTGCAAATCCAAGTCAAGACGGTTTTTCGATGACTTCGGCGGCGTGGATAGAAATTCTTAACGACAGATATCCGGCAGGACAAGGATATCGCTCTTCCGGAAGGGGACAGTCATCGACTGATGATCAGATGGTCTACATGGCAAAACCGCCTTCCCCATGGAAAGGCGGTTTCATTTTTTTGCTGTCACACCTTGAAACTACCGACGATATCGCTCAGTTCCCTGGAGCGCTGCAGCAGGTCCTCGGCACTCTGCTTCACATCGTTGCTGCCGTCTGAAATAGTTCTCGCCGCGTTGGACACCTCGGTTATATCCCTGGTGATATCGGCAGCCACCGTCGAACTCTGATTGACGTTTTCGTTCACTTCCTGGATTCCCTGACTGGCCTGTGCAATATTGTTGGCAATCTCCTGCGTTGCGGCCGTCTGCTCTTCCACAGCAGTTGCAATGGTGCCGACAATATCATTGACCCCGCCGATGATTTTTGAAATCTGCTCGATTTCTTCTTCGGTGGATTTCGAAGTGGTCTGCACATTATCGATCAGGTTTTTGATATCAAGCGTTGCCGAGGCGGTCTGCTTGGCAAGCTCCTTGATTTCGTTGGCGACAACGGCAAAACCTTTCCCCGCTTCACCGGCACGGGCGGCTTCGATGGTCGCATTCAGGGCCAGCAGGTTGGTCTGCTCCGATATCTCGGTAATGGCTTCGGTCACCTTGCCGATTTTATCGGCGGCCTGGCGCAGCTCATTCATGCGCTCATAAGCGCTGCCTGCCTGGCCGACGGCCTGGGAGGAAACACTGCGTGCCTTTTCGGCATTCTCGGCAATTTCGTTGATGGTTGAACTCATCTGTTCGGCTGCCGTGGCTACCATGGCGGCATTGGTGGCCGATTCTTCCATGGCCGCCGCAACGGTATTGAGATTGGCGCTCATTTCTTCCGAAGCTGCCGCGACATTGGTTGAACGCTGCGAGGTATCCTCCGCGCTGGAAAGCAGGTTTTGCGAGATATCAGACAGTTGGGTTGAACTGGAACCGACCGCGGAAGAATTCAGCGCGATCTGTTTTATAATGCCCTGCAGCTTTTCGATAAAGGTATTGAACCAGCCGGCCATCTCGCCGACTTCATCTTTAGAGCGCACCAGCAGCCTTTTGGTGAGATCACCTTCACCCTGGGCAATATCTTTCAAACCGGCCACGGCGTCGTTGATGGGCCCGGTGATATTTTTAGCGGAAAAGTAAATGAGTATCCCGACCACCGCCATGGCGATGACTACCGTCACAATCAGACTGTTTCGGATAACTCGCGGAGCCGCCAGAAACTCGGCATGATCCTGAGTCATGGCAACACTCCACCCCGTCAACTCCACAGGCGCATAACCGGCAATCTTAGGGATGTCCTGGAAAACATAATCATCGACACCTGCCCTGCCGGCCATCATTGCGGCGATAATATCTTCCATTCCCTTCAAGGTTTTGATGTCCAGCTCAAGAATGAATTTTTCATTGGGATGAGAAATGATGATACCTTCCTTGTTGGTCATCCAGCCATAGCCGGTTTCCCCTATTTTGGTGCCGGAAACAATCTCCACCAGTCGTTGTGCCTTCACGGACAACGCGAATATTCCCAAAAAAGCTCTGGACTCGGACAGCACCGGGGCACAGACGACATAAATCAGCTCTCCCGTTGCCTGCGATCTTACCAGGTCGCCGACCACGGCTGTGCCGGTCCTTTTCGCCTCCTGAAAATAGCCGCGGCCGGCCACGTTTGATCCCTTATATTCCGCGCCACTTGCCAGTTCACCGGTAAGCAGGAGTCCTTCTTCGTCGGTGACAAAAATTCCCAGATAGTTATCTCCCAGCGCTTGATACTTTTTCTTCATATCACGTCGCAATACTGCCAGATCTTCGGTGACCATTTCGACGCCATCCTCTTTTACCATCAGCAGCGTTTCCATAACCAGAGAATCCGTGGCAAAGGCCGCGGCCGTCTCGGCCTGCTGCCGCAGGGAAACATCAACGACAGCGGCAATCTCACCGGCCTTTCCCCTGGCATTTTCCCGGCCGACTTCGAGCAAAGCCGAGGTCGATTTCATAATCGAGATGGTACCGACAACGAGCAAAGGCAGCAGCACAGCTATACAGCCGCCTGTCACCAATCTGAAAGAGATGGATCTGACATTGATTTTCCCCATAGTGCATTCCCCTGATTTTGAAAGTTATAAATAGAAACTATTTCCTTCTTCAGGAAATCACAGCATTTGGGCATTGTCAAAAAATAACGGCCCAAAAACACTATTTTCCTCACTTTTTCCTTGGAAAACCAACCCCCGGCCAGAGTGTAACTCGTCGGGGCTGCCGCGGTGTAAAGAGGGAATTACTGCTTGATCTCGTTTTTACCATGGTGTAGTGTGACTTCTTTCTCCTTTTTACGGGGAGAGAAGGAGGGCGACGACGCGGCTCAGCAGCACTGTTTGAGCTGGAGATCTATTGCATTCCGGGGCGATGGAAGAGCACCCTTTATATGGACGTCTCCCTGAAGCCTCTTGATGGACAGAGATACTAATGGCACGTAAAAGAGATAAAATCAGATATTGCCTGGATGACTACCTGGCTTATCTCCCCAGAGAAGAGCGATCGGATTATCTTCTCAACAACACCGAGATGATAGCTATCATTCACACCGGTGAATCCGATGAGAAGATCATGAGTGAAGCACGAAAATATGACGAGGAAAATGGTACCGATATCTTTGCCGAAGTTATCAAATACAGAATCTATTGCATAGCCTGCCACAAGCTCGACTGTGACTGCTGAGCAGGTACCGTCCGTCCTTCACAGCAGCAAATAACCGCTACCACCCTCCCATAGCCATAAAAAAGGCTGAACCGGCCTGTAGCCGGTTCAGCCTTTTACGGTAGTGCTGAGTTTTGCTCAATTACCAGCCAAGAGTCAGGTAATCGTGCATGGAGTTGGCGGCATCTCTGCCGGCCCCCATTGCCAGGATCACCGTAGCCGCGCCGGTCACGATATCTCCACCGGCCCACACTCCCTTTTTGGTGGTTTTTCCTGTCTTTGGATCGGCCACCACATTGCCCCAGCGATTCAACTGCATATCAGGGGTCTCACTGGTGAGCAGAGGATTGGCGCCGGAGCCCACCGCCACGATACAGAGATCACATTCCATCTCAAACTCCGATCCGTCCATGGCCACCGGTCGTCTCCTGCCGGAATCATCGGGCTCGCCCAGTTCCATTTTGAGGCATTCCATACCCACCAGGCGCCCCTTGTCATTGCCGAGGTATTTGGTCGGATTGGTGAGCAGAAACAATTCTATGCCTTCTTCTTCGGCATGATGAATTTCAGCAACCCGGGCAGGCATCTCCTCGCGCGATCGACGATAGACGATCTTGACACTGTCCGCCCCCAGTCTCATGGCGGTTCTGGCCGAATCCATGGCGACGTTGCCGGCGCCGAGCACGACAACATTTTTGCCCAACGGAATGGGAGTGTCAACCTCTGGAAACTTATAGGCTTTCATAAGGTTGGCCCGGGTAAGATATTCGTTGGCCGACAGAATGCCAACCAGATTTTCGCCGGGAATATTCATAAAACGCGGTAATCCCGCGCCGACTCCGACATAGACGGCCTCAAAGCCCTGCTCAAACAGCTCGTCGATGGAAACGGTTCTGCCAACCACCACATTGCATTCGACTTTACCGCCCAGCCTGCTGAGAAAATCCACCTCCTGCGCCACAATATCCTTGGGAAGACGAAATTCCGGAATACCATAGACCAGCACACCACCGGGCTTATGAAAGGCCTCAAAAATAGTGACATCATGCCCTTTGAGGATAAGATCACCGGCCACGGTGAGACCGGACGGCCCCGAACCGACCACGGCGACTTTTTTGCCGGTGGGAGGGGCCACCGGAGGCAGTTCACCGGTACCGAACTCTCTTTCATAATCGGCCGCAAACCGCTCTAAATTACCGATGGCAACCGGCTCTCCTTTTTTGCCGACGATACACTTTCCTTCACATTGAATCTCCTGCGGACAGACACGTCCACAAACGGCAGGCAAGGCATTTTTGGCCCAGAGATTACGAATGGCACCGGTCATATCGCCCTGGGCGATCAAGTCAATAAAACCGGGGATATCGACACCTACCGGACATCCTTCAACACATCCCGGTTTCTTGCACTGCAGACAACGGGCCGCTTCCTCCTGTGCCATTTTAACAGTGTACCCCGTTGGAACTTCGAGAAAATTTCTGGCCCGCACTTGAGGATCCTGCTCGGGCATGGCAACTCTTGGATTTTTGGTTTTCTTCACTCCTGATTCAGCCATCTTTCCCTCCGTAGATAGATATCTCATCCACTACAATATCGTTTCTGAATTGTATTTATTCTCCGTCGCCTCTTCCATCGGCACAAGGTTACTTTGCGTCACGGATGGTGCAGTAGTCCCGGTGACATTTCTTTTCGTCTTCAAGATAGGCTTGCAGGCGAAGATTTAACTCATCAAAATCAACCTTGTGGCCATCGAATTCCGGACCATCCACACAGGCAAACTTGGTTTCACCACCAACCGTAACTCTGCAGCCGCCGCACATACCGGTGCCGTCAACCATAATGGGGTTAAGACTTACCAGAGTCGGCACATTATATCCTTTGGTCAGATTCGCTACTGCCTTCATCATCGGCACCGGACCAATGCCCACCACCAGTTTGATATCTCCGCCCTCGAGTGTTTCTTTCAACACATCGGTAACGAAACCGTGATGTCCGTAGGAGCCGTCGTCGGTACAGACGCGAAGGTCGTGGGAGGCATCACGCATCTGCTCTTCAAGAATGAGCAACCCTTTGTTTCTCGCTCCGATGATACAGATAACCTCGTTGCCTACTTCCTTGAGTCCTCGGGTGATAGGGTGCAGTACAGCCACGCCGGTACCGCCGCCCACACAGACCACCTTGCCGACCTTTTCAAGATGGGTCGCTTTACCCAGGGGACCGATGACATCCTCGTAGCCGTCGCCGACCTGAAGTTCTTTGAATATGGCAGTGGACTTGCCGACAACCATATATATCACCGTGATGGTACCTTTCTCCGGGTCGGTGTCCGCCATGGTCAGAGGAATCCGCTCTCCATCCTCGCCGGATTTCAAGATGACAAACTGGCCCGGAAGAGCTTTTTGGGCAATTCGTGGAGCTTCTATTTCGTTGAGGATCACAGTTCCATCAGACATCTCTTCACGCCGCACAATTGTAAACATTTTTTGTCCTCCGCTTATAAAAAATACCGGTGATTTTTTTCAGAAAAAACTCTGCTGATGAGATTTTCAAAGGCCAAAAGAGCACATACTCGCAGATATAGCAACCTCTTTCGACCACCACTCCGTAGTACTAAAATCAGCAATCAGTCCTTCCCTCGCTTTTTTCCTTTTCTAAATGTTGATATTTGGTAATGTTTCTTCCTGTTCTGTAGATTTTCGGCATATACTGATCACGCAAGTGAAGCGTATTTGATAATGTTGATACTATTGGTCAATTCTTCTAATATATAGGGCAGCAGCTTGAAAAAGTACACCAGAACACTCACCATCGCCGGATCCGACAGCGGCGGCGGCGCGGGTATCCAGGCGGACATAAAAACATTCTCGGCCTGCGGCTGTTACGGCATGAGTGCCGTCACCGCCATCACAGCTCAGAATACCTGTTCGGTCCGTGACATTCATCCCGTTCCCACAGCATATATTGCAGCGCAGATCCGCGCCATCTTGGACGACATCGGCACCGACGCAATCAAAATAGGCATGCTGCATTCCACCGAAGTCATTATTACCGTGGCGGAACTGCTGCGGGACTACGGTTGCGACAACATCATCCTTGATCCGGTTATGGTGGCCACCAGCGGCGATCGTCTTATTGAAGACAGCGCCGTGGCAACCATGCAGGAAGAATTGTTTCCTCTTGCCACCATGATCACTCCTAATATACCTGAAGCTGAAATTCTTACCAAGCAGAAGATTGACGACGTCGATGATATGGAACGGGCTGCCCGTCTCCTGTGTGAATCGTTTTCGCTTTCCGTACTGCTCAAAGGCGGTCATCTCGAAGGTGACAGGGTAACTGACGTCCTCTGCCATAAAAATTCCAGCCAGGCACACTATTTTCAAAGTAACCGTATCGCAACGGCAAATACCCACGGGACAGGCTGTACTCTGTCGTCAGCCATTGCCGCCTTCATCGCCCATGGATACTCGCAACAGGAAGCCGTCACCTCCGCCCGGAACTATCTTCAGGGAGCCCTCGAAGCCGGAGCGCTCTTTTGCATAGGCAGGGGCCACGGCCCGGTTCATCATTTTTTCAAGCAGCAGAAATATTACTGACCACAAAGGGGTACTACCATGCATATTCTTGTTATACTCGGCAGTCCGCGAAGACAGGGGAACAGTCAGACGCTTGCCCAGACCGTCATCAGCGGCATGGAAGAAAAAAAGTCCTGCAGCGTTGAGTACATATACCTGCACGGCATGAAAGACCTCGCTCCCTGCATGGGCTGCGGCGGATGCGAAAAAACCGGCATGTGCGTCATCAAGGATGACATGATCGAGCTGTACGCCAAAGTCGATGCGGCCGACCGTATTTTCCTGGTCACTCCGGTCTATTTTTATGGCCCCAGCGCCCAGATTAAAACCTTCATCGACCGTTTCCAGGCGCGCTGGAGCAGAAAATATCTTCTCAAGGAGAAAATCCGAGAGGGAGATGACCGGCGCGGCTACCTATTGGCCACCGCCGCCACCAAAGGACCGAAGGTGTTCGATGCCGCGGTGCTCATCGCCAAATCCTACTTCGACACCATTGATGTCGACTATGGCGGCGAATTGCTCATCAGAAGCGTCGATGAGAAAAAAGCCCTGCAAGGAAACGCTGAAGAGCTGGAAAAGGCACGACAATTCGGCAGGGATATCGTCTGATTATCCAGGGCGACGGACGCCGAGCAAGGACGCAGACCGAAGAGGAGAAGCGAGTCACTCCACCTTCTCCTTTTTTTGCCGTTCCAGGATCTCCAGCTCGAATGGTTTACTTGCCTCACCATAATACAATGTTCTGTGAGGAAAGGGGATCTCGATACCGTTTGCATCAAAGGCATATTTGAGGCGACGCAGATATTCCCGCCCCACCATCCACTGCCGCACAGGTCTGGTTTTTATTCTTCCCTTGATGATCACGGCGGAGTCAGCCAGCTTATCCACTCCAAATATCTCCGGTTCCTCCAGCATGAGCGGTCCAAACTCTTTGTCCTGAAGCATGAGGTCACCAACCTCTTTCATTATTTCTATAACCCTGTCGGTATCTTCCTTATAAGCCACACCAATATCAAGGATATAGGCCGACCACTCGTTGGTCAGATTGCTCAGAGTGGTTATGGTGCCGGTGGGAAAGATATGGACGGTACCGCTCAAATCACGCAGTACTATCGTGCGAAAATTGATCTGCTCAACCAGGCCGCCGGTGCCGTTGATAGTTGCTACATCACCGACCCTGATTTGATTTTCCAGAATGATAAAGAAGCCTGATATAATGTCACGGACCAGATTCTGCGCCCCGAATCCCACGGCAAGTCCGACGATACCGGCACTGGCGATGACCGGAGCGACATCAACTCCCAGCTCTTTGAGAATGACCAGCAAGACCGTAAGCCACAGTGCCAGCATGGCACCCTGTTTCAGCAGGCGAATAATGGTCTCCACACGTTTTTCCGACTCGGACGCCGGCTCCCCTTCCTGTCTGCCTTTCTTTAAAAGACGTGTCTCCAGACGTTGGAGAGATTTCTGCAGGATTTTCATGCCGATCCAGGCAATGAAAAGAATAATGGCGAGCCGTAATCCGGTTTTGATGATGGTTTCCCAGGAGAAACTGAAAAAAAACTGCTGTAGAATATTCATATATCCATCCACTTTCCATATATTGTAGCAGTATAACCTGCACGTGTTTATACCATCTTACCTCAACGAAGGCAACAGAGCCCTAGAGTCGGGCGGCCAGAATCGCTCCCATATCATCCGTGCTTAGATTGACAGGGTTATTTTTGCAGTCACTTTGCTGTACAATCTTCTGCACATCTGCCTCTCGGATACCATACCTGCCAAGCATATCTATTTTCAAATCGGAGGTCAACTGCTGCAGCATGGCAATAAAACCGTCTTGATAATATGCATCGCCGCCCTTTTCTCTGTCACTGAAAATCCTTCCCAGGGCAGCATATTTCTGCAGCGCCACGGTTCCCTGCTCTTTCTCTGTCCGGAGACGCTGCAGGTTTATAGCATTGCCCGCTGCCATCAGGGTACCGCATACCACGCCGTGCGGAATCGGAAAAAGACCCCCTATAACAGAGGCAAAGCCATGGATAACACCAAGTCCGGCATTGGTCAGGGTTATGCCCGAAATACAGGCAGCGTATGCCATATTGCTTCTATCGATTATGCTGCCTTCACCCCGGCAAACAGCCGAAAGGGATGAGCGTATTCGTCGAAGAGCTCCCAGCGCGAGATCGTCGGTCAAAGGGAATGCTTTCGGAGAAAGATAGGATTCCACCAGCTGAGTGAAGGCATCCATGGCGCAGTTGATGGTTATCTCCAGCGGACAGGTAGATATAAGGGCAGGATCGAGCAGAGCCACGTCGGGAATATAGTTTTCATGGCGCAGAGATTTCTTGAACCCCTTCTTGCCGACATGGGTAATGACGGCATTACTTGTCACCTCACTGCCCGTTCCGGAGGTGGTCGGCACTGCAATACAGGGCAGCCTGGCGCCATCCGGTCGGCTGTCGCCAACACCTTCTAAATAGCGAACAATGCTGCCGCTGCAGGCCAGCATGGCCGCTACCGCCTTACCGCCGTCCAGAACCGAGCCGCCACCTATTGCCGTGACGACCTCGATGTTTTTCCCTCTATAGCGTTCGCTTATGGCATCGACAAGCTCCGGTGAAGGTTCAGCACCGACGTGTTCGACCCAAAAATCCATTGCCCGATCCTCCAGCGCCTGCTGCAGGTTTTGCCAATGGATTGTTTTCTTGAAAGAGCTCGTTCCAAGCAACAGCAGAACTCTGGTGCCGAAGGAATCAATAATGGCCGGGAGATCTTGTATACGCCCTACCCCAAAGACAATTCGTGGTGTGGGGGCAAGGCAAAAGTCGAATTTCATTACCGTCCTTTGCGAAGAATCATTTCATTTTACCGACCATATCGAGACGATCAGGCCGCATGCTGCACTACTATTTTTTCCTTGACCAACCCGATAATTTCTATTAAGCAGATCCTATACAACAACATATTAACAGAAGAACCCTATGAATACCAGCATACCGACCACTATCATTTCCAACAGTATACTCTCCAGCCAGGCGCTAGCTGGTGCGGTCGTGGTCGTCGTCGTCCTAATTTCGTGGAGCGGAGCGCCAATGTAGGGATAGTAACCTGAATTTATTACTTAACCCCCTGTCGGCGCCCGCTGGCAGGGGGTTTTTTTTTGCCTGAAAAACACCACCGACAAACATGAGGAGGAGAGCAAATGGAGAAAATGAATGGGGCGGAATTGATCATCAGACTGCTGGAACGCCGTGGGATCAACAGTATAGCAGGTATACCGGGCGGGGCCAATCTGCCGCTCTACAATGCTCTGCGAACATCATCGATTCGACACGTGCTGTGCAGGCACGAACAGGGCGCCGGCTTCATCGCCCAGGGTATGGCGAGATCCACCGGCAAACCGGGTGTCTGCTTTGCCACCTCCGGGCCTGGGGCGACCAATATCATCACCGCCATTGCCGACGCCTATCTTGATTCGGTGCCCATCATCTGTATCACGGGACAGGTTCCCAAAACTCTTATAGGAACCGATGCCTTCCAGGAAGTTGACACCTACGGCATGTCCATTCCCATAACCAAGCATAATTTTCTCATCCGATCCGCCGCCGAAATTCCTCAGACGATCAATCGCGCCTTCGCCATCGCGACAGAGGGACGACCCGGGCCGGTACTGATTGATGTTCCCAAAGACGTTCAGCAGGAGATCGTGGAATTTGAATCCTATGATGAGCCGGATCCGGCGCCGCTGCCGCTGCCCTGTGCCGCAGACAAGATCCGCCGGGCTGCCGACATGATCAACGGTGCAGCTAGGCCGATTCTCTATCTCGGCGGAGGCGTCATCAACAGTGGCGGTGGCGATCTTGCCCTGCAGCTCCTCGAGAAAAGCGGCCTGCCCACCACCATGACCCTGATGGGACTTGGCGCAATTTCCACAAGACACCCCAACGCCCTGGGAATGCTGGGTATGCACGCGGCCCGTTCCACCAACATGGCCCTGGAAGAATGCGATCTCCTCATTGCCGCCGGGGTTCGCTTTGACGACCGCGCCACCGGCAAAATTTCTGAATTCTGTCCCAATGCCGATGTTATTCACATCGATATCGACCCCAGTGAGGTACATAAGCTGCGTCGCGCCAACATTGCCCTGATAGGGGATCTGGCCTGTTGCCTGGAAGACCTCCTGCCGTTTATCAAGGAACAGCAACGGCCACAGTGGCATGAACGCATTGCCGAGCTGCAAAAGATGTATCCCTTAACCATTCCTGAGTCACTGGTACCACAGAAGCCCTACGGCCTTATCCGCAAAGTGGCCGCTCTGGTGGGCGACGATGCCATTATCACCACCGACGTCGGCAAACACCAGATGTGGACGGCACAGGTTTATCCCTTCTGCAGGCCGCGTCAGTTTCTCACCTCGGGTGGGCTGGGCACCATGGGCTTCGGTCTGCCGGCGGCAATCGGGGCAGCTCTGGCCAACCCGGACAGGCTGGTGGTCTGCTTCAGCGGTGACGGCAGTTTGCAGATGAACATCCAGGAACTTGCCACCGCCGTGGAACAAAGGCTCAATGTGAAAATTATCGTCTTAAACAACAACTCATTGGGCCTTGTCCGCCAGCAACAGGGTCTTTTTTATGACAACAGTTACTTTGCCTCAGACTATAGCATCGACATCGATTTTGCCACCATCGCCAGAGGATTCGGCATGCAATCGGTGGATTTCAGATACTCGCCGTTGTCGGGAGAGCTGCTCCAGGACGCTCTGTCGGCTCCCGGCCCCTGTCTTATCAATGTGCCCATCGACAAGAACGAGGAGGTCTACCCGATGGTGCCGCCGGGTGCCGCCAACAGCGCGATGATAGGAGGATACAATGCAAAACTCAAAAACTGATGGTGCAACAGGTATGAAAAATCCTACAGAAGGTATTCTAATTGAACTGACGGTCAGCAACCACCCGGGAGTCATGTCCCACATCTGCGGTCTTTTTTCCCGCAGGGCCTACAATCTCGAAAAAATTCTCTGTTTTCCCATGGCAAACGGCACGGAATCGAAAATGTGGCTGCTGGTTCATGAAGAAAGCAAACTGGAACAGGTCCTCAAACAGATTGAAAAGCTGGAGGATGTTCAAAAGATTGATTATCGACGCAACAGTACCGGTTTTTTCCTGCAGCTCGAGGCTTTGGTGGAGCAGTATTGAAAAATCGGCTGATATTCTCCTGTTTTGACAAAGGTCAAGGAAAGCTTATGGTGAGTAGTGTTAAATGATCACATACTGTGAAACCGCAGAGACAATCTGATCATTGTTACAGCGACACCACCCAGTCAAAACAGGAGGTTCTCAATGAAAAAAATTAATCTCGAGACAACCAGAGAGTTCACGGAAGGCGGCATGAAACGTTTCTTTCTCGTGGAAAATTCTCCATACTTTAAAATCATCAATTTCAATCTTGCGGCAGGCGCCACTTTTCCGGTGCATTCCCACGACCTCGATGGAGAGCTGTCTATTCAGGTCCTTGAAGGGGACGGTTTCTTCCTGGGAGAAGATGATGCCGCCATACCGGCGAAGACAGGCGACATCCTCATTTCCGCAATACGCGAACCCCATGGCGTCCGTGCCACCACGGATATGCGCCTGATCGTCACCATCGCTCCGCCCATCTGAGCTGCAGAGAGCACATCGGAGAGGGCAGCCTTTTTGTGAGGCTGTCCGGCTGCAGCGCTACCTTTACTGTTTTTCATCAAAAACAATAAACTCCTTGAGCTTTTCCACCAGTGTATCCGGCAACGGCTCCTTGTAAAGAAAGGCCCTGGCCTCCTCCCCGGTGATCGTTGCTTTGATCTCAACAGGCAGGCTTCTCAGAACAGCCATGCGTTCCGGATCGACTTTTGCTTTGTCGATGGGTACCTTGTCACTCATTTTTTTTCTCCGTGCAATGTTGGTAGGAAGTGCAACTGCCCGTGCTGAAGTATTTATTCACACCAAAGGATAATGATCATACTGCATCAATCAAGGCCTTTGGCTTCTTCGTATTTTTGATGGAGCCGTATTGAGTTCAGCTTGATTTTTCCTGTAAGAGGACATATAACCCTCTGCAGTCTTCTCCGTTAATCCTGCTGCACTGCCCCATAGGGGCGCGCAACCGACCGCGACAGAAAAACAGGACATGATTACAACCATATCTGCTTCGTCGTTGCACTATTTTCTTTATCACTAATAAGGTACATCATGAAAATCGGCATCATAGGCCTGCCGCAAACAGGTAAAAAAACGCTGTTCCAGACATTGACCGGCAACCAAATCCGGGAGCAGTCCGGTCCTCCCAAACCCCTTCCCGGCAATGCGGAAATTATCGACGACAGGTTTGACGCCCTGGTCAAGCTCTATTCTCCTAAAAGCGAGGTCAGGGCCAAGATCGAACTGATGCTGTTGCCGAAAATGGAACAGGAGAATATTGCCAAAGGCGATATTTTCAAAGATATTGCCGACGTTGATGCCATATGCCATATCATCCGCGATTTTGAAGACGAGTCCGTCTATCATGCCGCGGGTTCCATCGATGCCATCCGCGATATGGAAATGGTCTGCGCCGAACTGCTTATGCACGACCAGATTTTTGCGGAAAAACGAATCGAACGTATCGAACTGGCCCTGAAAAAGAAAAAGGACGACAAGCAGGAAAAAGAGCTGCTTCTTCTTAAACGCATGCTTGATCACCTCGAGCAGGAAAACCCTTTACGTCTTCTGGAACTGTCTCTCGATGACGAGTCATTATTGAAAAGCTACCCGCTGATTACCAGAAAGGAATTGATCCTGGCCTTCAATGTCTCCGAAGAGAACCTTAGCACCAGTGAGCTCCTCGACAAAGTTGCCGAGAAATGTCGGGCCGAAAAGATGGAAGCAATGCTGGTTTCCGCTCAGGTCGAGTCGGAAATTGCCCTGCTTGACTCCCTCGAAGAGAAGCAGGCCTTTCTTGAAGACCTAGGGATTGAAGAAGCCGCCCTGGGAACATTAACCAGATTATGCCTCAGGGCACTCGGTCTGGTATCCTTCTTTACGGTGGGAGAAGACGAAGTGCGCCAATGGCTGGTACGACGCAGCTCACCGGCTCCGGTGGCCGCCGGAGTGATCCATTCCGACCTGCAGAGGGGTTTTATCAGAGCCGAGGTGATGAAATATACCGAGCTGATGCAACACGGCAGCGAGGCCGAATTGAAGAAGGCCGGCAAGATGAACCTTGAGGGCAAAGAGTATATCGTAGAGGACGGAGATATCCTCAATATCAGGTTCAAGGTATAAAATAGCGTTTTTGTCCCGGCTCAACTACCTGCCCTTCTTCTTCTCCGACACCACTTTTTTTAAATGACGGAAAAGTGCATGGTAGTTGGTTTTGATATCATGATGTCCGGCGATATGTTCCTGGGCGGCATGCCCCATTTTTCGTCGCAGTTCAGTATCTTCTGCCAGCCTTGCCAGATAATGGCTGAAAAGATGCTCGTCTTTGGCCAAACAGAGGAAACCGGTGACCCCATCATCTACAGCCTCCCGAGCGCCCCAATCCCGAAAAGCCACCACCGGCAATGAGCAGGCCTGCGCCTCCAGAAACACCATGCCGAGCGATTCTTCAATTCCGGGAAAGGCAAATATATCGGCGGCACTGTAATACTTTTTCAAGGTGCGACGAGGAATCATTCCCAGCAGAACAGCATCATCACCAAGCATCTCCCGGGCATACTGTTCAATCTCCTGCCTTTTAGCGCCGTCGCCGGCAATGAGCAGCAGGATATTGTGACCGCCATCCCGCAGAGCCCGGCAGCTTTTTATGACTTGCAGGATGCCTTCTGTTTTTACACCCGGTCTGAACATCGCCGCAGTCATGATAACAATGCGTTCTTCAGCCTGCAGCTTGTGCCGTATCACCTCTCGGGCCACAGCTTCAAAACGAAAATCTTCCGGGTGGAGTCCCGGTGCTATATACACCACTCGTTCCTGGGGCAGCAGCCGCACAAGATTGGCATAATCCGCCTTCTTATTGGTATACACCGCCGCAGCATGCTGCAGTGCCCGGCGGTTGAGGTAAAACCCAATCCGGCTCTTTAAGACTTTTCGTCTCTTCGTCGAATATATTCCCTGAAAGATGACATAGGGTATGCCGAGCAGACGGCAACACAGAGGCCCTATCACATCCGGTGCTTTGTAGTAAGAGTGGTAGGTCAACCAGATATCAGGCCGCTCCCGACGGCAGAGCAACAGTACCTTGCCTATTTCAACAAACAGGAGGGGCCAGAGATGCGGCTTGAGATAAATCCAGCGGCAGCGAAAACGTGAAACGACCTGGACGGCGACTCCTTTTTTGATCAGGAACTGCATCAGTTCCACACCGATTATCAGATCACCGGACGGGTTTTTATGCTCCGGCGGCTTGAAAGGCATGTAGTAGGCAATTTTCATATAGACGCTCAGGGCGAAGAAGTAAAGCGGCATTGCTTTTTCTGCCGGAAACCAATATTCTTGAAAGTCAGAGGAAAGCTTCGCAACAGTGTAATGACCTCCATCTTTTTCGCAACTCTTTTGACAGGGACATCCTTTATATGGATACTTTTCCGCGGCTGGACGTACTTCTTTACGCTCATGACGGCAGAGGGCTGGGGCATGCCGGCCGTACCATCGCCATCGGCATTGCTCTGCGGCGCCTCGCTCCCCGGCTCAAGGTACTCTTTCTCTCGGGCTGCCGTCTGAGCCGGGAGCTCATCGGCTCCGCGCCTCTGGACTGGATCAAACTGCCCTCTTACGAAACCGTAGTGGAAAACGGCGCCTCCCGCGGCATACCCGGTAAAAGCAATTTTGCAGATGACGATCTGGGCCGGTTGCGCGCCGAGCAGATACGTTCCTTGATTTCCATCTATCGTCCCCGCCTCGTCCTGGTTGATCATTCTCCGCAGGGTAAGCATAAGGAACTCCTGCCCGCTCTGGCAATGACCACCTCCACCGACATTCAATGGATTCTTGGAGTACGGGGCATTGTCGGACGGGTGGATAAACTCTGCTCCCCATTGGCCTCCTCCGTTTTTACGACCCACTATGCCGGTCTGCTCTGGTATGGCGACAGCCGGGTTCTCGGCACGGAACCCCTGCTGGAACTGGGCAGACATTTTGCCGTAACACCGCGACAATGCGGCTATGTCTCGCGTCTTAAAGCCTTGGGAGTCCAACAAGGATCAAGGTGTAATAGCAGCGGTGTCACCGTATCCATACCATGGCTTGGAGAGAAAACTCCCGCCTTTCTGCAGCGTCTCTATAACGTGCTCAATACCATCGGTGACCAATGGGGCTCATGGACTTTCTATCTCGACCAGACCCATCAGGACTCAGCAAAGTTTGGCGAACTTCTGCAAACATTGCCCTGGTGCAGGGTGGAGGAGCCCGGCGAGCGTTACCGGGACTCTTTACTCCACTCAAAGTATGCTGTTATCTACGGTGGTTACAACAGCATCATGGATGTACTCTCCACTTCCCTTCCGGCGCTGGTGATACTGCGCGACATGGGGGATAGAGAGCAGCAGGAGCATCTGCACAAACTGCTGCGCATAAGCGGCGACACTCTTCTTGCTCTGCCGGAAGATTGCAGAGAAGAGGAGCTGCGGACTGCCTTGCAGAATTTGACTACACAAAAAGAACATTTTAATGCTACAATCAATCTGGACGGTGCGGAAAATGCGGCAGAATATATCCAGGAGCTGCTCAACACCGCATCCGCCAAGCCGGAGGAAATTGTATAAAAAGATATTCCATTATCCAACCGGATACACTACAATGCGACATAACCTGCCATATTCTGCAGCACAGAGTCGGTCCTGGACGGGTCCTCCGCCTCTGCAAACAACTTGATATCCTTTTTTCCGCCATGACGATTACAGTGACCCTGACACATCACCCCGACAGCAGCATCATCTGCTGCAACGGCAACAGCGAAGAGCTGTTCGGCTGCAGCAACGAGCAGTTGATCGGTCGCAAACTTGCTGACATCGGTGTCTACTTTGTCGACGTGAACGGCACCAGGCTTGCCGCGGAAAAGCATGCCCTGCAGCGGATACTGGCAGGAAAAGATACGGTTGCCGACAGCACCATCGGGATCTTTACTACAAAGCATGCGGCCTTACATTGGGTTGAACTACATGGCCGGGCTCAGGTAAATGACGGCGGCGAAATTGTCCAGGTGATCACGACATACAAAGACCTTGACAATACCAAGCGGCACAATCCTGCAAAGACACCGGTAGTACAAAACGAGGATGAAGCAACCAGGAGTATCCTTTCCGCCGCCGTACAGCAGACCAGTGAATCGGTGGTCATAACCGATTCAGACGGCATCATCACCTATGTCAATCCCTCATACAGCAAAACCACCGGCTACTCCGCCGAAGAGCTGCTCGGCAACAAGCTGGACTTTCTCAATACCAACCAGGACTCGACCGCACTTTTCGGCACAATCCTGCAGAGACTGCTAAACGGCGAAACCTGGCAGGGACGTTTGACCAGCAGGAGAAAAGACGGCGCCACCCTGGAGGAAAACGCCACAATTTCCCCCATCATACAGCAAGGCGGTCGTATATCCAATTTTGTCGCCGTCAAACGGGATATCAGTCGGGAAATACAGCTGCAGAAACAACTGCAGCAGGCCATGAAGCTGGAGGCCATCGGTACCCTGGCCGGTGGTATCGCTCATGACTTCAACAATATTCTCTCCGCCATGATCGGCTATGGCCAGATAGCCAGAGGCAGACTCGCCACGGATGATCCGCTGCTTGATGATATCGACCAGATTCTGCTGGCCGGTAACCGGGCCACCTCTCTGGTCAAGCAGATCCTTGCCTTCAGCCGCCGCGATACCGACGACAGCTTCCATGCCACCCGGCTGCAGTATATCATCAAAGAGGTTACCAGACTGCTGCGCTCCTCCCTGCCGTCAACCATTGCATTACAACAGGATATCGATCCGGACTGCGCTGCTGTTCTGGCCGACCCAAGCCAGATTCATCAGCTGATCATGAATCTGTGCACCAATGCCAAACAGGCCATCGGCGGCAACTACGGCTCCATTACAATTTCTCTGCGGCAAACCTGCATCAAGGAGCCACGCCTGCTTAACACCGCAGTGCCGCTCACCAGCGGCGACTATGTACAGCTCACCGTGGAGGACAGCGGTTCCGGTATGAGCGAGGCGGTTCTGGCCCGAGCCTTCGAGCCTTTCTTCACCACAAAGGCAAAAGGACAGGGCACGGGCCTGGGGCTTTCCATTATCCACACCATTGTGGAAAAGCACGGCGGAGTTATCAGTATCGACAGCACCGTTTCTATCGGCACAACCGTACATATCTTCTTGCCTGCCATACATGATGATGAAGTCAAGACCGACAGAGAAGAGGTCGAGATGGATAACGGCGGTACGGAGAGCATCATGGTGGTGGATGATGAAACCGTACTGACCAGGATGCTTGGCAAGATGTTCACTAAACTTGGATATCGGGTAAAACTGTATTCCGACAGCATCGCTGCCGTACGCGAGTTCCGCCGCACCCCGTATGAATTTGATCTTATCATAACGGATATGACCATGCCGCATATGACCGGCGCCGAACTGGCCAGGGAAATGCTGGCCCTCCGGCCCGATGTTCCCATTATCATGCTGACGGGCTACAGTGAAACAATCAATGCGGAAAAGGCCTCTCGTATCGGCATAACAGCGTTTATGCTGAAACCGATGAAAAAAAATATCCTCGCTCAAACGGTACGAAAGGTACTCGACAATGCCCAGAATTCTTGTAATTGATGACGACCTGCCCCTGGCGACCATGCTGGTGGATCAGATGAAAGCCCACGGACATCACGCCGAGATGGCGGGTACGCTTGCCGAAGGTCTTGCTAAAACAGCCGATTCCGCTTTTGATATAATCCTTCTCGATGTGCAGCTGCCCGACGGCAACGGCCTGGAGCATCTGGTGCGGATTAAAAAAGCACCGTCTCAGCCGGAGGTCATAATCATCACCGGTCACGGTGAAGCCGATGGCGCGGAGAAAGCCGTTGTCAGCGGTGCCTGGAGCTATATTGAAAAACCTCATGTCTTCAGAGAACTGCACCTTCATCTGACCAGGGCCCTGCAATACCGCCGGGAAAAACTCAAGGTCAATCCAGTTCCGGTTTCGCTTAAACGTGACAGGATCATCGGTAACAGTGGTGCTCTCAACAAATGTCTGGACCAGGTGGCCAGAGCCGCGGCCTGTGATGTTGCCGTATTGCTCACCGGCGAAAGCGGCACCGGCAAGGAGCTGTTTGCCGGCGCGATTCACGAAAACAGCAGGCGCTCCCAGAAAAATTTCATCGTGGTAGACTGCGCCGCTTTACCGGAAACCCTTATCGAAAGCACCCTCTTCGGCCACGTCAAAGGCGCCTTCACCGGTGCGGACACCGCCCAGGACGGTCTGGTCAAACATGCCGACGGCGGCACACTTTTCCTTGATGAAGTGGGAGAGCTGCCGATTTCCATCCAGAAAACATTTCTCCGCCTTCTGCAGGAACAGGAGTATCGGCCAGTCGGTTCCACCAGACATCTGCACAGTAATTTCCGCCTCGTAGCTGCCACTAATCGGAACCTGGAAGAGCGAACAGCGGCCGGCCTTTTCCGGGAAGATCTGCTTTTTCGCCTGCAGGCCTTTACCATTGAGCTGCCGCCGCTGCGTGACCGCCTCGAAGATATCGGCGAACTGGCCGCCTTCTTTATCGCCGGATTATGCCGGAGGTATGGCCTGGAAACCAAGGGTATGTCCCAGGACTTCATCGATGCCCTGACGAGCTATGATTGGCCCGGCAATGTCAGGGAGCTGCATCAGACAATCGAGCAGGTTTTCACCAGTGCCTTCCTCGGCCCGACCTGCTTTGCCATCCACCTGCCGGAGCAGTTCAGAGTCAAACAGGCTCGGGCCGGTCTTACCTCAAACAAAAAGGCTGACAACGTTCAAACCGGTTTGCCCAGCTGGCGCAAATACAAGGACCTTTGTGAAGAAAGTTATCTCAACAAAATCAGGCTTCTGTCCGAAGGCAATGTTTCCAAGGCCTGCAGAATTTCCGGCATCTCCCGGACCCGCTTCTACCAGCTTATCAATAAATATGGTATCGATTTCAGCTGAAATCGTACCATACATGCAACCTTCCCCCTGTTCACAAAAGTTTACACTGTCACCGATTGTGCACAGTATTGCGCAGCCCAACCATCTGCTGCCGGAACTTGTGCGGCGCGTAACATACTGACATCAGATCTTATTTCCGGAAACGCTTTTCCCCAGACGTGCCTGGCACAATAAATGCTTCATACCCGACAATGTCTGTACAGTTCTCTATACTTTACACTTTTACGGTCAACTGATGAATACTTTCTTCTATCCGGCTAAAGCCTCACATTGTACCGAGGCCTGCTCATATATAAGCTGCAGCGCCAGATGTCTGTCACGCCTGACCGACCAGCCCTTCTATGAGAAATTAAGGCTGCTCACCGGCGGATCGAACCTGACATCCCCATCCTCTCTGGAATTGCGCAGCGGTGATCTCATCATCCTGTATGCCGCCGACGACGACGATCTCGACCGGCTCTGCTCCCTGAAGGATGTATTCAATCCTTTTCGCATTATTCTGCTCGTTGCGGCAGATACTCTCATGCGCCACGGCAAGCACTACAGCCTCAAACCCAGATATACAACCACCATTAACGACAGCATGGCGAAACTCAACACCGTGATCGATCGGATGACCTCAGGCTCTGATCCGTTATCGGCCGGCCAAGGTACAGAAGAGGGATACAATTATGCATGATCAACTTTTTGCTTCATTTATTCTCGACCGGGAAAACAATCTCGAGATTGCCCTGCAGGCGGAGAATGTCGCCGAGGCAACCACACTGAACGCCACAATCAAGCGGCTTCCGGCCAGTGTTGACTATCTCGAAGGTGTCATGACCCTTCGCGATGACATCATTCCGGTGATCAACCTCAAAAAGCGACTCGGCCTGGAGCGACACACCTATCAGGCGGGCGCCAAGGTTGCCGTCGTCACGCTGCATAATCATCACTTCGGTCTGCTTTTTGACGACATCCAGGAGGTGTTCAAGGCGGAACCGGACTGCATACTGCCTATTAACAGCCTGCTGCAGACCGACGACAGGATCATCTCGGCTCTTATCAAACAGAACCAGGGCAAGCGGACCGTGGAGCTGCTTGATCTCGCCCATCTCTTTAAGGGCAAGTCTTTCGATGCGCTTGAACAGATACGCAAAGAGTCCAAGTCAGTACAACCGGCAGCCCAGACAAGCTACTCGCGCTGGGTAATTTTCTCCTGCCTGGGACAGGCCTATGGCGTGCCGGTGCAATATGCCCGGGAAATCGCCTTCCTCTCGGATATCGATGACACCTTTAAAAGCGGCAATGTCGAAGGAGCCATCCAGTTACGCGGTAAAACCCTGCCGGTGATGCGAAGCCGCTACCTCCTCGATGCCGACCAGAGCAGAACCGGCGACCTGGAAGACAACCGCGTGCTGATACTGGCATCAGAAGAATGCTCTTTCGGCATGATGGTCGATGAAATACATGAAATCCTCACTATTGCCGATGATCATATTCTTGCGGTTCCTTCGGGAGGCAGTGAGAATATCTCCGGCATCTTTCCCCGAAAATCCGGTGGCGACATCATGCTGCTCGATATGCCGAACCTGGTCTGTAACCAGATCGAAGATATCAAATCTCTGGCGCGTATAAAAAACCAGGAAGGAGCCGACGATGAATCGCAGAGCACCGTCGGCCGTTCTCACCACCTCATCACGGAAAACTGCTATCTGATCTTTGCCATCCATAAGAATTTCGCCATCGAACTGAAGGATGTCCAGGAAATCATTGAGAGCGAAAATATTATGAAAATTCCTGGTGCGACAGGATACAGCAACGCGGTAATCAATCTGCGCAGTGCCATCGTCCCGGTGATAAATATCCGCAGCTTTTACGGCTATGCCCCCAGCGACGACGGGCAGAGCAAACTCATCATCTGTCGAGGCCCGTCGCGCACCATCGCCCTGCAGGTTGATCGTATCGTCACCATTTATAAACAGGAAGAATACCACTCCACTCCATCGCTCCATCCCCAGCTTGCCGCCAAGAAGGACACCCTCGACCGACTCATAGAATACGAGAACGAAGAGGGACTGAAAGAACATGTCCTGGTAATCAATATGCACAACCTGATCCGCAATCATCTCGAATTTAAAGATGCTCGCCCTGTTACCTTAAATGATCCAGATAACCAATCTGAACAAATAACCACATAAGGGGAAAAAAATGACAACAGCAAAAGGACCAATGGACACCTCATGTCTCAACCTCGTTATGCAGCCCAGCTTTATCGTCAATGGTGAACGCACCATCACCTGGGCCAATGAACCGTTTCTCAAAACATTCAAGCTGAAATCGGCCGATGTTATCGACAAAATGACCTGTGAAGAGGCCTGTCCCAGTCATCTCTGCGGCACCAAGGACTGCCCCGTCAGCAAGGCGGTCCGTATCAAGAAACCGGCCGAAGCGGAATATATGGTCTTGCAGGAGAAAGGCGCCCCACACTACTATGCCACCAGAGCCGTCCCCATGAATGACGAAGCTAAAGGCATGTTTGTCAGCTTAAACGACATCACCCGTCTCAAGGAAACTGAAGCAAACCTGCGCCAGGTGACCACGGACATGAATGTCATCCCCACCCCCATTATGGAGATCGACAAAAATTTCACCGTCACCTTTATGAATCCGGCAGGTGCCGGGGTAGCAGGTCTCACACCCGATGAGGTGCTGGGCAGGAAATGCTACGATCTTTTCAAGACGCCTCACTGCAAGACGGACAGATGCGCCTGTGCCAAGGCCATGAAGACCGACTCCGTCGTTACCGAGCAGACCATCGCCAGACCAAAAGACGGCGTTATTATTCCCATCAAATATACCGGTGCTCCCATCAAGGACGCCAAGGGCAATATCAAGGGCGCCGTGGAATACATTCTTGATATGACCGAAGAAACAAAACAAAAGCAGATGGCCGAAGAAAAAATCAACAACCTTAACACCATCCCCACACCCATCGTGGCGATGGACACCGAATTCAATATCACCTTTATCAATCCGGCCGGCGCCGGGGTGGTGGGCTCCACTCCCG
>CAYUPL010000030.1:27431-42371 GCA_964446655.1 uncultured Desulfopila sp.
TCATGGCCATGGATACCGACTTCAATATCACCTTTATCAATCCGGCCGGCGCCGGGGTGGTGGGCTCCACTCCCGATCAGGTTCTCGGCAAAAAATGTTATGACCTTTTTAAAACTCCGCATTGTCAAACGGAAAAATGTGCCTGCGCCAGGGCCATGAAGACCGACTCCGTCGTCACCGAACACACCATCGCCAGACCGGCCGAGGGCGTCATCATCCCCATCAAATACACCGGCTCGCCCATCAAGGATGCCAAGGGCAATATCAAGGGTGTCCTGGAATATGTGCTCGATGTTACCGAAGAGGCCAAACAGAAGCAGGCCGCCGACGAAAAGATCGAAAATCTCAACGCCATTCCCAATCCCATCCATTCCGTCGATACCGATTACAACATCACCTATATCAATCCGGCCGGTGCCGCCATGGCCAAAACCACCGTCGACGAAGCCATCGGCAAGAAATGTTATGACCTGTTCAGGAAGGATATCTGCAGAACGCAGCAATGCGCCATCCAGCAGGCCATGAAGAGCGACTCATCCGTCTCCGAGCAGAGCATCGCCCATATCCAGGGTCGTGAAATTCCTCTAAAGGTCACCAGTGTTGCCGTCAAAGATGCCAAGGGCAACATCAAGGGAGGACTGGAATATCTGGTCGATGTCACGGCGGAAGCGGAAGTGGAACGCCTCATCAACCAGTCCGGTGAAGAGGTCACTCAACTGGTAAGCACCTCAATGACGCAGATGGCTGGGGCTACCTCTCATGTCGAATCCATGAACGCAAAAATCGACGAAGAGGTCCGCCTCCTCGACGAATCCTCCCAGACAATAGAGAAGATGGTCAAATTCCTGTCGGAAATGGCTGCCGCCACCACCGAATCGGAAAATCTGACCAGCAGGGTCGCCGGCGACGCCGAACAGGGCAGAAAGGCCGGCACCGACGCCGGCAAGAAGATGGAGGCCATCAATGAATCCATGGAGGGCAGCAACCAGATGGTTGCCAACCTGGTCAGTCAACTGGAAAAGATCGGCAGCTTCGTCGATATCATTAAGGAGATCGCCTCGCAAACCAATCTGCTGGCCTTTAATGCAGCCATCGAGGCCGCACGCGCCGGTGATGCCGGTCGGGGTTTCGCAGTGGTGGCAGACGAAATCCGCAAGCTTGCCGAAAACAGTTCGAAATCGGCAGTGGACATTGCCAACATCGTCAAAAAAGTGGAAGAAGAATCACGCGAAACCATCGGAGTGATGAAAGACGGCATGAAGATGCTGGGAGACGGCAGCGAGGTTATTAATACCGCCCTGGAGGCCATGACCAAAATCTCGGAAGGTATCGTCACCATCTCCGGTACGGTTAAAGATCTCAATGTCAAAACCGACATCCTCAACGAAAACGGCCTGGAAGTAAAAGAGCGGATCAGCAATGTGGTCTCATCTTCCCATGCCAATAAGCAGGCGGCTCAATCCGTCAACTTCTCCATTGACGGCACGGTTGAAGCGTTGAAAAAGCTACAGGAGTCATCGCAGACCCTCAACAAGGTCATCAACGAAATGTAGAAAACCGGCCGGACCGCTGCCGGGCTGTCCGGCCATTGGCTGAAAAAGTGGTTGAACCCTTTATTTCATTCTTCATTCTATGACAATAGCCATGGGAAAAATGCTGTCTTTCAATGAAAAAATATACAGCAACAGGCTGCTGCTCCGTCGCATTACCATGGAGGACCTGGGAATATTGTGGCGCTGGTCCAGGTCGACCGAGGCCTATGGTGATTTTCTTTCACCGGAACATCTGGATCGTGAAGAACTGGCACAGAGGTGTCTGTCGGGCATACTCTGGAGCGACAGAGAAAAACTCTTCATGATCGAAAAACGGGACGATATCGCCCTGGGAACCATCCATTACTGGCTCTCCTCCGGAAAACAGGACACCGTTACAGTGGCCGTAAAGATAGCCGAACCCGGAGAGCGCAATAAAGGATACGGCACCGAGGCCCAGAAGTTCCTGCTGATCTATCTATTTGACAAAATGAAGGTGCAGCATGTGGAGATGTATACCGACATGGACAACCTGGCGCAGCAGCGCTGTCTTCGGAAGCTCGGCTTTTCCCTGATAGAGACCCTCACCTATGACGACTGCGGCATACGCCGCACCGGCAACCTCTACCGTATCAGCCGTCCCAGATATTTAGAAGAAGCTATTTACCGTTATCATTATGAATAAAAAATGTGGTCTGCTCCTCGATGACCGGTATTTCAAACATGCCATCCCGCAGGATTCTCCGGAAAACCCGAAGCGGCTCTATGCTCTGTACTCCTCTCTTCAAAAGAACTTCAAAGGAAACTTTTATTTTTTAAAGCCGCGCTCTGCCGGGCTGGAAAATATCACCACGGTGCATTCCACCTTCTATCTGGAACAGCTGCGGGAACACAGCGCCCATGCCAACCCATTCAGCTACGATCGTGACACCTATCTGATGAAGGATTCCCTGGCAACCGCGCAACTTGCCGCCGGCGGATGCCTCGAAATGGCCGACAACATCATGGCCGGAGAATTCAACAGTGGTTTTGCCCTGATCCGGCCACCGGGCCACCATGCCGAGCCGGGGCGGGGCATGGGATTCTGTATTCTCAACAATATCGGCATAACCGCCCAGTATCTGCTGGACTGCTATAAACTGAAACGCATTCTCATTCTCGACTTTGATGCCCATCACGGCAATGGAACCCAGGAAATGTTTTATGAATCCAACCAGGTGTTGGTTGTCTCACTCCACCAGGATAATCTTTTTCCTTTCACCGGCAAAGTGGAAGAGGTTGGACGGGACGCCGGCGAAGGGTTCAACATCAACATTCCTGTTTTTGCCCAGTTTGGTGATCAGCAGTATACCTTTCTCATCGGTCGCCTCCTCCAGGGACTGATGGAGCAGTATCTGCCGCAGATCATACTGGTCTCAGCCGGCTATGACGGCCATCGGGACGACAACATCAGCAGCACCCTGCTCTCTACGGCATGGTTTGGTACCATAACCACGATGCTGAAACAGTACGCCGCCGATGTCTGTGACAGCCGTCTGCTGTTTGTGCTGGAAGGCGGTTATAATCCCGTGTCACTGGCGGCATCCGTTACCGCAACCCTTACTAGCCTGCGGACAAACAACAACGGCAGAATCGGCGTGCTGCAATGCAGACGCGCCGCTGCTCTTCTTGACAATCACCCTTTAAAAAAATACTGGACTATACAGTAAACAACAATGAACACTTCTCTTGAAAGCAGTACCCTCAACACCCTTTTCAGCCCATGCAGACAGTGCGGCAACTGCTGTAAGCGATACCGTAAAATCACCCTGCAGGAAAATGAGGTGGAATTTATTAAAAAGATGGGCGGGCAGGTCGGTATAAATATCAGTCTGAAGGAAATTCGGGAGAAAGGAATCGACCAGGCCAGAGCAGATGCAGCCAAAGACGGCAAGATCTTTATGATCCACCCCGATGATAAGGGCTGCGTCTTCCTGCAACGAAAAAATGATTTATATTACTGCAAGATATACCATTATCGCCCCGAGGCCTGCCGGGGATTTCGCTGCAACCTGGCCGATAACTCCATGATGTCCTTGATCGGCGGAGACGCCCACCTGCTGCTGGGACAGAACGCCTTCGGGCTACCACTGGAAGGAAATTAGCCCGGATTTCTCCATCATTGCGGCATACCGGGGCGGGCCGCAATGATGGAGAAAAACTCATCAGCAAGACGACTTCAAAGTTTTCAAGTCATCAGAGAGCGAACCCTGGCCAGAATATCATCCGTTGCCATACCCTGATAGGGAATCTGCTCACTTAAACCACCGCGGCCTTCCTTGTGGGAGCCCATATGAGCATATCTGGGGGTGTACCCATTTTCCAGGAGCCAGGTGCCGTAGCGAACACCTAAACCGGTCTTGCTGTTCTGCGTTTCCACCACCAGCAGCAGTGGTGCAGAGCCTACCCTGGCCAGCATTTCCTTATCAAGGACGTTCAGGGTTGGTTTGTTGATCAGGCCGATTTCAATGCCTTCCTTGCGCAGCAGTTCAACCACATGAAGACAGCGATACAGCATTTCTCCATAGGAAAGTATGTATCCGGCATTGCCCTGGCGGATGATCTCATCTTTTCCCGGCATAAAGGTATAGCCATCGTCAAAGAAGCGACCGCCGTCTTCCTTTTCAATAAACGGGGTGGCGGAGCGGGTGGAATACACAAAGCGCAACCCGTCATCGTTAAAGATCCCGGTCAGCATAGCCTTCAACTGCAGAGCGTCGGCGGGAAAATAGAGCCTGGTATCATCGTCGCCCAGGCCATTGTCGGCAAAGAAATTATTGATGCCGAAATGGCAGGTATTGTCCGCCATATCATCGACACCGGCATGAGAAAAATGGGCAATGACATTGGATTTGTTCAAGCGGGCCATGGTGATTTCCGAAATAACCATTTCCTGAAAGGCGGAGAAGGTACCGATAATTCCCTGTCGTCCGGGAGTTGATCCGAAACCGGCCGCCACGGAAAAATTATTTCTCTCCATTATGCCGCCGTGAACATAGACCTGCGGACAGTTCTTGCGGATATGATGCAGCCCGCAGGAGCCTTCAAGGTCTGAATCGATCACAATGACCTTTTCCTCAGGTTTCTCCATCTCTTGCAGAATTCCTGAGATTATCTTGCCGAAATCGTCACGACATTTCGCCGTCTCGCCGGAGCTGCCGAGATACTCCTCCTTATTACCGCTTTTGGCCGTCTCCTTTAACAACTGAACAGCCGCGTCATATCCTTTCGATGCAAGATAGGAGATGGCCATGTCCACCGGGATAACGTCATGCCCTTTGGGCAGCCCCTCTATACCCGGAACACCGATAGCCATCTTCCGCTTGTTAACAAGAGCCACCGGCCCGTCGGTCAACAGGCTTTCTCTGATGCGGACAAACAGCTCGTCAATATCCTCGCCATTGCCCTCATTGACCTGTAAACCATGTCCGGCAAGAGTTTTAGCAATATCGAACCCTTCCATATATTTACTGGGATGGCCGGCTATGGTCACATCGTTGTCGTCGATAAGCAGCTTCACCTTGAGGTTCCTGGCCACGGCATAACGTGCCGCCTCGGCGTCATCACCTTCCTGCTGTGCTCCGTCGCTGCCGAACAGGACCACTGCCTTGTCGCTATAGGCCTCGGCCACACCATTGACATGGCTCCACAGGTGTCCCAGACGACCGGAACTGAAGAATATACCGTTATCGTCATCTCTTTCCGGATGACCATAGAGCCCTTTTTTGAACTCGCGATAATGCAGCAGCGTGGAGATATCGGCATGGCCGTTCAACACCGCCATGATATACTGCAGGGCGACCCTGTGGCCCGCCTCATCAAAAAAGACCGGATGAAAACGATCATCACCTTTCATGAAGCCGTCCATAATGAGAACCTCCGGCACAATATCGTAGGCTCCCCCGGTATGCCCACCCAGGCCCTTACAATTGGCCAGCGCGGTAAAAAAGACAATGCTGTCCCGAACCAGCTCTATGTTTTTGCGCAGCTGCTCACCCTGTTCTCTGTCCAGTCCCTGTTGCGATGTGGTGAAAATCAGTTTTTTATAACCGCTCAGATCTATTGGGAATTTCATGCAAACCTCCGGAAATTGGAATATCCTGTTCGTTTATTGTCATTATGTCGACCCTGTTCGATTCCATATTTTCACCTCTATTTATCCCCTTTTCCCCGAGGTGGCAACAAACAATGTGCATTTTCCCGCCCGATATCCCCGGAAGATGCGCCATACGCGCCGGTTTTTGCCATAAAACTTGAGGGTTGCCATAATTACCATGTTGGCATACTATATAATAGTACTGCAAAAAGCTTGCTCTGCGTCAAGCTGGACGGTATTCTTGCACCACTGAAGAAAGCAATACCACCTGCTTTTTTGTAAATTTAGCCGACGGATCCGTTTACCATGAAACTTCTGACAACCCCGCGAATGGATCAGTGTACCGGTTGCCACTCGTGTTCGCTGGCCTGTGCCAGACTGATCCACAAAAAACTTTCCTGGAGCTGTGCCGGAATCCGCATTGAATCCACCGGTGGCTTATCGACCGGTTTCAGAGCGAATCGCTGTCTGGCCTGCGATCCGGCACCCTGCGCCGAAGTATGCCCCACCACGGCCTACAGCCGGAGAAAAGGCGGCGGTGTTATCGTGCGGAAGAAACTGTGCATACGCTGCGGCGCCTGCATATCAGCCTGCCCGGTCGATGCCATCTATCAGAACAATGAGAAGGAGGTCTTCGTCTGCATACATTGCGGCAGATGTGTCGACTTCTGCCCCCAGAACTGCCTTGACTACCAGAAAAGTGATGACATTGAAGAGGTACTCCTATGATTCGCGAGCAATTCAGGGTGTTGCTCTATAACCTCGGTGACAAACGGGGTAAAATTGTCTACCACGATGGTCGTAACCGCTTTGTCGGCGGAAGCGGGCTGGCCGCTCTGCTCTATTCCATCTATGGTCACCCGGACAAGCTCTGGAGCCATGACGAACAGCCTTTCATTCTGGCCATCGGCCCGTTGACCGGTCTGTTTCCCTTAATGAGCAAGGTGGTATGTGCTTTCAAGTCTCCCTATCACAACCAGTACACCGAAAGCCACGGCGGCGGCAGGGCGGCCTTCGCCCTTCGCTTTGCCGACCTTGATGCGGTCGTCATTACCGGCAGAGCCAAGGCTCTCTCCTGCCTCAGTTTCGGCGCCAACCATATTGAATGCAAGGACGTCGGATTTATGCGGGGCATGAATGCCCTGTCCTCCGGCCGGCTGATGAGGAAGATGTTCAGCAGAAACAGCGGCCACCGCTCCATTCTGCGAATCGGTCAGTCAGGCGAATCCGGTTCGGCCATGGCCTGCATCAACATCGACACCTACCGGCACTTCGGCAGAATGGGCGGCGGTACGGTCATGGGCGCCAAAAATCTTAAGGGCATCATCATCCATGGTGACAGCGATTTTCAGCAACCGGAAGGCAAGGCGTACACCAAGCTCTATCAGGAGCTCTATGCCCGGATGACCTCAACGGACATGATGCATAAATATTACAATCTCGGCACCCCGGCCAATCTCGAACCGCTCAATGATCTGCAGTCCCTGCCCTGGAACAATCTGCAGAAGACCTCCGACCCGGCCATCAGCAGAATTACCGGAGAGGTCTTCGCCGACCAGACGCTGCTGCGCAACAGCGCCTGTTCCGGCTGTCCGGTGGGCTGTATCCACATAGGCTATTTCCGGGAAAAATCGAAGGAGGCCAACAGGTATCATTTTCATCAGGTCGCCTACGACTATGAGCCGATTTTTGCCGCCGGCTCCATGCTGGGAGTAAGCAACAGCTTCGATATTCTACGCATACTCGACGCGCTGGAAAAGGTCAGCCTCGATGCCATGTCGGCCGGTGTCGCTCTCGCCTGGGCAACCGAGGCCGCTGAGCGTGGCCTGATCTCCCAGGACGAGACACTGGTCCCACTGGCTTTCGGCTCCACCAAAAACTATATCAAAGCCGCCGCCTTTCTCGGCAAAGGCATCAATGATTTCTACAAGCTCCTCGGTCAAGGCACCTTGAAGGCCGCCGCTCAATACGGAGGAGAAGACTTTGCCTGCGTCCTCGGCCAGGAAATGGCGGGTTATGCCACCGGAGAACTCTTTTTCACATCACAGTCTCTCGGCTTCAGGCACTCGCACCTGGACACCGGCGCCTACTCCTGGGACCAGAAACACAGCGACCAGGATGTCGACCAGGCGGTCTCCTTTCTCATGGATGATGAAACAGGGCGCGTCCTGCTCACCTCCATGGTGGCCTGCCTGTTTGCCCGGTCGGTCTACAGTGATGAGATGCTGGGTGAATGTCTGGAGGCAGCGGGCTACACGGAGCTTGCTTCCTCGTTTGGCTCGGTGGCGGAAGAAATTCGGAAATTGCGCTGGCAGGTACGTTTCGACACAGGTTTTAAACCGGAGCAGATTACCATCCCGAAACGTTTTTACTCCGTCACAACCTGGAAGGGAAAAATCGACCGACAATTTCTTGACGATCTGAGAAAAGAATACAGCAGACGCCTGCGCAACTTTGACCGGCCAGTTGACATCTCGACGAAGAAATCATAATGAAAAGAACGGCTTCTCTGACACTCGAGCCCATTAAGGCGATCGATGGCGTACTTGACCTGCCCGGTTCAAAATCCGTTTCCAACCGGGCCCTGTTGCTGGCGGCACTTGCTGCGGGGACGACCAGGCTCACCAATCTCCTCAACTCCGACGACGTCTCCTACATGCTCAAAAGCCTGAAAGCCCTGGGCGTTTCCTTCATGCTCGAAGCCAGGGGGACAAAATGTGTGATTAACGGCATCGGTGGACCTTTTCGGGCCGACACTCTTGAACTTTTTCTGGGCAATGCCGGAACCGCGATGCGGCCTCTATGCGCCGCTCTCTGTCTTGGCCGGGGCAGTTATACCCTGAGCGGAGAAAAACGCATGGAGGAGCGTCCCATAGGTGAGCTTGTCACGGCCCTGCAAATGGCCGGGGCCGATATCAATTATCTGAAAAATAAAGGCTATCCGCCGGTGCGGATCAATGCTTCAGGACTGCAGGGAGGCGTGCTGTCCATTGACGGAACCGTGTCGAGCCAGTTTCTCACCGCCTTTCTGATGGCCGCACCGATGGCGCGCCGAGCCTCCACCATCTCCATACAAGGGGAACTCGTGTCGAAGCCCTATATCGACATCACCTTGCAGATGATGGAAAAATTTGGTGTAACGGTCGAAAACCGGGAATACCGGAGCTTTGTCATCCAGGGCGGGCAGCTGTACCGCAGTCCGGGGGCCTTTCTGGTGGAGGGGGACGCCTCTTCCGCCTCCTATTTCCTCGCCGCGGCGGCCATAAAAGGCGGCAGGGTACGAGTCAACGGCGTCGGCCTGGATTCAATGCAGGGCGACAAGCAGTTTGCCGAAGTTCTGCAAAAAATGGGAGCCAAAATCACCTGGGGCGTCGATTTCATCGAGGCGGAAAAAGGCCGGCTCAAGGGTATTGATCTCGACTTGAACCATATTCCGGATGCAGCCATGACCATTGCAACCACTGCCCTTTTTGCCGAAGGAACCACGGTGATCCGCAATGTCGCCAACTGGCGGGTCAAGGAAACGGACCGGCTCGCCGCTATGGCCATCGAACTGCGCAAGGTCGGCGCCGAGGTGGTTGAAGGCGCTAATTATCTGCGCATCACTCCTCCACGGAAACTCCGCCATGCGGCCATCGATACCTACAACGACCATCGCATGGCGATGTGTTTTGCCCTGGTTGCCTTAGGGGAGACAGGAGTCACCATCAATGATCCCGGCTGTACTTCAAAGACCTTTCCCGATTTTTTTGACCGACTGGCCGAACTGACCGTTCATTGATATCTGACGACCATGGCAAAAGCATGCCTCCAGATTCGGGCTGCAATAGAGCTCTTCCTGCATCTCCAACGATGCACCACAACCACTATCAGCACACCCCTGTTATGATGAAGGATATAGGATCTCTCACCGAAAAGCTGTTTGGCGACACTCCCCAGGAACCTCTGTATCATTACACAACCTTGACCGGACTGCTGGGTATCGTGCGGGACAAACATCTCTGGGCCAGTGATATCAGATATATGAACGACTCGGCAGAGTTAAAACATGCAGCCGACCTGATCAGGCTCGAGGTCCAGGAACGCATCGCCAGAGGTCGAGGCAAGGCCGATCTGCTTGGCCAGTTTGTTGACTGGGTCGACAACCGCATTACCAACGGCCATCTTCTTTTCGGGGCATCTTTCCGTTCCCACGGCAACCTGCTCAGTCAGTGGCGGGGGTACAGCGATCACGGCAAAGGAGTCAGTATCGGCTTTTCCGCTGAATATATCCTGCAGTGCGCAATCCGACAGAATTTTCAGATCGGCAAATGCCTCTACGAACCCGAAAGGCAGAAAGAACTTATTCAGCAGATTGTCGATGCCGTGGAGTCTCATGTGAGCACCACTCTACAAGGCAATGATTCTCGAGAAGAACTGGCGGCCAAATACCGGCTGGTCTTTGAAAGTATTGAACTGGATCTGCTCCGCATCGCCTCGATCCTGAAACATCCCTCCTTTCGTGAAGAGATGGAATGGCGACTGGTCTCACCGGTTTATACCGATCACAGGGAAGCTCCCCTGCATTTCCGTGAAGCCCATTCGATGCTGGTACCCTATGTCACCTTTAATCTGCAGCAGGAACCCGATCGCCCGCCGCAGCTGGATCATCTCTACCTCGGGCCGACCAGCAATATCCATATATCCATGAATTCGTTAAAGATGTTTCTAACTCAAAACGGCATCACTCCGCACCGCGGCATAGACTACTGCCGGATCCCCTTTCGTCAACGTTGATACCAACAGAGGAAAAACATGGGCAACAAAACGCCTTGGAGTAAAACAACCACGATTGTCACTGTAGCGCTGCTGACAATCATTGCCGGCAATGCAGCAGCGGCAGCACCGCAACACCTCATCAGCACCGCCATAAATAGCGATGTCACCCTGCTGCTGTTCTATATTTTTATGGCCCTGTTCTTTTCTTTTCTCTGCTCCGTGGCGGAGGCCGTGCTGCTGAGCATCACCCCTTCCTACATAGAGGGACGGAAAAAAGAGCGCCCCAAACATGCCGCCCTTCTCAAACGCCTCAAACAGGACAATCTCGATCAATCCCTGTCCGCCATACTGACACTGAACACCATCGCCCACACCGTGGGGGCAATCGGTGCCGGAGCCAAGGCAGCGGTGGTTTTCGGCAGTACCTGGTTTGGTATTTTTTCGGCAGCCATGACCCTGATGATTCTCTTTCTCTCCGAAATTGTTCCCAAAACCATTGGTGCAATTTACTGGAACCACCTCGCTCGACCGACAGCCCTGTATATCCGGGGACTGATCCTGATACTCTATCCCCTGGTGTGGATTTCGGAAAAACTGACCAGGATTATCTCACGCAACAAAAAAATTCACATTTTCTCACGCGAAGAGTTCATGGCCATGTCGCGTCTTGGCGAGCAGAGCGGCCAGATCAATGCCAGTGAATCTCAAGTCATTCATAATCTTTTTCGCTTTGGAGTCTTACGCGCCAGAGACATCATGACACCTCGCCCGGTGATCGCCGCATTACCCGAAGATGCAATTCTGCAGCAGGCCTTTGAAACAGTGCGGCGCAAACCTTTTTCACGTTTTCCGGTCTACGACGGCAAGAGTGGCGAAATCACCGGTTTTGTCCTGAAAAACGATATCTACCTTAAAAGGGTCCAGGGAGAAGAGAGCGAGACGATTCTCTCTCTCAAGCGGGAAATATCAGCAGTTCCTGAAACCATTTCCCTGTCGATGGTGCTGGATCATCTTTTTAAGGAACGGCAGCATATTGCCCTTGTTGTTGATGAGTATGGCGGAACTACGGGGCTGGTCACCCTGGAGGATCTGCTGGAGACATTGATAGGAATTGAAATTACCGATGAGAGCGACACGGTGGAAGACATGCGCGTCCTGGCGCGGAAACTCTGGGCTGACCGTATCAAAGCTCTTGATGTGGAGCGCCGGGCAACGGACAGCCCCATGCACACCTGATGGACACAGGACCTACCTGTTCTTATACTCTCTCATCAACTTGTAGTTAATACCGTCCACCATGGCCTGCCAGCTGGCCTCGATGATGTTGACGGACACCCCCACGGTTCCCCAGCTGCTGTGCTTATCCCTGCTTTCAATAAGAACACGGACCTTGGCTTCGGTACCCTTCTCTCCGGTAAGCACCCGCACTTTATAATCGGAAAGTTCCATCTCTTCCAGACAGGGATAAAAGGGGTTGAGGGCCTTTCTAATGGCCTTGTCAAGCGCATTCACCGGCCCGTCTCCCATGGCGGCGGTATGGACCTCGTCTCCCCCGACAGACAACCGGATAGTGGCTTCGGTCAGAGGCGGTTTGTCCATACGGTATTTGTTATTCATTACCCGAAAACCCTTAAACTCAAAGTACTTCCGCTGCATACCGAGATGCTTGTGCATCAACAGCTCAAAACTGGCCTCAGCACCTTCATACTGATAACCAAGATTCTCAAGTTCTTTCAATTCCTGAATGATCGAACCGAGAAGCGGGTCGGCGGCATCGATTTTCAGTCCCCATTTTTCCGCCTTATGCAATATATTGGAGCGGCCGGATTGATCTGAGATAAGGATACGTCTGATATTACCGACTTTGTCCGGATCGATATGCTCATAGGTCAGAGGATTTCTTTCAACGGCACTGACATGGATCCCCCCCTTGTGCGCAAAAGCCGATTCTCCGACATAGGCCTGGAACCTGTTATGGTGCAGATTGGCCAGTTCATCAACAAGCCGGGAGACACTGTAGAGGCTGTCGATATTTTTCCGGATTTCACAGTCAAGTCCCATTTTAAAAACCACCGCCGGAATGATCGATGTCAGATTGGCATTACCGCACCTCTCACCATAACCGTTGATGGTCCCTTGGACGTGGTCGATGCCCAAAGAAAGCGCCAGCAGGGCGTTGGCGACCGCCGTCTCGGAATCATTATGCGAATGGATGCCCAGTTTCACTCCGGCATTGATCGATTCCAGATATCGCTGCACTTCCTCAATTATGGGCTGCAGCTCATTGGGCAGAGTACCGCCGTTGGTATCACAGAGAACCAGTGTCTCGGCTCCGCCGCGCACGGCGCCACCAAGGGTCGCCAGGGCATATTCGTGGTTGTTCTTGAATCCATCAAAAAAATGCTCGGCATCATACACAAGATGTTTCACCCTGGGACGCAGATATGACAAGGTATCGGTAATAATGAGAAGATTGTCGTCCAGGCCGATCTTCAGGGCATCATGGACATGGATATCCCAACTTTTGCCGAAGATGGTCACCACGGGGGTTTCGGCCTCCAGCAGGGCCTGGACATTGGCGTCGTCAGCCGCGGTTTTCTGAAAATGCCGGGTGGAACCAAACGCCGCAAGCCTTGTGTGCTTGAGGTCGATAGCTTTCATTTTATTGAAATACTCAACCGAAACAGGATTAGACCCGGGCCAGCCGCCTTCGACAAAATCAACGCCGAGGTCATCAAGGGCCAGCGTAATTCTCACCTTATCATCAACAGACAGGTTAAAGTTTTCCGACTGGGTGCCATCGCGTAAGGTTGTATCATATATCTCTATAGCTTTTCCCATTTCTTCCTCGTTTCTATGATGATCGTCTGCCCTTCAGGGGGGTCAGAATACTACTCTTGCCGCGATGATTCAAGAGTTTGTCTGTCTTTTTCCGACACCCTCCGCAGATCAGAAGGTTTCGGGAGAAATCCCGGACGGCCTCCTGGCGGCTTGGTGCAAGAAGAGTTGATGGTGCTGTCACTTTTTCTTCAACCTTTCGTAAGCCTGACGAAGCTTGATAAACTTTTCCGCCTGTCCGCCACCATCCGGGTGATATTCCTTGGCCTTGGCGCGAAACGCTCTGGCAAGTTCGGACCTGGTCATGTTTCGCAATTCCTCAACACTTCGTCCGAAGAGCGCACTCATCTCTTCCTTACTGACGGCAGAACCCTTCTCCGGCCGGCGCACACTGCGATGACGGGAGCGAAAATCCCGGTAATAATCATACTGAAACGATCGTGTCGCAAAATCATAATCAAAAAAGCGAATAAGATATTTGCGGAGGTGACTTCGCAGAAAAGAATCGTCCCTGTCATCCTGCCAGAAATCCGGGTCGGTATTGAGGCGACACAGTTCAGCCAGAAAGACATGGTCCATTTTTTCCTGATCAAGGCCTTCAGGCATGAAGGGGCTGAAGCTCTCCGAGAAACTCCGCTGCAGATCAAAGACGGCAAAGATGTACGTTTTATATTCAGCCGGGGACAGGGACTGTTCCAGTTTTTGAAAATAATATTCCTTTTCATCTCTGCATTTGTGCAGCAGAGGACGATAGAGCTTTTCGTTGAGGCGAAAAAGCCTGCTCTGATCCACGGCGCCATATCGTATATAATAGAGTCGCCTGCGGTCAAAGAGATGAACGTGGTGATGTATTTCCCGATACTCGACAGAGCTTAATGGAGATAATTTTTCCGCAGCTTTCCTGCGAAAATTGCTGATAGTGCGCCTTCTTTCCAGGGAGAGAAAATCCCACAGCAATGCATCCAACAGCGTTGTCGGATCACCGCCGCACTCGTTTTGCACCGCTTTTTCCAAATCTTCGGCGAAATAGTGTACATTTTCAGCAGGTTCGTGGATATACCTTTTCGGATTCGTGCCTAAATTGAATATCTGCCGATAGGCATAGCTGCCACGATCATCGGGATATGATGCTCTGATGACATAGATGCTCTGTCCGTGTTGTCGGTATTGGGCCAAATACATATGTTTTTAACAGTTCTTCTCCTTCGAAGAGGATGAACACCCCTCTGCAAGAGACTGAGGAGCACCTCTCTTCTGCTCAAAGCAAAAAAGGCGTTCGCTGATGCGGACGCCTTTTCTGTATTATTTGAGGAAAAACAGATCACATACAAAAATTACTCTATTGTTTCCATATCGCGACCACAGCAGAGCGGCAACGGATCGCCACCCTTTACTTTCATGTATTTATTGCAGGTACTGCAATAATAGGTGTTGTCTTCGGGGGCCTTTTTGTCTGCGGAATAGACGGTCACGCCGCCTTGGACACCTTCAATATGAAAACGCGCCAGCGTGTCCTGCCCCGGTATAAACTGCCCCATGGGAACGATCTTCTTATTGTTGCCGTAGCAATCGATCACCACCTTCCACAACAGATCAAGCGATGCAGTCTCCTGCGGAGACTCGGGTTCAATCTCCACGACATTGCGATCAACAGTAATTTTCATGCACTCCTCCCTT
>CAYUPL010000031.1:0-14653 GCA_964446655.1 uncultured Desulfopila sp.
ACAGTGACATCTGTAAGCAGCTGAAATTATTCTAACGTTAACCGGACACTAGTGAGAGGAAATATATAATCTATACGCCGGGCCATTGAAAAGAAATTTCAAGTGGCTGCGGGCCGCATTCTTTGTATCGGCTCTTATTAAAGACCTGCGTAAAGATTCCCTGGAGCTAATCAAAATCCTCGAAATCTGCGGAGAGTGGCAGGCAGAAAGAGACGAAAAACTTAACGCCCTAGCTGATCTTCTTATCAACAAACATGCTGGCGATAAGGTTCTTGTCTTTACCCAGTTTGCCGATACCGTAAAGTACCTCGAAACAGAACTTTCAAGGCGTGGAGTTAAACATCTTGTAGGGGTCACCGGAGACACAGATGATCCGACCAGGCTGACCTGGCGGTTCAGCCCGAAAAGCAACAACAAGAAAGATAGAATACAGCCTGAACAAGAACTCCGTGCACTTATCGCAACCGATGTATTGAGCGAAGGCCAGAATCTTCAGGATTGTGCCGTCATCATCAACTATGATCTGCCCTGGGCTATTATCCGTCTCATTCAGCGGGCCGGGCGTGTTGACCGTATCGGCCAGCAGGCCGAAGATATTCTCTGTTATTCCTTTCTGCCTGCCGAAGGTGTTGAACGGATCATCCGCCTGCGTGGCCGAGTGCGCCAGCGGCTCCAGGAGAACGCCGAAGTGGTCGGCACCGACGAAGCCTTTTTTGAGGGTGACGGTGACGATCAGACCATTGTTGACCTTTACAATGAACGTTCCGGTATTCTGGACGGCGATGCCGACGCAGAGGTGGACCTGGCCTCATACGCTTATCAGATATGGAAAAATGCCGTGGATGCCGATCCGAACCTGCAGAAAGTAATTCCTCAATTGCCTTCGGTTGTCTATTCAAGCCACAGTCACAAAACCGTGGAAGACAAACCGGAAGGGGTGCTGGTCTATATGCGTACCGCTGAAGGAAACGATGCCCTGGCCTGGATGGATAAGGAAGGAAAAAGCGTCACCGAATCCCAGTTTGCTATATTGAAGGCGGCGGTCTGCGGCCCCAAAACACCTGCATTACCACGTTTGGAAAACCATCACGAACTGGTTAAGGCCGGGGCGAAACTTATTATCTCAGAAGAGCGCAGTGTCGGCGGCCAGCTCGGCAGGCCCTCAGGTGCCAGGTTTAGAACCTACGAACGGCTGAAAAAATTTGCAGAAGAGCTCAAGGGCACTCTCTTTGAACATATGTTTGAGGCAAACCTACTCAACAAGGTTATTGAAGACATCTACCGCTTTCCCTTGCGGCAGACAGCCACCGACACCCTGAACCGCCAGCTCAGAAGCGGAATATCAGACGCTTCTCTTGCCGAACTTGTTATCGCCCTGCGGGAAGAGGACCGGCTCTGCATTGTCAATGAAGATGAGGAGACCAGGGAACCGAAGTTGATCTGCTCTATGGGCCTTATTGCCGATACAGAGGTGAGCAAATGAATGACCTTAATTTGGAAAGAGCCAGAACACTTCTGCAGCAGTTTGATTTTGATAATCTTTTTATCGAGGAGCTTGGCTGGGACCGTTACCGGGAAGAGCTACCTATTGAAGTTGGCAATAACACCTTCAACCTGCGTGCCGTAGCGGAAAAACGGGGGCTGGTAGTCTTTCTGGTTCGCACTACGGAAACGGATTTTCCAACCTATGCTGTGCGGCGCAAGATTGAGCGTAAGGCGGCAAAAATACGCCACGAACACCTGATTATTTATGTTGACCAGACGCAGACCAGGCAGGTATGGCAATGGGTCAAAAGACAGCCAGGCCGCCCGGACGCCTGCCGGGAACATACGTTCCACAAAGGACAACCAGGCGATGCCCTACTGCAGAAACTTTCTAGGTTGGTGGTTACCCTTGATGAAGAGGAATCAATCAGCATCGTTGATATGGCAGGCCGGACCCGAGCCGCCTTTAATGTCGAGAGGATCACAAAAAAATTTTACGAACGGTTCAAGAAGGAGCATGCCGCCTTCCTGAAATTTGTCACAGGCATCACCGATCAAGGCGATCAGCAGTGGTATGCGTCGCTCATGCTCAACCGGCTGATGTTTGTCTATTTTATCCAGAAAAAAGGCTTTCTGGACAATGACCTTAATTACCTGCGAAACCGCCTGCAGATGATGCAGCAGGAACAGGGTAAGGGCAGTTTTCATTCCTTTTACCGCCACTTCCTTCTGCGTCTGTTCCATGAAGGGCTTGGCAAGAAAACAGTCGAACGAAACCCCGCTCTTGACCGCCTGCTGGGCAAGGTTCCCTACCTCAACGGCGGCCTTTTTGATGTCCATGAACTGGAGGAGGAGTACAGCGATATCCAGATCAGTGATGATGCCTTTGAACGGCTTTTCGATTTTTTCGAGCAGTATCACTGGCACCTGGATGAGCGCCCCCTGCGGAAGGACAACGAGATCAACCCCGATGTCCTGGGTTACATCTTTGAGAAATACATCAATCAGAAACAGATGGGCGCCTACTACACCAAGGAGGACATCACCGAATACATAAGCAAGAATACTATTATCCCCTATCTCTTTGACGCGGCGCAGAAGAAATGCAGAATCGCCTTCGAGGGGGATCAATCGGTCTGGAATCTCTTACAGAAGGACCCGGACCGTTATATCTACAAGGCTGTCCGAAAGGGCTGCGAATTTCCGCTGCCCCCGGAAATTGAGGACGGAGTGGATACTACAAAACCCGACCTGTTAGAACGCCGTAAGGGGTGGAATAAACCGGCATCGGAAGAATTTGCCTTGCCCACAGAAATCTGGCGTGAGGTAGTGGTGCGCCGGCAGAGATATGAAGAAGTGTGGTTGAAACTTGTAGATGGTGAAATTCAATCTATTAACGATTGCATTACATACAACCTCAACATCCGGCAGCTTGCTCAGGATGTTATTGAGAACTGTGAAGGCCCTATGTTGCTAAGAGCCTTCTGGCATGCCATTGTTGGTCGCATCCCCAAAAACTCCAATGAAAATGCAGAAAGCGGTATCACTATTCTCGACCCAACCTGCGGTTCTGGTGCTTTCCTGTTTGCCGCCCTAAATATTCTCGAGCCGCTATATGAAGCATGTCTCGATCGTATGCAATCTTTTGTTGCCGAGCTAGACCAGGCACAAGAAAAACCACACCCTGAAAAATACAGTGACTTTAGGGCTGAGTTAGAGCGAGTACACTGCCATCCAAACCAGAGCTACTTCATTATGAAGTCCATCATCTTGAATAACCTCTATGGGGTGGACATCATGGCTGAGGCTGTGGAAATCTGTAAGCTTCGGCTTTTTCTGAAAATGGTGGCCCAGGTGGAGAGAGGAGACCAGATTGAACCTCTACCAGACATCGATTTTAATATCCGCTGCGGTAATACACTGGTAGGTTTTACCAGCTATGATGAAGTAAAGGAGGCGGTGACAACATCAAAAGGTAAAGCACTGCTGCCTGGTATGGATGCAGGTCGTATGACCAAGATAGAACAAAAAGCTCAAGACCTGCAACAAGCCTTTGACATCTTCCGCCGCCGCCAAGTGGAGGGGGATGGTTCCGTACCCCATGAAGACAAGTTACGTGTGCGTCAAAGATTGAATGCTCTGGAGGAAGAGTTGAATTATGCTCTAGCTGGCAAGAACGGAATTAACGTAGAGAAAGAAAGGGCTGCTTATGTGAAATGGCAAGCAAGCCACCAGCCTTTTCATTGGTTTATCGAGTATTACGGAATTATGGCCCACGGTGGTTTTGACGTGATAATCGGAAATCCTCCCTATGTGGAATATAAAAAAGTTATTGGAACATACAAAGTAAAAAATTTTATTACTGAACCTAGCCAAAATTTATATGCTTTCATTATGGAAAGAGCTCTTGAACTTCTTCATTCTAATGGATGCAAGGGCTTTATTGTTCCGATTGCTTTGGTCAGTATTAAGAATAATCAACAACTTCGTAAAATTTTAATTTCTTATTTCAATTCTTCATTTTTTTCTCATTTCGCGATCCGTCCAGCTAAATTATTCAATGGGGTTGAGCAACGGCTGACTATATTCATTGGCAACAATACATTCTCCTCATTACCTCAGAAGTTCTCGACAAAATATATGCAATGGTTTATTGCTGAACGGCCAACACTTTTTGAAAAGATCGAAAATACACCGATTCATGACATAGCTTTACCAACAATGATCCCAAAGCCCAATGGGCCAGTTGGTGCCAATGTATTAAGAAAAGTACAAGCAGTAGATACAAAAACTATCAGTCACTTTATAGATCCCTATTCTGAATATAAAATTTATTTCCATAGAACACCTGGTTATTGGATTCGTGCCATGAACTTTCTCCCTTTTTTCAAGTCACCACTTGGGGATAAGTCCATTTTTCACATTCGAGAATTATCTCTCGGGTCTTTAGAGCATTCAGCTTTTGTCGGAGCTATTCTGAGTAGTTCATTATATTTTTACCATTTCTTTTCTTCAGGAAATTGTAGGAATTTAACGTTGGATGATGTTAAAAAATTTCCAGTTGGTGATCCAGACAAAAAAATCTTATTACAATTTAAAGAATTATACCAATGCCTAATGAAAAATTATCAAGAAAACTCTTCTCTCAAAAAAAGAGCCAACTCAGAATATCAAGAGTTCGATTGGCCAAAGGCTAAATCTATTATAAATGAAATAGACCGGGTTCTTGCCGGTCACTATAGATTCACAGAAGTAGAGCTGGACTTCATCATCAACTATGACATCAAATATCGTATGGAAATAAGCTGAGAAATTTATATGACACCGCCACCGGCACAACCGAAAATCTATCATATCACTCATATAGACAATCTTGCTTCCATTGTGTCTACTAGGTCTATTGAATCAGACGGGCGGCGTTGCCAGGCAGGGCAGAATCAGACAGCTATCGGGATGTCCGAAATTAAACGGCGGCGACTTTTCGAGCTCGATGTTCCATGTCATCCCGGATCCAAAGTTGGTGATTATGTCCCCTTCTACTTCTGCCCCCGTTCCATTATGCTCTTCATAATCCACTGCAACAATCACCCAGATATGACCTATCATGGCGGTCAAGGTCCCATATTGCACCTGCAGGCAGACATGGAATCGGTCATAAACTGGGCTGCCAGTCAAGATGTATGCTGGGCCTTTTCAGACCGGAACGCAGGAACCAGGTTCACCGATTTTTATAACAACCGTGCCGATCTAGACCAGGTTGACTGGAATGCTGTAGGGGAAACTGACTTCCGTGACCCAGTAGTCAAAGAAGGTAAACAGGCAGAGTTTCTTGTTTACGACGTATTCCCATGGCAGCTTGTTGAGAAAATTGGAGTGCTCAGCGAAGCCATGTTAAGCAGGGTGAACGCGATCCTTCAAGCTACTGCCCATAAACCTGTCGTGAAAATTGAACGGACATGGTATTATTAAGTATTGAGGTGAGAAAATGATTGAACTGAAACAAGGCGACATACTGAAAGCCAATGCCGAGGCGCTGGTGAACACTGTAAACTGTGTCGGGGTCATGGGTCGTGGTATTGCTCTACAATTCAAGAAGGCTTTTTCAGATCAGTATTTCAAAGAATACAAAAAAGCCTGCGACAGCAAGGTACTGAAACCTGGTGTAATGCTTGTCCATAACCTCCAACGTCTCCATAATCCAAAATATATCATTGACTTTCCAACAAAAAGACACTGGAAAGACAAGAGCCGGATAGAAGACATTGAGGCTGGGTTGCAAACCCTGGTGCAAGAAATACGCAACAGGCAAATCCACTCCATTGCTATTCCCCCTCTTGGTTGCGGCTTAGGTGGATTGCACTGGGATGATATCCGCTCAAAAATAGAGGAAGCCTTTCAAGACCTGAGTGACGTGCAGGTGGTTCTATATGAGCCGAAAGGTGCGCCATCTGCAAAAACGATGGTGCACGATCAGAAAACTCCGAATTTAACTGTTGGGCGGGCTGCACTGCTTGTTCTAATGAGACGATATCTTGCAGCAGTTATGGACCCCTTTGTTACTCTCCTTGAAATACACAAGCTGATGTATTTCATGCAGGAAGCCGGAGAAGAGCTGAAATTGAAATACCAGAAAGGTCAGTACGGGCCGTATGCCCAAAACCTGCGTCATGTCTTGAACATTATGGAAGGCCATTTTATCAATGGATACGGAGACGCGGAGGATAATCCCAATAAGCAAATTAACCTGATGCATGATGTTCTCTCCAATGCTGAAATATTTCTTGAGAACCATATTGATACTCGTGAGCATTTTCTGAAAGTTGTTGACCTTATCTCAGGTTTTGAAACCCCGTTTGGCATGGAACTGCTTTCAACTGTTCACTGGGTAGCGAATCACGAAAATGCCAAAACAGCAGGACAGGCAGTGAAAAGAACTTATGCCTGGAACAATCGTAAGAGTATGTTCCAGGAAAAACATATCCGCCTCGCCTGGGATATCCTTGATCAGAAAGGCTGGCTACACCCAACACCTCAAGATGCATGACGCTATCTTGCATTGATCATGCAATGTCAATCCATAACAATAAAAGACAAGCAGGCCTATCCCCGCCTGACATCACTTTGGAACAAGTCTCTTGCAGAGATAACGGTAGCCGGTAACCTCGATATTCTTGCAGATAGTAAACAACTCACTGGCCTTTTCTGTTCTCGGAAGTGCCCCGGGAGCCTCATCCTCCCAGCATTAGACTACATAACTTTCCTACGTGATGCTGGCGATACCATTGTCAGTGGCTTTCACTCAGAGATGGAACAAGAATGCCTCAAGATACTTCTGCGTGGCTCTCAGCCGGTTATCATGTGCCCGGCCAGAGCGATTCAAAATATGAGATTTTCCAGGCAATGGAAAAATGCATTTGAGGAAGATAGACTCCTCATTATATCGCCATTCGATGAAGGCCAGAAAAGAGCGACCGTCAAATTAGCAAAACAAAGAAATCATTTTGTTGCTTCTTTAGCTGATCAACTATTTGTGATTCACACTCAAAAAGGAACAGATACTTACAATATCGCTGAAAGTGCCTTAGGGTCAGGCAAAAAAATTTATTCTATTAAGGGTGAAGAGAATCAAGCCTTAATCCAGGCTGGTGCAACTGTTTTATTATAAGCAACAGCAGGAATGGGGTGACGGTATTTTTGGCGGTATTTTCATTAATATATTATTGAATATCCAAATATTTCAATTGCTTGTTTGATTGAGTCAATTCCCTGCATCCCACAATACCACTTCCTGTAATGCAGGAGTTTTACATAGGCCTTGTTGCGATCATATTGTAACAAGGCCATTTTTGTTTCCAGCTTTTCCGGGAACTATCGGTGGTGTTGCAGCTGACCCCGCCACAGCACTCCTCTCTTTTTTATAACTCGAATTTCGCATCAGCCACGGTTGCTCCAATATCTCCTCTGCCAGAGCCTGGCAACAAAAACCCTTGATCTGTTTTCCAGCAACTGCTAATAATGAATACAATCAAGCAAATTTTGCAAAAAGGAAACAAGATGACTGAACATCTGGACAAGGTGTTGACCATCGAAGAGCTATCCGCTTATCTCAAAATCTCCAAGTCAAGCCTGTACAAGCTGGCTCAGAAAGGCGAGGTCCCCGGCCAGAAGGTCGGCAAACACTGGCGTTTCCGGCGCGATATCATTGACCAGTGGCTGGCAGAGAGTACGTCCGCAGTAAAAAGGAAAGATAAAGGATGAACCTGGAAGAGCTGCAGGCCCTGATTGCCACCGGTGAGGGACAATTACTGGAGTTCAAGCGTTCCGGAACAGCCCATCTGGGTCGGGAAATATGCGCTTTTGCCAATTCCCTGGGCGGCCGCATCCTGATCGGCGTGGATAACGACGGCAGAATTCATCCAGTTGTGCCCAACAATAATCTGCACTCCGAAGTGCAGTCCATAGCCCGCAACCTTGAACCTCCCCTGATGGTGGAGTGTGAAGAAGTGGCAGGTGTTCTTGTCGTCTCCGTCCCGGCAAGCCGATTTAAGCCGCACAGCTCGTCGGGCAAATTCTATCTGCGTGAAGGCGCCACCTGCCAGCAGATGAACCGGGATGAGATCCGGGAGTTTTTCTATCGCGAGGGGCTGGTCTATTTTGATGAGAAGACCAATGACCGCTATAATTGGCCTTCGGATCTGAATCGGGCCGCCTATGACGAACTGGTCCGAATTTGCGGCATCACGCCTGCGTTGGACTCCGAGAGGCTGCTCGAAAATCTGGGCCTGCTCAAACAGAGGCGGATGACCTATGCCGGTTCTCTGCTCCTTTGTTCCACCTCCTCCCTGGTGGTGCCGGGCTCGGCTGTCAACTGCTGCCTGTTTCAGGGCCGGACAACTACCCGCATCCTCGACCAGAAGGTCTATGATGCCGATTTTTTAAGCAATTACCATGCGACAGTCAATTACCTTTTAGCCCATCTCAATACCGCCTACGAAATCGGCTTTGAGCGTAAAGAGCGGCTGGAACTGCCTGAAGGCGCCCTCCGTGAGGCCCTGCTCAACGCCATGGGCCACCGGGATTATCGCAAGCCAGGTGACCTGCAGATCCACATTTTTCAGGACCGAGTGGAAATCGTCAATCCAGGTGGCCTAGTGGGCGGCCTTACCCTTGAAACGCTTGGGACCAGAAGTATTCCCCGTAACCCCTTGCTCTTCGGTATGATGCACCGCATGAACCTGGTAGAAAAGGTCGGCTCCGGCCTGTTTCGTATCCGCCAGATGTGTGAAGCCTACCCTTGCCCGCCACCGCGCATCGAGGCGGACGCAGACTGGTACCGGATCATTTTCAGCCGGATAGAGGTGGAGAAGCCAGCTGCTAAGGAACAAGTCAGGACCAAGTCGGGACTAAGTCGGGACCAAGTTGAAATTCTGCGAAACTGCGTAAACGAAAAGGCCGTAACCGAACTGATGAACCTGATAGGTCGATCTAACAGGACTAAGTTCAGGGACCAAGTGCTCAGGCCTTTGCTTGATGCTGGGTTTGTTGAAATGACCATCCCCGATAAACCCCAAAGCAGCAAGCAAAAATATCGGCAGACGGAAAAGGGGAAACGGTTTTTGAAGAAGGATGGTTGAAAAGCACATATGGTGGCATCGTTGTATAATTGCTACCACAGATAGGACAAGGAGAAAAAACATTGGCCGTACCTGATTTTCAATCATTTTTCCTACCGCTTCTGCAGTACAGTTCGGACGGGGAACTGCACAATACCAAAGATGCCTATGCTGCCATGGTGGATTATTTCAGGCTCAGCCAAGAAGACCGGCAGGAAATGCTCCCCAGCGGCAAACAGGCAACATATAAGAACCGTATCGCCTGGGCCAGGGTTTATTTGAGTAAAGCGCTTCTTCTTGAGGCCCCGAAACGTGGCTTTTTCCGTATTACGGAGCGAGGTCGGGAATTACTGAAATCCAATCCGGTTGAGCTCCGAGTTAAACATCTCAAACAGTATCCCGAATTTGTCGAATTCCACAAATCAGGCAACAAGCAGGAAAAAGGCGGTGAGAACGGTGGAGATGAAGAACGAACAGCAACTCCAGAGGAAATTTTTGAAAACGCGTATCAGGAACTTCGCCGTAATCTGGCCAATGAAATTCTCACTCAGATCGCCAAAAACACCCCGGAATTTTTTGAGAATCTGGTGGTCAAACTCCTGGTCAAAATGGGTTATGGCGGCTCGATCAAGGATGCCGGGCAGTCCATGGGCAGGAGCGTCGATGAAGGAATAGACGGAATTATCAAAGAAGACAAACTCGGGCTTGATGTGATTTACATCCAGGCAAAACGATGGCAGGGGTCGGTTGGCCGCCCGGATGTGCAAAAGTTTGTCGGCGCCCTGCATGGGAAACGAGCCAAGAAAGGAGTCTTCATTACCACTGGGGTCTTCACCAGGGATGCCGAACAGTACGTCTCAACCATTGATCCCAAGGTCGAGTTAATCGATGGCAGCAGACTTGTGGATCTGATGATCGATCTCAATATGGGCGTGTCCATTGTGGATGCCTACGAAATCAAAAAGATCGATTCGGATTTCTTTTTTGAGGAGTAGCACAAGTTGCAACGGAGTATTTTATATTAAAATCAATTGAATAGGCTTAACTTCAACATTGCCGTTCAAGTTGACCAACAGTGCAGTTTTTCATTGACAGGAAAGCAGCAAAATACTACCTATATGGGTAGTATGAAAGCGCTACTTACTCAAAAACAAAAAGAAATCTACGAATATCTGAGAGATGTGCAAAGGAATGGAGAACCTGCTCCCAGCATATCCGAGATTTCCAAGCATTTTGGCTTCCGCAGCAGCCGATCGGCAAGAGATCATCTGAAGGCACTGGAGCGAAAAGGACTTATCCGCAGAGATGCTAACAAGGCTCGATCCATTCGCGTAGCAGAAACTGTCGACAATGAGACTCAGTCTGTTGCCATTCCGATTCTCGGCTCGATAGCCGCCGGGCATCCTGAATGTGCTGTGCAAGACCAGGAAGGTTTTGTTCGTGTCGACAGCCGGAGCCTTGGTTTCAAACCTTCATCCCGTTGCTATGCACTCCGAGTTGTCGGGGACTCGATGACCGGAAAAGGTGTTTATGAAGGAGATACCGTTATAATAGATGGTTCGAAACAACCATGTGAGGGCGATATGGTGGCGGCATTGATCGATAACGAAACCACCTTGAAAACACTGGTGAAACGCAACGGCCAAAATTATTTGAAACCTGAAAACGACAAATATCCTGATATGACGCCCATCAATGAATTAGTGATACAAGGCGTTGTGAGAACAGTTATCCGGCATGTCTGCTGAGATGGGAAAGTCATAAAATGGGCGCGGTGGCATCTCTTTTATTACAAGCACATGTGCAGCAAGCCGGGGAAGGGATACGCTTCTACTCCTCTCCTGGAGAAATCGCCGCCGATCGAGACCTCAGCGCCTACGTGCATTTACTTACCCGTGCCTGGGAAAAATTCGATCTTGACGGTGTGGTTTGTATTTCCGGCATTCCGACACTCTATCTCTGTTGTCGTGAACACCCACTCACACCAGAAGAAGCCAACGAACATCAGCGCAATTTCTGGAATCAAGGGGTGGCCACTATCCTTGTCTTGGCCGACCCGCAAACCGTTCGTCTCTATTCCGGGCTGGCAGTCCCGGCGGAACCGGGAAAAAAAGAAGACTATGACAAAAGTCTGATCGAAACCGTTAAGCTTGCCGACTATGCCATCCGGGTCCGCGATATTTATCTGCAATTGGCCACCGGTAAGTATTATTGGACCCACGCCGATAGATTTGATGCAAAACAATCCGTAGACACATATTTGCTCGATAATCTAGGCGCCATTCGCGACGCCATCACCATGGGAAACGATGGTCTTACCAAGCCCGAGGCCCATACATTTCTGGCCCGTATCCTTTTCCTCTGCTACCTGATCGATCGCGGCATTATTGATTTGGCGCATTTTTCATATTGTTCCTGTTCTCCGGGGGCGAAACTGGTTGATGCTCTTGAGCGGTTGGAGGCCGGAGCTGCAAAAAAAGTTCTATATCAGCTATTTGATGATCTAAAGGAAAAGTTCAACGGCAGCATGTTTGAGCGGAGTACGGAAGCGGAGAAGGATCGCCTCCGGGATCATCACATCGGATTGCTGATAAAATTTTTACGGGGTCATTCGGTCCGCTCAAGGCAGCTTTCCCTTGGTTTTTGGGCCTATGACTTTCAGTGGATTCCGGTAGAGACCATCAGTGCTATTTACGAAGATTTCCTGGCCGAGGAGGACGGCGAGGGCAAGCGAGAGGCAGGCGCTTTCTATACCCCGAGATTTCTGGCTGAATCCGTCCTGGATATAGCGATTCAGGGAGACATGAATTGGCAGACAAAGCGATATCTCGATCCTGCCTGCGGCTCCGGAATTTTTCTGGTAGCTCTCTTTAACCGGCTTGCCACCTGCTGGATCATAGACCATCCCGGCTGCGTCTATGAAGAGAAAGCCGCCGCCCTGCTCACGATCATGCGTGAGCAACTCTGCGGTTTCGACATAAGTCCGACCGCCTGCCGCATCGCCTGTTTCAGCCTCTATCTGGCGTTTCTGGATCGTTTCGATCCCCCGGATATCTCCGGCTATGTGGAACGAACCGGCACCAAGCTGCCTCGTATTCTCCTGTCCGATGAAGACGGCGCCTTCGAGCCGGACTTTCCGGTCATTGTGCGGGAGGATTTTCTGAACTCATCCCGACTCTTTGAAGACCGCTTCGGATATATAATCGGCAATCCGCCCTGGCAGGGAAAAGGTAGTAAGCAGATTGCTCAGAAATTTGCCCTGAAAATTCCCGACCTTCTGGAAACTAAAGGCCGGGCCTGCATTCTGCTGCCATCCAAGGTGCTCTTTAATAAGACCGCCAATCCCTTTCAACTTCAGTGGCTGCAAGCGGTGACCCTGGAAAAGGTTGTGCAGTTGGCGGATTACCGGCGGATACTCTTTAAGAACGCCATTTGTCCGAGTATTATCGCTCGATTCAACGCCGACGCGCCGGACATGGCAAGCCATGCGGTGAGCTACGAAACACCGAAGGTCCGTCACATAGACCTCCGCGAAGGAGTTATTCCTCTTGCCCCGCATGACCGGAAGCGTATTCCGCTGCGCGAACTGGTTCACGCTGCACGGGATAAAAAGGCGCCCTTTGTCTGGAAACAGCATCTCTGGGGGACGCCAAGGGATTGTGCTTTTTTGCGGCATTTATTCGAGATGCCGCGACTTGAAGACTCCGTGGATGTCTTGAGTGAATTGCGAAAATCAAAATCTACCCGAACAAAACGGTGGATTGCTGGCGAGGGTTTCAAGCCATATAGAAAGGGAAAATTTCCATCGGATCGCTCCCTCGTTTCCATTGATTGGCGAAAAACTGACTTATTTGTAGCCCCTGCCGATCTCAAGAAAAAGATTTTTCCTCAGCCGAGGGAATGCGAACTGCTCACCAATCATCTTGCAGAGGGCGATTATTACCCGGACAAACTCTACAGCAAGCCGCCGGAAGAGTTGTTTACTCCACCTTTTGTTCTCGTAAACCAAGGATTCACGGAATGTGTATTCTTTGATTTCCCGGTCCGCTTTCGGCATGCGCTTCACTCCATAGCTGGACCATGGGAAGACGAGGATTTGTTACTCTTCCTTACTTTCTATCTTAGATCTAAATTGGCCCGTTACTTTCTTTTTCATACAGTTGCCAGTTGGGGTACGGAACGTGAACAGGTCCACCTAAATGAAATGCTTCGTTTGCCCTTCCCACTGCCCGGCACCGAAGATGCCTCGCCGGAAGCAGAAGAAATAGTGCACACCATTGCCCGAAAGGCAAGGGAAGTCAAAAAGCAGATCAAGGAGAAGCTGGAAAAGAGAAACAAAGATGCCTTTCCTCTGCCCGGATACGAAGAGAGAAACCTGGCCGCTTGGCGTCAAAAAGCAGTGGATGACCTGCAGGTTGAAATAGAGCCGTTAATCTATCAGTATTTTGATCTGATCGAGCAGGAAATCATTCTGATTGAGGATACGGTTGACGTCTCCATCAAAAGCGCTACCCCGCCTCGAATGGACTCTCCGATTCCCGCCCAGCAACCGATCCAGAATAATTCCTTGTCCGTTTATCGGGCGGGAATCGAACCCTATGCCTCGACTTTGGCCGACACCCTGAATGAATGGGCGGCACAGGCGAAGGGCACGGTCCGGGTTTCTCCGGTCGGCGGCATCGATAAAGATACGGGACTGGCGATTATCACCCTTCACCAAACCAATGAACAGTGCTCCTTCGGAAAAGAAGAGTTGCCAGCTGGTCTGGCGGAAGTTATTTCGCGGCTGCAAAATACAATCACCCAATCGGACGGCCGACTAGATTACCTACGCGGAATTATCTGGTTTGACGATTCCGCCATCCGCATTATCAAACCAAATACCGTCGAATACTGGACCAGGACCGCCGCTTTGAATGACGCGGCGGAGATCTATGCCAGGGTTGCCCAGGCGCGTCAAGCAATACGGGAGAGTTGACTTGAGCGCTGCGCACGGTATTCCGTTATTTCCCTCTGAAGAGATCCCGCAAATCCTGGACGTGGTCCTTCTCCATGCCGAAACCTTGAAAAAGACCAGTGAGACGGAACGGGAAGATGTTCTTTCCGTCCGTCTCTATAAGCTATTGATCAAAGATAAGTTGTTCCGGTCCGCACCGTATATTCCTGTTCCGGAACACCAGATTTTCGATGACAGCGGCAAGGAAGGACATAGTGGTAGGATTGACATCAACTTTATCTGCCCACCGGGAGTAGAGACCTATTTCGCCATTGAAGCTAAACGACTGCATGTCACTTTTCCTTCCGGTTGGCAGTCATTGATCAGCGAATATGTGACCGGCGATCAGGGTATGATGTGTTTTGTCTCGGGCAAATATTCCGGGGCTCAGCAGGCAGCGGCCATGCTGGGATATGTGTTTGATGGGGATATTGGTAAAGCCAGGCGCGGAATTGACAACTCCGTCTGCAAAAACGCCGGACTGCTTAAGCTGTCCCCGCCTCATCAGTTGCAGAGTTCGCCCATTTTGCCCGGCAGGCCGGTGGATGAAACCTGCCAT